>NZ_JBSFSB010000010.1:0-203314 GCF_053589535.1 Mycobacterium sp. NPDC003323
GCGACCGCGTAGCGGGAGTGGTCGTCGATGAGCTGGAAGATCACACACGTGCGGCCACCGGTCAGCACGTACCCGGTGGCGTCGAGTTGCCAGCAGGCATTCGGGCATGGATAGACAAACCGCCGCCACGTCGAGCGGGGCTTCTTCTTCGGCTCCACACGAGCCACACCAGCCTCACGGAAGATGCGCGACAGCGCCGCCGTGGACGGAACCTCACCAAGGCCCATCGAGCGCATCTTCTCGTACACGCTGATCGGCCCGTGATCCAGACCGGAGGCCTCCAGCGCGGACCGCACGGCCACGGCGCGAGCTTTGACCTCAGCGCTCAGCGTCGACGGGCTCAATTTCGGTCGGCGTGTCCGAGGTTCGAGCACCGCGGCCGGCCCGTCCGCCATGGCCCGTTTACGTAACTCGTAGAACGACTTTCGAGATATCCCCTGCTCGGCGCAGAACGTCGAGACCGCCCCGCGAGGCGCGTCGTCGGGCCACTGGGCGATCGCCAGGCGGACACGAGGATCGATGGGTTCATTGACAGCCACCACCTGAGCTTCAAGGCAGAAGTGTCACCACCGAGACCCCTCAAAGTGTCACCGATGTCCTGATGCAGAACTGTCACCGATGTCTTGAGACATAACAGTTGCGCGGTGCTCAGATCCGGCATAGACTCGAACACAAGTTCGAAGCGAAGTGGCTCCCGCTCTCCAGGTGAGCCCGTGTCGGCGGCACTGAGCCGTCGAAAGGTTCGACGACCCTGACGAGGGTTGGTCTGAGCTGTGTTGCCCCTTATGGGGCGTGTGTGTGTTTGGCCTTGTCCGAAAGGTTGGGTCCCGGGATGGACGCCACCCATTTCAGTTCTTTCATTGATGCGCTGATCGATGATCTCGCACCGTCTGTTCCACCCGATGATGATGTCGGGCGGACGTTGTTTCATCTGCTGGAGTGTCCGCGGAAGGTGGTCGACGAGGCGGCGCTGTTGGCGGTGCTGACGGCCGCGGTGACCATCCGCAACCTCACTGATCATGTGATCGCCCAGGCCGTGGCGGCGGCGGAGCGTTTGGGGGTGCCTGCGCGCAAACGCCTGCGCAGCGGGGCGGATCTGCTCACCGCGCTGGGGATGTCGCCGGGTGCCGCGCAGCGCGCGGTGCGGGTGGGGCGCGCGGCGCCCGGTCTGCCGGCGTTGACGCGGTCGCAGCGTATGGGTGGGTTGGGCATCGAGTTCGTCGACGCGGTCGGTAAGGGTGTGGGCCATATCGAGCGCCGGGTCGAGCTGCCCGAGCAGGACCGGGCCACGGTGGTGCGCACGCTGATGATCCAGACCACCCCGGCTCAGGTGGACTCGAAGGCCCGCGCGATCGCCATCGACAAGACCGCGAGCCTGCCGCCGGAGCAGCGTGCGGTGCCGGTCGCCGAGGACACCGACCTCAACGAGATGACCCTGGTCCAGAACGGCGAGGGCCGATTCGAGGCCACGTTGGATCTGGACGTGGGGACCGGGGAGGAATTGTGTGCGGCGTTGGATCCGTTGTGCCGGCCGGTCCCGCTGCCGGATGGGTCCCCGGATCCCCGGTCGGTCGATAGACGCCGGGGTGATGCGATCGGGCAGATCTTGCGCACCTACTTGTCGCAGTCGACACGACCGATGTCCGGTGGGGTGCTGCCGCACGTCACGCTCATTCGCCCGGGGCAGCGCGGTGACGACAACGTGGATTCCCTCGGCTTCGGTGGGCCCGTCAGCGCGGCGACCGCCGATCTGATCGCGTGTGACTCCACGCTGACCTCGGTGGTCGTCGATCACACCGGGGTCCCACTCGATGTCGGGCGCAGCGAGCGACTGTTCACTCCTGCGATCCGTAAAGCGTTGGGGATACGGGACAAGGGCTGTGCGCATCCGGGGTGTGGGCGGCCGGTGTCGTGGTGCGACGCCCACCACATTCAACCCTGGGGCGCCGGGGGCGAGACAAGTCTGGACAACGGGGTGCTGCTCTGTCGACTACACCACACCCAGATCCACCACGGTGGTTGGCAGGTTTACCTCGGCCCCGATCGGCACCCCTGGTTCATCCCACCACACGACCCGACCGGACCCGAACCAGCGCACCTGCGCTCGCATGCCCGACGCACCATGACCGACCTACCGGTCGCCGCATAACCCAAAGCCTCAGTGCACCTTGAAAATTACACAGTGGGCCGGAGCCGGTGACCTCTAGAAGGTCTTGGCCAACCTGTCGGCAAGAATGGCGGCGAACCGAGCCGGATCGTCGAGCGACCCACCCTCGGCGAGAAGCGCTGTCCCGTACAGCAACTGGGCTGCGTCATCAAGGCCGTCTGCGGAGTCCGTGAGCGCTTGGCGCATCCCGGTGACGAGCGGATGGTCCGGGTTGAGCTCCAGGATGCGCTTGCCGACCGGCACGTCCTGGCCGGAGGCCTTGTACATGCGCGCCAGCTGCGGCGTGATGCCGAAGGTGTCGGTGATCAGGCAGGCCGGCGACGATGTCAATCGCGTCGACAGCCGGACCTCCTTCACATGCTCGTCGAGCGTCTCCTGCAACCAGGCGAGCAGATCGGCGAAATCGCCGTGCTCCGGCTTGTCCTCGTCGGTCGCACCGAGGTCGACCTCGCCCTTGGCCACCGACTGCAGTGCCTTGCCGTCGAACTCCGGCACGGTCTCGACCCACACCTCGTCGACCGGGTCGGTGAGCAGCAGCACCTCGTAGCCCTTGGCCTTGAAGGCCTCCAGATGCGGTGAGCGTTCCAGCAGCTGACGCGATTCACCTGTCGCGTAGAAGATCTGCTCCTGGTCGTCCTTCATCCGGCCCACGTAATCGGCCAGCGTGGTCGGGGTGTCCTCGGAGTGTGTCGAGGCGAACGACGACAGTCCCAGCAGGGTGTCGCGGTTGTCGGCGTCGGAGAGCAGGCCCTCCTTGAACGCGCGGCCGAACTGCGTCCAGAACGTGGCGTAGTCGTCCGGGCGGTTGGCCTGCAGGTCCTTGATCGCCGACAGCACCTTCTTGGTGAGGCTGCGTCGGATGACCTTGATCTGGCGATCCTGCTGCAGGATCTCACGGGACACGTTGAGCGACATGTCCTGTGCGTCGACGACACCCTTGACGAACCGCAGGTACTCGGGCATCAGCTCATCACAGTCGCCCATGATGAAGACGCGCTTGACATACAGCTGAACGCCGGTGTGCCCGTCACGGTTGAACAGGTCGAACGGCGCCTGCGAGGGGATGAACAGCAGTGCCTGGTACTCGAAGGTGCCCTCGGCCTTCATGGCGATGACATCGAGCGGCTCGTCCCACGCATGTGCGATGTGCCGGTAGAACTCCTTGTACTCCTCGTCGGAGACCTCGCTCTTGGACTTCGCCCACAGCGCGGTACGTGAGTTGATGGTCTCGGTCTCGGTCGTGACGGTGGGCTCCCCACCTTCCTCATCGGCCGGGACGGTCTTTTCGACCTCCATCCGGATCGGCCAGGAGATGAAGTCGGAGTATTTCTTGACCAGCTGCCGAATCTTCCACGCGGCGGTGTAGTCGTGCAGCTCGTCGTCGGCGTCCTCGGGCTTGAGGTGCAACGTCACCGATGTGCCCTGGGCGGCATCGTCGACAGTCGCGATGGTGTAGGTGCCGTCACCGCTGGACTCCCAACGGGTGGCGGTGCGCTCGCCGGCCTTGCGGGTCAGCAGATCCACCTTGTCGGCCACCATGAACGTCGAGTAGAAGCCGATGCCGAACTGACCGATGAGATCGTCGGCGTCACCGGCCTGCTTGGCCTCGCTCAGCTTGCGGCGCAGCTCGCCGGTGCCGGACTTGGCCAGCGTGCCGATCAGGTCGATGACCTCGTCACGGGACATGCCGATGCCGTTGTCACGGATTGTCAGCGTGCGGGCGGCCGCGTCCGTCTCGATGTCGATGTGCAGATCCGACGTGTCCACGTCGAGGTCCTTGTCCTGGTACGCCGCCAGGCGCAGCTTGTCCAGGGCATCGGAGGCGTTGGAGACCAACTCCCGCAGGAACGAGTCCTTGTTGGAGTAGATGGAGTGCACCATCAGCTGCAGCAGCTGACGGGCCTCGGCCTGGAATTCTCTCTGTTCGACCTGGTCGCTCACGGGGCCATAATAAAAACCCGCCGAATCAGCCGAACCGGACCCCCTGAGCCAGCGGCAACTCGGACGAGTAGTTGACGGTGTTGGTCGCCCGGCGCATATAGGCCTTCCACGAATCCGACCCGGATTCGCGGCCGCCGCCGGTCTCCTTCTCGCCGCCGAAGGCACCGCCGATCTCTGCGCCGGAGGTCCCGATGTTGACGTTGGCGATTCCGCAATCCGAGCCGTCGGCGGCCATGAACCGCTCCGCCTCGCGGATGTCGGTGGTGAAGACGGCCGACGAGAGACCCTGCGGGACGGCGTTGTTCAATGCGATCGCCTCGTCCAGGTCGTCGTAGGTCAGCACGTAGAGGATCGGGGCAAAGGTCTCGTCGTGCACCACCGCGGTCTGCGCCGGCATGCGCACCACGGCGGGGCGCACATAGTAGGAACCCTCGCCCAGGTCGACATGATCGCCGCCGATGATCTCGCCACCGTCGGCCTCGGCCCGCTGCAGCGCACCGACCATGTCCCGGTAGGACCGCTCGTGGATCAGCGGGCCGACCAGGGTGCCCTCGGCAGACGGGTCGCCGACCGGCAGGCTGCGGTAGGCGGTGGCGATCCGGTCGACCAGGGTGTCGGCGATGGAACTGTGCACGATGACGCGGCGCAAGGTGGTGCAGCGCTGCCCGGCGGTCCCGGCGGCGGAGAAGACGATGGCGCGCACGGCCAGGTCCAGATCGGCCGACGGGGTGACGATTGCGGCGTTGTTGCCGCCCAGTTCCAGCAGCACCTTGCCGAAGCGCGCGGCCACCCGCGGGCCCACCTCGCGGCCCATCCGCACCGATCCGGTGGCGCTGACCAGCGCGATCCGCGGATCGTCGACGAGTTGCTCACCGATCTCGCGGGCACCCTGCACCAGCCCGGCGACGCCGGCGGGCGCGCCCACCTCGGCGGCGGCGCGTTCGATGAGCGTCTGGCACGCGATCGCGGTCAACGGCGTCAGCTCGGAGGGCTTCCACACCACGGTGTCCCCGCAGACGAGCGCGACGGCGGTGTTCCACGCCCACACCGCGACCGGGAAGTTGAAGGCGGTGATGACGCCGACGACACCGAGCGGGTGCCAGGTCTCCATCAGCCGGTGGCCGGGTCGCTCGGAGGCGATGGTCTTGCCGTACAGCTGCCGCGACAGGCCGACGGCGAACTCGCAGATGTCGATCATCTCCTGCACCTCGCCCAGCGCCTCGGAGGTGATCTTGCCGGCCTCGACGGTGACCAGGGTGGCGAGCTCGGCCTTGTGCTCGGTGAGCAGCGCGCCGAGCCGGGCGACCAGGGCGCCGCGCACCGGGGCGGGGGTGGTGCGCCAGGTGGTGAAAGCCGCTGCCGCAGAGGCGATGACGGCCTCGGCGTCGGCCGGGCCGGTTTCGGGCACCGAGTAGAGCACATCGCCGGTGATCGGGCTGCTCGCGGGCAGCCCTTCGGCGCCGGAATCGCCGAGTTCGGTGGTGCAGCCCAGGGCGCCGAGCGCGGCGCGCACCCGGGCGCGCAGATCGTCGGCGGTCGGCAGGGCGGATGTGTGCGACGGATGGGTGACAGCGGTCATGAACACGCGACTTTCTCGTAGAGTTCGTAGGGGTCGTGAATCTGATGGCCGATCCGGTCGGCCATCCATTGTTGGCTGTAGTGCTGTTGGCTGTAGTGCGAATCGTCGGGGCGGTCGGCTGCCGGTGCGTCCCGGTTCAGGTTGGATCGGAAGATGCCGGCCGCCGATGCCGGCAGGAAGTCCTCGTAGACAACGGGTCTGGCCGGATCGCCGCCGTGATAGTAGGCCAGTCCGTCGGCGCACATCTGCGCGTCGGAGTCGGGGAAGTGCCTGCCCCACGCGGCGCCGGGATCGGGCTCGGCCATCGCGGCGTCATAGCGCGCGCGGCCCAGCGGGGTCAGCGCCACACCCCGCTGTTCCACCTCGCCGAACCGGACCCGCAGGGTCCCGTCCGACACGTGTCCGTCCGCAGCGCGGAACCGGCGGGGTTCGGCCAGCGCCCGGAAGGACGTCTGCCGCAACAGGACCTGCGGTCCGGTGACTGCCGGCGGACCCTGGATATCGTCGATCATGGTGATACCGCGGTCGGTCATCGCGCGGTGCAGAGCGTCGATATCGAGCACCCGCGGGGTGAGATGGTTGATGTGGGTGGTGCCGACCCCGGCGATATCGGCGGCCACCGCCGACACCGCGGACAACTCGTCGTACCAACCGCGGTCGATCGGTTCACGGGACAGCGCGAAGCAGGCGACCGCGGCGGCGACGAACTCGTCGGCCTCGTCGGCCGGGCAACCACCCGCGGCGGCGATCCGGCGTGCCGTGCCGATCAGTGCCGGATCGAACAGCCGGCGACGGGCCAGGAACGCCTCGACGCGACCGCGCAGGTCCGGGTCGAAGAATCGGGTGTCCGACGTCGCCAGCATGGACGTGAACACCCGGAACGGGTTGCGCGCCAACTCGTCCGGGTCGATCGGACGAAACGCCGTGGAGACCACCGGCACCGGGGACGCGGCGGTGCGCAGATCGTAGAAGCCCACCGGGTACATGCCGAACGCCGAGAACAGATCGGCCACATCGGCCAGTTCCTCGGCGGTACCGACCCGGACGGCGCCGTGGCGCTCGGCGGTGACGCGATCGAGCGAGCCCAACCGCTGTGCCTGCGGGTGCCGGTCGACATGGTCGGCGTTGATCTGCGCGCTGACCTGCACCAGGGTGTCGTAGGCCGGCACCTCCGAGCCGTACATCCGCGACAGCGCCGCGGCGAACTTCGCGCGCAGCTGCCAGGCGTGCGCGATTCCGCGGTCAGGCATGAGCGCTCCGATACAGTGCGCCCATGACCGACATCGAGCACCTCGACGAGATCGACCGCCTGTTGGTGCGCGAACTCGTCGCCGACGGGCGGGCGACGCTGGCGCACCTTGCCGCCACCGCCGGTCTGTCCGTCTCGGCGGTCCAGTCGCGGGTGCGGCGGCTGGAGTCACGCGAGGTCATCGTCGGGTACACCGCGCGGGTCAATCCCGAAACGGTCGGGCACATGCTGTCGGCGTTCGTGGCCATCACTCCTCTCGATCCCTCGCAGCCCGATGATGCTCCCTCGCGGCTCCGGCATATCGACGAAATCGAGTCATGCCATTCGGTGGCCGGTGACGAGAGCTACGTGCTGTTGGTGCGCGTCGCCTCGGCGCGGGCGCTGGAGGACCTGTTGCAACGGATCCGGACGGCCGCCAACGTTCGCACGCGAAGCACCATCATCCTACAGAGTTTTTACGAGGGTCGGGTACATCTACCGGAATAGTTCCGGCGTTCAACTGCATTAGCCGTAAGGATTGCGTTATGATGGCGCAATGACCGCTGTCTTGAATCCTGCCGCCCACGCCGTCACGGCCGATCAGGTGCACGATGTGCTGCGCGCGAGCCTGCTGACCGACGGGATGGACCTGGTGCTCGACCTGGACGCTTCGCGCGGCTCGGTGCTCGTCGACGCCCGCGACGGCCGGCGCTACCTGGACATGTTCACGTTCTTCGCCTCGTCGGCGCTGGGCATGAACCATCCGGCGCTGGCCGAGGACGCCGCCTTCCGCGCGGAGTTGGCGCAGGCCGCGGTCAACAAGCCCAGCAACTCCGACGTCTACAGCGTGCCGATGGCGCGGTTCGTGCAGACCTTCGCCCGGGTGCTCGGCGATCCGGCGCTGCCGCACCTGTTCTTCGTCGACGGCGGGGCGCTCGCCGTGGAGAACGCGTGCAAGGTGGCCTTCGACTGGAAGAGCCGGCACAACGAGGCCCGCGGCAGGGACCCGGAACTCGGAATCCGGGTGCTGCATCTGCGCGGTGCCTTCCACGGCCGCAGCGGCTACACGATGTCGCTGACCAACACCGATCCCAACAAGGTGGCCCGGTTCCCGAAGTTCGACTGGCCGCGCATCGACGCGCCGTATGTCAGCCCGGGGGCGGATACCGAAGCCCTGGAGGCCGAATCCCTGCGTCAGGCCCGCGCGGCGTTCGAGGCCCATCCGCATGACATCGCCTGCTTCATCGCCGAACCGGTGCAGGGCGAGGGCGGTGACCGGCACATGCGTCCGCAGTTCTTCGCGGCCATGCGCGAGCTGTGCGATGAGTTCGACGCCCTGCTGATCTTCGACGAGGTGCAGACGGGCTGCGGCATCACCGGCACGGCATGGGCTTACCAGCAGCTCGGCGTCACCCCGGACGTGGTGGCGTTCGGCAAGAAGACCCAGGTCTGCGGCGTGATGGCGGGCCGGCGTGTCGACGAGGTCGTCGACAACGTGTTCAGCGTCAGCTCCCGGATCAACTCGACCTGGGGCGGCAACCTCACCGATATGGTGCGCGCCCGGCGCATCCTGGAGGTCATCGAGTCCGAGCAGCTGTTCGACAATGCGGCGGTCGCCGGTCGGCATCTGCTCGACCGGTTGCGTTGGCTGGCAACTGAATTCCCCGACCGTGTGCTGGATCCCCGCGGCCGGGGCCTGATGTGTGCCTTCAGTCTGCCGTCGGCGGCGCAGCGCGACGAACTCGTCCGCAGACTGTGGGACCGCGGGGTGATCATGCTGGCCAGCGGCCCGGATTCGGTGCGGTTCCGGCCGGCGTTGACGGTCTCGCTCGCCGAATTGGACGCGGCCGTGGACGCGGTGCGCGACGTGCTGGCGGCCGGCTGATCAGCGCGCCGGCGCGGTCAGTTCGCGGATCAGCTTCTTCAGCCGCGGCAGGTCGGGCCCGCCGACCAGCGTGCAATCGTGCCGCTCGGCCAACGCGCGGGCGGCCGGCGTGAACCCGTTGTTGGTGACGACCATGGTGCGGGTGCAGTCCTGCATCGCGGCGCCGGCAACGACCTCCTGCACGGCGGCCGCGCCGACGGGTCGTGCGACGCGTTTGCACTGGATGGCCAGCCGGTCCGGACGCTTCCCGACGACCAGGTCGACGCCCCAGTCGCCGGTCACCGACGTCATGATCACCGATACGCCACACGAGCGGGCTATCCGCGCAACATAGTCCTCGAACTCGGTGCCCGACATCGCGTCGATCGGATTCTCGCCCGGGGCCGGGGTCCGCAGACCGGTGAGGACGTGGGGCGCCGCGGCCAGCAGCAGCGGGGTGAGCACCGCCGCCGACAACGCGACGGGACCGTCGGCGCCGCCGGACAGTGCCAGCCCGCCCGAGATGGCGCCGGTGACGGCGAAGGTCGTGATGCGCACCCGGGCATGGTACGAAGGGCTCCCGACATGCAACCAGGAGGTTGCATCAAAGCTCACGTGTGTGCAACTCTGTAGTTGCAGATAATCCCCGACGCCAGGAGGCGACATGACCACCCTCGAGATCACCCGCACCATCGATATCGCCGCATCGCCGGACAAGGTCTGGGCGGCGCTCACCGAGAAGGACCTGATCTCCCAATGGCTCGGCGACAGCGCCGAATTCGATGCCGTGCCCGGCGGAAAGGGCTACTTCGGCTGGTCCGGGCACGGCCGGTTCCGGCTGGTCGTCGAGCAGGTCGAGGCGCCGGCCCTGCTGGTGTACCGGTGGGCCCGGGACTCCGATACCGATCCGGTGCGCGGCAACTCGACCGTGGTGCGCTTCGAGCTGAACGCCATCGATATCGGCACCCGACTCTCGGTGTTGGAGAACGGATTCGAGGAGCTGAAGGATCCGGCGACGGCACACGCCGAGAACAGCGGTGGCTGGAAGGCCGAACTCGACGATCTGGTCCACTTCCTGGAGGGCTCGGCGTGACGGCCGAGCCACCCGTCATGCTCGCGGTGCTGGCCGACGAAACCCGCTGGCGCATACTGACCGAGCTGGGATCGGCCGATCTGTCCGCCAGCGCGCTGGCCACCCGGATGCCGGTCAGCAGACAGGCCATCGCCAAGCATCTGTCGGTGCTGTCCGGAGCCGGTCTGGTGGAGGCGGTACCCGCGGGCCGCGAGATCCGGTACCGGGCACTGGGTGCCAGATTGAGTGCGCTCGGTGCCGAGCTCACCGCAATCGGTCAGCAATGGGATCGTCGCCTTTTGGCTATCAAGCGCATCGCCGAAGAACTGGAGTAGCGTGCATAATTCGTCGTGAGATGACGGACGATGCGATCGACGAGCAACCGCCTGTCGGGCGTGGGCTCGTCGGGGGGACGCCCCAGCGCGTCGGTTGGTTCCGGTTCTACTTCGCCGATGAGCGATGGGAGTGGTCGGCCGAAGTCGAGCTGCTGCACGGGTACGAGCCGGGCACGGCACACCCCACCACCGACCTCGTGCTCGCCCACAAGCATCCCGACGATTACGGACAGGTCGCCGCCACGCTGGACGAAGTGCGCCGTACCGCAGCGGCTTTCAGCACGCGGCACCGGATCATCGACACCCGCGGCGACACCCACCACGTGGTGGTGGTCGCCGATCAACTGTTCGACGACGCGGGTGAGGCCGTCATCGGCACGCACGGGTTCTACGTCGATGTGACGCCGGTACGACACGCCGACGCGCGCCGTCAGCAGGCACGTGTCGACGAGGCCGTCGCCGAGTTCGCCGAGGCGCGCAGTGGCATCGAGCACGCCAAGGGCATGCTCATGCTGATCTACCGGGTGGGATCGGTCGCGGCCTTCGAATTGCTCCAGTGGCGCGCGCAGGCGACCGGCACCGAGCTGAGGGCCCTCAGTGAACAGATCGTCAAGGACTTCCTGGAACTGGACTATCAGGACCTGTTACCGCATCGCAGCGTGTACGACCGGTTACTGCTGACCGCCCATCTGCGCGTGGACCCCTGACGTTTGTCGTCGACCAACCTGGGCACCCAGTCGGCATGGGCAGGTCCTTGCGGCACGATGATCCCGAGACCCGGGCGGCGGCCCGGTTCGCGCTGATCTGCGGCGTGCTGGGCGTCGCCTTCCTCGTCGTCGCCGCGGTGGTGGCCGGCGGCTGCGACGGTGCCGTCACCGACTCCGCGGCATGTGGACGGCCGCAGCGAATCGTCTTGGGGCTCGGGGCGCCGGTGATCTTGTTCGGCGCCGGTGTGCGCGCCTTCCTGCGG
Organism: Mycobacterium sp. NPDC003323; assembly: GCF_053589535.1. NCBI lineage: Bacteria > Bacillati > Actinomycetota > Actinomycetes > Mycobacteriales > Mycobacteriaceae > Mycobacterium > Mycobacterium sp. NPDC003323. The sequence goes on from NZ_JBSFSB010000010.1 coordinate 11,157, forward strand.
ACCTATCGGTTGTGGCGAACCGGTCGATCATGGTGGGCCTGGCAGGGTGCCGGCTGGTTCCTGATGTTGCTGATGCTGGTGGTGCTCACCATGGGGCTGCCGGCCATCGGCGGGTTCGGCTGATCGCGACCGCGAGTCGCCGGACAGGCCTACCCTGGCACATAGGCCCGGCAACGGACCGAAGGGATTCAGGAGGGTTGGCCATGAAAGGTCCCAAAGATCCTGTAGATCACACGCGCACGACGCGGACGCACGCCGGCGAATCCATGAAAGACAACGTGATCATGCCCGCGCTCATCGTCATCGGGGTGTCACTGGTGCTCTTTGTCGGCTGTCTGGCCGCCTTTGCCACCCGGCACCACGATGTCGGCCTGACGTTAGGCTCGTTGTCGGCGGCCGGGTTCGTGATCGGTGCGCTGTGGATGGCCGTGGAGCATCACCGCGTGCGCAGGCTGGAGCAACGCTGGTACGAGGCGCACCCCGAGGTGGTCCGCCAGCGCCCCGCCAGCTGATCGACGGGTAGACAACACGAAAAGGCCCAGCCCCGCGGGGGAGCCGGGCTGGGCCGGTTCGCGAAGAGCGCACCCCGGTCAGGGGCGCTGCTCGGCCTTTTGGCGCTGTTCTGCGGCGTCGGCGCCGGCGCGGGCCGAATCGGCCTCGGCTTCCTTCTTCGCCGCGTCGCGCTCGGCCTGGGCCTTGTCCTGTTGTGCCTCACCCTCGCGGGTCAGATCGTCACGGCCGGTGACCGTACCGACCGCTTCCTTGGTCTTGCCCTTGACGTCCTCGACGACGCCACTGAGTCCCTCTTGGGGACCGGTCTTCTTGTCCGTCATATCAACCCTTTCCGCTACCTGAGTGGATTGGTGATCGTGCGGGCGATCTGCCCGCAGATAATGGGTTGCCCGCCCGCCTCGGGCCCAAACAGCCGATAGCCGCATCGCAGTGCGCGTGCGCCGGACGTTTGACGTAACCGTCAGCCGGGTATCCCCGCGACGCAACAGCGCAAGCAATGGAGGCTCGGATGGGACGCGGACTCATCGGCACGGTGGTGCTGATCTGGTTGTTGATCGGGGTGTTCGCGGCATGGCAGCGCGACTACTTCGAGGGTGGAGAAACCAACTGTGCGACAGCGGGTTCCATAGCGCTGACAGTTGTCGCCGGGCCCCTCAACTACGCGGGGGTCAATCCTAAGGTGGCCGATTGCAAGCTGCCGCAGCCGAGTTCGATGGGAACGATGGAAGTGAGGGTGTCGTGATAGTTCTTGGTGCAATCCTGCTCGTCCTGGGATTCGTGCTGGACGTCTATCTGCTGTGGGTGGCCGGGATCATCCTGCTGGTGGCCGGGGCGGTGTTCTGGCTGCTGGGCTCGATCGGTCGACCCGTCGCGGGTAGGCGCGCCTGGTATTGATGTCCGGCGCTCGACATGGACCGACTGGAGCATGATCGGCGCTGGAACGAGGACGTCCGTAACGAGACGAGTGTGCAAAGGCTGGACCGTAACTGGTCCAGCCTTTTGCAGGAATTGCGGGTGGTGCAGACCGGCGTGCAGTTGCTCACCGGCCTGCTGTTGACCCTGCCGTTCCATGACGGCTTCGAGGATCTGCGCGGTGAACTGCGCATGGTGTACCTGTGGACGGTCTCGTGTTCGATCGCGGCAACGGTGCTGTTGATCGCGCCGATCGGCATCCACCGCCTGATGTTCCGCAGGCACCGGCTGGACGTGGTCGTCCAGACGGCTCACCAACTGGCCTATGCGGGCATCCTGCTGCTCGCCCTCACCCTTGCCGGGGTGATGGTGCTGATCTTCGGCGCCGTGCTGGATGTGGAAGCCGGTGTACTGGCCGGCCTGATCACCGCCCTGGGCATCGTGGGCTTCTGGATCGCCTTCCCGCTGATCCTGCGGGCCCGCTCGCAGGACTGAGGTGCGCGTTTGTCCGACTGTCGGCTCGGGTATGCCGAGGCCATGACCACTTTCGGATACACCCTCATGACCGAGCAGGCCGGACCGAAAGACCTTGTGCGGCATGCAGTGTCGGCCGAGCAGGTCGGATTCGACTTCGAGGTCTGCAGTGACCACTTCACTCCCTGGCTGACCAGTCAGGGACACGCCCCCAATGCGTGGGCGGTGCTGGGCGCGGTCGCGCAGATGACATCGCGGGTGGGGCTCTACTCATTTGTCACCTGTCCCACCATGCGGTATCACCCGGCGTTGGTGGCCCAGCAGGCCGCGACCGTGCAACTGTTGGCCGACGGGCGCTTCACGCTCGGTGTCGGTAGCGGGGAGAACCTCAACGAACATGTCGTCGGTGCGGGCTGGCCCGCCGCACCGCGCCGGCTGGAGATGCTGGCCGAGGCCATCAAGGTGATCCGCGAACTGTTCAGCGGCGATCTGGTGGACTTCCACGGCGAGTACTTCGCGGTCGATTCGGCCCGGATCTGGGACGTCCCGGACGACCCGGTCGGCATCGCGGTGTCCATCACCGGCGAGCGGTCGATGGACATGCTGGCGGTGCTGGCCGACCATCTGATCAACACCGCGCCCGACGGCGAGGTGGTGCAGAACTGGCAGCGCATCCGCCAACCCATGGGTGTGCCGGAGGGCCGTGTCATCGGCCAGCTACCGGTGTGCTGGGATCCCGACCGTGAGGCCGCTGTCGCCCGCGCCCATGACCAGTTCCGCTGGTTCGCCGGCGGCTGGTCGGTCAACGCGGACCTGCCGACGCCGGCCGGGTTCGCCGCGGCCAGCCAGTTCGTCCGGCCCGAGGATGTGGCGTCCTCGATACCGTGCGGCCCGGACCTCGACCCGATCATCCAGGCCGTGGGGGAGTACCGCGACGCGGGCTTCACCGATGTGGCCTTGATCCAGGTCGGCGGCGACTCGCAGGACCAGTTCCTGGCCGAGGCGGCCGCGCCGCTGCTGGCCGCCCTGCGCTCCGAGTTCGGCTGAGCCTGGCTCAGAGCGGACGCAGCAGCGAGGTGTCACCATCGGCCCAGCACTTCACCATGTGCTCGGCCAGTCTGCCCTCGACGACATCGCGGGCCCGGATACCGAACACGACATCGCCCTCAAGGTCCGGCTCGGTGCTCAGCAGGTGATCGACGACCTGCCCGCGGCCTGGCGCAGCGTAGGCGCGTTCGGCGTAGAAGTCGGCGCACTGCGGCGGTGCATCCAGGCGCCGCAGCGCTTGCACCAGCCGCCGGTCGACGGCACGCGTGGTGATCTCGGTGGCCGAAAGATGACCCAGCGCGGCCCCACGCATGCTGCGGTGCAGCCCGAACATCGACATCAGGTTGACGACGGCCAGCGACTCGGCGGGCACAGTGTGCAGGTAGGCCAAGTATCCGTCGTCGAGACCGGCGGCCGCCATCACCTGGGTGTACGGCCGTCGGTGCAGGTGTGCGTAATGCACTTCGGCCAGCGCCGCCTTCGGTGCGGCCGTGAGGCGCGGCAGCACCCAGGCCTGAGCGTCGGCGGCCTTGAGGTGATACGGCGAGCGATGCACGAGGTACTCGCACATCTGCTGCCGGCTGCCGATGCTGCACAGGAAATGCGCGGGGCTCTCGTGCGGTGAATCGTGCTCCGGATCATCCGGCGGTTCACCGGCCAGCCGGCACAGCTCGGCCGGTGCCGAGACATCGCTGATATCGCCGACGCAATGGCGCAGATGGTCGCAGAACACCCGCTCCAAGCGTCCGCGCAAGCCGATCAGGTCGGGGTCGGATTCCCAATCCGGGTCGGTGCCGGCGAAGCCGCGACAGGACAGTTCGTAGGTGACGAACAGCGCCAGTTGCACGTCACGGCCCATCGGGTCGGCGCGATCGGGTCTCACCCGGGTCAGATCCTGCACCCGGCCGGACAGCTGCGCGATCAGCGCCGCCGATATCGGGCCGGCCGGGGCAGGAAGTGGGGGTGAGACACCCATAGGTATCAGATCTTGCTACGCACCCGGCGCCATCCCGACGAGACCTGGTCACTGCCCTGCTCGATGGCGGTCTCGGCGAGCTCGGCACCGCGCCGGCGCGCCTCAGCGGCCAACGGCGCGCTCTTCTCGGCGGCCCGCTCCAGTGCAGCGGAACTGCGCTCCAATGCGGCGGAACTGCGGTCGAGCGCCGTCTCGGCGAGTTCGGCACTGCGCTTGCGCGCCTTTTTGGCGATCGGTGCGCTTCTCTCGGCACCCTTGTGCAGCGCGGCGGCGCTGCGGTCGTAGGCGGTGCCCAGCGAGTCGTAGGCGGTCTCCAGCGCCGACGTCGCAAGCGGCACACCGCGTTCGCGGGCGGCGTCGGCCAGACCGCGACCGCGCTCCACACCGACATGCACACCGTGGCCCAACTTCTCGGCCAGCTCGGAGTCCAGCACGCTGTCACTCGAAGATGGCATCCGCTCGGACACCGCCTGTGCGACACGGCGACCGGCGCGCCGGCCGCGCCATCCGAGTGAGGGCTTGCCTGCGGTGTCGGCCGACGCCAGCACCAGTCCGCCGATCAGACTCAGGTCGGTCAGGAACGCGCGGCGCTTCTCGGCCTTGGCGACGGGATCGGTTTCTTCCCAGAACATGTGCTTACCGAGATTGGCGGGAATGACCGTGGCGGCCAACAGTCCGGCGGCCACCCGGGGAACCTTGCCGGTGGCCAGCAGCACACCACCGCCGATCTGGACGGCGGCGTTGATACGTGCCACGGTGACCGCATTGTCGGGCACCTTCGCAGCGACCGGTTCGGGCAGCGACTGCAATCCGTCCAGGGTGGGCTGGACGACCTCAGCGGCCGGCTTCACATCCCTGAGGGCTTCGATGCCCTGTCCGATGAAAGCGGCCGACAACAACGGGCGGGCTATTCTGCGTACCAACATGACCCGGGTGTTCCCACCGTGACGGTGATGCAAACACCCCCTCGGCCCCAGTGCCATTCGCGCCGTCGGTGCCGGTCCTCACCGCTCGTCGTCGTCCAGGCCCGTCCCGGCGTCGATCGATTGTTCCTGCCAGTCCGCGGCGGGCGCCTCCAACGGCGGGCTGTCCAACGACGATCCGGCCGTCGTGGCGGCCTCCTCATCGGGCACCTGTTCGGTGGCATCACGGGACTGTTCCACGGCATCGGCGACCGGAACTTCGGGGGGTACAGGTTCACTGGTCATATCGGCGGAATACCCATGGCGCGCAGCGGGAAACGCCGCTCGGCCAAGGATTGCTGCGAGGTTTGGCGCCGTCCGATGCAGGGGTACCGGCATGCACCATGCGATATCAAAGCCATCATCTGACCGGGCATGAACCATGCCAGCGTGTTGTCGGGAACTCGGACACCCTGCGGGTCGGGGGTGGTTCCGTTGGTTAGCGGTGGACCGGCGTGGGGTAACCTCCGAGCGGACATGCCGGGAGGTCATATGGTGCAGCAGGAAACGGGCGCGCATGAAGCGGCCGCCGAGGGTGATCGATCGGTAGAGCTTCGGGTCGCCGCCAGCTTGGAGAATCTGGCGGTGCTGCGCGTCCTGATCGCCGCGGCCGCGACCTTCGAGGATCTGGACTTCGACGCCGTCTCCGATCTGCGACTCGCCGTCGACGAGGCCTGCACCAGGCTGGTGAAGGCTGCGGTGCCCGGGTCGACACTGACCGTCACCATCAAGCCCCGCGAGGACGCGCTGGTGATCCAGGCCTCGGCCACCTGCAGCAGCGACGAGGACGACGTCGTGGCACCGGGCAGCTTCAGTTGGCACGTGCTGAGCTCCCTGACCGACGAGGTCAGCACCTTCGTCAACGGGCAGCACGCCGACACCGGGAGGATCTTCGGTATCTCCCTCACTGCACGGCGAGCGAGTCTTCTGCAGTGAACTCGGAATACGCCGACGTCATCGAGATGTTTCGCGTACTCGGCGAACTGCGCGACGGCTCGGCAGAGCACGAGCGTCAGCGCGAACGGATCGTGACCCGCTGCCTTCCGCTGGCCGATCACATCGCGCGCCGGTTCGAGGGCCGCGGCGAGGCACGAGATGATCTGGTCCAGGTGGCCCGCGTCGGTCTGGTCAACGCGGTGAACCGGTTCGACGTGGACGCCGGATCGGATTTCGCGTCCTACGCGGTGCCGACCATCATGGGCGAGGTCCGCAGGCACTTCCGGGACAACGGTTGGTCGGTGAAGGTGCCGCGCCGGCTGAAGGAACTGCACCTGCGCCTGGGCGCCGCGACCGCCGAGATGTCACAGCGGCTGGGGCGCGCGCCGACGCCGTCGGAACTGGCCGCCGAACTCGACATGGACCGCCAGGAGGTCGTCGAGGGCTTGATCGCCGGCAGTTCGTACAACACGTTGTCCATCGACAGCGGCGGTTCCGGCGATGACGAGGCACCGGCCATCGCCGATACGCTCGGGTCACCGGACAACGCGCTGGATCAGATCGAGAACCGCGAGGCGCTGCGCCCGCTGTTGTCGAAGCTGCCCGAGCGCGAGCGGACCGTACTGATCCTGCGGTTTTTCGAGTCGATGACGCAGTCGCAGATCGCCGAGCGGGTCGGCATATCGCAGATGCACGTCTCGCGTCTGCTGGCCCGGTCGCTAGCGCGGCTTCGCGACGAGTTGCAGTAGCCGCGGCGGCTGTCCGTTCACCCGGATCACGGCGTCATCGAGGTGCGCCGCGGTCGGCAGCGCGCCGTCGGGATCGCAGATCCGCAGCACCCGGCTGACCGCCGCGCTGGGCAGCAGCACCCAGCGCGCACCCTTGCCCGCCGCCGCCACGCTGACCGTGTGCAGCATCGAAAAGGCCTCGGTGCCAAAGAATTCGATGGCCGAGAGGTCAAGGATCAACTGATCGGTGTGGGCCAGGTGCTGTTGGACGAAGTTGCTGAACGGCCGGGCGTTGGCGGCGTCGAGTTCGCCGTGCACGCACACCACCATTGCCGCCGGCGGGTGGTGGCGGACCGCGAAGGCGGCGGTGCCGGGCGCCGGATGCGGCGTCGACGCCGAGCAGGCGGTGGATTCCGGAGAGGACATGGCGGGCTCCATCAGTCGGGCGTGTCACCGGCTGTGAACTCAACCTGATCCGACCCTACGCCTGTTTTCGCTGCGCAAACAGCCTCCCGGTGAACAGCGGGGCGCCGGATGTCGTCAGACTTGAGCCATGACACCGGATCGCCGACCGGAGGGTGCCGCCGCGGTGGTGCTGGCCGCGGGTGCGGGCAGCCGGTACGGCATGCCCAAAGTCCTTGCCGAAGAAGGTGATTGGCTCCGGCGCGCAGTGCAGGCGGCGGTCGGTGGCGGCTGCGATGAGGTGGTGGTGGTGCTCGGTGCCGCCGCCGGTGACGAGGTCGCGCCACCGCCGCCCGCGCGCGCCGTGTACGCCACCGGCTGGCGCGACGGCCTGTCGGCCTCGTTGCGGGCCGGGCTGGGCGAGCTTTCCGGTGCCGACGCCGGGTACGTCGTGATCCAGCTGGTCGACACCCCCGATGTCGACGCCGCGGTGGTGGCACGCGTGCTGGCCATGGCGCGTGCCACGCCGTCGGGACTGGCCCGAGCGATGTTCGCGGGCACGCCCGGGCATCCCGTCGTCATCGCCCGCAGGCATTGGGCGGCCCTGCTGGTTCGGTTGCACGGTGACGTCGGGGCGGGTCCGTTCCTGCGCGGGCGCGACGACGTCGTCGAGGTGGAATGCGGTGATCTGGCGACGGGCGCCGATATCGACGAGCGTTAGCGACCCGTCAGGTGTGCACCTGCAGGCCGAGCACCGCCGCGGCGTAGCGGCGCACGGTGTCCTCGGAGATGGCGGCCACATCCTCGAAACCGGGTCGGGCCCGGCTGGACAGGTATCCCGAGACCGGGTCCAGGGCGATCTCGGCGAGCATCTCCCCGGTGGTCGGCTCGCAGACCGCCCAGGTGTAGCGGGTGTCGTCGGCCCAGCCGTCGGCGGCGTCGTGGACATAGTCCAGGTCGTCCTCGCCCAGGTCGGTCAGCGCCGGCCGGTCGTCGACGCGGTCATCGCAGCGCAGCCCGCGCAGGTACCACTGGCCGTTGTTGATCTCGACGGGTTCCATCTACACCTCCGCAGAAATGCCGAATGGCCACTTATCGCACAGGATTCGCAAGAATCCGTGCCATAAGTGGCCACTGGGCGGGTTGACTAGTCCTTGATCTCGGCGATCACGGTGCCCTGGGTGATGGCCGCGCCGGCCTCCACCGCCAGGCCGGTGATGGTGCCGTCCTTGTGCGCGGTGACCGGGTTCTCCATCTTCATCGCCTCCAGGACCACGACCAGGTCGCCGGCAGAGACCTGCTGGCCCTCTTCGACGGCCACCTTGACCACGGTGCCCTGCATGGGCGCGGTCACCGAGTCGCCGGAGGCCGCCGCGCCGCCGCCACCGCCGCGCTTGCGCGGCTTGGGCTTCTTGCGGATGGCCGCGCCGGCCGCGGCGCCGCCGCCACCGCCGAGCGCCAGGTCACCGGGAAGCGAGACCTCCAGGCGGCGTCCACCGACCTCGACGACGACGGTCTGCCGGGGCAGCGTGTCGTCCTCCTCGATCGGGTCGCCACCGGTGAACGGCTCGACGGTGTTGTCCCATTCGGTCTCGATCCAGCGGGTGTGCACGTCGAACTTCTCGCCGTCGCCGATGAAGGCCGGGTCGGCGGTCACGGCGCGGTGGAACGGGATGACGGTGGCCAGACCCTCGACGTTGAACTCCGCCAGCGCGCGCCGCGAGCGGGCCAGCGCCTCCTCGCGGGTGGCGCCGGTGACGATCAGCTTGGCCAGCATCGAATCGAACTGTCCGCCGATGACCGAACCGGACTCGACACCGGAATCCATGCGCACGCCGGGGCCGGTGGGCGGCTCGAACTTGGTGACCGGGCCGGGGGCGGGCAGGAAGCCGCGACCGGCATCCTCACCGTTGATCCGGAACTCGAAGGAGTGCCCGCGCGGGGTCGGATCCTCGGTGATGTCCAGGGCTTCGCCGTTGGCGATCTTGAACTGCTGCAGCACCAGGTCGATGCCCGAGGTCTCCTCGGTGACCGGATGTTCCACCTGCAGCCGGGTGTTGACCTCCAGGAAGGAGATCAGGCCGTCCTGGCCGACCAGGTACTCCACGGTGCCCGCACCGTAGTAACCGGCCTCCTTGCAGATGCGCTTGGCCGACTCGTGGATCTCCTTGCGCTGCGCCTCGGTCAGGAACGGTGCGGGGGCCTCCTCGACCAGCTTCTGGAAGCGACGCTGCAGCGAGCAGTCGCGGGTGCCCGCAACGACGACGTTGCCATGGGTGTCGGCGATGACCTGGGCCTCGACGTGGCGCGGCTTGTCCAGGTAGCGCTCGACGAAGCATTCACCGCGACCGAACGCGGCGACGGCCTCACGGGTGGCCGACTCGAACAGCTCCGGGATCTCCTCGATGCTGCGGGCGACCTTCATGCCGCGACCACCACCGCCGAAGGCGGCCTTGATGGCCACCGGCACGCCGTACTCCTTGGCAAAGGCCACGACCTCGTCGGCGTCCTTCACCGGATCCGGGGTGCCCGGGACCAGGGGAGCGTTGGCACGCGCGGCGATGTGGCGCGCGGTCACCTTGTCACCGAGGTCGCGGATCGACTGCGGGCTCGGCCCGATCCAGATCAGACCGGCGTCGAGCACGGCCTGGGCGAAGTCGGCATTCTCCGACAGGAAGCCGTAGCCGGGATGGATGGCGTTGGCGCCGGACTTCTCGGCGGCCTCGAGCAGCTTCTCGAACACCAGATAGGACTCGGCCGAGGTCTGCCCACCCAGGGCGAAGGCCTCGTCGGCAAGGCGTACGTGGGGTGCGTCGGCGTCGGGCTCGGCGTAGACGGCCACGCTGGCCAGCCCGGCGTCTTTCGCGGCTCGGATCACGCGGACGGCGATCTCCCCGCGGTTGGCGACGAGCACCTTTGAGATCTTCGAGCTGGCGTGACTGGGCACTGCGCCTCCTGATGGCATGTTCTCTAAGAAACGTCTTTAAGAATGTATCGGGCGAAGTTTAAGTGTCCAATTCCGGGGTGGCGAGTCGGACCCCCGAATTTCGGCGGAATTACCGTCGCCCTTCCGGTAAGTCGTGTTTGTTACTGGCCGGTACGTTTGACGTGCTCCGTCGCTGTACTGCGGGAACGCCGGTACAGCCGGCTCGAACGCGAGAACGGCGGCACCCCGAATGGGGCGCCGCCGAACTTGACAGCTGTCGACAATCGCTCAGCCGAACAGCGTCGGGATGCCCTTCATCGACGGGGCCGGTTCCACGCCCAGCACGTTGGCCAACAGCGACGGAGCCACATCCAGCACGTCGACCTCCTTGCGGGACGGGTCGGCGGTGATCCCGGCCCCGGCGGCCAACAGGATGCCCTCGGGGATGTGATAGCCGGTGTTGAACCCACCGATGCGCGAATGCACGCTCAGGCCCAGATCGGTCGCGGGGGCGCTGACGTCGGCGGCGGCACCGAGTGGACGCATGGTCAGCGTCGTGGTGTCCGCGCCGGGCACGGTGTAGTCGATACCGAAGGTGACGGTCTTGCCTTCGACCCGGACCCGGGCGAACAACCGGTCGGTGCCGTCGACCAGGACCGACTCCAGCGGCGCCACGGCCTCGGCGGCGTCGGCCTCGGAGGCGAACACCAGCGACAGCATCGGGTACATGGCCAGCGCCACATCGGCGTGCTTGAGGCCCAGCTTGCCGATCAGCCTGGTGTGCTCGTCGAGCACGAACCGGCCACCCTCAAGCTTCGGCACGGCGACCGGGCCCTGCCCCATGCTGGCCGAGATCACCAGCATCGACTGCGGATTCTTGACCAGGTGCCTGCGGATGCGGCCGATCTGGCGATCGGTGATGTCCATGGCGGCGACGATGAAGCTGCCGTACACGTCGTCGGCGCTGTACTCGTACTTCTCGGTGTAGCCGGGCATGCCGTCGCCCCAGAACCGGTGCATCATGCCCGCGACATGGTTGGTGAAGAAGATGCTGAGCCGCGGCTTGGTCTTGCGGTGCTGACGCCAGTACAGGTCGAAGCTCAGCGGCGCCTGCATGGCCGAGCGGAATGCCTTGTAGCGCGGGTCCATTCGCTCCTTGGCCAAATGCGTCGTCAGTGTCGCGGCCGACCGCGGGGTCAGGCCCAGCCGGAGCAGGTCGACCGCGGTGCCCGCCAGGGCCTTGGGGTTGAGCGCCGACTCGGGCGAGAAGCCGTTCTCACCGGTCATCGCCAGGTTGAACGCCTGGAACCGCTCCAGTGCCGGGGGATAGGTCTTCGCGTCGGAGGCGAAGGTGTCCGGGACGTAGAAGCCGCCATGCTTGAACGGCCGGGCCGGCCAGCTCTGCATCGGCCCGAACAGACCGACCGACAGGCCCGCGCGCTCGGCCACGTCCCAGATCGGGTCACCGCGGAAGGTGGACGGATCCTGGCCCAGATCGAACGAGTTGTGCTCATAGGACGAGGTGTGCAGGGTCGGCCAGGTGCGCCACGGCTGCAGGCCCTGCAGTTCTTCGCGGTCCTCGTGCACGGTGGTCAGCGACTGACCGTTCTTCAGCAGTGCGGCCAAGTGGGATTCCGGGCGGTTCTTCACGTAAATGTCCACGACATCCCACGGGACTTCGTTGAGCTCGTAAAGAATGACATCTCTGGCCTGCCGGTTCATCGGGCTGGGCCCCTCTCTCGTCGATCCTTTGCTACTGGCCCCCGCCGTACCGCGCCGAAACCGGCCGGACGGGCTGCATGGCGGCTCGCCGACCGGTTAGCTGGCTACGGTCATTCTGGCATGAATCCTCGGGAATTGCCCTCGACGGCAATAGGTCACATCAAGGGCGTGCACGCAGTGGCCGACCATACGCGTGACTTGTCGACATCCTCGGTCACCCGTTTGCAGCGCCGGTCCGCCGGGCAACTCGCGGGTCAGCCGCTGCGCAGCCGCCGTTTGATCCGGGTCAGCATCGCCGACATCCCGCGCAGCCGCAGCGGGCTGATGAGCGCGGCCAGTCCCAATTCCGAATAAAAGTCATCGGGTACCGCGAGGATGTCATCGGCGGACTGGCCGTCGAGCCCGGCGGCCAGGATGGACGCGAAACCCCGGGTGGTCGGGGCCTCGGCCGGCGCGCTGAAGTACAGCCGGACGTGCGCGCGGTCGCTGGCGTCGACGTCGAGGAACAGCGGTGACTGGCACTCGGGGACCGGCTCCATGGCCGCCTCTTCCAGGTGCGCGGGCAGCGCCGGCAACTCGTTGGCGAACTCCAACAGCAGTTGCAGCTTGTCCTGGCCGGTGACGTCGGCGAACTCGCCGACGACCTCGGCCAGGGCCGCGGGCATGGTCATCTCGCGGCGGGTGCCGGACCCGGCTCGTCGCCGGTGGCCACCGGCACCCGCACCGCGTTGCCCCACTCGGTCCACGATCCGTCGTAGTTGCGCACGTTCGGCAGACCCAGCAGATGGGTCAGCACGAACCAGGTGTGGCTGGACCGTTCGCCGATACGGCAGTACACGATCGTCTTGTCCTCGGCGGTGAGGTGACCGTAGAGCGCGTCGAGGTCGGCGCGGCTGCGGAAGCGGCCGTTGTCCTCGGCGGCCTTGGCCCACGGGATCGAGACCGCGGTCGGGATGTGGCCGCCGCGCAGCGCACCCTCCTCCGGGTAGTCCGGCATATGGGTGCGTTCGCCGGTGTATTCCTGCGGCGACCGCACATCGATCAGCGGCTGCTCGCCGAGCGCACCGAGGACATCCTCCCGGAACGCGCGGATCGCGGCGTCATCGCGCTCCACGACCGGGTAGCCGGTGCCCTCCTTGCTCGGCACGTCCAGGGTGGTGTCGCGGCCGTTGCTCACCCACAGGTCGCGGCCACCGTCGAGCAGGCGCACATCGGGATGGCCGAACAGGGTGAACACCCACAGCGCATAGGCCGCCCACCAGTTGCTCTTGTCGCCGTAGATCACGACGGTGTCATCGCGCGAGATGCCCTTGCGGTTCATCAGTTCCGCGAACTGGGCGCCGTCGATGTAATCGCGGACGGCCGGATCGTTGAGATCGGTATGCCAGTCGATCTTCACCGCACCGGGGATGTGCCCGGTGTCATACAGCAGGACGTCCTCATCGGATTCCACGATGGACAGCCCGGGACGGCCGAGATTCGCCGACAGCCAGTCGGCGGTCACCAGTCGTTCGGGGTGCGCGTAGGCGGCGAGGGCAGGATCGGGATCGGCAGGCAGCGACACACCATGAGCGTACTCATACCGGCTGTTCCGCGCCGAGATGACCGGCTCAAGAAGCGCGCAGGCAGTCCCGCGACGGGGTCAGCTCGGCGCGCATGTTGCGCCGCATCATCTCCAGCGCGGCATCGGCGAGGCCGGCGTCGATATGGGCGACGCAGTCCGGGGGCACCACCATCTCGTAATGGCGCACATAGGCGTCCAGGGCGGTGTACAGCACGCACTGCTCGGTCACCTGCCCGGTGATCACCACCTGCCGCGTCCCCAGCTGCTTGAGCAGGTAATCCAGCGCGGTGGCATAGAACGCGCTGTGGCGAACCTTGTTGACGCGCAGGCATTCCTCGGTCGGCAGGACCGGCTTTACCAGTTCGGGGTGCGCCCCGTCGAGCGCGTCGCGCACGATGTCGTCCCACACCGCGGTGAAGTCACCGTAGTTGTCGTTGACGTAGATCACCGCCACATCGGTCTGCCGCCGGGCGCGCTGTATCAGGTCGGCCAGCGGATCGATGATGTCGGCGGCGCTGTCGGCCAGTTGATCGGCGTCGGGATGTTGATAGCTGTTCAGCATGTCGACGACCAGTACTGCGGTCTCTGCCATGGTGCGTGCATACCCGGCCGGCGGGCATTCGACGCGTGATCGCGGTGCAGTGTTCGCACCGTGGCACCGGGTGCGGCAACGGTACCGGCCGAGGTTCAGCCCCCGAGGTTGCCGATCGTCGCGTCGAGCGCGGCGGCCTGTTCGGCGAGTTCGTGCTCCGTCGGTTCGGCCGAGCCCAGGGTGTCGATCAGCTGCCGCCGCGACGCGCACGTCAACGCGCCGCGGTATTCGTCGGAGTCCAGCTCCGCGCCGGCGATGACCGCGGTCCGGCCCTCGATCAGGACCAACAGGGCATCGGCGTCGGTCGAGGCGAGCAACCGGCGTACGTCGTCGGGCGAGATGGTCATGAGCGGATGTTCCTGACTGTGTCGGTGGTGGTTTTCTCGTTCAGCTATTCCCACGATGTCGCCGATCATGCAGAACGCGCACCGCTTGGTTGGACGCAGCGATGCCGGGTATCGAGCCTCAGATGAGCAGACGTGACGACCTGCAGGGCGTGGCCGAGCGGGTCTTCGGGTGGCAGCAGCTGAGCGACGAGCAGCTCGACGCCATGGCGGCGGTGCTCGGCGGCCGCGATGTGCTGGCCGTAATGCCCACCGGCTCAGGCAAGTCGGCGATCTATCAGGTTCCCGCGGTGCTGCTCGACGGTACGACGGTGGTCATCTCACCGTTGATCGCGCTGCAACGGGATCAGCTGGATCATCTGGCCGGCACGGACGCACCGGATGCGGTGGCCATCAATTCCGCACAGGGGGCCGGCGAGACGTCCCGCAGCTGGGAGGCGGTGCGGCGCCACGACGCCGATTACGTGTTCCTGTCTCCGGAGCAACTGGCCAAAGAGGAGACGATTGCGCGGCTGGCCGATCTGCGCGTGGCACTCATCGTCGTCGACGAGGCGCATTGCATCTCGGCGTGGGGGCATGACTTCCGGCCCGACTACCTTCGTCTGACCGATGCGATCGAACGGCTCGGGCATCCGCCCGTCGCGGCGCTGACCGCCACGGCGTCTCCGGTGGTGCGCCGCGAGATCGTCGAGCGGTTGCGGTTGCGTGAACCACAGGTCATCGCAAGCGGTTTCGACCGGCCGAACCTGCGACTGGACGTAGCACGCCACTCGACCGATGCCGACAAGCGTGCCGCGGTGCTGGCGGCGGTCGGCGAGGTCACCGGTCCGGTGCTGCTCTACACGGCGACCCGCAAGGACGCCGAGCAGTATTCCGAACAGCTGTCCGGCCGGGGTGTGTCGGCGGCGGCATATCACGCGGGATTGCGTGCGCGCCAACGCGATGAGGTGCACCACCGCTTCCAAGACGACGATATCGACGTCATCGCGGCGACGTCGGCGTTCGGCATGGGGGTGGACAAGCCGAACGTGCGCGCCGTCGTCCATGCCTCGATCCCCGGTTCGCTGGACGCCTACTACCAGCAGATCGGCCGCGGCGGCCGCGACGGCGAAGCGGCACAGGCGTTGCTGTTCTACCGTCCCGAGGATCTGGGTTCCGCACGCTACTTCACCGCGCGCCATCCCGACGAGGATCTGCTGCGCACGGTGCACCGGGCCCTGTGTGATGGGCCGAAACGCCTGAAGGACCTACGAACTGAGCTCGGGATGCGTGGCCGTGCACTGACCAACGCGGTGAATCTGTTGGAGCAGGCCCGCGCGGTGACCGCACGCCGCGGCGGGTTCACCATCACCGACGCCGACCCGGCCGACGCGTTGCAGCGCGCCATGGACGTCGCCGCCGCCAGCGAACGCGTCGACCGCAGCCGCATCGAGATGATGCGTGGCTACGCCGAGACACGGGACTGCCGGCGCCGAGATCTGCTGGCCTACTTCGGCGAGACCCTCGCGCAACCCTGCGGCAACTGTGACCGTTGCGCCGACGATGATCCCCGCGAAACCGCGGGCCCACCGCCGCTTCCGGTCGACACGCAGGTCGAGCACCGACAGTGGGGACCCGGTGTGGTGATGGGCGGTGAGCCGGACCGGATCACGGTGCTGTTCGACCGGTACGGGTATCGGACCCTGTCGGCCGATGTGATCTCAGCGACCGGTGTGCTGCGACAAACGTAGCCGTCACTGGTTGGCCCGCGCGTGCCGCTCCTGTTCGCGCTTCCCGTAGGTGGCGTTGCGCACCGCGTAGTCACTTTCGAAGCTGGATCCCAGCGCGCCGGCGAAGGTGCCCAGCGAACTGGCCAGCAGGGCCAATTCGGCGTAGTCACGCCAGCTCACCGGATGACCCAGGGTCGAGCTCAGATAGCCCGGCGGGATGATGGTCAGCGCACCCAGCATCACCACCGCGAAGAGCAGCACATACATACAGGCCACGCCGACGGCCAGGGTGAGAACGGTTGCGGCGTTGTACAAAGCGGCGTTCTGGCGCTGATCGAGATCGCGCGGTCGCTCCCAGAGGTTGTTGTACAGCATCAGCCACAGCATCATGGCCAGGATCGCCGCCGTGCTGACGGTGGCCAGCCGGGTTCCGCTCATCGAATCGGCCATGTTCCAGATGCTGGAGTAGAACACCCCGAACGCGGCTGTGGCGACGGCGGCCGCGATCGCGCTGGACAGGCTGGGCAGCAGTCGCCACGGCCGGTTGACCCGCACCATGCCGAACAGCAGCCGCAGCCGACCCCGGACGCGACTCAGTTCCACGACGACATTTCCGCCGCCTTCACCGTCGGTGATCGCCTGCCTGGTGGGATCCATTGCCGATGGGGACAACCGCCGCCGGTTCCCGTCGCGTCGCTCATCGGGCGTGGCCATGTCCCGGACCACGCGGGTGATCAGCTCGGTGACCTTGTGGCGCAGCCGAAGTGGGCCGAGGGCCGGCAGGGAGATCAAGGCGGCGCCGTCGCCGCGATTGACATCGGCGACCACCGGTGAGCCGCCGCGGCGCCGGGTGAGCTCGGTGACGCAGACCAGCAGATCCCAGCCCTGATCGCGCATCAGCCCGCCGCTGTGGCGCCACACCTCGATATTGCCCGAATCATCGAGCGGCAGGGCACGGCTGCACACCTGCACCCGCCAGTCCACCTGACCGTCGATCTTCGCGGCGAACACCCCGGGCAGCTCGGTGTCCAGGGCGTCCACGATCTTGGTGGCCAGACCGGGATCGGCGACCAAACCCACGGTCAGGGATCGCACCGTGCTCCCGTGGGTCGAAGGTTGGGCATCGGGAATCTCTCTGCTGATCGACATCGCCCACCGAGTACCCAGGTTCGAGGCGACGATTCCTCGATCGCCGCCGTTTGCGTGCGGCGCGGGACGGGCACCCGGTCACGAGACCACCGCACCCGTGCGAAGGAGAGTCATCATGCCCAAGACCACCGCCAAGGGCACACCGAAGCAGGACGAACTGCCGAGCACGCTACGCAAATCGGATGCCAAGGCGCAGCGCACCTTCGCCGAAACCCATGACTCGGCCGCCGAACAGTACGGGGAGGGCGAACGCGCGCACCGGGTGGCCTATGCGGCGCTCAAGCACAGCTACGAGAAGGTGGGCGACCATTGGGAGCCCAAGGATCAGCGCGGGCCGTCGGATCAGCGGGCCCGCAGCGGCGGACCCGACGCGCGTGGCGAGACCGCCGAGGGGGTGGACGCGAACGCCAGCAAGAAACACCTGATGGACGTGGCGCGCCGGCTCGACGTGCACGGACGGTCCACCATGACCAAGGACGAGCTGGTGGAGGCGATCCAGAAGGCCAACCGTCGCGAGACGCGCAAGAACCGCTGACCGCTCAGGCGCGGGGGGTCGACGCCCACAGGTCGGCAACGGAGACGCCGAGGTCGGCCAGAAGTCCGCGCAGCAACGGCAAGCTCAGGCCGATCACATTGGACGGATCGCCCTCGATCCGCTCGATGAACCAGCCGCCGAGGCCGTCGAGGGTGAAACCGCCGGCCACCCACAACGGTTCGCCGCTGCCCAGATAGGCCTCGAGATCCTCATCACCCGGGTCGGCGAAGTGGACCGTCGTGGTGCCGGTGGCACCGGCCTCGCCGACGACAATGCCGGAGCGCACCCGCAACACGTTGTGGCCGGTGTGCAAGGAACCGGCCCGGCCCGCCGAGGACCGCCAATGCCGGCGGGCGGCCTCGATGGTGCCGGGTTTGCCGCTGAGGATTCCGTCGATCTCCAGCATGGAATCGCAGCCGATGACCACGCAGTCCGCGGCGACCGCGTCGTCGAGGAGCTCGACGACCCGCCGTGCCTTGGCTGCGGCCAGCGCGCCGACCACCTCGCCTGGGCCGGTTCCGGCCAGCCGCGCGATGATCGCGTCCTCGTCGACATCGGAGACGATGACGTGCGGTTCGACACCGGCCGCACGCAGCACGCCGAGCCGACCGGTGGACGCCGATCCCAGGACCAGGCGCGTCATTACCGCCGCATGTGGGTGCGCTCCAGCAGCGTCACCCGCTGCCAGGCATGGGTCTGGTAGCGCAGCTTGTCCACCGGGTGGCCCCACAGGTTGAGCTCCTGGGGGCCCGGTTCGCCGGCCGGACCGCCGCCGGCCGCGGACAGCACCGCCACCAGGGCGGCGAGCTCCTCATCCGAGGGGCTGCCCTTGACCACCCGGAACTCCGGCACCGGCGGTGCGGGGTTGTCGATGGTCATATCGCGCGGATCGCTGACTTCGACGATATCGACGTCGTGGCTCATGAAAATCCTTCTCGCAGAAGTGCCCGTCGGGGGATTCGCCGCTTACAGCGGGATGTTGCCGTGCTTCTTCGGCGGCACCTGGCTGATCTTGCGCTCCAGCAGACGCAGCGAGGTGGCCACGTAACCCCGGGTGTGCGAGGGCGGGATGACGGCGTCGACATAACCGCGCTCGGCGGCGATGTACGGGTTCACCAGGGTGTCCTCGTAGGACTGCTGCAGCTCCAGGCGCAGCGCGTCGACATCCTCGCCCTCGGCGGCGGCCTTCTTGAGCTCCTGGCGGTAGACGAAGCCCACCGCGCCGGAGGCGCCCATGACGGCGATCTGGGCCGTCGGCCAGGCCACCACCACATCGGCGCCCATGTCCTTGGATCCCATCACGCAGTACGCGCCGCCGTAGGACTTGCGCGTGATGACGGTGATCTTGGGGACGGTGGCCTCGCCGTAGGCGTAGAGCAGCTTGGCGCCGCGGCGGATGATGCCGTTGTACTCCTGGCCGGTACCCGGCAGGAAGCCCGGGACGTCGACCAGCAGCACGATCGGGATGTTGAAGCAGTCGCAGGTCCGGATGAACCGGGCGGCCTTCTCCGAGGCGTTGATGTCCAGGCAGCCGGCGAACTGGGTGGGCTGGTTGGCCACGATGCCGACGGTGCGGCCGTCGACGCGGCCGTACCCGACGATGATGTTCTGCGCGTAGCCGGCCTGGATCTCCAGGAACTCGTCGTCGTCGAGGATGCGCGAGATGACCTCGTGCATGTCATACGGCTGGTTCGGCGAATCCGGGATCAGCGTGTCGAGCTCGATGTCCTCGTCGTTGAGGTTGTCCTCGATCGCACCCGGATGCGGCGGCGCCGGGTAGCGCGGCGGATCGGCGTAGTTGTTGGCGGGCAGGTAGCTCAACAGGTCACGCACGTAATCGAGGGCGTCCTGCTCACCGGAGGCCACATAGTGCACGGTGCCGGACTTGGCCATGTGGGTCTGGGCGCCGCCCAGTTCCTCCATGGTGACGTCCTCGCCGGTGACGGTCTTGATGACGTCCGGGCCGGTGATGAACATCTGGCTGGTCTGGTCGACCATGATGACGAAGTCGGTGAGCGCGGGGGAGTAGACGTGGCCACCGGCGGCCGCGCCCATGATCAGCGAGATCTGCGGGATGACGCCCGAGGCCTTGATGTTGTTGTGGAAGATCCGGCTGTACAGGCCGAGGGAGACCACGCCCTCCTGGATGCGGGCGCCGGCGCCGTCGTTGATGCCGATCAGCGGGCGGCCGGTCTTGATGGCCAGCTCCTGGACCTTGACGATCTTCTCGCCGTAGACCTCGCCGAGGCTGCCGCCGAACACGGTGGCGTCCTGGCTGAAGATGCACACCTCGCGGCCGTCGATGGTGCCGTAACCGGTCACCACGCCGTCACCGAGCGGGCGATTCTTCTCCAGGCCGAAGTTGGTGCTGCGGTGCCGCGCCAGCGCGTCGAGCTCGACGAACGAACCCTCGTCCAGCAGTGCGTAGATGCGCTCGCGGGCGGTCAGCTTGCCCTTCGCGTGAACCTTCTCGACCGCGGCCTCACCGACCGGGTGCAGCGCCTCCTCGGCGCGCTTGCGCAGGTCGGCCAGCTTGCCGGCCGTGGTGTGGATGTCTACTACGTGCTCTGCCGCCGGCTCGATAGTGCTCGTCATGGGTAGCGATGCTAGCCGTACTTCTAAGAACTGCATAAGAGAGGTGGGGGTTAAGTCATTGTGTCGCCCGGGAAGGCCAAGCTGTGGGGCGTGCCGACCACCGATCCGACACGCGATTCGATCCTGGCGATGCTGCTCGACCGGCGCGCCGACACCCACCCCGGTCTACGGACGCGCGAGCGGGACTGGACCTGGGATGAGGTGGTCACCGAATCGGCGGCCCGGGCGCTGCTGGCGGCCGAGTTGATGGGCGACGAACCGCAGCTGCCACCCCATATCGGCGTGCTGTTGCCCAATGTGGCCGACTTCGTGTTCTGGCTCGGTGCCGCGGCGTGCAGCGGTGCGGTGGTGGTGGGTATCAACCCGACGCGCGGCGACGCCGAGCTGGCCGCCGAGATCCGCCATGCCGACTGCCGGCTGATCGTCACCGACGCCGCCGGCGCGGACCGGCTCGCCGGTCTCGACCTCGGGCGGGCGGCCGGTCGGGTGCTGACGATCGACGACCCGCAATATCGGGCGGCGGTGGCGGCCCGGCGCCCTCAGGGCGGGGACTTCGAGGTCCCCGCCCACGTCGGAGCGGACACCCTGATGCTGCTGTTGTTCACCTCGGGGACCACCGGGGCGTCCAAGGCGGTGCGCTGCACGCAGGGCCGGCTGGCCCGCATCGCCTACGCCGCGCGGGACAAGTACGGTCATCACCGCGGTGACGTCGAGTACTGCAGCATGCCTCTGTTCCACGGCAACGCCATCATGGCGCTGTGGGCGCCCGCCCTGTCGGTGGGCGCGACGGTATGTCTGGCGCCGTCATTCTCGGCATCGCAGTTCCTGCCCGACGTCCGCTATTTCGGGGCCACCTTCTTCACTTACGTCGGCAAGGCGCTGGGTTATCTGATGGCCACCCCGCAGCGGCCCGATGATGCCGACAATCCCTTGGTGCGCGGGTTCGGCACCGAGGCGTCCCCCGATGATCAGGCCGAGTTCCGGCGTCGCTTCGGCGCCGTGCTGCACGAGGGGTACGGCTCCAGCGAGGGCGGCGGCGCGGTGGCGACGGCCCCCGACGCCCCGCCGGGGGCGCTGGGCCGGCCCGCCCATGACGGGGTGGCCATCGTCGACCCGGTGACACTGCGCGACCGGGCGCCCGCGGTGCTCGACGACGCCGGGCGGGTGCTCAATCCCGACGAGGCGGTCGGCGAGATCGTCGACAAGTACGGCACCCGCAGCTTCGAGGGCTATTACAAGAACGAGAAGGCGGACGCCGAACGCATCCGGCACGGCTGGTACTGGACCGGTGACCTCGGCTACCTCGACGAGGCCGGGTTCATCTACTTCGCCGGCCGGCGCGGGGACTGGATCCGGGTGGACGGTGAAAATCTGTCGGCGCTGACCGTCGAGCATGTGCTGCGCCGCCATCCGGCGGTGATCGCGGCGGCCGCATTCGCCGTGCCCGACCCGCGCTCGGGGGATCAGGTGATGGCCGCGATCGAGGTGGCCGAACCGGCGCGGTTCGACGCCGCGGCGTTCGCCGAGTATCTGGCCGGTCAGTCCGATCTGAGCGCCAAGGCGGTTCCGCGGCTGCTGCGGGTCTCGGCGCGGCTACCGGTGACCGGCTCCAACAAGGTCGTCAAACACGAGCTGCAACGACAACGTTGGCACACCGACGACGACGTGTACCGGTGGGCGGGCCGACCACCGGTGCGGTACGCATCGATGGACGGGCACAGCAGGCGAGCGTTCGACGAGGAGTTCGCCCGGCACGGCCGTCAACGCCACATCTGAGCGCTCACGCGATCTTGCGCAGCACCACCACCGAGAAGCTGGCCAGCGCCGGCACCGGGTGTCGGCGCAGGAACCGGCTCTTGGCGTTCTCCAGCGCCTGCAGCGGCGGGATCACCGAGTAGTAGGCGTGCCCGAAGCTGGACTTCCACTGCTCGACCCTGAACCCGAAACCCTCGAACTTGTCGATGGCGCGCCGGGTGGGGCCGGTGGTGCCCCGGTAATAGGCCGGGAACTTCTGCAGGTTGGGTTGGTCGAGCCGGCCCGGCTGCACCTTGTCCAGGATCCGGCGCGCGGTCGTCTCCGGGATCAGCTTGTTGACCAGGAACGGGAACGTTCCCAGGGTCGGGTAGAAGTGCACCGACAGCCCGCCGGGACGCAACAGCCTGTTGCAGTTCTGGTGGAAGATCTCGGGATCGGGCAGGTGCTCGCACAACATCTTGGAGAACACCAGATCGTAGGTGCCCACCTCGTCGACGATCGGTTGGCACAGATCCACCACCCGGGTTTCCACGTCCACGGCCGCCTTGCTGAGCTCCAGGGGCGAGATGTCCACCACCACACGGTGATCGGCGAAGCCCCACTTATCGGCGTCGCCGACGACCGGGTTGGCGCCGCCGCCGAGTTCGGCGACCGCGTGCACGCCCTCGCGCCGCGCCAGCTCGAGCACCGAATCGTCGTATCCCTGCCAGAGCTCCGCGAAGTCCCAGTACTCGACATCGTCGGCAGTCTCAGAGAAATACGTCCGCGCCATCGGCTTGCCCCCGCAAAGTCGTGTTGGAGCTTCGGACTTTACCCGCATCAGACTCGTGGTGGGGCCGCTTCGAAGATTGCTGTGGACAACCGTGGCTAATGTCCGGACACGGACGACGCGATATCGGAAACCCGACGTCAGCGTCAATAATGTGGGTTCGCCGAGCGTCGTCGACCATGCGACGCGTCGGTTCTTGCAAGGGCAACGACATTTGCTGCGTTCGCGGTCCCGCGGCGCCGGACGGGAGTCGAAACGGCAATCGAGCCCGCGACACCGCCGCGCATGCTAGGTAGGAGGATGTGACGCACGCCTGGGATGAGACCGTCGACGTGCTGGTGGCAGGATCCGGTGCCGGCGGCGCGACCGGCGCGTACACCGCTGCGCGCGAGGGGCTTTCGGTGATCGTGGTCGAGGCATCCGACAAGTTCGGCGGCACCACCGCGTACTCCGGCGGCGGCGGGATGTGGTTTCCCTGTAATCCGGTGCTGCGGCGCGCCGGGGTCGACGACACCCTCGACGATGCGCTGCAGTACTACCGGGCGGTGGTCGGTGACCGAACCCCGCCCGCCCTGCAGGAGACCTACGTCCGCGGCGGCGCCGCGCTCATCGAGTACCTGGAAGTCGATGAGCTGCTGAAGTTCTCGTTGCTGCCCTGGCCGGACTATTTCGGCAAGGCGCCCAAGGCCCGCGCCGACGGTATGCGCCACATCGCGGCGAAACCGTTCAAGATCGCGGCCGCCCCCGAGTTGCGCGAGTCGGTGCGGGGACCGCTGGACGCCGACCGTCTCGGCACGGCCCAACCGCAGGACTACTTCGTCGGCGGACGTGCATTGATCGCTCGCCTGTTGGCCGCCACGCTGAGCCGGCCGAACACCTCGGCGCGGTTGCACACCGAATTGGTCGAACTGGTGGTGGCGGACGGCCGCGTCACCGGCGCCGTCGTCGAGCAGCAGGGTCGACGGCGATCGATCCGCGCCACCCGGGGAGTGCTGCTCGCCGCCGGCGGATTCGAGCGCAACGACGCCATGCGGGCGCGCTACGGTGTGCCCGGCGAATCGCGGGACACCATGGGGCCGTGGTCCAATCGCGGTCTGGCCCATCTGGCCGGGATCGCCGCCGGCGCTGATACCGACCTGATGGATCAGGCCTGGTGGTCACCCGGGCTGACCCATCCCGACGGCAGTTCGGCGTTCGCGCTGTGGTTCACCGGTGGCATCTTCGTCGACGATGCCGGCCGACGGTTCGTCAACGAGTCGGCGGCCTACGATCGGCTCGGCCGCGGGGTGCTGGCGGCGATGGACGCCGGCACCGTCACGCTGCCCTACTGGATGATCTACGACGACCGCGAGGGCGTCGTCCCGCCCGTCAAGGCCACCAACGTGTCGATGGTGCAGACCGAGAGATACGTCGCCGCCGGGTTGTGGCGCACCGCGGCGACATTGGCCGAACTCGCCGATGCCATCGGGGTACCGCCGGACAACCTCGTCGCGACGGTGCAGCGGTACAACCGCTTCGTCGCAAGCGGTCACGACGACGATTTCGGCCGCGGCGACGAACCGTATGACCGAGCCTTCTCCGGCGGAGCGTCTCCGCTGGTGCCGATCGAACGGGGACCGTTCCATGCCGCCGCCTTCGGTGTGTCGGACCTGGGCACCAAGGGCGGTCTGCGCACCGACACCGCCGCGCGGGTGCTCGACACCAGCGGCGCGGTGATCGCCGGCCTCTACGCCGCGGGCAACACCATGGCCGCCCCCAGCGGCACCGCCTACCCGGGCGGCGGAAATCCGATCGGGACGAGCATGCTGTTCAGCCACCTGGCGGTGCTGGACATGCTAGGCAGTGTGATGAGCGCTCGCGCGAAGAACGGAGAGGTAAAGCCATGACCGACATCCGCGAGATCGACGCCGGCGTGCAGATGACCCGATTCGCCCGCGGCTGGCACTGCCTGGGGTTGGCCGATGACTTCCGCGACGGCCAACCGCACGGTATCGAGGCCTTCGGCTCCAAGCTGGTGGTGTACAGCGACGCCGCCGGGCAGATCCACGTCCTGGACGCCTACTGCCGGCACATGGGCGGGGACCTGTCGCGCGGCACCGTCAAGGACGACAACCTGGCCTGCCCATTCCACGATTGGCGCTGGGGTGGGGACGGCAAGTGCAAACTGGTGCCGTATGCCAAGCGGACCCCGCGCCTGGCGCGCACCCGCACCTGGCCCACCCACGAGGTCAACGGACAGCTGCTGGTCTGGCACGATCCCGAACGGTCCACACCGCCGGCGGAACTGGCACCGCCGGTCATCGAGGGCTACGCCGAGGGGCGCTGGTCGCCATGGCAGTGGAACTCGGTGCGTATCGAGGGATCGCACTGCCGCGAGATCGTCGACAACAACGTCGACATGGCGCACTTCTTCTACATCCACCACGCCTATCCGACCTTCTTCAAGAACGTCATCGAGGGGCACACCGCCAGCCAATTCATGGAGTCCAAGCCCCGGCCGGACTACACCGCCGACCCCGACAAGCTCTGGGACGGAACACATCTGCGTTCCGAGGCCACCTACTTCGGTCCGGCCTACATGATCAACTGGCTGCACAACGACCTGGCGCCCGGCTTCACCGTCGAGGTCGCACTGATCAACTGCCACTATCCGGTGACGCACAACTCGTTCGTGCTGCAGTGGGGGGTGGCGGTGCAGCAGATGCCGGGACTGCCCGCCGACAAGGCCGCCAAACTGGCCGGCGCGATGAGCCGGTCCTTCGGCGAGGGCTTCTTGGAGGACGTCGAGATCTGGCGGCACAAGACGCGCATCGAGAACCCGCTGCTGACCGAGGAGGACGGTGCGGTGTACCAGCACCGCCGCTGGTATGAACAGTTCTACGTCGACGCCGCCGATGTCACCGCGGACATGACCGATCGGTTCGAGCTGGAGGTCGACACCACCCACGCCTACGGCGTATGGGCGCAGGAGGTCGCCGACAACCTGGCCGACGCGGCACGCGAGGTGGAGGCGACGGCGCGCTGAGACCGGCGGCGACGCGCCGTCGTGTCCGGCCCATCCGTGGGTGGGCCGGCGCGTTGCCACGCGCGGCTGGCGAGTGCCGGATCAACATGGTGGACTGGGTCGGCTAACGTCGACCGAACACCGGAGGCGTCGAGGGAAAGGGCCGAACAGGTTGAGCGTGCCGACAGCGCCGACGGGCGCGCCGTCCCGGTCGTTGCGTTTGCTGTCGGCATTCGTCACCCGCACAGAGGGGACCGCTCATGCCGGCCGAACCTAGCGTCCCCCGCCGGCGTTACGACGGCGTCGACGGCCCCCGGGTGGCCATCGCCCACGACTACCTGACCCAGCGCGGTGGCGCCGAGAAGGTCGTGTTGTCGATGAGCAAGGCCTTCCCCGATGCACCGATCTACACCCTGCTGTACGACCCGGCCGGCACCTACCCGGAGTTCGCCGACCGCGATGTGCGGGTATCGCCGCTGAACCGGGTGTCGCCGCTGCGCACCCATCACCGGGCCGCGCTGCCCGTGCTGCCGCTGGCGGCCTCGGCGATGTTCGTCGACGCCGACGTCGTGGTGACCAGCAGCAGCGGGTGGGCGCACGGATTCCGCACCAACGGCGCGAAACTGGTGCACTGCCATACCCCGGCGCACTGGCTCTACGCGCTGGAGCACTACCTGAAACCGGACGGGGACAAGCTCAAACGCGCCGTGTTGAAGGTCGGGTCGCCGGCGCTGCGCTCCTGGGACCGGCGCGCGGCCGGCACCGTCGACCGCTACCTGGCGGTGTCGACGGCCATCAAGCACCGCATCCACGACGCCTACGGCATCGACGCCGGAGTGCTGCCCTCACCCATCGCGCTCAAACCCCACACCGCCACCGAGCCGGTGCCGGAGGTGGCGCACTGGCTGACCGACGGCGGCGAACCGTTCTACCTGTGCGTGTCCCGCCTGATGGCCTACAAGAACGTCGACGCCGTCATCGGCGCGTTCGCCGACAGCGGCCGCCGCCTCGTCGTCGTCGGACACGGCCCGGAGGCGGCCCGCCTGGAGCGGATGAAGACCCCCAATGTGGCGCTGCTGTCGGCGCTGACCGACGGCCAGATGGCCTGGCTGTATCAGTCCTGCCGCGCGCTGATCGCGGCCAGCTACGAGGATTTCGGCCTGACTCCCATCGAGGCCGCGGTATCCGGGCGACCGGCCGTGGTGCTGCGCTGGGGCGGCTTCCTGGACACCGTCGTCGAGGGCAGCACCGGGGTGTTCTTCGACCGGCCCGAGGCCGCGAGCATCGCCGAGGCGCTGGACCGGTTCGAGGCGTGCGACTTCGACGCCGACAAGCTGCGGGCGCACGCCGAGCGCTTCACCGAGGCGCGCTACGCCGAGTCGCTGTACGCGGCGGTGGACGAACTGGCCGGCGCGACCCCGCCGCCGGCGACACGACCCTGACCGAACCAGGCGACACCAGCGCCGCGGTGGCTATGGTGGACGCGCAATCGCAAAGGAGCACAAACCCATGACCGGAGTACCCGCGTCGGCTGATCCGGAGGACGTCGCCCGCAAGCAAGCCGCCGCTCCGGCGCTTCGCATGCCGCCGCCGCCGGAGTGGATCCTCGACGAGAACAACCGCGTCGTCGACTACAAGATGCAGGGGATGACCCGCGGCCGCAAGATCCGCAACCGGCTCGGTGAGCTGTTCTTCAACAGCTTCGTCACCTATATCCCGTCGCACACCATCCGCCAGGGCTACCTGCGCCTGATGGGTGCGCGCATCGGACAACGCACCTCGATCCTGCGCGGCACGACGGTGCTGGACATCGAATTCCTCACCGTCGGCGACGGGGTGGCCATCGGTTTCCGCTGCCTGCTGGATTCGCGTGCCGGCCTCTACATCGGCAACAACGTGACGATCGCCAGCGACGTGCACTTCATCGGCGGCGGGCACGACATCAACCACCCCGACTTCCTGCCGGTGCCGATCCCGACCGTCGTGCAGGACTATGTGTGGATCGCCAGCCGCGCCATGGTGCTGCCGTCGCTGATCGGTCGCGGCGCCGTGGTCGCCGCGCACGCCGTGGTCAACAAGGACGTCGCCGACCTCGACATCGTCGGTGGAGTGCCGGCCAAGGTGATCGGTAAGCGTCCGGCGGAATCGCTGGGCTACACCAACAATCACCGCCCGCTGTTCTACTGATGGCCGGCCACTGATGGCGTCGGTACTCGCCGATCACCGGCTCGTCTTCGTGGCGCCGGACGAGGGCCAGACCGCCGTCGGCGACTACGCCCAGGATCTGGTCACCGCGTTGCGCCCGCACTTCGGCGAGATCGTGCAGCACCGGACGGCGGGTCCCGGCACGGACACCTTGGCCGACCTGCGCCGCCACCGCGCCGACGTGCGACGGTTGATCGCCGCCGGGCCGCGCGGCCGGACGCTGGTCCACGCCGAACTGTCCACCGGGGTGCTGCCCACCTTCTGGTCGGTCGCCGGGATCGACGACGTGCCGGTCACCGCGACCATCCACGACCCGCCGCAAGGGCTGTGGTTCCTGGCCCGCACCCGGGCGATCGCGTCGTCGCGGCTGCTCACCCACGGCATCCACTACCCGCTGCGGCCGCTGTCTCGGGCGATCGAGGGCCGCGTGCACGGGCGCCGCACCCTGATCGCGCTGACCGAGACGGGACGGCGCTCGATCGCGCGCACCTACCCAAACACCACGACCTACTGTGTGCCGCACCTGGTGCGTGAACGCCCGGCCATCGCCGCGGCACAGGACCGGCCCAAGGCGGTGGGATTCTTCGGATTCGTCTACCGCGGCAAGGGTTTCGAACAGATCGCCCGGATCCGCGAGCTGCTGCCCGCCGACATCACCATCCGCGTCGCCGGCCGCGGCACCGAGGCGCTGCCGCGGGCCGAGGGCATCGAGATCCTCGGCGGTGTCGACGGCGCGGCCGAGGACGCCTTCTTCGAGTCGGTGCGTGCGATCGTCGTCCCGTACGGCAAGCGGCACTTCTACGCCGAGACCTACCCGGCCTCCGGCGTCGTCGCCCACGCCATGGCCTACAGCACGCCGGTGGTCTGCACGGGATACGGCTCGCTGGCCGAACTGGGCACCGCGCAGGGCGTGCTGAACGTCACCCCGCGAGGTGACGGCGACGACGCGGTGGCCGCCGGGCTGGCCGACGGCATCGAGTCGCTGCTGGGCGATCCGGCCCAGCTGACCGAACTGGGCCGCAACGCCGACCGCACCCGCGCCGAACGGTCGCCCGCCCGCACCGCCGAGGCGTTCGCCGCGATCTGGGCGCAGGTCCTGGCCGGACAGACCGAGCGCACCCGGTGACCGACCCCGCCGGCACCTCGGTGGACCCCGGTGCCGCCGCGCCGACCTCACATCACCTGATGCGCACACTGTGGGCGGTCTTCTGGCTATACGGCGGACGCGGCGTGGGGTTGCTGTGGACCGTGGTCATCATCTCCCAGCTCGGCATCGCCGATTACGGCCAGTACGGCATGGCGTACGCGGTCTTCTCGCTCATCGGGCCGCCGCTGGACAATCCGTTCGCGGTGCGCGCGGTGCGCGAGTCCGAGGAACGGTTCCTGGCCGAACGGACCACCCGATACCTGCTCGGCCTGGCCCTGATGGCCGCCGGCCTGTCCCTGGTGCAGGTCAGCTATATCGCCTGGTTCGGCCTGTTCGTCGCGGGCGGCGAGATCATCATGAAGACCTACCAGAGCCATTGGGCGCGCGACGGCCAACCGCAGCGGGTGGCCCAGGCCGACACCATCCGCCAGTTCGTCAGCGTCGCGCTGGCCGCGGGGTATCTCTTCCTGGCCGAGAACCCCACCCTGCAGGCGGCCAGTCTCTGGCTGGTCTCGCCGTACGTGGTGATCGCCGTCGTCGTCGGATTCCTGGTGCTGCGGCACCGCCCCGGCATGCCCGGCCCGCCCCGGCTGATCGCGATCCTGATCGGCGAGATGCTGGGCCTGGCTGCCTACCTGCAGGGCGATGTGCTGCTGCTGGGCTGGCTGACCGATGACACGACCGTCGGCTATTACGCGCTGACCGTGACGGTGACGGTCGCAATCGTGGCCGTCGGCCAGTCGTTCGGCATGTCCTACAACCGGTCCATGCGCGAGGGCGAGGGTCAGCTGTCGGCGGGCCCGCCCCTGCGCAGCACCCTGATCCTGGGCGCGGTCGCCGGGCTGCTGGTCCTGATCGCCGGGGTGGTCATGCTGTTCACCCCGGCGCCGCAGGAGCTCGCGGTCGCGATGATCATCATGAGCCTGTTCTGCGGTATGCGGACCATCACGTCGGTGTTCCAGGCGGTGCTCTACCTGCAGCGCCGCGATACCACCCGCCTGGTGGCCAACCTCAGCCTGCTGCCGGTCAAGCTCGGCCTGGTGGCGCTGCTGGCCGTGGCCGGAGCGGTGGGAGCGGCCATCGCCACGGTGCTCGCCGATGCGGCGCTGCTCGGCATCTATGCCTGGGTGCTCTACCGCAAACCCCGAAGCATTACCGGCACGAAGGCGCCCGAATGACCCGAGCAACCTTTCTGTTGTCAAAGGATCCGGTTGCTGAGCACGGCGGCGACGTGGAGCTGTCGCGGCTGGTGATGCGGCTGGCCGCCGACTCCTGCGAGGTCTCGGCGATCTGTCTGTCCCATGAGCCGCCCGGGACCGTCGACACCGACCTGCTCGACGCAGGCATGCCGCTGGTGCGCGTCGCCAAGTCGGGGGTGCAGCCGGTGCGCCTGCTCACCGACACCCTGCGCACCGGCCGCAGCCTCGCACACGCCCGCTTCGACAACGACGATCTGGTGGCGGCGATCGCGGCGGCCGACGCGGATGTGTTCGTCGCCGAACACAGCTACATGGCCGAATCCTTCCTGCGCAGCTCCCAGGTCGGCCGGGCCCGGTTCGTGGTCAACACCCATGTCAGCGAGTCGCTGGTGTGGCGCGCCACCCGCGGGCTGCTGGGCCGGCTGCAGGTGGGCAGGCTGGTCCGCGACGAACTGCGGGTGGCCCGCGCGGCCGATGCGGTCGGCACCTACGACGCCGAGGAGGCCGAGTTCTACCGCGCCAACGGGGTGGGGTCGGCACGCTGGCTCGATATCACGCTGCCGCCCGCCGATCAGGTCCCGGTCGCGGACACTCCGCGCCGGCTGGTGCTGATGGGCACCCGGGACTGGCCGCCCAATCAGGAGGCGTTCCTGGATGCGCTGCGGCTGTGGCCGCGCATCGCGGCCGGCATCGACGGCGCCGAACTGTGCATCATCGGGGCCAAACACTCCAAGGCCAAGGATCCGGTCCTGCCCGGCGGGGTGCGCGATCTGGGCTTCGTCGAGGACCTGGGCGCATTCCTGGCCACGTGCCGGGCGATGATCGCGCCGATCAGCACCGGCGGGGGAGTGCGGGTGAAGATTCTGGACGCCGCGCGGATGGGGCTACCGGTGGTCGGGACGACGGCGGCCGTCGGTTCGCTGGGCGAGCTGTTGGGGTTGGGCACCCACGATGACGATGACGCGTTCGTGGCGGCCTGCCGTCGGCTGCTGCGCGACGTCGAGCATGCCGCGGCGGCCGGGCAGCGCCTCTACGACCTCAACCGGCAGTACTGGCAGCAGCGTCGACCGCACCGCGCCGTCGAGGCGCTGCTGAGTTAGCGGCCGGTGGGTACCGCAACCGCCGGGTCGTCGACGGTGCGGGCCTCGGCGACGCGCCGCGCCAATTCTTCGGCCTCTCGCTCCTCGACCCGCAGTTGGTCGGCGTAGGCCAGGAATGTGAGGAAAATCGTGTACAGGAACACGATCTGCGGGATGACCACCACCGGATGATCGAGATTCAGCGCGATGACCGAGAATCCGATGAATACGCCGCCATATAGCGCCCGCGGTAGCGAATTTGCTCGCAGCAGTCGGTAACCGATTACACAGCCGGCCACGACGACGGCCAGGAACGCGAGTCCGACGAAGATGCCGCCGCGGTGGATGGCGATCAGTGGCGCGTTGGACACGAAGTTCTCCAGGAAGGCGTAGGCGCCGTCCTTGAACTCACGCTGCGACCAACCCCAGCCGAACAACCAGTGCCCGTCCATGCGGCCGGGGAATTCGCGGATCGAGTCCAGGCGGTCGGTGGCGCCGGCATCGTTCTGACTCAGCGTGCCCAGGAGTCGGGTGCGCACCGAGGGCACCATGAACGCGGCCACGAACGCCAGCACCATGGTCCCGATCAGCAGTTGTCGGTCGCGCGGGCGCATCTTGTGGAACACGAACACCAGCGCCACGCCGGCCAGCACGCTGGTGATCGCGGATCGACTGAGCGTCAAGGCAATTGCCGTACCCAGGATGCCGACCAGCACGACGCGGCGCCAACCGGTGAACACGATCATCGCGATCACGAACGAGATCACCAGGCCGATACCGGCGGCGTTGGGATCCAGCCAGAGCCCGCCGAGGCGGCTGAACGCCTGGCTGTCGGCGGCGACCGCGAACCGGCCGTCGCCGCGCAGGTCGGCCGTACCGCCGGTGAAGAAGAACCGTTCGGTGTTGGCCACCACGTAGCCGAAGATCCGGAACGGCTGCAGCAGAATCTGATTGGAGCCCAACACGATCGAGGCGATACCGAACGAGGCGTTGAAACCGGCGGCGTAGACGAACACCCGGCCGAACTTCTGCAGGTGCTCGCGGGGCAGCGCGAGGATGGCGAAGAACGCACACGTCGCGATGGCCCACTTGGTGTAGTCCAGGATGTTCACGATCGAGCTGAAGGTGACCACCATCGACACGCCCGAGATGATCACCAACACCAGCACGCTTTTGGCCAGTGTGCTGCCCAGCACCGGGAACCGCTTGGCGGCGTTGGGATGGACCACGGCCGCGACCAGCGCCCCGCCGGCGAACGGCAGATACAGCGGCAGATGCACGCCGGGGAAGTAGCCGAAGGGCAGCGTGCCGACCGCGATCGCCATGCCCCAGTACAGCCACAGCGGGTGCCGCAGGCCGATGTACACACCGACCGACAGCGCGATCAGCGCGGCGATCCCCATCACGGCGGGCTTGCCGATGACGGCGGCGGCGGTGGCCCCGAGCACCGACACCACGATGATCGCGAAGCCGGCAATCATGCCGGTGCGCGACGGTGCGCCGAGTTTCATTGCGGACTCGTCTTCATTGCGTAATGATCCTCACGGCTTTACTGCACCGTCGTTGCATTTGACTATCCTTGCATCGGTTTCGCTGGCGGCGCTACCTAGGGTGCCCCCCGCAAACTGTGCGGCTGCTGTTGTTGACGCTATCGTTGCATTGTCGTGGCGATCCAGAAGCGAATGGAGTGCTCCCTTGGCCGTCGGTGATTACCTGCGTATTTTTCGCCGGTTCTGGTGGGTGGTTCTTCTGGCAACGTTGATCGGCGTTGCTGTCGGATACGCCACCATGTTCATGTCGTCGCCGAAGTACGCCTCGACAACGCGGCTTTTCGTCACCACCCAGAGCGGCACCTCCGTCGGCGACGCCTATCAGAACAACCTCTTCTCCCAGGAGCGGGTGTTCTCCTACGCCGGTCTGGCAACCAGCGATCAGGTGGCCGCGCGCGCCATCGCACAGTTGAAGGCGCCGATCTCGGTGGACGAACTGCGCGCCAAGATCACCGCCGTGCCGCTGCCCCAGACGGTGTTGCTGGATGTCACCGCCACCGATTCCGATCCCGCCGCCGCGCAGCGCTATGCCAACGCCGTCGCCGATCAGCTGGTGAACGTGACCGCCGAGCTGGAGACCTCCCGCCGTGGCGGCGAGGCCGCGGCGGCCGCCGTCCTGGTCGACGATGCCAGCTACGGCACCCGGGTCGAGTCGATGGGCCTGCCGATCCGGCTGGCCGCCGGCGGTGTCGGCGGTCTGGTGCTCGGTGTGCTGCTGGCCATCGCCCTGGGCATCTCCGACACCCGGGTCCGCCGCCGCGAGCGCATGGAGGATGTCACCGGTGTGCCGCTGCTGGGCACCCTGGTCGCCGACGGCCAGAACCGCACCGGGGTCATCGACATCGAGGCCGGCGGTCTGCCCGTCGAGCGGCTGCGTGAGCTGCGCACCAACGTCCAGTTCGCCCGCAACGCCCACGGCCAGCATCCCCGCGTCATCGCCGTGACCAGCCCGTCCCCGCAGGACGGCCGGTCCACCACCGCCATCGATCTGGCCGCCGCGTTCGCCGAGGCGGGCCACTCGGTCGTGCTCGTCGACGGTGATCTGGTCAAGCCGGACCTGCCGCAGCTGCTGCAGCTCGACGGTGCGGCGCTCAAGCAGGCCGGCACCAAGGGCTTCAGCACCCTGCTGGCCGGCCAGCACGACCTGTCCGAATCGCTGATCGAGATCTCCGGCTCGAAGGTGGCGCTGCTGCCCGCCGGGCCGGTGCCCTCGGTGCGCCGCGACCTGTGGGGCGACCAGCGCACCTCGCGGGTGCTGGAGCTGCTGCGCGGGCATTTCGAGTACGTCATCATCGATACCCCGCCGCTGACCAAGTACGCCGACGGGACGGTGCCCGCGGCGCTCGGCGACGGTGCGCTGGTGCTCGGCCGCATCGGTCACACCAAGGCCTCGGCCTTGCGCAAGGCCGTCACCGCGCTGCAGACCGCGCACGCCACCGTGCTCGGCGTGGTCGCCACGTTCGAGCCCGGCCACCGCCGCGAACTGTCGGCCGACCGCAAACACCACGGCACCGCTGCCCCCAAGGCGGCCCCGACTGTGTCCGACGACGAGGACGCAGAAACCCGGTCGCAGACGTCATCGTCGGCCAAGAGGTAGGAGTGTCGCCGAGCCTGATCCGCGGCGCGTCGGCGCTGTTCGCGGCGGTCGTGCTGGTGACGTCGTGCGCGCCGGCCGAGCCGCCGCCACCGCCGGAGGCCTCGGCGCCGCCGACGATCAAGACCTTCACCCCGCCGTTCGACGGGAAGCCGCGGCTGCCACCGCCGGACATGACCGACGACGGACCCGGATCGCTGATCTCGGTGGAGCCGATGGGCGGCAGTGATCTGCTCAACCAGGACGACGCCACCTATATGCGCATCGTCTACCGGTCCACCTCCGGTGTCGACGGGCAACCCACCGAGGTGTCCGGCGCGGTGGCGATCCCACCGGGTGAACCGCCCAGGGGCGGCTGGCCCATCCTGGCCTTCGGTCAGGGCACCAAGGGTGTGCTGAACAAGTGTGCAAGCAGTCTGTACGCCAGCCTGCCGCTGAACGCCTGGACCATGTCGGTGTTCGTGCGGGCCGGATTCCTGGTCACCGTCTCGGACTTCCAGGGCGCCGGCGTGGAGGGTTACCAGCATCCGTTCCTGGACGCGAAGACCTACGGCTACAACGTCATCGACTCGGTGCGCGCGGCGCAGCGGGTCGGCGCCGAGACCACCGGCGACTGGCTGGCCTACGGTCACTCCGCCGGCGGTCTGGCGGTGTGGGCGGCCGCCGAGCAGGCGCCCACCTACGGGCAGGGCACGAATCTGCTGGGCACCGTGTCGATGGCGCCGGCGGCCGATATGGCCGGTCTGGCCGACGCCGCGTGGAACGGGACGCTGACCGCCGACCAGCGGGTCACCCTGGTCTTCGCGCTGCAGTCGCTGAAGTGGTTCAACCCCGAGATGAACCTGGACAATTATCGGCGCGGCGTCACCGCGCAGAACTGGGACCAGCTGCTGGACTGCATCCCGCCCAACTTCGACGACATCGCCCGCGTCCGCGCCTTGATGACCAACGAGGACCTCAAGCCGGCCACCTACGAGGACGTGGTGTGGCTGCGGGAACGGCTCGCCGAGCTCGCGGTGCCGCAGGCCCCGAACACGACGCCGATGGTGGTCGGTTACGGCACCCAGGACATGCTGGTCGACCAGGCCTGGTTCGAGAAGGCGCTGGACCGGGCCTGCGCGATGGGTAGTTACATCCAGATCGAGAAGGGTGCCGGCAAGGGGCACGCCGATCTGGACAGCGGCTTCACCCTGCCCTGGCTGATGGACCGTCTCGACGGTGCCGAGCCGCCACCCAACGACTGTCTGAGCCGCAATTGAGAGCCCCGGTCGACGTGCCGCGGGCCCGGGACTACCTGACGATGCTGGTCAAGGGGTGGGCGATCATCCTGCTGGCCACGCTGCTGGCGCCCGGGGCCGCCTATCTGGTCCAGAAGCTGACCTGGGAACGCAGCTACACCGCCTCGACGCTGCTGTTCGCCCACGTCGCCGGCGACCCCGGCACCTTCTCGGCCTATGCCGGGGGACTGGGCGCCAACAGCCGGATGGCCACCTACGTCTCGCTGGCGCAGTCGCCGGTGATCAGCCAGCGCGCCATCGACGAACTCGGGCTGCCGATGACGGCCCAGCAGTTGGCGGCCAGCACCACGGCCGCCTGGGAACCGTACGGGATCAACCGGTTCGGCCGGCCCAGTTCGGTGCTGCTGCGGGTGACGGTCACCGGCGCCGACCCGGACCAGACGGTCGAGGCGGTCAATGCGCTGTCGGCCAACCTGATGCAACTCTCCGGTGAGCTGGAGTGGATCGAGGCCGAACCCACGGACCCGATCCAGTACACCGGACCGGTCGCGGAGTTGATGCCCGTCGATGTGGCGACGGTCGCCCACGAGGTCACCCCCGATGTGGTGAACACGCTGATCGTGGCCGCCGGGGTCGGCTTCGCGCTCAGTGTGGTGCTGGTGCTCGCGGTCGGTATCGCCCGCGACAACGTGCTGACCCGCGGCCAACTGGTGGACGTCGTCAACGGCACGATGTCCGGCAAGTCCTAGGAGCCCCGTGAAATTTCGCAGGAAGATGATGGCGAGTTCGATGCTGGCGGTCGCGCTGGCGGCCGCCGGTTGCGCGGACCCGCAGGCCGCGCCGCCCGTGCCCGCGGTCACCGAGATCCAGTTGCCCGCCGACTATTCGGCGACCGGGCCCGGCGCGCTGGTGAGCGCGTCGCGGCTGCCGACCGTCGACCGCAGGCTGCTGCGGGTCACCTCGATCGCGGCGCGGATCACCTACAACTCGACCTCCGGTGTGGACGGCAGCCCGCAGGTGGTCTCCGGCAGCGTGTTCGCGCCGACTGGTACGCCGCCCGAGGGCGGCTGGCCGGTGATCGTGTTCGGGCACGGCACCACCGGGGTGCTCTCGGAATGCGGGCCGTCGCTGTCACCGACGCTGCTGGGCTCGGCCGATGCGATCCGCGCGCTGGTGACCGTGGGCTATGTCATGGTCGTCCCGGATTACCAGGGTCTGGGCAACACCAACGCCCATCACCCGTACCTGGACGCCACCACGGCCGGCTACAACATGGTCGATGCGGCCAGTGCGGCGCAGCGGTTGGTGCCCGGCATCTCCGACCGTTGGGTCGCCTTCGGGGTGTCCCAGGGCGGTCAGGCGTCGTGGGCGGCCAACGAGGTGTTCAACACCTACGGCGCCCGCGACACCCAGTTGCTCGGTTCGGTGAGCGTGTCCCCGGCCGCCGACATCACCGGCCTGGCCGATATGGCCGCCGCCGGCACGCTGTCCCCGCAGCAGCGGATCGCCATGGTGCTGATCCTGTCGTCGTTGCAGAACGCCCATCCCGATATGAACCTCGACGACTACCGGCGGGGTCTGGTCGCCGAGAACTGGAACCTGTTGGCGGGGTGCTCGGTCGACGCCGCCGAGCAGCGCCTGGAGGTCGCCGAGCGGATCCCGCCGGAGGATCTGCGGCCGGCCACGCCCGAGGCCGTCGACCGACTTCGTGGCTATCTGCAGCAGATGAGCGGGCTGCCCAAGGCGCCCGCCGCCGCCCCGATGTTCGTCGTGCACGGCGACGCCGATGACGTGGTGCCGGTGGCATGGACCACCGAGGCCGTGCGAAGAGCCTGCGAGCTGGGTGACATCGTGGCATCGTTCATCGCTGGCGGGCGGGGACACGGCGATTTCGATCCGATCGTCGCGTTGGACTGGATCATCAAGCGGTTCGGCGGCGCGCCCGCCGACAACACCTGCACGGTGGAGGGCGGCCCGTCGATCCTGCGGACTGCCTAGCGGGTCCACCGCTGATCTGAACCACGACCGTCGCCCGACCGGAGATCGCGATGACAGACACGAACGCAGCCCACGGGCAGGTTCCGCCGCCGGCGGCGGCCGCCCCCGACTCGGCCGTCGAATCGCAGGTGATGGCCGGCTCGCCCACCAAGGCCCGCATCATCGGGCTCGACGGCATCCGCGGACTCGGCTGCCTGGCCGTGGTCGTCGGCCATGTGGCGCTGAGCTATTCGCCGGTCACCCACGACAAGGCGTTCCTGGGTGTGCTCGGCCTGGCGCTCATCCTGTTCTTCGTGCTCAGCGGGTTCCTGTTGTTCCTGCCCTATATCCGCAGACTCACCAAGGACCCGGCCAAGGCCGCGATGCCCGACACCAAGCAGTACGTGCTGCACCGGATCTTCCGGGTGTTCCCGGGCTATCTGGTGATCTTCTTGATCTGCAACTACCTGTTGCAGGTGGCCTACGTGCAGAATTCGGCCATCCAGCCGCACGGTACCGATGCCGGCACCGGGATGATCACCGACCCGTGGGAACTGCTGGCCAACCTGACGCTCACCCAGACCTATATCCCGGAGTATGTGCAGACCGGTATCAGTCCGTCCTGGTCGCTGACGCTGGAGATCGCCTTCTACGCGTCGCTGCCGCTGCTCGGTCTGATGCTCTTCGCGCTGCGCAGGCGCACCGACGTCAAGCCGCTGGTGCTGGCGTGCCTGGCCCCGGTCATCCTGTTGGTGATCGGTATCACCGGGCGGCTGTTCGCCCCGCTGGTGTTCGCCGCCACCGGTGCGGACACCGTCATGATGCAGAACTGGGGACCCACCTGGGCGGCCGTCTTCATGCGCAGCTTCCTCACCAACGCCGATCTGTTCGCCTACGGCATGTTCGCCGCCATTTTGTTCGTCGCGATCGAGCAGGGTGTCATCTCGGCGCCGGCGGCCCGGCGGATCAATCTGCTGTGCTACCCGCTGCTGATGGTCTCGTTCGTCTTCGCGATCGGCCTGGCGGTGACCGGCACGGTGTTCGCCACCGCGGGCATCGGATTCGTCTCCGCGGTGTTCATCGCGATCGTGGTGTTCCCGCTGGCGCGGGGCAGGGATTCGCGGCTGGCGCGGTTCCTGGACGCCAAGCCGTTCTACTTCGTCGGGCTGATCTCGCTGTCGGTGTACCTGTGGCACTACCCGGTATTGCTGCTGCTCGGCCGCTACGACCTGGCCGCCGGCGACTCCTGGGGCGGGATGGCACGTAACGTTGCTGTGGTGGCTGTCGTGACGATCGTCTTGTCGACGATCACCTATTACACCGTCGAACGTCCCGGGCTGGATCTCGTCAAGCGGTTCCGGAAGCGTTGATGCGCCGCAGATTGCTGGTGGCCGGCGGGGTGCTGGCCGTGATCGTGTTGGTCGCCGGTGTGGCGTTGTTCGTCTCGCCGACGGCACGTCAGCAGGTGGGCCTGTCCGACCCGCCGCCGCCCACGACGCAGGCCGAGCCCATCCCGGGCGCGGACCTGTCGGGCACCGGACCGGGATCTCTGGTCAGCGCAGTGACGATGCCCGAGTTCAGTCGCACTCCGCAGGGTTCGGCGATGAATGCGGCCCGCGTGGTGTACCGCTCCACCAACGGTGACACCGGACAGCCGACGGAGGTGTCCGGTTCGGTGTTCACCCCGCAGGGCAGCCCGCCCGCCGGTGGCTGGCCGGTGGTGGCGTTCGGTCACGGCACGGTCGGCATCGACGAGATGTGCGCGCCGTCGCTGTCGGGCACGCTGTTGGGGATGACCGAATGGGTGGTCAGGCTGACCGACCTGGGCTTCGCCGTCGCGTTCGCCGATTTCCAGGGTCTGGGTGCCCCCGGCGTGCATCCGTACTTGGACTCGCGGACCGCGGGCTTGAACATGATCGACTCCGTGCGCGCGTTGCGGCACACCTTCGCGGATGTCTCGGACCGGTGGGCGGCCCTGGGCGGTTCCCAGGGCGGCGGCGCGGTCTGGGCGGTCGGGGAGCAGGCCGGCACCTACGCGCCGGAACTGTTGCCCCGTGGGGTTCTGGCGCTGGCACCGGTGGCCGATGTGGCCGGCCTGGTCGACAAGGCTGAGGCGGCCACGCTGACCAACGAACAGGCCGCGGCACTGATCCTGGTGATCGAGTCGCTGGCCCGGATGCACCCCGACGTCGATCGCGACGATTACCGGCACGGCGTCGCGGCCGAGCAGTGGGACACGCTCATCGCGTGCTCGGGTGCCGCGGTGCACAACCGCGAGGACCTCATCGAGCAGCTGCAGCCCGGTGACCTCACCCCGAAGTCGCCCGAGGCCGCCGAGCGGTTGCGCGGGTACCTGCGGGCCTGGGCCCTACCGCAGCAGCCGCTGGCCGCCCCGATGGCCGTCGTCTACGGCGGTGAGGACGAGTACATCGACCCGCAGTGGACCGATGCCGCGATCGCGAGGGCCTGTGCCCTCGGCGGAAATGT
Organism: Mycobacterium sp. NPDC003323; assembly: GCF_053589535.1. Lineage (NCBI taxonomy): Bacteria > Bacillati > Actinomycetota > Actinomycetes > Mycobacteriales > Mycobacteriaceae > Mycobacterium > Mycobacterium sp. NPDC003323. Next base: position 51,247 of record NZ_JBSFSB010000010.1, read on the forward strand.
GGTGTGGGATTTCCAGCCCGACAAGGGCCACGGCGATCTGGAGGTCGCCGACCAGTTGGGTTGGCTGACCGAGCGGTTGACCGGGTTGCCGGCCACCACCGAGTGCGCCTGAGGCGCGGGCTCGACACCTCCGTCTCGGGTCCGATGGCCGCCTGACCGGCGGGTCGGCACGAGTCCGCCGAGGCGCGCCTACGGATTCCGTCGTCGTCGGCGTCGGATCGGCGAGTATGAGACCCGTCACATCTTCGCGGGCTAACCGCATTTCGCCGGAGCGTGCCCGGCTACGTTGCCGGCGGCGTTCGTCACGCGGCTAAGAGTCCAACAGCCGAACCACGCAACCTGTCGCATTTCCAGCAATGGCCCTGCGGCCCGACTTCCGTCGGAGGGCCGTCACGAGGGCCGATGTAACGCTGTGGCTACTTCTGCGAAAAGACAGGAGAGCTTCTGATTAACACGGCCGAATTATGCTGACTACCTGGTCAAATAGACGGGGGCGTCAGTTTTGGCCGGTGCGCACGGACGACGGGGGTGGGCAAATCGAGATCATCCGGGTGAGCGAATTTGCGCCCGCGTCAGCCAATGGGTGGATATTTGACCCGAAATGTTGCAAGTATCAGGAAACAAAGCGATAGTCTTATCCAGCATGCAATGACCGGTGCAGCAAACGAAGGTGGACGCGCACGTGACGTTGGTGAGAGAGACCGAGGCGCCGATCGCCCTTACGGGCCCGGCGCCCGTTCGGGATCACGATGGGTTGCTCTGGCAGCGACGCTACGGTCGTGCGCTGTTGGTCACCGACATCGTGGTGGTGGGGGCCGCCATGGCCTGCGCGCAGATGGTCCGGTTGGGCCGTCCGGTCACCGACTTCGATCCGCTGACCAAGTACTTCGGTCTGCTGTCGGTGATCTTCGGACTGATCTGGTTGGGTTTGCTGACCGCCTACCGCAGTCGTTCGCCGCGCATCGTCGGCGCCGGCATGGAGGAATACCGCCGCGTGCTGTCGGCGACCCTGTCGACCATCAGCGTCGTCGCGGTCACCCTGATGATCTTCCGGCCGGAATACGCTCGTGGTTATCTGGCGCTGGCCTTCCCGCTGGGTCTGGTGTTCCTGGTGATCGGCCGCAGCGCGTGCCGCCGCGTGCTGGCCTGGTACCGCAAGCGCGGCAAGTGCGTCACCTCGGTGGTCGCGGTCGGTAACGCCGCCGCCGTCCGCAGCCTGGTGCAGTCCCTGGAACGCTCCTGGGGCTACGGCTACTCGGTCGTCGGTGTCTGCCTGACCGGCCGGGTCGGTGGCGGCACGCTGGACGTGCCCGGTGTCGGACCGCTGCCGATCCTGGGTGACGAGCATCAGGTCGAAGAGGCCATCGCCAAGGTCAACGCCGACACCGTCGCGCTGACCACCACCGAGCATCTCGGCCCCGACGGTGTCCGGGAACTGTCCTGGGATCTGGACCGTCTCGGCGTCGACCTGGTGGTCTCACCGGGCATGGTCGACGTCGCCGGCCCGCGCTTGACCATGCGTCCCGTCGCCGGCCTGCCGCTGATCCACGTCGAGAAGCCGCAGTACAGCGGCACCAAGAAACTGCAGAAGCGCGCCTTCGACATCTTCGTGTCGCTCAGCGTGCTGACCGCCGCGTTCCCGCTGCTGCTGGTCAGCGCCATCGCGATCAAGCTGACCAGTCGTGGCCCGGTGTTCTACCTGTCCGAACGGATCGGTCTGGACGGTAAGCCGTTCCGGATGATCAAGCTGCGCACCATGGTGGTGAACGCCGATCAGATGGTCGCCAGCCTGGCCGATATGAACGAGATGGACGGTGGTGTGCTGTTCAAGATCCGCCAGGATCCGCGGGTCACCACGGTCGGCCGCATCCTGCGTCGCTACAGCATCGACGAGTTGCCCCAGTTCATCAACGTCCTGAAGAAGGAGATGAGCGTGGTGGGCCCGCGTCCGCCGCTGCCGTGCGAGGCCGACGCCTACACCGATCAGGTGCGGCGCAGGCTGCTGGTGCTCCCGGGTATCACCGGCCTGTGGCAGGTCAGCGGCCGCGCGGATCTGTCCTGGGACGATTCGGTGCGCCTGGATCTGTCCTACGTCGAGAACTGGTCCATCAGCAGTGATCTGCTGATCGCGATCAAGACCGTGCGCACCGTGCTGGGCGGTACCGGCGCCTACTAGCCGGCCCGGGGCCGCACCGCCGCTGCGGTAGCGTGGAGTCCGTGCCGTCCCAGGTCCGTGCCCGCCGGATCTTCGGCATCGTGGCGCTCGTCGCCGCGCTCATCGCTCAGACCGCCGTCTATGCCGCGCTGGTCCCGTTCGCCGTGCCGCTGGGCCTGGCCGTCGTCAACACCTTTCCGTCCTCCGGCGGTCCGCCGGTGCCGATCGAATCCGCCGATCTGACCGATGCCGGCCCCGGCACGCTGGTCTCGGCGACCACCATGCCCGGGGTGACCCGGCGCCTGGAGGCCCGCGATCTGCGGGCCGCCCGGGTGCTCTACCGCTCCACCTCCGGCGACACCGGAGCTCCCACCGTCGTCTCCGGTTCGGTGTTCACCCCACTCGGTGACCCCCCGCCGGGTGGCTGGCGGGTGGTGGCGATCGGTCACGGGACCGTCGGCATCGACGGCCCGTGCGCACCATCGCTGTCGGACAACCTGCTCGGTGCGCTGGCCTTCGTCACCCCGTTCATCGATCGCGGGTATGCGGTCACCGTCCCGGACTATCAGGGATTGGGCGCCAAGGGTTTTCACCCCTACCTGGACGCCAAGACGGCCGGACTGAACATGATCGACAGCGTCCGCGCGCTGCGGCACACCTTCGGTGACGTCTCGGGCACCTGGATGGCCTTCGGTCACTCGCAGGGCGGTGCGGCCACCTGGGCCGCCGACGAGCAGGCCTCGGTGTACGCCCCCGAACTGCAGCTGCTCGGTGCGGTGGCCGCCGCACCCGCCGCCGATGTCAGTGGCTTCGTCGACAAGTCACTGGCCGGCCGGCTGACCTCCGACCAGATGCTGGCAATGCCGGTGATAGTGGAATCGCTGGCCCGGCTGCACCCCGACCTGGACCGCGACGACTTCCGCGCCGGGGCGGCCGCCGAGCACTGGTCGGTGCTGACGGCCTGTCAGGCGCCGCAGATCTACCAGCGCGGGGCCGCCGCCGAACATCTGCGTCCCGGGGACGTCGCACCCCAGAATCCCGTGGCCGCCGACCGCCTGCGGCAGTTGTTGCGCGCCTGGGCGCTGCCCCAACGGGCATTGTCGGCGCCGATGTCGGTGTGGTACGGCGGTGCCGATACCCTGGTCGATGCCGAATGGACCGCCGCCGCGATCGAGCGGGCGTGTGCACTGGGCGCGACGGTGACGGTGCAGTTCGAACCGGACAAGGGACACGCGGAGGTCGACCTGGTGAGCCAGTTGGACTGGATGGCAACACGATTCGCCGATCAGCCGGTGCGCAATGACTGTTGAGCGCCCGCCGCTGGACATCGCGTCGCTGCGCGCCGGCCTGGCCGCACCGTGGCACCGGCTCGACATCGTCGAAGAAACCGGATCCACCAACGCCGACCTGATCGCACGGGCCGCCGACGAGCAGATCGCGGGTGCGGTGCTGATGGCCGAACACCAGGCCGCCGGCCGCGGTCGCGGCGGCCGCAGCTGGCAGGGGGTCCCGCGCGGACTGGTCGTGGTCTCGGCGGGTATCTCGACGGCCGGGGTGGCCGAGGATCAGTGGAGCCTGTTGCCACTGCTGGCCGGCGTCGCCGTCGTCGACACGCTGGCCGCGACCGGCATCACCGCGGGACTCAAATGGCCCAATGACGTCCAGGTCGACGGCGCCAAGATCGCCGGCATCCTGGCCGAGGTCGCCTCCCCGCAGCAGGTGGTGGTGGTCGGCATCGGCCTGAACGTCGCCGTCACCCCCGAGGAACTCGGGCAGGCGCAGGCCACCTCGATGCAGATCCTCGGTGCACCCACCGACCGCACCGAGGTGGCGCAGATCCTGTTGCAGCAGTTGGGTACCCGGGTCTCGGCGTGGCAGTCCGGTGGCGGTGCGGCCCTGGTGGCCGACTACCGCCGGCGATCGGCCACGTTGGGACGGCCGGTGCGCGCCCTGCTGCCCGGCGACCGCGAGATCACCGGCACCGCCGCCGCGATCGACGAATCGGGCCGACTGTGCATCGACACCGGCGCCGGAACCGAGGTCGTCGCGGCCGGCGATATCGTGCACTTACGCCCGCTGACCGGTGAGGTGTTCGATTAGAGTCCACATCCGTGGGCTATCCGGAAAACGTCCTGGCCAGGGACGAACAGGTCGTGCTGCACCGGCATCCGCACTGGAAGCGGCTGCTGGGCGCGGTGCTGGTGTTGCTGCTGGCCACCGCGGCCGCGGCGTTCGGCGCCGGATGGGTGAATCAGACCGACTGGGACGACAACGCCAAACGGATCATCTTCGGGGTCATCGCCGCAATCTGGCTGGTGCTGGTCGGGTGGCTGACGGTGTGGCCGTTCCTGACGTGGTGGACGACGCATTTCGTGATCACCGATCGGCGGGTGATGTTCCGGCACGGGCTGTTGACCCGCAGCGGTATCGACATCCCGCTGGCCCGGATCAACAGCGTGGAGTTCAAGCACGGTCTGCTCGACCGGATGCTGCGCACCGGCACGCTCATCATCGAATCGGCGTCACAGGATCCGCTGGAGTTCTACGACATTCCGCGCGTCGAGCAGGTGCATTCCCTGCTCTATCACGAAGTCTTCGACACCCTCGATTCCGAGGAGTCGTCGAGCTGATCCGGGCCGCGCCGGCCACGGTGCAGCGGGGTGACGGTGCCGTTGTGCGGCGCCCGGCCCTCGGCGGTGTGCTCGGCATGGTCCTCGAAGGCCTCGGCGATACCGCCGGCGGTCAGCGTGGACTCCAGGGCCTTCTCGGGGTTGCGGGCGAACTCGTCCGGGAAGACCCACCGGCGGAACGCCCAGAACCGGAATGCCATCTGCAACAGGTTGCCGATGATGTAGGCGGAGATGAAGTCGGCGATGTTCTCGACCGTCAGCGACACCTCGGGCACCCGCAGACCCAGCACATAGCTGGAGAAGTACAGCGGGGCCATGGCCAGCAGCACACCGACGCCGCTGACCCCGAAGAACAGCAGCGCCTCGTGGTGGCGTTCCCGGCCGCCACGGTCCTTGAAGCTCCACTCCCGGTTCAGGATGTAGGAGGCGATGACGGCGACGATGCCGGCGATGATCTTGGCCGTCACCGGCTTGGGCTCCAGCACGGTCAGTTTGAGCGTGTAGAAGATCGCGGAGTCGATGACGAACGTCGTCGCGCCGACCAGCGCGAATTTGATCAGCTCGTGGTGCCGCTCGGCGAAGGGCCGGATTGGGCGGGGGAGCCGCGCAATCGTGGCATCTGCAAAGGACACGAAGAAGCAGTCTACGTAAATCGCCAGCGCAACGTGAACCTGCGCAGGTCACCGTGGGTGCCGGTGGTCCGCGCGGCAGGTGGCCGGGACATGACACCATATGTGCCGTGCCCCGAACGCCCAGTGACTCCACCGCGCCCACAGTCGTGATGATCGGCGGGGGCCAGCTCGCCAGGATGACCCACCAGGCCGCCGTCGCGCTGGGTCAGACGCTGCGGGTGTTGGCCGCCGCACCCGAAGATCCGGCCGCGCAGGTCACACCGGATGTGGTGCTCGGCGCCCACACCGATCTCGACGCCCTGCGCCGCGCCGCGCAGGGGGTGGCCGCGCTGACCTTCGATCACGAGCACGTCCCCACCGAACACCTGGAACGGCTCGTCGCCGAGGGTGTCACGGTGGCCCCGCCGCCGCAGGCGCTGATCCACGCGCAGGACAAGCTGATCATGCGCCGCAAGCTGGAGGCCCTCGGTGCGCCGATCCCGGCCTACGCCGCGGTCCGGTCGGTCGACGATGTCGACGACTTCGCCCGGCGGACCGGCGCCGCAGTGGTGATCAAGACGGTGCGTGGCGGCTATGACGGGCGCGGCGTGGTGCTGGCCCGCGACCTCGCCCACGCCCGCGACGCCGTTGCCGGCTATCTGGCCGACGGCGTCGAGGTCATGCTGGAGGAACGGGTGGCGTGGCGCCGGGAGCTGTCGGCGCTGGTGGCGCGCTCGCCCTTCGGGCAGGGCGCGGCCTGGCCGGTGGTGCAGACCGTGCAGCGCGACGGCATCTGCGTGGAGGTCATCGCCCCGGCGCCGGGTCTGCCGCGGCAGACCGCCGCCGCAGCGGAGGCGCTCGGGCTGCGGCTGGCCGAGGAGCTGGGGGTCGTCGGCGTGCTGGCCGTCGAACTCTTCGAAACGGAATCCGGGGCCGTGCTGGTCAACGAGCTGGCGATGCGCCCGCACAATTCCGGGCACTGGAGCATGGACGGTGCCCGGACCGGACAGTTCGAACAACACCTGCGCGCCGTGCTGGACTATCCGCTGGGTGACACGTCGGCGCTGGCGCCGGTGACGGTGATGGGCAACGTGTTGGGCGCGGCGCAGACACCTTCGATGTCGATGGACGAGCGCGTGCACCACCTCTGCGGCCGGATGCCCGATGCCAAGATCCACCTGTACGGCAAGGGCGAGCGGCCGGGCCGCAAGATCGGGCACGTGAACATCGTCGGGGATTCCGGTGGATCACCCGATGATGCGGAATATGTTGCCGCCCTGCGGGAACGGGCGCAGCGGGCGGCGCACTGGCTGTCGCACGCGGAGTGGACCGACGGATGGGATGGACACTGAATCGTGAGTGAGAACGTGAGTGCGAAGCCGGGCCCCCGGGTGGGGGTCATCATGGGCAGCGACAGCGACTGGACGGTGATGGAGGCTGCGGTCACCGCGCTGGCCGAATTCGACATCCCGTTCGAGATCGGTGTCGTCTCCGCCCATCGCACCCCGGGCCGGATGCTGGAGTACGCCCAGCAGGCGGCGGGCCGGGGTATCGAGGTCATCATCGCCGGCGCCGGGGGAGCGGCACACCTGCCCGGCATGGTCGCCTCGGCCACTGCGCTGCCGGTGATCGGTGTGCCGGTGCCGCTGGCACGCCTCGACGGGCTGGACAGCTTGCTGTCGATCGTCCAGATGCCCGCGGGAGTGCCGGTGGCGACGGTGTCGATCGGCGGGGCCCGCAATGCCGGCCTGCTTGCGGTGCGCATCCTCGGCGCCGGTGACGGCGCGCTGCGCGCGCGGATGGAGGCGTTCCAGGCCGACCTGGAGACCATGGTGCTGGCCAAGGATGCCGCTTTGCGCGACCGATTGCTGGGTGGCGGGGAGTAACCGCTAAAGTTACTGACGAGTAGCGAGGAGATGCCGATGGTTGCCAATCCGTCCTTTGACCTGTTCCAGCTGTCCGACGAGCACAACGAGCTGCGCGCCGTGCTGCGCGACCTGTGCGAGAAGGAGATCGCGCCGCACGCCGCGGACGTCGACGCCAAGGCCCGCTACACCGATGAGGCCCTGGCGGCGCTCGACGGCTCCGGCTTCTCGGCGGTCTTCATCCCCGAGGAGTACGGCGGCCAGGGTGCCGACTCCGTCGCGGCCTGCATCGTCATCGAAGAGGTGGCGCGGGTGTGTGCGTCGTCCTCGCTGATCCCGATCTGCAACAAGCTGGGCACCACCGGTCTGCTGATGCGCGGATCCGAGGAGCTCAAGCAGAAGGTGTTGCCGTCCATCGCGGCCGGCGAGGCCACCGCGTCCTACGCGCTGAGCGAGCGGGAGGCCGGCAGCGACGCGGGCGCCATGCGCACCAAGGCCGTCGCCGACGGTGACGACTGGATCCTCAACGGCACCAAGTGCTGGATCTCCAACGGCGGCAAGTCCACCTGGTACACCGTCATGGCCGTCACCGATCCGGACAAGGGCGCCAACGGCATCTCGGCGTTCATCGTGCACAAGGACGACGAGGGCTTCAGCGCCGGGCCGAAGGAACACAAGATGGGCATCAAGGGATCGCCCACCACCGAGCTGTACTTCGAGAACTGCCGCATCCCGGGTGACCGCATCATCGGCGAGCCGGGCACCGGGTTCAAGACCGCGCTGGCGACCCTGGACCACACCCGCCCGACCATCGGCGCGCAGGCCGTCGGCATCGCCCAGGGTGCGCTGGACGCCTCGATCGCCTACACCAAGGAGCGCAAGCAGTTCGGCAAGTCGATCGCCGACTTCCAGAACACCCAGTTCATGCTCGCCGACATGGCGATGAAGATCGAGGCCGCGCGGCTGATGGTGTACACCGCCGCCGCTCGCGCCGAGCGCATGGAACCCAACCTGCAATTCCTGGCCTCGGCCTCGAAGTGCTTCGCCTCCGATGTCGCCATGGAGGTCACCACCAACGCCGTGCAGCTGTTCGGCGGCTACGGCTATACCGTCGACTTCCCGGTCGAGCGCTACATGCGCGATGCCAAGATCACCCAGATCTACGAGGGCACCAACCAGATCCAGCGCGTCGTGATGAGCCGCCAGCTGCTGAAATAGCGTCTTTCCGGCGAGCAGACACAAAACTGCCCACTTTCCGTTGAAAGTGGGCAGTTTTGTTGGGGGCACCTCCCGCTTGCGGGGGGACTGCTCGCCGGACTATTTGATGAGCCCGGTCACCTTGCGGTACGCCGAACGCAGCGCCTCGCTGCGACGGGCGATGTGCGCAGGATGCTTGGGCACCGGGACCAGCACGCTGACCGGGTGCCCGACGAAACTCGACTCGAAGATGGCCGTCATGGTCTTGCCGGCGTAGGCCGCGTCCAGTCGGCGACGGTAGCGCTCGGCGTGTTCGGGCTGGCTGAACAGCACCTTGTTGTAGCCGATGTAGAACGGCACGAGCGCGCCGCCCTGCTCCAGATAGTGCACGGTGCCGACGCAGACGCCCGGCCACTGCTGGTTGAACACGTCGTCGGCGATCACCACGCCGCCGTCGATCAGACTCTTCTCGGCCAGCCGCATATCGCTGAGCACGATCTCCTGGGTGTGCCCGCCGTCGACCGAGAACAGCCGCACCCCGGACATCTCCGGGATGTCGCCGGGCATGATCTGGGTGGAATCGCCCTGGTGGATGATCAGGCCGTCGCGGTTCGTCCAGGCGTCGAGATGGCTCAGGAAACGGTCCCGGTCGCCCTGACCGGACTTGTCGATATTGGCTTCCTGATCCTCGAAGAGGTCGATCGCGATGGACGGCTCACCAGGTTGCTGGAGCAGCTTCATGGCAATGAACAATTGCCCGTGGTGCACACCGATTTCGGCGATCGGTCCGCCGATACCGACCGAACGCTGATATTCGTCGACGGCATGCAGCAACCCGATCGCGGAGGACTCCGTATAGCCCTGCACACGTCGATGGCCGATATGCCGATATGCAGCGAACTTCATGGCGATGCTTTCCACCTGTCACAGGGTACTCACCCGAGGCGCAAAAGACCTACTGTGAGCGTCATATTGACGCTCAGGGTATTTGATTGCGGCCTTAACCGGAACAATCAGCCGCGGGTCACCTTCTCCATCTCGCGGCGACGGTCCAGCCGGCCGGCGTCCGGGTGCGCCAGCAACACCAGTGACGCGCCCGCCGACAGCACGGCCAACAGGTGCTCCTGCAGCTCGGCCTCGGTGTCCCAGCCGGCCGACGACATCACCCGGTCCTGACCGGTCAGCCCCTGCGCCTCGGCCGCCGCCGCGGCGGCCGCCAACACCTCGGCGACGCTGCGGCCGACCAGCGCCGGTCCCGGAACCCGTTCGGCGATGATCTGGTCACCGTGCACCCGCACCGAGGTCGCATAGTCGGTCACCCCGATCGGCAGATCGGGCACCGGCTTGCCGAAGGGGTCCAACGACAGCGCGACCACCTCACCGGTGCCGACGGCCGCGTCGGCCTCGCCGATGCGCTCGGCGGTGCACAGCGCGATATCGGCGCCGTCGGCGTCGCCGCCGAGCACCACCTCGGCGCCGATCCACCAGATGCCCAGCAGCACCGCGGCCGTCTGCCAGTGCGCGGGCAGCAGCACCGCCACCCGGGTGCCCGATCCGGCACCGAGTTCGTCGCGCAGCAGGTTGGCGGTCTTGGCCGCCCAGTTGGCCAGCGTCACCGTGGACAGTTCGATGCGCTCTCCGGTGGCGTCGTCGTAATAGGTGATCCGCGGTCCGACGGGGTCACGCTGCATCAGCGGATCCAGCAGTGCGGCGCTGACCGTCACGGGCGCGGCCATCTCAGTTCACGCACTGCGGGTCATCGGAACCGGCGGTGATGATCGGTGACGGCGGCGGGACGGCGGTCTCGCCGGCGGCGACCAGATCCTCACCCTCATAGCCCTGATACCAATCGGTGGACGCCGGATCGGCCGACGGGGCGGTGCCCTCCAGGCCCGAGCCCGGGCCGGTGTAGTCGTCGGACAGCACCACCTGCACGGTGCCCGGCGCCATCGACGGGTCCTCGACGACGGTCAGGTTGCCCAGTTGTTCGGACACCGCCTGCGCGCCGAGGTCGTCGACGCTGGGCGCCCGGACCATGCTGTTGGCCACCCGCTCACCCTCGTGGTTGCCGACCGCGCCCGCGGTGAACCCGCCGGCGGTCAGCACGTCCGACACCGCCGCGGCCAGGCCGTTGACATCGGTGTCGTTGACGACGTCGACGGTGGTCTTGTCCGGCGAGTAGGCGACCTTCTCGGTGTTGCCCTCGGCCTGCTCGTTGAGCAGGCTCTCGACCCATTCCTTGACCTGGTCGGCATCGATGCGCACGACGGATTGCATCCCGTCATCGCTCCAACCGTCCTCGCGCAGAATGGGAATGGTGGCGAACGCGACGGAGCCGGCCGCGACCTCCTGCAGTTGGGTGATGAAATCCATGATGTCCCAACCATCGGAGAGCACCACCGAGCGTTGCACCGCCGTCTGCAGCCGGTTCAGCGTCGCCGGACTGGACAAGGTCTTGCCCGAGATCACCTGGTGGGCCAGCGAGGCCATCACCGCCTGCTGACGGGTCACCCGGTCCAGGTCCCCGCGCGGCAGGTCGTGGCGTTGCCGCACGAAGCTCAAAGCCCGTGGGCCGTCCAGCTTCTGCCAGCCGGCCGGGAAATCGGCGCCGGAAAGTGGTTCATACACCGGGTTTTTCAGGCAGACATCGACACCGCCGAGTGCATCGGTGATCAAACTGAAGCCCAGTAGCCCGATCTCGGCGTAATGGTCGACGGTGACACCGGTCAGATGCGCGACGGTCTCGATGAGAGCCTCGCGGCCGGCCTCGGTACCTTGTTTCTCACCTTCGACCGGGTCCATGCCATCGACCTCGATGAGCTGTTTCATGGTGGTCAGCTTGGCGTCGCCGTATACCCCGTTGATCTTCATCTTGCCCTGGTCGTTCGGCAGTTCGACGTAGGTGTCGCGAGGGATGGAGATCGCGGTGGCCGACTTCCCGTTGTTCGGGATGCGGATCAAGATGATGGTGTCGGTGTTGGTGGCCACGTCGTCACCGACCCGCAGGGCGGCCAATTCCTCGGGCGACAGCGGATTTCCGTGCGCATCGGTGCGGCTGTCCACGCCCACCAGCAGGACGTCGATGGCGCCGTCCTCACCGCCGCCGCCCAGGGCGGCCGAGTTGACGTGGTGGATACCGTCCTCGAACGAGCGGACCGTGCTCCAGGCCACGCCGGTGGACACCACCACCGCGACAGCGGCGATGACGCCGACCGTCCTGGTCAGCCGATTCTGCATCAGCCCAGGCTACTGTCCGGGGCTGCGATGTCCGCCCAAGCGCGTCGGCGTGCCAACCGCACCGATGTGCGGTCCGCCGGTAACGACAACGGCTCAGCGAACGACACAACAGGCACCGGACGTGCCCGACGTTCGGTCGCGAACCCCGGCCTGCGCAGGGAGTTCGACCGATACGTGGATGAGAGGTCCGGTAAATTGTCGAGCATGTGGAAAACTCTGGGCAGGAAGCTGGGCCGCGCCGCGGTGCTGGTTGCGTTGGTCACGTCCATGGCGACGGTGGCGCCCGCGCCCGCCTACGCGGTGACCGCCCCGGCCGACGGTTACGGGTTCGCCCAGGGATACACCTGGGCCACCGGTAACCCGGCGGATTCGGCCCGCGAGATCGCGGCGGTCGCCAAGACCAGCGGCTCCTGGGTGCGGCTGCCGCTGGACTGGGCGCTGGTCGAAACCGGCCCCGACCAATACAACTGGGGCTATTTCGACAGTCTTGTCAACGCCGCGAGCTCCAACGGTCTGCGCATCCTCGGACTGATCTCCAACACCCCGTTCTGGGCCAGGACCGAGGGCGCGCAGCTGCTGTTCCCGTCGTCGCCGCCCAAGGACAACGCCGACTTCGGGTCGTTCGCGGCCGCCGCCGCATCGCGTTACGCCGGGCGCATCAACGCCTGGGAGGTCTGGAACGAACCGAATCTGCCGCTGTTCATGGGCTTCGCCGACAACAAGGCCGTCCGCTACACCAACATGCTCAAGGCCGCCTACCCGGCCATCAAGGGTGCCAACTCGGGCGCGACCGTCGTCGCCGCCGGGCTCAGCCCGCTGGCCGGCCCGGACTCGCCCCCGGGATTCCTGCAGCAGATGTACGACGCCGGTGCCAAGGGGTCGTTCGACGCCGCCGCGGCGCACCCGTACGTCTTCCCCGGCGGCCTGGCCGCCGACAGCAACAACGGCTGGTCCGATGTGCTGCGCATGCACGATGTCATGGTGGCCAACGGTGATGGCGGCAAGAAGATCTGGCTGACCGAGATGGGCGCGTCCACCAGTGACATCCCGGGTGACGGCGTGAGCCAGGAGGAGCAGGCCAAGCAGATCGTGGACGTGCTCGGCGCCGCCGCCGCGGTCGGATGGGCCGGTCCGGCCTTCATCCACGCCGTGCGTGATCTCGACACCGCCAACCGCAATGACCGCGAGGCCAACTACGGCGCCCTGCTCACCTCCGATTGGAAGCCGAAGGTCGCCGCCGGAGTGCTCGCCGGATAGCGGTCGTGCCTGCCCGAATCGTCATCACCGGGGCGGGCGGACAGGTCGGACGTTTCCTGGCGGCCACCGCGGCCGCCCGGGGACGCGAACTGCTCGCCCGCACCTCGGCCCAGTGGGATATCACCGACGCCGATGCCGGCCGCGCCATCGTCGCCGCCGGTGACGTGGTGGTCAACTGCGCGGCGCTGACGGCCGTGGACGTGGCCGAGGCCGACGAGGCCCGGGCCCTGGCCGTCAACGCCGCCGGTGCCGGACACGTCGCGCGGGCCTGCGCGGCCGCCGGGGCCCGGCTGATCCACATCTCCACCGACTATGTGTTCAGCGGTGTGTTCGCCGGCACCCCGAGCCCGTACGAGGTCGACGCCGAGGTCGGCCCGCTCAGTGTCTACGGCCGCAGCAAGCTGGCCGGCGAGCGCGAGGTACGCGCCGCGCTGCCGGACGCGACCGTGGTCCGCACGGCGTGGGTGTACACCGGGACCGGCGCTGACTTCGTCGCCACCATGCGCAGACTGGAATCCGAACGCGACACCGTCGACGTCGTGGCCGATCAGACCGGATCGCCCACCTATGTCGGCGACCTGGTGGACGCCGTGCTGCAAATCGCCGACGACCCCGCCGCCCAACCGCTGCTGCACGTGGTCAACACCGGCCCGGCCAGCCGCTGGGAACTGGCCCGGGCGGTATTCGCCGGGATCGGCGCCGACCCGCAACGGGTCCGGCCGGTGACCACCGACCGACATCCCCGCCCGGCCCCGCGCCCGGTCTACTCGGCGTTGTCGACGGCGCATTTCGACGCCCGGTACCGGCCGCTGCGGTCCTGGCAGGACGGGCTGGCCGCGGCGCTGGCGGAGCTGAATTGACGGCGCGTTCGGCTCGCCGGTTAACCTCTACCAGCGTGAGCGACGAACTGGTTTCCCGTGGTGACTGACGAACTCAAGGTCGTGACGGTCACCTATTCCCCCGGTGGACACCTGGACCGATTCCTCGCCTCACTGGCGCACGCCACCGACCGGCCGGTCACCGTGATCATGGCTGACAACGGTTCCACCGACGGGGCTCCCGAGGAAGCGCAGCGGCGCTATCCCAATGTCATCCTGCTGCGCACCGGCGGCAACCTCGGGTACGGCACCGCCGTCAACCGCGCCGTGCAGAAGTACGTCCACGACGGTGAGTGGTTCATCGTCGCCAACCCCGATGTGCAGTGGGGCCCGGGCAGCATCGACGAACTGCTCGCCGCCGCGCAGCGCTGGCCGACCGCCGGCGCGCTGGGCCCGCTGATCCGCGATCCCGACGGCACTGTGTACCCGTCGGCACGCCATCAGCCCAGCCTGATCCGCGGCGGTATGCACGCCGTCGTCGGCCCGGTGTGGAAGTCCAACCCGTGGACGGCGGCCTACCGGCAGGAGCGTCTGGAACCCAGCGAACGTCCGGTCGGATGGCTCTCGGGTGCCTGCCTGCTGGTGCGCCGCGAGGCCTTCACCCGGATCGCCGGGTTCGACGAGCGCTACTTCATGTACATGGAGGACGTCGACCTGGGCGACCGGCTGGCCCGCGACGGCTGGCGCAACGTCTATGTGCCGAGCGCGGAAATCCTGCACGACAAGGGACATTCGACCAGTCGCGATCCGGCGCGCAACCTGGCGGCCCATCACGCCAGCACCTACACTTTCCTGGCTGACCGGCATCCGCGCTGGTGGCAGGCACCGCTGCGCTGGACGATCAAGGGTGCGCTGGCCACCCGAGCCGGGCTGGTGGTCCGGAACTCTGCACGCAAACAGGCGAAAGGACGGCACTGAGCAATGGTCAATCCCGCAGAGGTCGACGCCGTCATCCTGGTCGGCGGTCAGGGCACCAGGCTGCGACCGCTGACGCTGTCGGCGCCCAAACCGATGCTGCCCACGGCCGGTCTGCCGTTCCTGACGCATCTGCTCTCGCGCATCGAGGCGTCGGGCATCCGGCATGTGGTGCTGGGGACGTCGTACAAGGCCGAGGTGTTCGAGGCCGCCTTCGGGGACGGGTCCAAGCTCGGTCTGGAGATCGACTACGTCGTCGAGGAAGAGGCGCTGGGCACCGGTGGCGGTATCGCCAATGTGGCCGACAAGCTGCACCACGACACCGCGCTGGTGTTCAACGGTGACGTGCTGTCCGGGGCCGATCTGGGTGCGCTGCTGAGCTGCCATTCCGAGCATCAGGCCGATGTGACGCTGCACCTGGTCCGGGTCAGCGATCCGCGTGCGTTCGGCTGCGTGCCCACCGACGAGAACCAGCGGGTGACGGCCTTCCTGGAGAAGACCCAGGATCCGCCGACCGACCAGATCAACGCCGGCTGCTATGTCTTCAAGCGCGCGGTCATCGACGAGATCCCCAAGGGCCGGGCGCTCTCGGTCGAGCGCGAGGTGTTCCCGACGCTGCTGGCCGAGGACCGCCACGTCTGCGGTTATGTCGACTCCAGCTACTGGCGCGATATGGGCACGCCCGACGATTTCGTGCGCGGTTCGGCGGATCTGGTGCGCGGTATCGCGCCGTCACCGGCGCTGAACCATCAGCGCGGCGAGTTCCTGGTGCACGACGGTGCGGCCGTCTCACCGGGGGCGCTGCTGCTCGGTGGCACGGTGGTCGGGCGCGGCGCCGAGATCGGTGCCGGGGCACGGTTGGACGGCGCGGTCATCTTCGACGGGGTGCGGGTGGAGGCCGGGGCGGTGATCGAACGCTCCATCATCGGCTTCGGGGCCCGCATCGGCCCGCGGGCGTTGATCCGCGACGGGGTCATCGGCGACGGTGCCGATATCGGGGCACGCTGCGAGCTGCTGCGCGGTGCGCGGGTATGGCCCGGGGTGACGATTCCCGACGGCGGTATCCGGTACTCGACCGACGTCTAGCCTTCGGCGACCCGGGCGCGGGCGGCCGCGGCGAGCGCGTCCAGCGACGGATCGCCCGGCGGCATGGCGTCCAGCGCCCACCACCGCAGATCCAACGACTCGTCACTGCGGGTGATCTCGGCTCCGGCCGGCGCGTGCACCAGGAACTGCAGATCCAGGTGCCGGGTCGGCTTGCCGAGCGAGCAGGTCAGCGGATGGACGTGGATCGCAACCAGTTCCGGGTCGATGCGCAGACCACTGATCCCGGATTCCTCGTCGGCCTCGCGCAACGCGGCGGCCGTGACATCGGGATCGGTGTCCTCACAGTGCCCGCCGAGTTGCAGCCAGCGCCCGACGCGGGGGTGCAGGGTCAGCAGCGCCCGGGTGCCGGTGTCGTCGAGCACGAGTGCCGAGGCGGTGATGTGGCCCGGTTCGCACGCGCGCAGGCAGGCGTCCGGGCGGGCCAGCACGAACGCCAGCACCGCGTGGCGCAGTGCATCCTGACCCGGATCGGTTGTCTGCCAACGCGACAACGCCTCGATGACCGAGGAGTGCAGGCTCACCGGTACTCGAGCAGACCGTCGGTTCCGACCGGCTCGCGAACACCGTGCGGTTCGGCGGGATAACCGATGGCGATGGCGCCCAACGGTTCCCAGTCCGCCGCGATATCGAGTTCGGCGCGCACGATATCGGCGGCGAAGATGGTGGAGCCGACCCAGCAGCTGCCGACCTCACGCACGGCCAGCGCCACCAGCAGTGCCTGTACCGCCGCGCCCGCGGCCACGGTGAACATGGTGTGCTCGGCGGCGGTGCGGGCCGGGTCCGGATAGCTGTGCGCACCGTCGGGCACCATGAACGGGATGACGAGCTCGGGTGCGTCATAGAGCAGTCGGCCGCGTTCGGTGCGCCGCGCCGCATCCTCGGCCGAGCGGCCGTCGCCCACCAGATCCTGTTGCCAGCGTTCGCGCATCGCATCGAGCAGCCGCACGCGGGTCGTCGCGTCGCGCACCCAGACGAAGCGCACCGGGCGGGTGTGGTGCGGGGCCGGTGCGGTCAACGCCTCGGCGACGGCCTCGCTGATCAGTTCCGCGGGCACGGGATCGGTGGCAAAGCGGCGCACCGACCGGCGCAGCAGCTGAGCCTGCCGGCGGCCGAGGTCGATGGCCTCGGCGGTGCCGAGCCAGAACAGGTCCTCCTCACCGCTGCGGACCAGGGTGCGTCCGCTCGACCCGTCATCGTGCAGGGTCAGTCCGCGCACCACCGCCACCGGGATGCCGGTGAGCTTGCCCTTCACCAGATCGGCTGCCGCGGCGAGTTCGTCGGCGACGGCGATCTCGGTCACCACGAGTTCGTTGCCGTGCCCGTCGTGGGCGCCGGCGTAGCCGTGCAGCACGGTCAGCCCGGCGGCGCCGATGGCGACATCGGTCTGGCCGGTGCGCCACGCGCGGCCCATCGTGTCGGTCACCACGACACCGACCCGCACGCCGAGTCGTTCGGCCAGCGCGGCGCGCAGGGCGGCGGCGCTGCCGTCCGGATCGACCGGCAGCAGCGCCAATTCGGCGCCGTCGACATTGGATCCGTCCACGCCGGCCGCGGCCTGGATCAGTCCGATGGCGTTCTCGGTGATCAGCGTCTTGCCCTTGCGGGCCAGCACGCGCACGGCTTCGTCGTCGATGAGTCTGCGGCGCAGCGCGTCTCGCTGCTCCGGGTCGGTGGGTGCGGTGACGATGCGGCCCTCGGCCTTGGACAGCACCTTGCTGGTGATGACGACCACGTCGTCGTCGCGCAGCCAGCCGGCGGCCGCGGCGATCGCGGCGGCGACATCGTCACCGGGCCGGAACTCGGGCAGGCCGGTGACCGGGATGATCTCGCACACGGCCGCACTGCCGTGTTCTGCGGCGCTCACAGTTGCAGTCCCGCCAGACTCAGCCCGGCGCGCACCATCTGTGCCGTGGCGGCGGGATCGGACATCAGCAGCGGCGCCTGCGCCACGGTGACACCGTCGATCTGGGCGCTGTCGCCCTCGTCGATCAGCCAGCCGTCGAGGATGCCCACACCGCTGCGGGCACCGTAGTGCTTGCCCACACCCTCCGAGGACGACTCGACCCCGATGACGGACAGGCATTCGTCGGCCATGCCGCGCAACGGCTTTCCGGCGATGATCGGGGAGTAGCCGATGACGGGTGCCGGCGTGGCCCGTAACGCGGCGCGGATACCGCCGACGGTGAGGATGGAGCCGATGCTGACCACCGGATTGGACGGTGCGATCAAAACCACATCGGCACCATTGATCGCTTCCGTCACACCCGGTGCGGCAGTGGCCTTGTCGGAGCCGATGAACGCGAAGCTGTGTGTCTCGATCTTGGCCCGGTAGCGCACCCACCACTCCTGGAAGTGGATGGCCTTGCGCTCGCCGTCGGGATCGGTGACCACGACGTGGGTCTCGCTGCGGTCGTCACTGGCCGGCAGCAGCCGGGCCCCGGGCGCCCAGCGGGTGCACAGCGCCTCGGTCACCGCAGACAGTGCATAGCCCGCGCGCAGCATCTGTGTGCGGACCAGGTGGGTGGCCAGGTCGCGGTCGCCCAGGCCGAACCAGTCGGGCTGCACGCCATAGGCCGCGAGTTCGGACTTGGCATGCCAGGTTTCGTCGCGGTGCCCCCAGCCACGCTCCGGATCGATACCGCCGCCCAGGGTGTACATGCAGGTGTCGAGGTCCGGGCAGATGCGCACACCGAACATCCAGGCGTCGTCGCCGACGTTGACGACAGCCGTCAATTCGTGTTCTGCCGCGTCATCGGGTTGGATGGCGGGATCGGCAAACTGGCCCAGCCGCAACAGATGCTGGACCCCGAGCAGGAACCGGGCGCCGCCCACGCCGCCGACCAGAACGGTGACCTTCACGCCCTCAGACCCTAGGCCAGCCGGCTTTCTTCGTCGTCGCCGCCCGGGGTGTGGCGAACACGCCGGAGCACGGACACGCCGGATCTATGTCACGGGATGGTATGAAATCCGGCCGTTCCGCTTGACCGAGGCAGCTAACAAGTGTCTAATCACATCAGTGTCATTTCAGGGTTCGCCCACCGGATTTGGTGGCGCAGACCGAGATTCGATCAGTTGTTCGAACAGGGGATGGCCGGACATCACAATAGTGATAGCAGGGGTAGTGCTGGAGGGGTTGAGTTTTCGTGCCAGCAGGGGCTCCACCGAGGGAACAACCATTAGGTGAGGAGGCGGAACATGTCTTTTGAGCAGGTCGATCTCGACCGCGTGCTCCGGTTCGACAACCGGATGCTCGGTTCAGTGGGCAGTGCACCGCACACCACTACCGGTCCGGATTCGAACGAAGTGATCGCACGCCCGCAGCTGAGTCTGGTGCCTGACCGCGCCGACAACGGCGTGCCGGCCGATGATGACGATGATCAGTGGCAGGAGCGCGGTCTGTGTGCGCAGACCGACCCCGAGGCGTTCTTCCCCGAGAAGGGCGGCTCGACCCGCGAGGCCAAGCGCATCTGCCAGGGGTGCGAGGTTCGCGACCGCTGCCTGGAGTACGCCCTGGCCAACGACGAACGATTCGGCATCTGGGGCGGTCTGTCCGAGCGTGAGCGCCGGCGCCTCAAGCGCGGCATCATCTGAAGTCCGGACGCGTCAGGCGTCGTCGGCGGGTGAGTCGATGACGTCGGGGTCCACCCCCAGGTAGGTGGCCACCTGCGCCACCAGCACCTCATGCAGCAGGTCGGCGAGTTCGTCGGTGTCCTTGGCCCGACGCTCGATCGGTTTGCGGAACAACACGATTCGCGCCCGCGTGGCATTACCGCGGACGTCGACACCGGCCGGTATCAACCGGGCCAGGGCCACCGGGCCGTCCGCGACCACCTCCGGTGGCCACTGCACGCTGTCGGGATCCTTGGGCGCGATGCGCGGGATCTCGTCGACCGCCACGTCCAAGGTGGACACCCGGCTGTGCCACCGGCGCTCGATCGGCTCGTAGGCCTCCAGCACCGCCATGTCGAACCGCTCGCCGCGACTGCGCCACCCCGGGACCGTCGGCGGCAGCAGCGGGCCGCGCATTCCGCGGCCGCGCCGTGATCCCCGATGCTTGCGCTGCGCCACGGGACAGATGGTAACGGTTGATAATCGTGGGGTAACGGTTGGAGATCGGCGGCCCGCCACGCGCGTGTCCGGACCCCCGAGACGGTGCCGCACGATAATCTTCGGAGCGTGAACGTTCCCCGTCGCTGCTGCAGGCCCGGGTGCCCGCACTACGCCGTGGCGACGCTGACCTTCGTCTACTCGGACTCGACAGCGGTCGTCGGACCGCTGGCAACCGTCTCCGAGCCGCATTCCTGGGATCTGTGCGTCGTGCACGCCGGGCGGATCACCGCCCCGCGCGGGTGGGAACTGGTGCGCCATGCCGGACCGTTGCCCGCCCACCCCGATGAGGACGATCTGGTTGCCCTCGCCGATGCCGTCCGCGAGGGCCGTGAAGGCCTTCCCTCCACGGTCAACGGTGTCACCACCGGCTTCTCCGACCCGACCACCGGAATGCCCGGCGGATCACTGATGGCGCCGCCGGTGCGACGCCCCGAACCCAACGGTCGCCGGCGCGGCCACCTGCGGGTCCTGCCGGACCCGCCGGAGTCCTCGGCCGAGTAGCACTGCGCCGCTCCGGGACCCGTTGATCGGCTCCCACCGCAACTCATCACGGGACCTGCGGCGGCTGCGATGGCGAGCCACTAGGCTGGCTCGAAGAGCAGTCCGCAGAATCCCCGTCGAACAGAGAGCGAGGAGAGCCATGTCTCGGCCCGCTGAGGCTGTCCACGCTGTCATCAAGGCTTACGACGTGCGCGGACTGGTCGGAGATCAGATCGACGAGGCATTCGTCACCGACGTCGGCGGCGCGTTTGCCCGCCTCGTTCGCGACGAGGCCTCCGGTGGCGTCGTCGACACCGTCGTCATCGGGCACGACATGCGTGCCAGCTCGCCCGCGTTGTCCGACGCGTTCGCCCGGGGCGTGACCGCGCAGGGCCTCGACGTGGTGCGGATCGGGCTGGCCTCCACCGACCAGCTGTACTTCGCGTCCGGACTGCTGAACTGCCCCGGGGCGATGTTCACCGCCAGCCACAACCCGGCCGCCTACAACGGCATCAAGCTGTGCCGCGCCGCTGCGTTGCCCGTCGGCAAGGACACGGGGCTGGCCATCGTGGCCCAGGAGGTGATCGACGGCGTCCCGGTGTTCGAGGGCAGCCCGGGCACCATCACCGACCGCGACGTGCTGGCCGAGTACGGCGATTTCCTGCGCTCGCTGGTCGACCTCGCCGCGCTGCGCCCGCTGCGGGTGGCCGTCGACGCCGGTAACGGGATGGGCGGGCACACCACCCCGGCAGTGCTGGAGGCCATTCCCGGGATCACGGTCCTGCCGCTGTACTTCGAGCTCGACGGCACCTTCCCCAACCACGAGGCCAACCCGCTGGATCCGGCGAACCTGGTCGATCTGCAGAAGCACGTGCTGGACACCCGTGCCGATATCGGGCTGGCCTTCGACGGCGATGCCGACCGCTGCTTCGTCGTCGACGAGAAGGGCATGCCGGTGTCCCCGTCGGCGGTCACCGCCCTGGTGGCCGGTCGGGAGCTTGGCCGCGAGATCGGCGCGACGGTGATCCACAACCTGATCACCTCCCGCGCGGTGCCCGAGCTGATCACCGAGCGCGGCGGCACCGCCGTGCGATCGCGCGTCGGGCACTCCTATATCAAGGCCCTGATGGCCGACACCGGCGCGATCTTCGGTGGTGAGCACTCCGCGCACTACTACTTCCGGGATTTCTGGGGTGCCGACTCGGGCATGCTGGCCGCGCTGCACGTGCTGGCCGCGCTCGGGGAGCAGGAGCGACCGCTCTCGGAGTTGATGGCCGATTACCGGCGGTATGAATCTTCCGGCGAGATCAACTTCACCGTCAGCGACGCACCTGCGACAGTGGACGCCGTGCTCACCACGTTCGGTGGCCGTATCCAGTCGCTGGACCATCTGGACGGGGTGACCGTGGACCTCGGCGAGGGTCGCTGGTTCAACCTGCGCACCTCCAACACCGAGCCCCTGCTGCGGCTCAACGTCGAGGCCCGTACCACCGAGGAGGTCGACGCGGTGGTCGATGAGGTGGCGAAGGTGATTGCCGCTCAAGTGGATGTCGGCGGGCCGCCGGCCAGCGAGCCGGCACCATGACCGCCCGGGCCGCCACCATCGATCTCGACGACGTCGACGGTCTGCTGGCTGCCGACCGGGACGGGCTGTTGCGCGCGGCCGCGATGGCCGGCGCGCAGGTGCGCGCGACCGCGGCCGCCGTCGACGAAGGCGCGCTGGACACGGTGCGCGCGGGCGGGGTGGTGCGCACGTTGATCTGGGTGGCCGACGGGGGACCGGCGCGCTGTGCCGGACAGCTGTTGACCGCGGCGCTGGGTGCGGCGACCGCCGTGCCGATCGTGGTGGCGGCCGAGGTGCCGCCGTGGACCGGGGCGCTGGACGTCGTGGTGGTGGCCGGCGCCGATGCGGGGGACCCGGTACTGGTGTCGGCCGCGGCCACCGGCGTGCGCCGGGGCGCCCGGGTGGTGGTGGTGGCACCGCACGAGGGGCCGCTGCGGGAGGTGACCGCCGGACGTGCCGCCGTGCTCGCGCCGCGGCTGCCGGTGCCCGACGAGTTCGGCCTGACCCGCTATCTGGCGGCCGGGGTGGCCATCCTTTCCGTCCTCGATCCCGGGGTGCGGGTCGACATCGGGGCGCTGGCCGACGATTTGGACGCCGAGGTGCTGCGCAACAGCGTCGCCCGGGAATTGTTCACCAATCCGGCCAAGACGCTCGCCGAACGGCTGGCCGGGCGCGAGGTCGTGCTCGCCGGTGACAGCGCGGCGACGCTGGCGCTGGCCCAGCACAGTGCCGCGGTGCTGCTGCGGACCGCGCGGCAGGTGGTGGCCGCCGTCGGGTTGACCGACGCGCTGGGTGCGCTGGGTCAGTTCGACGCCGCGCCCGTCGACTACGAGACCGCGCTGTTCCACGACGAGGAACTCGACGGTCCGCTGCCCTCGCGGCTGCGCACCGTGGTGCTGACCTCCGATGAGCAGCGGCCGGTCGTGGTGGCGCGCACCGAGGGATTCGCCGATCTCGATGTGGTCAGCGCCGATGATGTCCCCGATGCCGCGACTGCGCCTACCGGTAGCCGCCCCGAGCAGCAGCTGGCCACGGTGGCGGTCCGCCTGGAGATGACGGCCGTGTATCTGCGACTGGTGCGAGGTTGACAGCGTGAACCTGCTGCGAGGAGCAATTCGGAAGTACGCCTGGGGATCGCGGACCGCGATCGCCGAGTTCACCGGAAGACCAAGTCCCACAGCGAATCCCGAGGCGGAATTGTGGCTGGGTGCGCATCCGGGTGATCCCGCGCACTGTGATACCGACGCCGGTGAGCGCTCCCTGCTGGAGATGATCACCGCCGATCCGGAGGGCCAGCTCGGCCGCGGGACCCGTGACCGGTTCGGCGATGCACTGCCGTTTTTGGCCAAGGTGCTGGCCGCCGATGAGCCGCTGTCGCTGCAGGCCCATCCCAGTGCGCAGCAGGCCGTGCAGGGGTTCGAGTTGGAGAACCACCTGGGCATCCCGCTGAACGCGCCGACGCGCAACTATCGCGACCGCAGCCACAAGCCCGAGATCATCGTCGCGCTCGGAAACTTCGAGGCGCTGGCGGGTTTTCGCCCGGCGGCGCGCAGCGCAGAGTTCATGCGAGCGTTGGCGGTCTCCGACCTGGATCCGTTCATCACGCTGCTGACGGATCAGTCCGATGCCGACGGCCTGCGGGCGCTGTTCACCACCTGGATCACCGCTCCGCAGCCCGATCTGGACGTGCTGGTGCCATCGGTGCTCGACGGTGCGATCGGCTATATCCGTTCGGGCGAAACGACTTTCCACGCCGAGGCCAAGACCATCCTGGAACTGGGCGAACGTTATCCCGGTGATGCCGGGGTGCTGGCGGCCATGCTGCTGAACCGGATCACCCTGGCCCCCGGTGAGGCGATCTACCTGCCTGCCGGAAATCTGCACGCCTACCTGCACGGGGTGGGTTTCGAGGTGATGGCCAACTCCGACAACGTGTTACGCGGCGGGTTGACACCCAAGCACGTCGACGTGCCCGAGTTGTTGCGAGTGCTCGATTTCACGCCGACCGATGATGCGCCGATCCTGCCGCGCGTCGTCCGCGGTGGTGCCGAACTCGTCTATGACACTCCCGCGCCCGAGTTCGCGGTGTCGGTGCTACAGGTGAGCGCCGATCAGGTGGGCCATGAGATCGATGCGCCGGCCGAGCATGACGGACCGCAGATCCTGCTGGCCGTCGAGGGCACCGTGCGGGTGCACGCCAAGGCCGATGTGGTGACGCTGCAGCGCGGCGGGTCGGCCTGGGTCGCCGCCGACGACGGCCCGGTGCGGTTGACGGCCGAGGAGCCCGCGCGACTGTTCCGGGTGACCGTCGGGATCTGATCTCTGCTCGGCTTGGACGTAGTCGTCTACGTGGTTTCAGTTTGGTTGGCCGGCAGCGGACTGGGCTGAACTGGGGTAGGTCGCCCGACCGGTTTCGGCTACGTGGCTTCAGCATGGTTGACCGGCATCGGACTGGGCTGAACTCAGGTACGCCCGGGCCGTGGTCATGAAGGCCGTGAGTGTGCCCGGTCCTTTGAGGTTGCCGCTTGGTAGTCCGCGGTCTACGTAGCTTCAATCTGGTTGACCGGCAGCGGACTGGGCTGAACTGGGGTACGCCGTCCGACCGGTTTTGGCTACGTGGCTTCAGCATGGTCGACCGTCGGCAAGCTGGGCTGAACCGTGGCAGGCCGTCCAACTTTCATCCAATTTACAAACAACGCTGTTTTGTCTAGACACACGACAAAGAAGCGGCTATAGTCAACTCCAGTAGTGATGACCCTCACAGGAGGTGCGGCAGATGACATCGCAGATCGACCACCAGATGCCGGATGCACCGGCGACCGAATGGCGGGACCGCAAGCGGTACCTGTGGCTGATGGGGCTGATCGCCCCGACCGCGCTGTTCGTGATGTTGCCGCTGGTCTGGGCGTTCAACAACGCCGGCTGGCACGTCGCCGCGCAGATCCCGTTCTGGATCGGCCCGCTGCTGGTGTACGTGCTGCTGCCGATCCTGGACCGCTTCTTCGGCCCCGACGGGCAGAACCCGCCGGACGAGGTGATGGAGCGGCTGGAAAACGACAAGTACTACCGCTATTGCACCTACGCCTACATCCCATGCCAGTACGCCAGCGTCATCTTCGGCGCCTACCTGTTCACCGCGACCGACTTGAGCTGGCTCGGATTCGACGGTGGCCTGGCCTGGCCGGCCAAGATCGGCCTGGCGCTGTCGGTCGGCGTGCTGGGCGGCGTCGGCATCAACACCGCCCACGAGATGGGCCACAAGAAGGACTCATTGGAGCGCTGGCTGTCCAAGGTCACCCTGGCGCAGACCTGGTACGGGCACTTCTACATCGAGCACAATCGCGGCCACCACGTGCGTGTCGCCACCCCGGAGGATCCCGCGTCGGCGCGCTTCGGCGAAACCTTTTGGGAGTTCCTGCCGCGCAGCGTCTGGGGCAGCCTGAAATCCTCCTGGGAGTTGGAGGCCAAGCGGCTGGAGCGGGCCGGAAAGTCGAAGTGGCACTGGTCCAACGACGTGCTCAACGCCTGGGCGATGTCGGTGGTGTTCTGGGGCGCGCTCATCGCCGTCTTCGGTCTCGGCGTGCTGCCGTACATGCTGATCTCGGCGATCTACGGGTTCACCCTGCTGGAAACCGTGAACTACCTGGAGCACTACGGCCTGCTGCGGCAGAAACTCGACAGCGGCCGCTACGAGCGGTGCGCGCCGGTGCACAGCTGGAACTCCGATCACATCGTGACCAACCTGTTCCTCTACCACCTGCAGCGGCACAGCGATCACCACGCCAACCCGACGCGGCGCTACCAGACGCTGCGCAGCATGGACGGCGCCCCGAACCTGCCCAGCGGCTACGCCTCGATGATCGGGCTGACCTACTTCCCGCCGCTGTGGCGCAAGGTGATGGACCACCGGGTGCTGGCGCACTACGACGGCGACATCACCCGGGCCAACATCCACCCGAGGATGAAGGACAGGGTGCTCGCCAAGTACGGGCGCGGAGGGCTTGAGCAGTGACCGCCTACCGCTGCCCGGGCTGCGATTACGTCTACGACGAGGCCAAAGGGGCTCCGCGCGAAGGCTTTCCGGCCGGCACCGGCTGGGCCGACATACCCGACGACTGGACCTGCCCGGACTGCGCGGTCCGCGAGAAGGTCGATTTCGAAACCATCTAGCCCGACGGGAAGGACATGACCATGGACTACAAACTGTTCGTCTGCGTGCAGTGCGGATTCGAGTACGACGAGGCCAAGGGCTGGCCCGAGGACGGGATCGCCCCGGGCACCCGTTGGGCCGACATCCCCGAGGACTGGAGTTGCCCGGACTGCGGCGCCGCCAAGTCCGATTTCGACATGGTCGAGATCGCGCGACCGTGATCACCACCACGGTGGGGCGCGCAATCCCCGCCGAGCCGCGCCGAAGTTATAGGGTCGCGGCTATGAACGCACCCCGGTCCGGCGCGCAGCGGGTGCCCTATGCCGAGGCGTCGCGGGTGCTGCTGCGCGACTCGATCCTCGACGGCATGCGGGAGATGCTGCTGGTTCGGGACTGGTCGTCGATCACCCTCACCGACGTGGCGCGCGCCGCCGGTATCAGCCGGCAGACCATCTACAACGAGTTCGGCTCCCGCCAGGGTCTGGCCGAGGGTTACGCGCTGCGCCTGGCCGACCGGCTGGTCAACGCCGTCGACGCCGCCATCAGCAACAACGTCGGCCAGGTGTACGAGGCGTTCCTCGAGGGGTTCCGGGCGTTCTTCATCGAATCGGCCTCCGACCCGCTGGTGATCTCGCTGCTCAACGGACAGGCCAAGCCCGACCTGCTGCAGATCATCACCACCGACAGTGGGCCGATCATCAGCCGGTGCTCGCAGCGGCTCACCACGACATTCCAGAACAGCTGGATCAAGGCCACCGACGAGGACGCCGGCGTGCTGGCGCGGGCCATCGTGCGGCTGGCGATGAGCTACGTCTCGATGCCGCCGGAGGCCGACCACGATGTGGCCCGCGACCTGGCCCGGCTGATGTCCCCGTTCGCCGAACGCTACGGCGTCATCGACCCGGACAACTGATCCGCGCCGGGGGAAGGGGTCGGCACCGGCAATGTTGGGCTACGGTATAAGGCGATACCCCGTAGCTGGCAGAGCACCTTCCCCATGCTGAAGCGCCTGTCCCGCGAGCCCGCAGGCTACGGGTTTCGGCATGACCTGCGCCGGCACGTCCGCACAGCCATGCCTTCAGTGACGACGAACAACACAAAGGGGCTCTAAACCACATGACTGAGTTGACCGTCGATGTCCGCAACGGCATCGACTACAAGGTCGCCGACCTTTCGCTTGCCGAGTTCGGCCGCAAGGAAATCCGCCTGGCCGAGCACGAGATGCCCGGCCTGATGGAACTGCGCCGCGAATATCACGACGTGCAGCCGCTCAAGGGCGCGCGTATCTCCGGTTCGTTGCACATGACCGTGCAGACCGCCGTGCTGATCGAGACGCTGACCGCTCTCGGCGCCGAGGTGCGCTGGGCTTCGTGCAACATCTTCTCCACCCAGGACCACGCCGCCGCCGCGATCGTCGTCGGCCCCAACGGCACCGTCGAGGAGCCCAAGGGCACCCCCGTCTTCGCCTGGAAGGGCGAGACGCTGGAGGAGTACTGGTGGGCTGCCGAGCAGATGCTGACCTGGCCGGGTGAGCCGGCCAACATGATCCTCGACGACGGTGGCGACGCCACCATGATGGTGCTGCGCGGCGCGCAGTACGAGAAGGCCGGCGTCGTGCCGCCCGCCGAAGAGGACGACTCCGCGGAGTGGAAGGTCTTCCTCGGGGTGCTGCGTCGGCGTTTCGAGTCCGACAAGGACAAGTGGACCAAGATCGCCGAGTCGGTCAAGGGCGTCACCGAGGAGACCACCACCGGTGTGCTGCGGCTGTACCAGTTCGCCGCCGCCGGTGAGCTGGCGTTCCCCGCGATCAACGTCAACGACTCGGTCACCAAGAGCAAGTTCGACAACAAGTACGGCACCCGCCACTCGCTGGTCGACGGCATCAACCGCGGCACCGACGCCCTCATCGGCGGCAAGAAGGTGCTCATCTGTGGTTACGGCGACGTCGGCAAGGGCTGCGCGGAGTCGCTGGCCGGCCAGGGCGCGCGCGTCCAGGTCACCGAGATCGACCCGATCAACGCGCTGCAGGCACTGATGGACGGCTACGACGTCGTCACCGTCGAGCAGGCCATCGGCGACGCCGACATCGTCATCACGTCGACGGGCAACAAGGACATCATCACCATCGACCACATGAAGGCGATGAAGGATCACGCGATCCTGGGCAACATCGGCCACTTCGACAACGAGATCGACATGGCTGCCCTCGAGCGCTCCGGTGCCACCCGCATCAACATCAAGCCGCAGGTCGACGAGTGGACCTTCGGCCAGTCGGGCAAGTCGATCATCGTGCTGTCCGAGGGGCGTCTGCTCAACCTCGGCAACGCGACCGGCCACCCCTCGTTCGTGATGAGCAACAGCTTCTCCAACCAGGTCATCGCGCAGATCGAGCTGTGGACCAAGAACGACGAGTACGACAACGAGGTCTACCGCCTGGCCAAGCATCTCGACGAGAAGGTCGCCAAGATCCATGTCGAGGCACTCGGTGGCACCCTGACCAAGCTGACGAAGGATCAGGCCGAGTACATCGGCGTCGACGTCGAGGGTCCGTACAAGCCGGAGCACTACCGCTACTGACGGTGCACCGTGTGATCGCAGCAGTCGCCGCGACGGCCGTATGTGCCGTCGCGGCGTCTGGCTGTTCGGGGGTTGACGAAAACCCGCCGCCCGCACCGCAACTCGACGTTCGCCACGATGTCGAGGGTCTGGCCGCGACGATTCCCGCCATCGGGGCCCCCGAATCGGTGTCCTGGGTGCAGTGGAGTGATCCCGCCGCGGCCCGCTGGACCGACGCAGTGGTGCTGCTGGCGCCGGCGGTGGTCGACGCGCTCATCGCGCAGTTCTCGCCCACCGGCACCGGTCGCGCGCCACAGGTCGCCGACGAACTGCGGGCCCAGGTGCCGCCCGGACCGTATCTGTCCGGCGAACGTCTCGACGCCGGTTTCTCCACCGATGTCACCAGTGCCTACGCGTTCCTGGATCGCGAACGCGCCACGCTCGTACTGCAGGCGACCAGCCTCGACGGCTGACGGCGGCTTGACACCTCGGTAGCTGCTGGATGGTCGGGATGCGGCAGTCGCGCGGGTGTCGGCAAATCTCGCCACGGACCGTTACACCTCGGACGTCAAACGACAAGTGATGAATCCGTAGTCAATCGGCTACCTGTTTGTTACTGTCCGGTAGTGATTCGGGCCGGGGCGCTGTTCGTCGTGATGTCTTTCGGATTTGTCATCAGTTGCCTCACAACCGGTTTGGCGCATGCCGACGATTGGTATCCGTACTACAACGAGGACGAATACACCGCCTTCTACACGCCACCGAATCCGTTGCCCGATGTAGCGCCGGGTGAGCTGGTGCGCACCGAGCCGTCCCGTTTGGTGATCGAACCGTCCGGTCAGGTCGGCAGGCTCAACGCCACCGGCACCCGCGTCATGTACCGCAGCACCGACGGTCGCGGCAACCCGAATGTGGTGACGGGCACCTACTTCGAGCCGTTCAACGTCTGGCCGGGGCAGGGCCCGCGCCCGCTGATCGTGTTCGGTCCCGGAACCCAGGGGCAGGGCGACCAGTGTGCGCCGTCACGCCAGTTCAACCAGGGCATCCACTGGTCGCCGTATCTGGACATCATGGTCAACTACGAGTCCGGGTTCGTGAACACCATGGTCAACCGCGGGTTTGCGGTCCTGATGACCGACTACGAGGGTCTGGGCACCATCGGGACGACGCACACCTACGTCAACCGCCTGTCCCAGGGACACGCCATGCTCGACGCGGCGCGGGCGGCCCGCAAGCTGCCGGGCACCTCGCTGACCCCCGACGGGCCGGTGGCGTTCTGGGGTTATTCGCAGGGCGGTGGTGCAGCAGCGTCGGCGGCCGAGTTGGCCGTCGCGTATGCCCCGGAGCTCAACATCGTCGGCACCTATGCCGGGGCGCCGCCCGCCGACCTCGTCGACCTGATCCCGTATGCCGACGGCAGCGCGCTGGTCGGGGTGATCGGTTATGCGCTCAACAGCGTCATGCAGTCCTATCCGGAAACCGAGCTCAAGATCAGGGCACTGCTCACCCCACGCGGGATGGACTTCGTCGACAAGACCCGGGATCAGTGTGTCGGCGAGACGGTCACCAAGTTCATGTTCCGGCACCTGCAGCCCTACTTCAACCATCCGATCCCGGAGTTGTTGACCGATCCGCAGTTCCGAGGCATATTCGATCTACAGAAGCTGGGCACCTTGAAACCCGCTGCGCCCGTGCTTCTCAACGCCAACCGGTATGACCCGTTGGTGCCGTACGCCCCCGTGGTGCAACTGGGCAAGGACTGGTGCGCCAAGGGTAGCGATATCGAGATGCGTACCAACGAAGGTCCGCCGATCTTCAACAAGCTGGTGATCAACCACGCACTGCCGATGGCGGTCGACGGTGAACCCGCGCTGCAGTGGATCGCCGATCGGTTCAACGGGGTGCCGACCAGACCCAACTGCGGACAGTTCTAGGGTCGTCGGACGGGAAGGGGGTCCATGTCCGACGACATCGCCGCCCAGGGTTCGCATGCGCTGGCCCTGTATGGGCAGGGCCGGGTGCAGGAGTCGCTGGCGGCAGCGTGGCAGACGGCGGCCGCGCACCCGAAATCGCCTCTGGCGCAGTACACCTACGCCAGTTTGTTGCGTGAGGCCGGCCGTGACGCCGAGGCCCTCGTGGTGGTCGATGCGGCGCTGCGGCTGTATCCGGGATCCGCGGACGCCTGGGTGCTGCGCGGGGACCTGCGGCAGAAGTCGGCCGGTCCGGCCGCGGCCGAATCCGATTATCTGGCCGCGCTGCGCATCGACGCCGACCACCCGCTGGCCACCCACAACCTGGCCGTCGGCAGGTTGCGCTGGGGCACCAACACCGAGGCGCTGCGCGGTCTGCTCGACGCGGTACGGCTGGACCCGGGACTGCGCGCGCTCGCGGTGGGCAACATCGCGTCGGCGCTGGCCCGGGTGCTGCGCGCGGCGACGGCGTCGACGGTGTTGCTGGCCGTGGCGCTGATCGCCCTCACCGCCCTGCACGACCAATCCCAATCAACCGCGCTCGCAAGGGTTTTCGCGGTCGTCCTGACGGTGCCGTCGGTCGCGGCGCTGGTGTGGGTGCTGCGGATGGTCCCGGGGCCGACCCTGCGTGCGGTGCTGGCCACGCGTTTGGTGCCGGCGCTGCGGCTGGTCTTCCTGATGGCCGCGGTATCGATCGGACTGCTCGCGGCGGCGCTGGGATCGACGATGCTCACCACCGTCGCGCCGGCGCTGCTGTTGTTCGGGGTGGTGGTGCTGACGGTGCTCGGCTGGGTGTTCGGCGGATAGCGATTCGGCTACGCTCGCCGCGTGCTCATCGTGATCGAAGGCCTCGACGGGGCAGGCAAACGGACCCTCACCGAGGGGCTGCGCGTGGCGTTCGAAACCGACGGCAAGTCCGTGACGACATTGGCCTTCCCGCGGTATGGCTCCTCGGTGCACGCCGATCTGGCGGCCGAGGCGTTGCACGGCGGGCACGGTGACCTCGCGGATTCGGTGTATGCGATGGCGACGCTGTTCGCGTTGGACCGCGCCGGGGCGGCCGAGGGCATCCGCGGACTCACCGCCGCTCACGATGTGGTGATCCTGGACCGTTACGTGGCGTCCAACGCCGCCTACAGTGCCGCGCGTCTGCACCAGGACGCCGACGGCGATGTGGTCGCCTGGGTCCGTGATCTGGAATACGGCAGGTTCGGTCTGCCCGAGCCCGATTGTCAACTGCTGCTGGACGTTCCGGTCGAGTTGGCGGCGCAGCGCGCGGTCAGTCGGGCCGCCCGGGACGCCGACCGCGCCCGGGATGCCTACGAGCGCGATGACGGTCTGCAGCGCCGCACCGGTTCCGTGTACGGGCAACTGGCGCGCGCGCAGTGGGGCGGTCCATGGGTGGTCGTCGAGCCCGACGTCGATGCCGCCGAACTCGCGCGGACCCTCACTTCCCGCTGAACCGCTCCAACCAGCCCTGCACCAGGTCACCGTCGTCGGCCTCGGGTGCCCGCAACGCCGTCAGTGTCGGGTGCCCGGCGGTCAGCAGCGCGCTGTCGGTGCCTTCCTCGGGCGGGTCGGCCACCTCGGCCTCGGCCAATCGCAGGCCGCCGTCGGCGATCTCGTCGACCCGTGTCTGCACCGCGCCGCCGCGGGCCAGCCGCGCGTGCCGCAGCGGACGGAGATCGGCCGCCGGCCGGTCGGGCACATTGAGCGACAGCACGGTGCCCTCGGGCGCGTCGAACAGCAATTCCAGTACCGGCGGCAGCAGACCCGCGGCGGTATCCCAGTACCGGTCACCGCTGGGCTGCAGTGCCACATCGAGGGACACCGCCAGCGCGCGGGTGTCACTGATCTTCGCGGTGAGCGCGGCGCCCACCGTACCCGAATGCAGCACGGCGCGACCGACATTCGCGCCGTGGTTGATCCCGGACAGCACGACGTCCGGGGCGGGGTCGAACCAGCCGTTGAGCGCGGCCGAGACGATGTGGCCGGGCTGGGCGTGGACCGCCCACGCGTCGACACCGTCGAGGCCGGGCAGTTGCCGGCGCTCGATGACGGTACGGCCGTCCTGGCGCACCGCCGTCAACGCTGCGCTGGCGCCGCTGGCCTGTTCGGCAGGGGCCGCCACGATCACCTCCAAGCCCGCCGCGCGCGCCGCACCGGCCAGCGCGTGCAACCCGGGGGAGTCGATCCCGTCATCGTTGGTCACCAGTGCCACAGGCATCAGATCTGCTCCCGTTCCGCCGTTCCCACCGCTCCTCCTACTTCTTCCAGGGCCGCAACTCGACGCGTTCGGCGAGTGTCTGCGCCGCGCGAGCCCCACCGGTGCCCAGCCCGTGCCGGACCACGTTGAGCGCCCCGCAGGCCGCGCCGATCTGCAGTGCACGGCGCACCGAGGCGCCGCCGGCCAACGCCGCGACCATGCCCGCCGTCATCGAGTCCCCGGCGCCCCGCGGGTCGGCGGGCTCCAGGCTCGGCATGACGACCTCCAGCACGTCGCCGTCCTCGGGCAGCGCGAGCGCCGGCGCCGACCCCGAGCGCGAGACGACGATGGTCTTGGCGCCCTCCTCGCGCATGCCGTACATGGCCTTGACCAGATCCTCGGGGTCCTGGGATTTCGCGCGGCCGTCGTCGAGCAGCTCCTCATGGCTGACCTTGACCAGGTCCAAACCGCCGGCCAGGGACGCCTCCAGCCGCTCGCCGGCCAGGTCGGCGGACACCTTGGCACCGTTGGCGCCCAGATCGGTGGCCAGCCGGCGGTAGAGATCGGCGGGCAGCGCCCGGTCTTCCTGCGGGCCCGAGAGCAGCACCCGGCCGTGGGTCAGCCCCTCGGTCAACGTCAGTTCATACAGGGCGTCGAGCTCGTGCCGGTCCAGCGCATTGCCCGCGGCCTCGGCGACGATCTGGCGCTCACCGTCGCGGCGGTCGTGCACGTAGGCACCGTTGCGGGAACTGACCGGCACCGTCCGGACCTCGACACCGTCGGTGGGCAGCAGGTGGCTCAGGACATGACCGGTCTCGCCGCCGACGGCGCAGCACAACACCACCTTGATGCCCAGCGAGGACATCATCCGGGACTGCCAGACGCCCTGACCGCCGGCGTGGACGTGGATGTCGTCCTCGTCGGCGCGATGCTCGACGGTCACGGTCAGCACGGGCAACGGGGCGAAGATGACGACGGTGTCGGGCTCGGTCGAGTCGTCGGACTGCTGCGATGCGGTGGCTTTCTTGGTCACAGGTGTCGGTGTACCCACATTCGACGCACTTTGGTGCGCGAGCCGCAGTCGCGGTGCGCTTAGGGTGAGAACAACACTGACGGGGTGGGGTGACGCGTGACGGCGTTGAAAGGATTCCTGGCTGCCTGGTCACAGGCCAGGAACACATTCGGTGCGGGCGCGCCCGAAAGCGGTGCGCAATTCGATCAAAGCGCAACACTGCGCGGACTACAGGCTGATGTGCAGCGCGCCACCCCCGATGATTTCTGGCGAGGTGCCGCCGCCAACGCCTATGGAGCGGTCAACGCCGACCATGCCGCTGTGTTCGGCGCTCTTGCCGAGCTCGACGTGCGGTTGGCGGCGGAAATCGATCGCTCGGCAGGCAACGTGACTGCCGGTCGCGGCGATCTCGACAACATCCGCGACTGGGTACTCAGCGCAGCCTCGTCAGTACCGCCGAACCGGGCCGGCGACGCGATGATGATGTCGATCGTGTCCAGCGGTCTGGCACGGATCGGTCAGATTGTCGAAAGGTCCAACGGCGAGTTGAACTCCGTCGGCGCGAGTATCGAGAAGCTCGGCGCGGAGTACTCGGCGTTGGGAAATCAGAAGTTCGGAGGGCGTGGACCGGTGCCGAAAAGTCCCGCCGAAACCGAAGACGACAAACCCTACGACCCCAAACCGATCGTTGACGCCGCTACTTGGCGCGTCGAATGGGAGCGGCTGCAGAGAGATATCGATGCGTACAACCGGTCGGTCAGGGAGTTCGGCATGAGGCCCATCCCTGCGCCCAATGATGTGCCGGGTGTCGCAGCCTACAACCGTGAAGTCGCCAGGCAGCATGTTCGCCAAGCCGGGCTGCAACAGCGTCAACTCGAGCTCGTCCAGAAGGCTGCTGAACTCGGACTCCCAGAACCCCAGATCGCTCCGTCGGGAAGCGCGTCCCCGGACGGCGCAGCGCCCACGGGTTTCGTCTCACGGGATCGACCTGCAAGTCCATCGGCGAAGGGACTTCCGACTTGACCCGCATCTTTATGGTTCTGATCGGTTGCGTGGCGGTGGTTACCGCCTGCGAACGAGATGTCAGCGGGGTGCCTGCATCGGGTTCTGTCGCAGATACGTCGATCCTGAGTCCGGCCGCGGTGCAAGAGCTCAGTGGAATCGGGAACCTGAGTCGCGCGGTCGATACCGACCAGCCCGTCTCCGATACCTACCTGTCCGAAGGTCCCTGCCACCAGGTGAGCGATCAACGCACCGCGTTCGGCGACGACTGGACAGCCTTTCGCTCGGTTGCGGATACCGTGCCCGTGCGATCTGGACAGCCGCCGGCGCCGATGGTGAGCTTGGTTCAGAACATCGTCGCCTATACCGACGGAGTCGCGGCGCGCACGGTGTACGACCGCTATGTCGAATCGATGGTGGCCTGCGCGGCATCGGGCATTCTCGGTGACGATCAGACAGTCGATCGTCGCGACGAGGAGACCGCGGTGTGGGTAGCCGGCGGAATGACGTCTGTGCTCGCCATCGACGAATCGACTTTGGTCGGTACATCGGCCGTCGCAGTTCCTGATGCCGAGTATGTGGCGATCGAGATGAGCCGCGCCATCCTGGACCGCATCGGCTGACCTACAGGGGCCGCCCCCGCGTGGCACCCCGGTTTTATCGCCCTGTGGTGACACCATGGTCACCATGAGGCAACGGATTCTGGTCGTCGACGACGACCCGTCACTGGCCGAGATGCTCACCATCGTGCTTCGCAACGAAGGTTTCGACACCGCCGTCATCGGTGACGGGAGCCAGGCGCTGACCGCCGTGCGCGAGCTGCGCCCGGATCTGGTCCTGCTCGATCTCATGCTGCCCGGGATGAACGGTATCGACGTGTGCCGGGTGCTGCGCTCGGACTCCGGCGTGCCGATCGTCATGCTGACGGCCAAGACCGACACCGTCGACGTGGTGCTGGGCCTGGAATCCGGTGCCGACGACTACGTCATGAAACCGTTCAAGCCCAAGGAATTGGTGGCCCGCGTGCGGGCCCGGCTGCGCCGCAACGACGACGAGCCGGCCGAGATGCTGTCCATCGCCGATATCGATATCGATGTGCCGGCCCACAAAGTCACGCGCCACGGTGAGCAGATCTCGTTGACGCCGTTGGAATTCGACCTGCTGGTGGCGCTTGCCCGCAAACCCCGCCAGGTGTTCACTCGGGATGTGCTGCTCGAACAGGTGTGGGGCTACCGGCATCCGGCCGACACCCGGCTGGTCAACGTGCACGTGCAGCGGTTGCGGGCCAAGGTCGAGACCGACCCGGAGAATCCGCAGGTGGTGCTGACCGTTCGAGGAGTGGGATACAAGGCCGGACCGCCGTGATCGAACGGCAGTACCTGTGATCTTCGGTTCCCGACAACGCGCCCGCGGCCGCTTTCGGGGGCCGTCCCCGATGTGGCGCGGACTCGGCGCGCTCGGTCGCGCGATCAGCTTCGCCTGGCGCCGATCGCTGCAACTGCGGGTGGTGTCGCTGACCCTGGGGCTGTCGCTGGCGGTCATCCTGGTGCTCGGTTTCGTGCTCACCAGCCAGATCACCGACCGCATCCTCGAGGTCAAGGTGCGCGCGGCCACCGAGGAGATCGAACGGGCTCGCGATACCGTCGGCGGCATCGTCGGTGGCGAGGAGACCCGCTCGCTGGACAGCAGCCTGCAACTGGCGCGCAACACCCTCATCGACCGCAAGGCCGACGCCGGACCCGGACTGGCCGGTGCGTACGACGCCGTGCTGGTGGTACCCGGTGACGGGCCGCGCGCGGCCACCGCGGCCGGGCCGGTGCAGCAGATCCCCGCTGCGCTACGCGATTTTGTGCAGGCCGGGCAGGTCAGCTACCAGTACGCGACGGTGCACACCGACGGCTTCTCCGGACCGGCGCTCATCGTCGGCAGCCCCAGCGGCTCGTCGCGGTCGGCGGTCACCAATCTTGAGCTGTACCTGATCTTCCCGTTGAGCAACGAGGAGTCCACCATCGCGCTGGTGCGCGGCACCATGGCCACCGGCGGCATCGTGCTGCTGGGCCTGTTGGCCGCGATCGCGCTGCTGGTGGCGCGCCAGATCGTGCTGCCGGTGCGGTCGGCCTCACGCATCGCCGAGCGGTTCGCCGAGGGGCATCTGACCGAACGCATGCCGGTGCGCGGCGAGGACGACATGGCGCGGCTGGCGGTGTCGTTCAACGACATGGCCGAGAGCCTGTCGCGTCAGATCACTCAGCTCGAAGAGTTCGGTAATCTGCAGCGCCGGTTCACCTCCGACGTCAGCCACGAACTGCGCACCCCGCTGACCACGGTGCGGATGGCCGCCGACCTGATCCACGACCACGCCGAGGACCTGGACCCCGCGCTGCGCCGGTCCACCGAGTTGATGGTCAACGAACTCGACCGCTTCGAGACGCTGCTGGCCGACCTGCTGGAGATCTCCCGACACGACGCCGGTGTGGCCGAACTGGCGGTCGAGGCCGTCGACCTGCGCGCCACGGTGCAGAGCGCGCTGGACAACGTCGGGCACCTGGCCGCCGACGCCGCCGTGCACCTCGACGTCGACATGCCGACAGAGGGCGTCATCGCCGAGGTCGACCCGCGCCGGGTGGAGCGCATCCTGCGCAACCTGATCGCCAACGCCATCGACCATGCCGAACGCAAACCCGTCGAGATCCGGATGGCCGCCGACGAGGACACCGTCGCCGTCACCGTCCGCGATCACGGTGTCGGGCTGCGTCCGGGTGAGGAGAAGCTGGTGTTCAGCCGGTTCTGGCGGTCGGACCCGTCGCGGGTGCGTCGCTCTGGCGGCACGGGCCTGGGCCTGGCCATCAGCATCGAGGATGCCCGGCTGCACCAGGGTCGGCTCGAGGCATGGGGTGAGCCGGGCAACGGTGCCTGCTTCCGGTTGACGCTGCCGCTGGTGCGCGGGCACAAGGTGACCACCAGCCCGCTTCCACTCAAGCCCGTCACCGTCAGCACCCGGACGAAAGATGTTGCCGCCCGCCGAGACCGGGAATCGGAGGGCGTATGAGGCGCGTCCTTGCCGGACTGTGCGTCGCACTGGCGGCGGTGCTGACGATTTCCGGATGTGCCGGGGTTCCCAGTTCGTCGGCGCCACAGGCGATCGGCACCGTGGAGCGGCCCGCGCCGCCGCGGCTGCCCACGCCGACACCGGGCATGGAGCCCGATGTCCTGCTGCGCGAATTCCTCAAGGCGACCGCCGATCCCGCCAACCGGCACCTGGCGGCGCGGCAGTTCCTCACCGAATCCGCCTCGCGCGGTTGGGATGACGCGGGCAGCGCGCTGCTGATCGACCGGGTGGTCTTCACCGAGACGCGCCGCCCCGACCGGGTGACGGTCACCATGCAGGCCGACATCCTCGGCTCGCTGTCGGATGTCGGCGTGTTCGAGACCGCCGAGGGGGCGCTGCCGGACCCGGGTCCGATCGAGCTGGTGCAGACCCCGGGCGGCTGGCGCATCGACCGGCTGCCCAACGGAGTCTTCCTGGACTGGCAGCAGTTTCAGCAGACCTACCGGCGCCACACGCTGTACTTCACCGACCCGACCGGTAATACGGTGGTGCCCGACCCGCGGTACGTCGCGGTGTCGGATGCCGACCAGTTGGCCACCGAGCTGATGAGCAAACTCATCACGGGCCCGCGCCCGGAGATGGCGCACACCGTCCGCAACCTGTTGGCCGCCCCGCTGCGGTTGCGCGGTCCGGTGACCCGCGCCGACGGCAGCAAGACCGGGGTCGGCCGCGGTTACGGTGGTGCCCGCATCGACCTGGAGAACCTGTCGACCACGGACCCGCACACCCGGCAACTGCTTGCCGCACAGATCATCTGGACGCTGGCGCGGGCCGGGATCAACGGCCCGTATGTCATCAACGCCGACGGCGCGGCGCTGGACGACCGGTTCGCCGAAGGCTGGGACACCGCCGACGTGGCCGCCAGCGATCCCGGTGCCGCCGACGGTGCGGGCGCCGGATTGCATGCGCTGGTGGGCGGCTCGCTGGTGTACCTGGACGGGCAGCGCGCCCCGCGGGTGCGCGGGTCGTTCGGGCAGATGCCCGATCAGGTGTCGGCGGCCCTGTCGCGCAGCGGACAGGAGGTGGCCTCGGTGGTGGTGCTGCGCCGCGACGCCCCCGACATGGCCTCCTCGCTGTGGATCGGGCCGGTGGGCGGTGATGCCGCCCAGGCGCTGGACGGACGTTCCCTGACCCGGCCGAGTTGGTCACTGGACGAGGCGATCTGGGTCGTCGTCGACGGTGTCAACGTGGTGCGCGTGCTGCAGGAGGCGGCGTCCGGTCAGCCGGCCCGCATCCCGGTGGACTCCACCGCGGTGTCCACCAAATACCCCGGCGCCATCGTCGAACTGCAACTGTCGCGCGACGGCACCCGCGCCGCCATGGTGATCAACGGGCAGGTGATCCTGGCCGGGGTCGAGCAGACCCCGGGCGGCGGCTACGCGCTGACCTATCCGCGCCGACTGGGCTTCGGCCTGCGCGACACCGCGGTGTCGCTGTCCTGGCGCACCGGCGACGATATCGTCGTCACCCGCACCGACACCGCGCATCCGGTGTCGTATGTGAACCTCGACGGGGTGAACTCCGACGGGCCGAACGGCAATCTGGCGGTGCCGATGTCGGTGGTGGCGGCCAACCCGTCGACGGTGTACGTGGCCGACCGGCGCGGGATCCTGCAGCTGTCGGGATCGGCCGCCGACAACGACCTCACCTGGTCGGAGGTGCGACCGCTGATGGTCGCCGGCGCGGTGCCGGTGCTGCCCGGCTGATCAGCCCCGCTGCGCGGCGCGCTGCCGGTCGACGAACCGAATCGACATGCGCTGCAACAACCCCGGCGTGAACCGGGCGACCCGCCACGCGGTGCGGGCCTGACGCGGCCACACCAGCAGCGCCTTGTTGCGCTCGATGGCGCGCAGGGTGTCGGTGGCCAGGTCATCGGCCGCGGCGAACGTCGCGCGGCGCCGACCCATCCGATAGAAGTCGCGCCCGACGAACCCGCCGACCGCGCCCTTGTCCAGGATCGGTGTCTCGACCGCGGTCGGGCAGATCGCCAGCACCCCGACACCGCGGCCGGCGGCCTCGGATCGCAGCGCCAGGGACAACCCCACCACGGCATGTTTGGTCATCACGTAGCTGGTGATCTGACCGGCCGCGGCCAACCCGGCCATCGAGGCGGTGTTCACGATGTGGCCGTGACCCTGGCGCACCATCACCGGATACGCGGCGGCCACCCCGTGCACGACACCGCGGATGTTCACGTCGATGATCGCGTTCCACTGATCCAGCGTCAGCAACTCGGTGTCGCCGCCCCAGGTGATGCCGGCGTTGTTGACCATCAGGTCCAGCCTTCCCGCCCGCTCGACGACGTCGTCGACGCAGCCCTGCACCGCGGCGGCGTCGGTCACGTCGAGCCGGCTCCACCGAGCCCCGAGGGGTTCGGCGGTGGCCCGGGCGCCGGCCTCGTCGACGTCGGTGCACAGCACCTCGGCGCCGGCGCCGGCCAGTGCCCGGCACAACGCGGCCCCGATGCCGGATCCGGCGCCGGTGACGATCGCCTGCTTTCCGCGAAAGGTGCTCACGAGCTCTCCCGTCATCGCAACAGTAGGTGGCACGGTAGCCGAAGCGCCGTGGCGAAACCCCCGTACCCGGGGTCGGCGCGGCCGGATTTACCCCGGGTACGCGAGTTTCGCCCGTAGGTGGGCCGGAGTTGTCGGAGCAGCCGCCCACACTGGGGCCCGTGCTGCTGGACCTGATGCTGCCGCTGGAATGCGGAGGTTGCGGCGCCCCGGCGACCCGCTGGTGCCCGACGTGTGGCGCGGAACTGGCGACGCGCGCCACCGATCCGCTGGTGCTGACGCCGCGGCTGGACCCCGGGGTGCCGGTGCTGGCCCTGGGCCGCTACGTCGGTCCGCGCCGCGCGGCGATCGTGGCGATGAAGGAGCACGGCCGCGCCGACCTGATCGCGCCCCTGGGGGCAGTCCTCGGGCTCGGCCTGCACCGGCTGCTGGGCTGGGGCCTGCTCGACGGTCCGCCGACCCTGGTCCCGGCCCCGACCCGACGGCTGGCCGCCCGGCGCCGCGGCGGTGATCCGGTGACCCGGCTGGCCAGGACGGCCGCCGCCGCGGTGCCCGGGACCGCGGTCGTCACGGCGCTGCGCCTCGGTGGGTTCGCGCGGGACTCGGTCGGCCTGTCGGCGGGGGACCGGCAACGCAACCTCGCCGGCCGGGTGCGGGTCACCCGCCCGGTGCACGGGCCGGCCGTCGTCGTCGACGATGTCGTCACCACCGGCGCCACGGCCAGTGAGTCCGTCCGCGCCCTGCAAACGGCGGGCGTGGCTGTGCAGGCGGTTCTGGCGCTGGCCGGCGCATGATCGACGCCGCGCTCTGTTGCCCGCAGATGAAGAACTGAAAACACGTCTGCGAAATTGGTGGCACAGTCAGGTGAACTCCGACTACCGTCGGTGCCAACAACCCGTGAATGCTTCGCGGCGGCACCCCTCAGGCGGGCGCCCGTGCGGCTCCGGGACCGCCCGAATGCGGTAGGAGGTGAGAACTCGACACCTGACGCCGGCGGGCGCGCGACATGCATCGTCCCGTCGACGTGTACGTGACTATCCGGCACGCGAACTGCGTGCGACTGCCGACAGAAACGAGTTGTCAAGCATGTCAACGAATTCCGTGGAAACTGATCGAAGCACCATGGTCATCGAGGACCGAGATGAAACCCCTGATGCGCCGGCCATGAACGCCGATGTCGTCGTCAAGGGACGCAATGTCGAGGTACCTGAGCACTTCCGGATCTACGTTGCCGAGAAGCTGGCCCGGCTCGAGCGTTTCGACAAGACCATCT
Source organism: Mycobacterium sp. NPDC003323 (assembly GCF_053589535.1). Classification (NCBI taxonomy): domain Bacteria; kingdom Bacillati; phylum Actinomycetota; class Actinomycetes; order Mycobacteriales; family Mycobacteriaceae; genus Mycobacterium; species Mycobacterium sp. NPDC003323. The sequence goes on from NZ_JBSFSB010000010.1 coordinate 93,044, forward strand.
ACCTGTTCGATGTCGAGCTCGACCACGAACGCAACCGTCGTCAACGAAAGAACTGTCAGCACGTCGAGATCACCGCCCGCGGCCGGGGACCGGTCGTCCGGGGCGAGGCGTGCGCCGACAGCTTCTACGCCGCCCTGGAATCGGCGGCAAGCAAACTCGAGGCACGCCTGCGCCGCACCAAGGACCGGCGCAAGATCCACTACGGCGACAAGACGCCGCTGTCACTGCACGAAGCCACCGCGGTACTGCCGCCCGAAGACGCGCCGACGGCACCGGACCCGTTCTCGACCGACCCCGCCGATTTCCACGAGCCCGGCCGCATCGTGCGCACCAAGGAGCACACGGCCACGCCGATGACCGTCGATGACGCGCTCTACGAGATGGAACTCGTCGGACACGATTTCTTCCTCTTCCACGACAAGGAGTCGGACCGGCCCACGGTGGTCTACCGCCGTCACGCCTACGACTACGGACTCATCCGGCTGTCCTGACCAGCCGTCCCGCACGAGCCCCCGGCGCCCCTGGCCGGGGGCTCGTCGCATTCACAGACACGGGCGCGGACGCTTCGAGAGGGCCATCCTGGGCAGTCGCCTACGATGGAATGCGTCTACTGGCTGTCCAGATTCGTCAACCCACAGGGGATATAGCGTGCTCGATAAGTTGCTCCGGCTCGGTGAAGGCCGCATGGTCAAACGCCTCAAGAAGGTGGCCGACTATGTGGACACCCTGTCCGAGGACGTCGAGAAACTCTCCGACGCCGAACTGCGCGCCAAGACCGACGAGTTCCGCAAGCGCATCGCCGGTGGCGAGGACGTCGACGACCTGCTGCCCGAGGCGTTCGCCGTCGCCCGCGAGGCCGCCTGGCGGGTGCTCGGCCAGAAGCCGTTCGGAGTCCAGCTCATGGGTGGCGCGGCCCTGCACTTCGGCAACGTCGCGGAGATGAAGACCGGTGAGGGCAAGACGCTGACCGGCGTGCTGCCCGCCTACCTCAACGCGCTGACCGGCAAGGGCACCCACATCGTCACGGTCAACGACTACCTGGCCAAACGCGACAGCGAGCAGATGGGCCGTATCCACCGGTTCCTGGGCCTGGAGGTCGGCGTCATCCTGTCCGGCCTGACCCCGGACGAGCGGCGCCGCGCCTACGGCGCCGACATCACCTACGGCACCAACAACGAGTTCGGCTTCGACTACCTGCGCGACAACATGGCCCACTCCGTGCAGGAGATGGTGCAGCGCGGCCACCACTTCGCCATCGTCGACGAGGTCGACTCGATCCTGATCGACGAGGCCCGGACCCCGCTGATCATCTCCGGCCCGGCCGACGGCGCCTCCAACTGGTACGCCGAGTTCGCCCGGCTGGCCCCGCTGATGGAGAAAGACGTCCATTATGAGGTCGACCTGCGCAAGCGCACCATCGGTGTGCATGAGCTCGGGGTCGAGTTCGTCGAGGATCAGCTCGGCATCGAGAACCTCTACGAGTCCGCCAACTCGCCGCTGATCAGCCACCTCAACAACGCGTTGAAGGCCAAGGAGCTGTTCACCCGCGACAAGGACTACATCGTCCGCAACGGCGAGGTCATCATCGTCGACGAGTTCACCGGCCGCGTGCTGGTGGGCCGCCGCTACAACGAGGGCATGCACCAGGCCATCGAGGCCAAGGAGCGCGTCGAGATCAAGGCCGAGAACCAGACGCTGGCCACCATCACGCTGCAGAACTACTTCCGCCTCTACAAGAAGCTGTCCGGGATGACCGGTACCGCCCAGACCGAGGCCTCCGAGCTGCACGAGATCTACAAGCTGGGTGTGGTGTCCATCCCGACCAACCGGCCGATGATCCGCGAGGACCAGTCCGACCTGATCTACAAGACCGAGGAAGCCAAGTACATCGCCGTCGTCGACGATGTCGTGGAGCGCTATGAGAAGGGCCAGCCGGTCCTGATCGGCACCACCTCGGTGGAGCGCTCGGAGTACCTGTCGCGGCAGTTCACCAAGCGCAAGGTGCCGCACAACGTCCTCAACGCCAAGTACCACGAGCAAGAGGCGAACATCATCGCCGAGGCCGGGCGCCGCGGCGCCATCACCGTCGCCACCAACATGGCCGGCCGCGGTACCGACATCGTGCTCGGCGGCAACGTCGAGTTCCTGGCCGACAAGCGGCTCAAGGAGCAGGGCCTGGACCCGGTGACGACGCCCGAGGAGTACGAGGCGGCCTGGGAATCCACCGTCAGCAAGATCAAGGAAGAGGCCAAGGACGAGGCCGACCAGGTGCGCGCCGCCGGTGGGCTGTACGTGCTGGGCACCGAGCGGCACGAGTCGCGCCGTATCGACAACCAGCTGCGCGGCCGCTCCGGCCGTCAGGGTGACCCCGGCGAGTCCCGCTTCTATCTGTCGCTGGGTGACGAGCTCATGCGGCGCTTCAACGGCGCCACCCTGGAGACGCTGCTGACCCGGCTCAACCTGCCCGAGGACGTGCCGATCGAGGCCAAGATGGTCACCCGGGCCATCAAGAGCGCCCAGACCCAGGTCGAGCAGCAGAACTTCGAGGTCCGCAAGAACGTCCTGAAGTACGACGAGGTGATGAACCGCCAGCGCACCGTCATCTACGACGAGCGCCGGATGATCCTCGAGGGTGAGAATCTGCAGCAGCAGGCCCACGACATGATGGTCGATGTCATCACCGCCTACGTGGACGGCGCCACGGCCGAGGGCTACTCCGAGGACTGGGATCTGGAGAAGCTGTGGGAGGCGCTCAAGACGCTGTTCCCGGTGAGCATCGACCACCGCGATTTGATCGACTCCGACGCCGTCGGCGAGCCGGGCGAGCTGACCCGCGAGGAGTTGCTCGACGCGCTGATCAAGGATGCCGAGCGGGCCTACGCCGAGCGCGAGGCCCAGATCGACGCCATCGGCGGTGAGGGTGCGATGCGTCAGCTCGAGCGCAACGTGCTGCTCAACGTGATCGACCGCAAGTGGCGCGAGCACCTCTATGAGATGGACTACCTCAAGGAGGGCATCGGCCTGCGTGCGATGGCGCAGCGCGACCCGCTGGTCGAGTACCAGCGCGAGGGTTACGACATGTTCGTCGCGATGCTCGACGGCCTCAAAGAGGAGTCGGTGGGCTTCCTGTTCAACGTCGCGGTCGAGGCCGCGCCGGCGCCGGCCGCACCGACCGTCGCCCCGATGTCGCAGGGACTGGCCGACTTCGCGGCGGCCGCCGCCGAGAAGGCGCAGGGCCAGGGCCAGGTCGCCACCAAGGAACGTCCGGCAGGCGTGCAGGCCAAGGGCATCAACGACGGCAAGGCGCCGCCGCTGACCTACACCGGCCCCGCCGAGGACGGCTCGGCCGAGGTGAAGCGCTCAAGCGGCGGCCCGGCACAGCCGGCCGGCGGTGGCACCCGCAAGGAGCGCCGCGAGGCGGCGCGCCGCGGCAAGAAGCGCTGAGGCGACTCAACCGATCTGTAGCGCCACCATCTGCCATCGTCCGGCCACGATCTCGACGCGGCCGGCGATGGCCCGCACCCGCGGACCGCGGGTGTAGGTGGCGAACACCTCGGCGGCGCTGATCGGCTGCTCATCCTCGGTTGCGATGCTGCGCAACCGGATTCGGCGCAGCACCGCGGCACCGCCAACGTGCTGCGCCCGCGCCAGCGATTGCGTCGTGTCGATCAGCGACGGCGCCAGCAACCCGCGCAACTGGGTGGCCGGCCGGCGTCGGTCGATCACTTCCAGCACCCGGCGTAACGCCGCATCGGCGAACACCGCGGCGGCCGTGGGAGCCGGCACCTCACCGGCGACGGTCGGCGTACTGAGCCGGCGCGGGGTGCGCCTGCGCGGTGCGGGCGACGGTGGCGGCCGGTGGTGCGCGGTCGCCGAAGGCGGCGGCTCGCAGTCGATGATCGGGGTGGTGAACACCGGGTGCGATCGGCGGTGCGGTGCGGATTTCACGGGCACTCCAGCGGGCAGGGTCGGATACGGCGGCTGCTGGAGAGGCACAGGCATATTGATGATGGCACGTGCGCGACGGGCCCCGGCGCACCTGTTGTCGCCGCCGGCTTTGACGGGCGCGCAAGCACCGGTGATGCGGGTCCCACAATCGGCCGCTACGGTGGCGGTGACAACAGCGGTGCGGCGAGGGTGAGGGGGACGGCGTCGCGATGGTGACCAGGTTGTCGGCATCGGACGCGGCGTTCTACCACCTGGAGAACAGTGCGACGCCGATGTACGTCGGATCATTGTCGATCGTGCGCAAGCCGCGCGGCGGACTGAGCTACGAAGCGGTGCTGGGCACCGTCGAGCGTCGGCTCCCGCAGATCCCGCGCTACCGGCAGAAGGTGCGCGAGGTGCCGTTCGGGCTGGCCCGCCCGGTGTGGATCGACGACGACGATTTCGACATCACCTACCACGTGCGGCGCTCGGCGTTGCCGTCACCGGGCAGCGATTCCCAGCTGCACGAACTGATCGCCCGGATCGGGTCGCGGCCGATGGACAAGTCGCGCCCGTTGTGGGAGATGTACATCATCGAGGGGCTGGCCGGAAACCGCATCGCCATCTACACCAAGTCCCATCAGGCGCTGGTCAACGGGATGTCGGCACTGGAGATCGGCCACGTCATCGCCGACCGCGCGCAGAAGGCCCCCGAGTTCGGGGAGGACATCTGGATCCCGGCGCGCGAACCCAGCGCCGAACGGCTGTTGGCCGGCGCCATCGGGGAGTGGATCACCCGCCCCACGGCGCAGGCCGCGGCGCTGCGGTCCTCGGTGCAGGAGATGATCACCAACGCCGGCGCGTTGGTCGACGTGGGCCGCCGCGTCGCCGACGTGGTCCGCACGGTGGCCCGCGGCACCGCGCCGAGCAGTCCGCTGAACACCACCGTCTCGCGCAACCGCCGGCTCGCCGTGGCCGGACACAAGCTGGAGGACTACCGCGCGCTGCGATCGCGCTACGACTGCGATGTCAACGATGTGGTCTTGGCGGTGGTGGCCGGCGCCCTGCGCAACTGGTTGTTGTCCCGCGGCGAGCCGGTGACCTCGACGTCGACGGTGCGCGCCATGGCACCCAATTCGGTGTATCCGGATGCCGAGATCGACTCGGCGGGGCCGGGTCAGGCCATCAGCGAGGTGTCACCGTTCCTGGTCGACCTGCCGGTGGGGGAGGGCAACGCGGTGGTGCGGCTGTCGCAGATCGCGCACGCCAACGAGTCGCATTCCACCGCCGCCAGCCTGGTCGACGCGCGCACCATCGTGACGCTGTCGGGATTCGCCCCACCCACCCTGCACGCCATGGGTATCCGGGTGGCGACCAGTTTCTCGGCCCGACAGTTCAATTTGCTGATCACCAATGTGCCCGGTGCGCAGAAGCAGATGTACCTCGCCGGGGCCAAACTGTTGGAGACCTACGCGGTGCCGCCGCTGCTGCCCAATCAGGTCCTGGCCATTGCTGTGACCTCGTACAACGGCATGATCTACTTCGGTATCAACGCCGATCGCGAGGCCATGAGCGATGTCGAGGTGTTGCCGGTGCTGCTGCGCGAATCGCTGGAAGAATTGCTCGACGCGGGTCGCTAGGCGAGTTGACGAGATTGCCCTGAGCGGGGTCTGATGGATCAACCATGCCAGATACCGAAAAAGACCATACGAAACTCGACAAGCTCGACGTAATACCGCACCCCGTCCTCGACGTGCCGATCGACGAGGATGCACTCACCCACCGACGACACGTTGATCGGCTGGTTTTCGGCGTCACCGCCGTGATCGCCGTCGCCTTCCTGATCTGGGGATTCGTCGACACTGCAGGTTTGGCTACCGCGTCCGGTGACGCGCTGGGCTGGGTCCTGACCAACGCCGGGTGGCTGTTCACGCTGACCGCCTCGGGCTTCGTCATCTTCGTGTTGTGGATCGCGCTGGGGCGCTTCGGCAACATCCCGCTCGGCCGCGACGACGAGGAACCCGAATTCCGCACCGTGTCCTGGGTGGCCATGATGTTCAGCGCCGGGATGGGCATCGGCCTGATGTTCTTCGGCGTCGCCGAACCGCTGTCGCACCTGGTGACCCCGCCACCGCTGACCGGCCCGGAGGGCAACCCGGAGTCCGTGCAGAACGCGATGGCCACCACGCTGTTCCACTGGACCCTGCATCCGTGGGCGATCTATGCCGTGGTCGGTCTGGCGATCGCCTACGGCGTGTACCGCAAGGGCCGTTTCCAGCTGATCAGCGCCGCCTTCGAACCGCTCATCGGGGACCGCGCCAACGGTGGTCTGGGCAAGGTCATCGACATGCTGGCCATCTTCGCGACCCTGTTCGGGTCCGCGGCCTCGCTCGGTCTGGGAGCGTTGCAGATCCGCAGCGGCCTGCAGATCGTCGCCGGCATCGGTGAGACCGGCAATGCCATCTTGATCGGCATCATCGCCGTCCTGACATGCGCCTTCGTGCTGTCCGCGGTATCGGGTGTTGCCCGCGGAATCCAGTGGCTGTCCAATATCAACATGGTGCTGGCGCTGGTGCTGGCGTTGTTCGTCTTCATCGTCGGGCCCACCATCTTCATCCTGAACCTCATTCCGACGTCGATCGGCAGCTATTTCCAGGACCTGGCCATGATGGCGGCCCGCACCGGCGCCGAGGGTGCCGCGACCGACGCCTGGTTGGGATCGTGGACGGTCTTCTACTGGGCGTGGTGGATCTCGTGGACCCCGTTCGTCGGGATGTTCATCGCGCGGATCTCGCGCGGGCGCACCATCCGCCAGTTCGTCACGGGTGTGCTGCTGGTGCCCAGCCTGGTGTCGCTGGTCTGGTTCTGCATCTTCGGCGGTGCCGCGATCGATGCCCAGCGCGGCGGAGCCGATCTGGCCGGTGAGGGTTCCTCGGAGGCGCAGCTGTTCGGGCTGCTCGGCGAGTACCCGATCGCGACCGTCGCCAGCATCGTGGTGATGGTGCTGGTGGCCATCTTCTTCGTGTCCGGGGCCGACGCTGCATCGATCGTGATGGGGTCGCTGTCCGAGCGCGGCACCATCGAACCGAGCCGCAAGACCGTCATCTTCTGGGGCGTGGCCACCGGTGCCGTCGCGGCGGTGATGCTGCTTGTCGGCGGTTCGGACGCGCTGAACGGCCTGCAGTCGATCACCATCATCGCGGCGTTGCCGTTCGTGCTGGTGATGGTCGGGTTGGCCGTCGCGCTGGTCAAGGACCTGCGTCAGGATCCGCTGATGGTGCGGCGCGAGTACGCGGTCGAGGCCGTGCACTCGGCGGTGATCGCCGGGGTGACCAAACACGGTGACGATTTCGTGCTGTCCGTGGAGAAGGACCCCGACGCCGGCAAGACGGACGAGCAGCAGGCCGAGCCCGGGCGCTAATCTCGCCTGGTGCGTGTCTACATACCGGCGACGCTGGAGATGTTGCAGCAGCTCGTCGCCGATCGGTTGCTCCATGCCCGCAGCGGGACCGCGTTCGCGGTGACCCCGGCACTGCGGGAGGCCTACGCCGAGGGCGACGAGGACGAGCTCGCCGAGGTTGCTCTGGGGGACGCGGCACTGGCGTCGTTGCGGTTGCTGTCGGCTCAGGCCGGCAGTGCATTACCGCCGCGCCGTGCCGTGCTCGTGGCTGATGTCGAGGGCGCCGCGGCCCGCCCGGACCTCGACGACGCGGTGGTCCGGTTGGCGGGTCCGGTGCCGATCGAGGACGTCATCGCAGCGTATGTGGACAACGCCGCCGCCGAATCGGCGGTGCGCCGGGCGGTCGACGTCATCGACGAGGCCGATCTGGGCGACGAGGATGCCGAGCTGGCGGTGGGTGACGCGCAGGATCACGACCTGGCGTGGTACGCGCCGCAGGAGTTGCCGTTCCTGCTCGAACTGTTGTGACGTAGATCGCTGCAGCGGGACGGGAAAGGTCTGTACGGGACCGTAACTTACGGTACCGTAGGTTGCGTGGCCAAGAATGAAATCAAGGTCTCGGCCAAAGTCGCCGAGACGGTGCGCCCCTCCATCGCCGGCGCCGATCGCCACCCCGGCTGGCATGCGCTGCGCACCATCGCCGGTCGCATCACCACCCCGCTGCTGCCCGACGACTATCTGAAGCTGGCCAACCCGCTGTGGTCGGCCCGCGAGTTGCGCGGCCGCGTCGTGGAGGTCCGGCGCGAGACGGTCGATTCGGCGACGCTGGTCATCAAGCCCGGGTGGGGTTTCCATTTCGACTATGAGCCGGGCCAGTACATCGGTATCGGCCTGCTGGTCGACGGTCGGTGGCGGTGGCGTTCGTACTCGCTGACCTCCGCGCCGGTGCGCAGCGGTCAAAACAGGCGCGGCGCGCGCACCATTACGATCACCGTGAAGGCGATGCCCGAGGGATTCCTGTCGACCCACCTTGTCGGCGGGGTGGCAGCGGGCGCGATCGTTCGGCTGGCCGCGCCGCAGGGCAACTTCGTGATGCCCGACCCGGCGCCGGCCTCGGTGCTGTTCCTCACCGCGGGGTCGGGGATCACCCCGGTCATGTCGATGCTGCGCACGCTGGTCCGCCACGATCAGATCACCGACATCGTGCATGTGCACTCCGCGCCGACCGAGGCCGACGTCATGTTCGCCGCCGAGTTGAAGGAGCTGCACGCGACGCATCCGGGGTACCGGATGCACCTGCGCACGACGCGCACGCAGGGCCGGCTGGATCTGAACCGTCTTGACGAGGTCGTGCCGGACTGGCGGGATCGGCAGACCTGGGCCTGCGGCCCCGAGGCGATGCTCAACGATGCCGAGCGGTTGTGGGCCGGCGCCGGACTGCCCGAGCAGCTGCACCTGGAGCGCTTCGCAGTCACCCGCGCGGCACCGCACGGCACCGGTGGCACGGTCACCTTCGAGCGCAGTGGCAAGACGGTGAGCGCCGACGCCGCGACATCGTTGATGGAAGCGGGCGAAGGTGCGGGTATCCAGATGCCGTTCGGCTGCCGGATGGGCATCTGCCAGTCCTGTGTCGTCGGCCTGGTTCAAGGTCACGTCCGCGACCTGCGCACCGGCGTGGAACACGAGCCCGGATCGCGCGTGCAGACCTGCGTTTCCGCAGCGTCTGGCGACTGCGTTCTGGACGCATAACTTTTACTGACAAGTAACCTACGGTGCCGTAGGTTACGGTATCGTAGTGAACGGAAGGAGGACCGAACGAATATGGCTGTTACCGACGTACCGGAATTTGCACATCTGACCGCGGCGGACATCGAAACCCTCGGCGCAGAGCTCGACGCGATCCGACAGGACATCGAGGACTCGCGGGGCGCGAACGACGCGCGCTATATCCGACGGACGATCGCCTTCCAGCGCACGTTGGAACTCACCGGCCGGGCACTGCTCGCGGGTAGCTCCAAGCGTGCCTTCTGGTGGGCGGGAGCCTCCACCCTGGGCGTGGCCAAGATCATCGAAAACATGGAGATCGGCCACAACGTCATGCACGGCCAATGGGACTGGATGAACGATCCCGAGATTCACTCCTCGACGTGGGAGTGGGACATGGGCGGCGCATCCAAGCACTGGCGGTTCACCCACAACTTCATGCATCACAAGTACACCAACATCCTGGGCATGGACGACGATGTGGGCTACGGCCTGATCCGCGTCACCCGTGATGCGAAGTGGAAGCCGATGAACGTCTTCAACCTGCTGTTCAACACAGCGCTGATGACGCTCTTCGAATGGGGTGTCGGCCTTCAGCACCTGGAGATCGGCAAGATCTTCAAGGGGCGCGACGACCGCGACGCGACGATCGTGCGGATGAAGGAGTTCGGCGTCAAGGCCGGGCACCAGATCGCCAAGGACTACGTGATGTGGCCGGCACTGACCTCGCTGTCGCCGGGTGCCACCTACAAGTCCACCGCGCGGGCCAACTTCCTGGCCAACATCATCCGCAACGTGTGGGCCAATGCCGTGATCTTCTGCGGACATTTCCCCGACGGTGCGGAGAAGTTCACCAAGACCGACATGGTCGGTGAGAGCCGTGGCCAGTGGTACTTGCGGCAGATGCTGGGCAGCGCCAACTTCGACAACGGCCCGGTGCTGCGCTTCATGAGCGGCAACCTGTGCCACCAGATCGAGCATCACCTGTTCCCGGACCTGCCCAGCAACCGGTACTACGACATCTCGATCAAGGTGCGGGCGCTGTGCGACAAGTACGACCTGCCCTACACCACCGGGCCCTTCCTGGTGCAGTACGGCAAGGCGTGGCGCACCATCGCCAAGCTGTCGCTGCCGGACAAGTTCCTCACCGACACCCGCGACAATGCGCCGGAGACCCGCAGCGAGCGGATGTTCGACGATCTCGACGGCTTCGGTGTCACCGATCCGGCCACCGGTAAGCGGCGCGGGCTCAAGACCGCGATCGCCACGGTGCGCGGCTGGCGTCGCGACAAGCAGAAGGTCGCCGCCTAGCTCCACTCCGCGAGCAGACGTGAAGGGCCCCGAAACCTCAGGGTTTCGGGGCCCTTCGCGTCTGCTCGTCGCGGCTCAGTAGCCCGCTTCGCCGAGGGTGACCAACAGCCGCCGGGCCGCGGCGACCCGGGTCGCCGCCGGCCCGGTCAGGGCGTCCAACGCGCACTCGGGATCGGCCGGCGGGCCCATGTGCCCGCATCCGCGCGGGCAGTCATCCACCGCCGCAGCCAGATCCGAGAAGGCCTGCACGACATCATCGGGCTCGACATGGGCCAGCCCGAATGACCGGACGCCGGGGGTGTCGATCACCCAGCCCGACCCACGCAGCGCCAGCGCCACCGACTGGGTCGAGGTGTGCCGGCCCTTCCCGACACCGGTCACCGACCCGGTGGCCCGCTCCGCTTCGGGCACAACACGATTCACCAGCGTCGACTTACCCACCCCGGAGTGCCCGAGCAGCACCGTCACCTTGCCGTCCAGGACTGCGGCCACTTGATCGAGCGGATCGTCACGCCCGGCCGTCAGCACGGTGAGGTCCAGATCGGCGAACTGCGCGGCGAACGGCGCGGCATCGGCCAGATCCGATTTCGTCAGGCACAGGATGGGGGACAGGCCGCCGGTGTAGGCCGCGATCAGCGCGCGTTCGACGAATCCGGTGCGCGGGGGCGGATCGGCCAGCGCCACCACTATCAGCAACTGATCGGCGTTGGCGACGACCACCCGTTCGGTGGGATCGGTGTCATCGGCGGTGCGGCGCAACACCGTTCGGCGCTCGGCGCGGCGCACGATGCGCGCCAGGGTGTCGGGGCGCCCGGACACGTCGCCGACGATGTCGACCTCGTCACCGACGACGATCGGGGTCCGGCCCAACTCGCGGGCGCGCATGGCGGTGACATTGCGCTGCGGGTCACCGCCCAGCGCGCATCCCCAGCGGCCACGGTCGACGGTGACGACCATCGCCTCCTCGGCATCGGCATGCTCGGGCCGGGTCTTGGTGCGCGGTCGCGAACCCTTGCCCGGGCGCACCCGGACATCGGACTCGTCGTACTCGCGAGATCTCAATGCGCGCCCAGCATCTCGGCCCACATCCCCGGGAAGTCCGGCAGTGTCTTGGAGGTCGTCGCGATGTCCTGCACGGCGATGCCCGGCACCCGCAACCCGATGATGGCACCCGCGGTCGCCATCCGGTGATCGGCATAGGATTGCCACACCCCACCGTGCAGCGGGACCGCGGTGATCTGCAGGCCGTCGGGGGTCTCGACGCACTCCCCGCCGAGATTGGTGATCTCGGTGCGCAGCGCGGCCAGCCGGTCGGTCTCGTGGCCACGCAGGTGCGCGATACCGCGCAGGGTGGACACCGAACCGGGCTCGGCCAGCGTCGCCAGCGCGGCCACCGCGGGGGCCAGTTCGCCGATATCGTGCAGGTCGATATCGATACCGCCGAAGCCCTCGGCGCCACGCACCTCCAGATGTGAATCATGATGCTGTGCAGTCACGTTCACCCGCGACAACAGGTCCAGGATGTCGCCGGCGGGCTGGATGCTGTCCGCGGGCCAGCGCAGGATCCGCACCGTGCCCGCGCTGACGGCCGCGGCCGCCAGGAAGGGCACCGCGTTGGACAGGTCCGGTTCGATGTCCCAATGCCGGGCGGCCACCCGGCCCGGGGCGACATGCCACCGGTTGGGCGCACCGTCGTCGACGCTGACACCCGCGCTGCGCAGCATCGAGACCGTCATCGAGATGTGCGGCGCCGAGGGCACCGAGTCCCCGGTGTGCACGACGGTCAATCCGTCGGCGAATGTCGCGCCGGCCAGCAGCAGCCCGGAGACGAACTGCGAGGACGCCGAGGCGTCGATGTGCACCTCACCCCCGGCCACCGACCCCTGCCCGCGGACCTGGAACGGCAGGCCGGTGCCGTCGATGCCGACGCCGAGCCCGCGCAACGCCTCCAACAGCGGGGCGATGGGGCGCGCCCGGGCCTGCTCGTCGCCGTCGAAGGTGACGGTCTCGGTGCTCAGCGCGGCCACCGCCGGCAGGAACCGCAGGACGGTGCCCGCCAACCCGCAGTCGATGCGGCTGCCGCGTTCCGGCGCGATGGCGCCGCTGACGCGCAGCTCGGTACCGGCACCGTCGACGGTGGCACCCAGGGTGCGCACCGCGCCGATCATCAGGTCGGTATCGCGGCTGCGCAGCGCCCCGCTGATGGTGGTCGTGCCCTGCGCGGTGGCCAGCGCGGCCAGCACCAGCGCCCGGTTGGTCAGCGATTTCGACCCCGGCACCTCCACGGTGGCGTCGATGGGTGTGGTCGTCGTCGGTGCCGGCCAGTTGCTCACGGCCTCTATCCTGCCTGGTATGTGTGGGCGATTTGCGGTGACCACCGACCCTGCGTTGCTGGCCGAGAAGATCAAGGCTCTCGACGAGACCACGGCGACGGGTCAGGGCGGTGACCCGAACTCCACCGCCAACTACAACGTCGCCCCGACCACCACCATCAGCACCGTGGTCAAACGGCACTCCGAACCCGACGACGAGTCGGTCCGGCGGCTGCGCTCCATGCGCTGGGGACTGATCCCGCCGTGGGCCAAGACCGGTGCGGACGGCGGACCCGACCTGAAGAAGGGTCCGCTGCTGATCAACGCCCGCGCCGAGACGGTGACCACCTCACCGGCCTTCCGCGCGTCGGCCAAGAACAAGCGCTGCCTGGTCCCGATGGACGGCTGGTACGAGTGGAAACCCGGCGCCGCCGAGGGCGCGAAGAAGCCGGCCAAGACGCCGTACTACATGTACGCCGCCGACGGTGAGCCGCTGTTCATGGCCGGTCTGTGGTCCACCTGGCGTCCGAAGGATGCGCCGAAGGATGCGGCGCCGCTGGTCAGTTGCACCATCATCACCACCGACTCGGCCGCCCAGCTCGCCGATGTCCACGACCGGATGCCACTGACCATCAGCGCCGAGGACTGGGACCGCTGGCTGGACCCGGACGCACCGATCGACGAGGGACTGCTGCGCGGCCACGGCGACCTGGACCGCATCGAGATCCGTGAGGTGTCGCGACTGGTGAACAGCGTCCGCAACAACGGCCCGGAGCTCATCGCCGAGGTCGAGCACGAGGCGGGGCTGTTTTGACCCTCGGGCCGGTCGTGCTCGACGCGCTGGCCGCCGATCTGGTCTCGGCCGGCTACACCGTCGACCGCGTCGCCGAACTGCTGGGACCCGACGCGAACGCCGCACTGGGGCGCGGCGTGTGGTGGCTGGCGCTGCGGGTCACCGCCGATGACCGGCTCTCGGTGCTGGTGCGGCTGTTCCTGCTCGGTGCCGAGGAGTCCCGCGAACGTCTCGGGCGGGCCTTCCCGTCGGTGCCGGTCGACGCACTGGTCGCCGGCGGCGTCCTGGATCTGGTCGGGCCCGGCCGCTTCCGGGCCGCGCTGGACATCCGCCCGCACAGCGACGGCGAGCGCGACTTGCTGGTGGTCTCCGATCAGGATGCCGCGCTGCGCAGCGGCCCGGTGCAGCGCGACCACGTGCTCGGTATCGGCGGGGCCTCGATGGCGCTGGCCCGCGCGGTGGTCCGGACGCCGGTGCGTCGGGCGCTGGACCTGGGCACCGGCTGCGGTATCCAGGCGCTGCACCTGGACACCCACTGCGACGCCATCGTCGCCACCGACACCAACAAGCGGGCGCTGACGCTGGCCGCGGTGACGGCCCGGCTCAACGGGATGGACTGGGATCTGCGGCACGGCAGCCTGTTCGAACCGGTGGCCGGCGAGCGGTTCGATCTCATCGTGTCCAACCCGCCGTTCGTGGTGGGCTCCGGCGATGCCGACTACATCTATCGGGATTCCGGGATGGCCGGAGATCAGTTGTGCCGCACCCTGATCGAGCAGTTGCCCGATCACCTGGAACCTGGCGGCACCGCTCAGGTGATGGCCAACTGGATTGTCCGCGGTGATGATTGGCGCGAGCGGGTGACCGGGTGGCTGGCCGGCACCGGATTGCACGCCTGGGTGGTGCAACGCGAACTGGCCGACCCGGTCAGTTACGTGTCGCTGTGGCTGGCCGACGCCGGCGAAACCCCGGAGACCGCGGCCCGCCGCGGTGGCCAGTGGCTGGACTGGTTCGCCGCCGAAGGCATCCGCGGGATCGGCATGGGCGTGGTTTCGCTGCGTCGTCCCGACGACGGTGAGGCGCCCGAGCACATCCTCGAAGAGATCACCGGTGCCGACGAACTGGTCAGCGGTGTCGAGGTCGAAGCCTTCTTCGCGCGCCGCGCCTATCTGCGCGACACCGCCGACGATGCGTTGCTGGCCGCCCGCCTGTCCACCGCACCCGTTCTGCTGGAACAACATTCGCTGCCCGGGCCGCAGGGGTGGCAGCAGATCGGGGCGGCCGTGCGCCGACCCGGTGGGCCGGGCGCGGTGATCGGCGTCGACGATGTCTTCACCGCACTGCTGGCCGGGTGCCGAGGCGAGGTTCCACTGGGCACGCTCATCGAATTGCTGGCCGCCCACCACGGGGTCGACGCCGACGCGCTGGCCGCCGCGGCCCTGCCGGAGGTGCGGGAGGCCATCGCCCGCGGAATTCTGTACCAGGCGGGTTGATCAGCCCCGGCGCAGTGCTGATTCATGCGCCCCGGCGCAGTGCTGGTCTATGCGCCCCGGCGCAGGGCAGCCACCACGGCGTAGGACGCCTCGAAGCTCACCGAACCATCGGCACGCGCGCATGCCGACAGCGCCGCGGTGAAGGCATCGACCAGCTTGGTCCTGGTGGCCTGCTCGACGCGGCTCAGGACATCCACGTGCATCGGTGACTCCTCGGTGACGAACTGCACCGCCGCCGTGAGCGACTCGAAAGTCCATGTGTGCGCGTCGTTCTCGATGAAGATATCGGCGAAGTCGTCGGCCAGCCGGGTGGTGATCACATCGGCCTCGCCCCACTGATCGGGGCTGTACTCGGCGTTCGGCCGCGGGCCGAGCACCTCCACGATCGGGTCGAAGAACGGGTTGTGGGCGTCGCGCACCCAGGTGGAGAAGCCGAAGACACCGCCCGGGCGCAGCAGTCGCGCGACCTCGGCGACCAGCGAGGCCGGCTCCACGAAGATGATGCCCATGTTCGACACCACGGCGTCGAAGCCGGCGTCGGGCAGACCCGTCGCGGCGGCGTCTCCGGCCACCCAGCGCACCGCATCCCCGCCCGGTTTGTCGGCGGCCAGCGCCAGCAGTTCCGGGGTGAGGTCCACACCGGTCACCTCGGCGCCGGCCGCGGCGGCCGAAAGCGCCGCCGTGCCGGTGCCGCAGGCCAGGTCGACCACCGCCGCGCCCGGCAACGGATGCAGCCGGTTGACCGTTTCGACCACCCGGACGGCGATCGGGGAGATTTGTTGTGCGACGGCCTCGTACCGACCCGCTGACCAGATGGACACCCGCCCACCCTATCTTTCGGCGCGAGTGACCGTGTCCGCACGCAGACACGCCGGGGATGCGGACACTTCACGGTCGCTCGGCGTCCGTCCCACGCATCGATCAGCCCAGCAGGTCGAGCACCTCCGGGGTCACCTCGTCGACGTCGGCGGCGAACTCGTCGTGCTTGTCCAGGAACTTCTGCACGAACTCGCACACCGGGACGATGCGCAGCCCGGCGCCGGATGTCTGGCTCAGCGCCTCGCCGATCAGCTTGGTGGCCAGACCTTTCCCGCCGAACTGCTCGCCGATCTCGGTGTGATGGAAGATGCGTTGCGCCTCGTGGTCACGGTAGGCGGCGAACCCGGCGAGCTCACCACCGTCGAAAATCTCGAAGCGGCTCTGTTCGGGGACGTGCTTGACGGTGTCGGACATGACTCCATCATGGCCCCGCGTCAGGTGGCCAGGATGTCCGCGGTCACCGCGGCGGTCAGCCGCACGAGGTCGGCCGGCGCCAGCGCCACGTCCCAGCCGCGCTTGCCCGCGCTGCACAGCACCCGGTCCCAGCGCAGCGCCGAGGAGTCGATGACGGTCGGCAGCGCCTTGCGTTGCCCCAGCGGTGAGATCCCGCCGAGCACGTAACCGGTGGAACGTTCGGCGGCGGCCCGGTCGGCCATCGTCGCCTTCGGCACGCCGAGCGCGGCCGCGGCCGCCTTCAACGACAGCTTCGACGGCACCGGCAGCACCGCCACCGCCAGACCCGTGGGCACGGCCAGCACCAGCGTCTTGAGGATCTGCTCGGCGGCCAACCCGTGCGCGACGGCCAGTTCGGCGACGGCCTCCTCGCCGAAGGATTCGGCGCGCGGGTCGTGCTGGTACCGCATGATCTCGTGGTCGGCGCCGGCGGCGATCAGCGCCGCGACGGCCGGGGTGGCTGCGCGTGACACCGCGTCAGCCTAGTCGTGGGCGCGCGGGAATTTCGGCGGCCGCGGCCGTCGTTGTTGCTGGCAGCGCAGCCCAACCCGGGGTGTGTCGGTCATTGCCTTTAGGATCGTCGGAGAGGGGATTTTGGTGCCAACGGCCTGCCTGGAACGTCCGGTGTCCACACTGGAGCTGTTCGGTGATGCCGCAACAGAAGGGACGGTGTCTCCCGCAATGACCGATATCGACGAGATGGCCCCGGCGCCGGCCGAGGAGACCGATGCCGAACTGACGGCACGGTTCGAGCGCGACGCCATCCCGCTGCTCGACCAGCTCTACGGCGGCGCGCTGCGGATGACGCGCAACCCCGCCGACGCCGAGGACCTGCTGCAGGAAACCATGGTCAAGGCCTACGCCGGCTTCCGCTCGTTCCGCGCCGGGACCAACCTCAAGGCGTGGTTGTACCGGATCCTGACCAACACCTACATCAACAGCTACCGCAAGAAGCAGCGGCAGCCGGCCGAGTACCCGACCGACGAGATCACCGACTGGCAGCTGGCGTCCAACGCCGAGCATTCCTCGACCGGTCTGCGTTCGGCCGAGGTCGAGGCGCTGGAGGCGCTTCCGGACACCGAGATCAAGGCCGCGCTGCAGGCGCTGCCCGACGAGTTCCGGATGGCGGTCTACTACGCCGACGTCGAGGGCTTCCCGTACAAGGAGATCGCCGAGATCATGGACACGCCGATCGGTACGGTGATGTCGCGTCTGCACCGTGGCAGGAAACAATTGCGCGAACTGCTCGCGGATGTGGCCCGCGACCGAGGCTTCCTACGAGGTCAGCAGCAGGACGAGCCGGAGGAGGTCTCCTCGTGAGTGACACCCGTGACGACGAGCGCTGGGTCCCGCCGGTCGGGCCGATCGACCCCGAGCACCCCGAGTGCGCCGCGGTCATCGCCGAGGTGTGGACGCTGTTGGACGGTGAATGCACCGTCGAGACGCGCGACCGGCTGCGCCAGCACCTCGAGGAATGCCCGACCTGCCTGCGCCATTACGGCATCGAGGAGCGGGTCAAGACGTTGATCGCCACCAAGTGCAGCGGTGAGAAGGCCCCCGACAGCCTGCGCGCCCGGCTGCGGCTGGAGATCAGCAGAACCACCATCATTCGCGGCTGACGGCCGCACAGACGGACAAACGACAACCGCCCGGGCTCTGCTGAGCTCGGGCGGTTCGTTGTCTGTACAGCGCGCGTCAGGCGTTGGGGCGACGGCCGTGGTTGGCCTTCGAGTGCTTGCGGTCGCGCTTCTTGCGGCCACGCTTGGCCATGGTGAACCTCCGAGTCTGGTGAATACTTGACCACCAGTGTCTCATGCCGCGGGGGGTGCTTTTTCCTCACCTGGTGTGCGATGGCCGAGCCGGTGTTGTGGTTCGATATAGGCCGGTGGGCAGACCGCAGCCGGCCGGGAGCGCAAGTGAGTGGGGTGAAGATGGCCGAGGATGTTCGCGCCGAGATCGTGGCCAGCGTGCTGGAGGTCGTGGTCAAGAAGGGCGACCAGATCGGTGAGGGCGACACCCTCGTGCTGCTGGAATCCATGAAGATGGAGATCCCCGTGCTGGCCGAGGTCGCCGGCACCGTCACCGAGGTCAGCGTCGCGGTGGGCGACGTCATCCAGGCCGGTGACCTCATCGCCGTCATCAGCTAGCCGCTCGGCCCGGGCTCATGTCGACCCTCGGCGACCTGCTTGCCGAGCACACCGTGCTGCCCGGCAACGCCGTCGACCATCTGCACGCGGTCGTGGGCGAGTGGCAACTGCTCGCCGACCTGTCGTTCGCCGACTACCTGATGTGGGTGCGCCGCGATGACGAGGTGCTGGTGTGTGTGGCCCAGGTGCGGCCCAACACCGCGCCGACGGTGCTGCTGGCCGACGCGGTGGGAACCTTGTCCAACGCCGCGGAGATGCCGGTCGTCGGCGCGGCGTTCGAGTCGGGGGCGATCGGGCGGGAAAGCGATGCGGGTCCGCTCGGAACCCTGGACGGGCTGTGGCTCAACGTCGAGGCCGTGCCGGTGCGCCACACCGACAAGGTGGTCGCGGTGCTCACCCATCAGACCGCACTGGCCGACCGGCGCAAGTCCAGCCCGCTGGAGCGGGCCTATATCGAATGCGCCCGCGATCTGCTGCGCATGCTGGCGGAGGGCACCTTCCCCAATCTGGGCGATGCCGCGATGACCCGGTCCAGCCCTCGGGTCGGCGACGGTTTCATCCGGCTCGACGTCAACGGTGATGTCACTTTCGCCAGCCCCAACGCCCTGTCGGCCTATCACCGGATGGGTCTGAACGCCGAACTGCAGGGCCAGAACCTCATCGGTGTCACCCGTCCGCTGATGTCGGATCCGTTCGAGGCCCAGGAGCTGGCCAACCATCTGCGCATCTCGGTGGCCGGTGGGGCCAGCACCCGGATGGAGCTCGACGCGGGCGGCGCCGCGGTGCTGCTGCGCACCATCCCGCTGCTCACCGGCGGCGAGCCGACCGGGGCGGCCGTGCTGATCCGCGATGTCACCGAGATCAAGCGGCGCGACCGCGCGCTGCTGTCGAAGGACGCCACCATCCGCGAGATCCACCATCGGGTGAAGAACAACCTGCAGACGGTCGCCGCACTGTTGCGGCTGCAGGCCCGCCGCACCAACAACGCGGAGGGCCGCGAGGCGCTCATCGAGTCCGTGCGCCGGGTGTCCTCGATCGCCTTGGTGCACGATGCGCTGTCGATGTCGGTCGACGAGGAGGTCAACCTCGACGAGGTCGTCGACCGGATCGTCCCCATCATGAACGACGTCGCCTCGGTGGACACCCCGATCCGGATCACCCGCGAGGGCGATCTCGGGGTGCTGGACGCCGACCGCGCCACGGCGCTGATCATGGTGATCACCGAGCTGGTGCAGAACGCGCTGGAACATGCCTTCGACGGCGACGCCTCGAAAGGATCGGTGACCATCCGGGCCGAGCGTTCGGCGCGCTGGCTGGATGTGGTGGTGCACGACGACGGCCGCGGACTCCCGGAGGGCTTCAGTCTGGAGAAGTCCGACCGCCTCGGTCTGCAGATCGTGCGCACGCTGGTGTCCGCCGAACTCGACGGCTCACTCGGCATGCACGATGTGGCCACCGGCGGAACCGATGTGGTGCTGCGAGTGCCCATCGGCCGTCATCGCCGGATGCCCATCTAGACGGTCCCATGTGACCGAAATGTGATGAGCCGCACAGCCTCTCACGACAAACGACTGCGGCCCCGACGTGATCGTCGGGGCCGCAGTCGTCAGGGTCGAGATCGGCTAGACGCTGCTGCGGGCCTTCGTCCGCGCGTTGCGGCGCTTGAGCGCGCGACGCTCGTCCTCGCTCATGCCGCCCCACACGCCGGCGTCCTGGCCGGACTCCAGCGCCCAGCTCAGGCACTCGGTGGTCACCGGGCAACGGTTGCAGACGAGCTTCGCATCAGCGATCTGCGCGAGAGCCGGGCCGCTGTTCCCCACGGGGAAGAACAGTTCCGGATCCTCATCGCGACAGACCGCCTTGTGACGCCAATCCATAGCTTCCAACTCCTAGTCAGGTTTCTGCCGTGTGCGCCACAAAAACGCACTAGCTTTTTCTTCGGCTGTTAACGCGTGCACATGAAATGTTTCTGCACTGTTGCATCCGATGGTTTCACAGGCTGAACAGATGTCAATAGAAGTGCGTTAACACGTGGGCAATGTCACTGCGCTACCGGGTTACCGGACCGCTCACCCGTTTGTACTACACTCAGATCCACTTGCGCTCTAATTTTCTGGCTCTCACAGCGAATTCGCAGGTCAGGCCGCTGTGAGGGCTTCATCACCCCGGTGCGACGACGCCGATGGCGTCGGGAACCGAGGTGAACGTCATCGCATCACGCAAGCCGATGTAATCGCCGTCGATCTGACAGGCAACCGGTGCGTCGCTGGTCACCCGCAGCCATGGCAGGTCGTCCTCGCGGATCAAATGCCGGGCCGCGATATCGGGCTTGGCCGACAGCATCCGGCGCACCAGGCCGAGATTGCGCCAGACGTTCATGCTCGTGATGGCGAACACGCCCAGACCGGTGTCGAAGGTCGTACTCGGATTTGTCCACACCGGTCGGGTGTTGGCGTAGGTCCACGGGCTGGAGTTCGAGACGAACGCGAAATGCACGGCCCGGACCGGATCGCGGTCCGGCAGTTCCACGGTGAGCTGCGGATCCTTGCGCGCGCTGGACAGCATCTCGCGGATCGCGACCCGGATGTAGCGCGACGCTGTGACCTTGCGGCCCCGGGCCCGCTGTTCCTCCACCGCGGCCACCACATCACCATCGACACCCATGCCCGCGGTGAACACGCCCCAGCGTTCACCACAGTTCATCAGGCCGATGCGCCGCCATGGCCGGCCGCGGGCGTGCGCGCCCAGCACGTCGACCAGCTGATTGGTGGCCACCACCGGATCGGGGCTGATGCCCAGCGACCGCGCGAACACATTGGCCGAACCGCCGGGGACCACCCCGACGGCCGGCGTGTGCGACTGTTCGGACAGCACGCCGTTGACCACTTCGTTCACCGTGCCGTCACCGCCGTGCACGATCAGCACGTCGGTTCCGTCGCGCGCCGCCTGGGCGCCGATCTCGATGGCATGACCGCGGTGGTCGGTGTGCAGCACGGTCAGATCGACCCGACTCTCCAGCGCATGCGCCAGCAGGTCACGCCCGGCCGGGGTCGTCGATGTCGCGTTCGGGTTGACGATCAGCACGGCGCGCACGGGGTATCAGCCTAACCGTCGATCGCAGCGTGCTGTACCGAGGAGTCGAAACGGATGATGAGTGCCCGGGGTCGCGACGGTGAGCGGTCGATGAACAGTCGACCTATCGATCGCGTTGCGGCGCAACCCCGTTCATCCCGCGGCATTGGGCAGCAACGGCGGGCAGACGCCGTGCGCGTCGGTGGCCAACTCGAAATGCCAGGTCTCGTTGGCATATATCTGGCACAGCCCGAACCGCGGCCCGTTGGCGATCATCCACTGATCGGCGCCGGGCCCGCCGATGTCGACGGCCTCGCCGACGACATGACGGGAATGCTCGGGCAATTGGACGTACTGCCGGGCGGCCTCGAAGCTGCCGTAGGTCAGGATCGCATCCTCGAGCAGTTGGCGCTGGAACTCCGGGGTGCGCCAGCCCGAGGTGATGGTGACGGTCACGCCCTCGGCGGCCGCCGCCGTCGTCGCGTTCTGCACGGCGGTCAGTAGCGCGGGAGCCAGGTTGCCGATGGTGGGATCGGCCACGTCGAACGCGGTCAGCGGCCGGGCGGTCTGATCGGCGGGTTCGGCCTGGGCGACGGGTGCGGTGAGGGCGGCGACCGCCATCAGGGCGGCAGTCAGCTTCAGGCGCATCACCTCAGTCTAGAGACCGCCGTCGCTGACATCGCCGTCCACGTACTGCCAGGCACCGTCGCGGGCACGGTTGAAGCGGCTGCGTTCGTGCAGGATGTGGCGCCGGCCGTGCTGCTCGTATTGCGCCCGGAACTCGACGATGCCGCTGTCATCGTCGATGCCGCCCGCCTCGGTGTCCACGATCTGCAGCCGACGCCAGGTCATCGTGTCGTCGAGGTCGAGCCGTCGCGGCCGTGTGCCGGGATGCCATGACAGCAGTAGATAGTCGGGCAGGCCCAGGGCGAAAGCGCTGTAGCGCGAGCGCATCAGGGCCACGGCGGTCGGCGCGGGTGTGCTGCCGTCGTGGCACGGTCGACAACAGTCCGGGTAGGACCGGCCGGAACCGCACGGGCACCGGTCAGTGCTGGACATGGTCGGCCACCTGCTGCACCAGGTTGTGGATGTCCGGCGGGCCGTCGGTGCGTTCGGTGACCCACGCCAGGGCGATTTTCGCTGGTGCCCAGGTGGTTTCATCAATCGGGATGAGTTTGAACTCCGGTGGTGAGAAGATGCGCCCGATCGCCGAGGCGGGGGCGTAGGTCACCAGTGCGACCAGGTGGCGGTTGAACACCTGGGTGGCCATC
Source organism: Mycobacterium sp. NPDC003323 (assembly GCF_053589535.1). Taxonomy (NCBI): domain Bacteria; kingdom Bacillati; phylum Actinomycetota; class Actinomycetes; order Mycobacteriales; family Mycobacteriaceae; genus Mycobacterium; species Mycobacterium sp. NPDC003323. The sequence goes on from NZ_JBSFSB010000010.1 coordinate 115,806, forward strand.
TCCAGTTCACCGCCGAGATCGTTGGTGGTGCGCACGATCCGGGTGACGCCGCGCGCCGCCAGGCCGCGCGCCAGCCCGGCCAGCACCACCGGATTCGGCCGGGCGAAGTCGATGACGACGTCGCGGTCGCGCAACTGCTCGATGGTCACGGTGTCGGCGGCGGCCAGTGGGTCGTCGAAACGCACCGCGATCGCGCCCGGATAGCTCGCCACCACCCGGTGCTGCAACCGTTTGTCCGAGGAGGGCAGATGGATCAGCCCGATGTCCAGATGCCCGGAGACGAGTTTCGCGGTGACCTCGGCCGCCGATCCCGGCAGGCTGAACTCGGTCGGCACCGGCAGATCGGCCACCGCGGTCTCCAACCGGGCCAGGAAGTCCGACGGGGCGTATGCCGTCGCGCCGATCCGAACTGGGATGTCCGCCTTGGTGATCCGATCCGCGGTCGTCTTCAGTTCCGCCACCTTGCGCAGGATCTCGCGCGCCGGTTCGAGCAGCTCGGTGCCCAGCGCGGTGAGTTGCACACGGTGATAATCGCGTTCGAACAGCGGCCCACCGAGTTCCTTCTCCAGCAGCTTGATCTGCTTGCTCAGCGGGGGAGGCGTGATCATCAGCCGATCGGCGGCCCGTTTGAAGTGCAACTCCTCGGCGACCGCCACGAAATAGCGGAGTCGGGTGAAGTCGACGTGCATGCGGACACTCCGAGACGGCTGATGGATTCTGGTGATCCTAGACGCCGGGTGTGCCCGGTTGCATCGACTCCAGCACCCCGCGCGCCAGCAGGTCGGTGATCTGCGCGTCACCGAGGCCCAACAGTTCGGCCGCCACCTCGCGGGTCTGTTCACCCAGCAGCGGCGCCTGCCGCAGCGGTGGGTCGGCGATCCGGTCGGAGTGCACCTGCACGTTCTCCATCACGAACGGTGTCGTCCACAGCGGGTGCAGTTCCTCCCGGAATGCGCGGCGCTGCGCGTAATAGGCCCAGTCCGGCAGTTGCGCGGCCCGCAGCACGGCCCCCGCCGGCACCCCGGCCTGCTGCAGCAGCGCCATCGCCTCCTCGGGCGCGTGCTGGGCGGTCCACTCGCCGACGGCCTCGTCGATGCGTGCCCGTGCGCTGTCGCGACCCGACTGGCACGCCAGGGCCGCATCGGCGGCCAGATCGGTTCGGCCCAGCACGGTGCACAACGCCTGCCAGTCGGTGTCACCGCGGACCGTCACGACCACCCAGGCGTCGGCGCCGGCCGCGGGGAAGACACCCCACGGCGCATCGCGCGCCGGACGCTGACCCAGAACGTCCGCGGCTATCTCACCGGCGAGGTGGCTGAGCATCACCTCGGACTGGGCGATGCTGGCCGAACCGCCGGCGCCGGTACGTTCCCGGCGCAGCAGCAGGGCCAGCGCCGCCAGGGCGCCGATCCGGGCCGACACGTGATCGGGATACACCGTGACGGTGTCGCAGAACGTGTCCGGTTCGCCCGGATACGTCCACCGGTCGGTGAAGCCGGCGGCCGCGCGTACCAGCGGTCCGTAGCCGAGCCGCTTCGCCCACGGGCCGGTGGGGCCGAAGGCCGAACTGTCGATCACCACCACCTGCGGATTCACGGTCCGCAGCGTCGCGAAGTCCATGCCCAGTGTCTCGGCGACACCGGGTTTGAAGTTGGTCAGCATCACATCGGCACCGGCCACCATGCGGTGCGCCAGTTCCCGGCCCTCGGAGGTCCGCAGATCGATACCGATGGAGCGCTTGTTGCGATGGCCGGCGGCATAGGTCTGCGACACGGTGGTCAGATTGCCGCGCAAGCCGTCCGGGAAGGCGGAGTTCTCGATCTTGACCACGTCGGCGCCCAGATCGCCGAACAGCCGTCCGGTGTCACTGCCGACCACGATCACGCCCAGATCCAGAACCCGTAATCCCTCCAGCGGCAGGCCCTCGTTGCGGCGGGCACGCGCGGCCAGCAGCGGCGCCGCCGTCAACCGCGCCGGGAACGGCTGCGCGGCGACCAGGGTGCTGGCGCGGTGGCCGTCGATCTCACACACCCCGGCCGGGGCCGGGATGCGTTGCCCGGGTGCGATTTCCACCTCGCGCACGAATCCGCGTTCGGCCACCTGCTCGGTGTGCAGCGCCTCGGCCACGGTCAAGACCGCGGCAGTCGGGACCCCGTGGCGCTGGCCCTGGGCCTGCAACTCGGCGCGGGTCTTGTCATGGGCGAACCGTTCGATGGCCGGCAGCAGCGTCGGTGACAGGAACCGCTCCTTGAGCCGGTCGAACTTCGAGTCGGCGAATTCGGCGGGACGCCCCATCCATTCGAACATGCCGTGCCACTGGCGTTTCGACAGCAGGCAGATGCGCACGTGCCCGTCGCGGCAGCCGATGATGGGGTAGCGCTGGCGTTCGGCCGCCCAGTTGCGTTCCTGGGCGCTGATGGCGACGCCGCCCGCGGCGGTGCCCGCGGTGCCGAACGGCGGGTCGAGGGTCTGCATCGCGCCCTCGAGCACGGAGAAGTCGATGAGATCACCACGGCCGGTGCGCAACCGATCCAGGAACACACTGATCACCATCACCGCCGCCTGCGTGGCGGCCACCTGATAGGGCAGGTGCCGGCCCGGCGGTATCAGCGGCGCCCGTCCGGGAATGCCGGAGCGCGACAACGCACTGCTCAGTGCGTGCAACACCGGCGCGGTGGCCTGCCAGCCGCTGAAGTCGTTGTCGCGCCCGAAATCACTGATCGACAGGATGACCAATGCCGGGTGGCCGGCGTGGATGTCGGCGACGTCCAGCGCCGCCTCGCGAGCCGATCCCGGCGTGCTGTCCTCGATCAGGATGTCGGCGCCGGCCAGCAGCGCCTGCCACTGCCGTCGACCCTGAGGTGTGTGCAGATCCACCTCGGTGGTGGGCAGGCCGTGCCGGTTGATGACGATGTCCAGATCGGTCACCGGTTCCGCCGCGGACGTCGACACCACGGTCACCGTGGCACCCAGATCGGCCAACAGCCGCCCGACCGCCGTCATCGGACCACACGTCAGGTCGAGGATCTGTACCCCGGAAAGCGGTGGGTCGTAATCGTTGTCGGTCAATTTCGGCGTGCCTGTCGGAACGGGATGTCGCGGTCGACCTCGGGTTCCTTCGGTAGCCCCAGCACCCGTTCCCCGATGATGTTGCGCTGGATCTGGTCGGTGCCGCCGCCGATCGAGGTGAAGAAGGCGTTGAGCGTCAGGAAGTTGACATCGTCGGACTCGGGGTGCTCGGGTCCGGCCAACAGCGCCCGGGCGCCGATGATGTCGGTCTTGAGGCGGGCCTCGGCGTGCAGGATCGCCGACATGGCGAGCTTGCCCAGCGACATCACCGCACTGGAGGTGCCCTGTTTGGCCTCGGCCTTGGCGCGGGCGTTGTTGAGGCTGTTGAGTTCTCGCAACGCCAGGACGTCGGCCAGGGACCGGCGGATCGCCGGGTCGTCGAGGCGGCCGTGGTCGCGGGCCAGTTCGATGAGACTGTCGGCGCGGGAGCGGTTGCGTCCGGAGCGCCCGGCCGAGCCCATGATGGAGCGTTCGTAGGCCAGCGCGGTCTGCAGCACTCGCCAGCCGTTGCCGGTGCCACCGACGACGTACGCGTCGGGCACGGTGGCGTCGGTGAGGAACACCTCGTTGAAATGCGATTCGCCGGTGATCTGGACGAGCGGCCGGATCTCGATACCGGGTTGTTTCATCGGGATGATGAAGAAGGTGATGCCCTGGTGTTTGGGCACATCCCAGTCGGTGCGGGCGATCAGCAGGGCGTGATCCGAGGTCTGCGCGCCCGACGTCCACACCTTCTGGCCGTTGATCACCCACTCGTCGCCCCGGCGGACCGCCGAGGTGCGGATGCCGGCCAGATCCGACCCGGCCCCGGGTTCGCTGTAGAGCAGGCAGGTCCGGGATCGTTCGGTCAGGAAGTCGTGCAGCAGTGCGGTTTTCAGCTCATCGCTGCCGAACTTGAGCACGGTGTTGGCCGCAATGCTGTACTTGTCCTGCCGCGATCCGGGTGCGCGCACGGCCCGGAACTCCTGCTCGATGACATTGGCCAACCGAGGGGGGTACCCGCGGCCGTACCATTGCGTCGGGTAGGTGGGCACGGCGTATCCGGCGGCCACGACGCGCGCCAGCCAGGCGATCCGCTCCGGTGAACTGGCCCACGGATCATCGGATGTGGGTAGCGAGGTCCAGTTGCGGGCCAGCCAGTCGCGGACCTCGATGCGCAGTTCGTCGGTGGTGGGCACATCGTCGTTCATCTCAGGCACCCTTCGACAGCAGGTAACGCTCGCGGTGCAGACCGGAGTCGCCGAACAGTTGCAGACCGGTACGTGCCCGGCGCACATACAGATGGGCCGGGTGTTCCCAGGTGAACCCGATACCGCCGTGCATCTGGATCGCCGCCATGGCGGTGCGCACATAGGCCTCGGCGCAGGCGAAGCCGGCCAAGGCCACTGCGCCGGCGCGGGTTTCGGCCGTGCCGTCGGCGGCGGCGATGTGCGCGGCGGCGTGCTGGGCGGCCGAGGTGGCCGACTCGACCTCCAGCAGCAGATCGGCCGAAATGTGTTTGAGCGCCTGGAAGCTGCCGATCGGGCGACCGAACTGGATGCGCGTCTTGAGGTACTCGATGGTGATGTCGAAGATGCGCCGGGCCGCGCCGGCCTGCTCGCCGGCCAGCGCGACCACGGTCAGATCGAGTGCCTGCTGCACCTGCGCCCAGCCCGCGGAGCCGAGTCGGCGGGCGGGGGTGGCGCCGAAGGTGTAGGTCGACAGCCGGGTGGTCGGGTCGAACACCGAGGACGGCGTGCGTTCGAAGCCGTCGGCATCGGGTGCGACCTCGAAGACCGCGGGCCCGTCGGCCGTCTCGGCGACGACGAGGATGACATCGGCGACCTGACCGTGGGTGACGTAGTGCGCGTCGCCGGTCAGCGTTGCATCGGCGTCGGCGCGCACATCGACCCCCGCGGGCGTCCAGGTGCCGGCGGCACCGGTGAGCGCCACCGTGCCGATCGAGGTGCCCTGCGCCAGACCGGGCAGCAGGCGTTGTTTGTCGGCGTCGGTGCCGGCGGCCTGGATCAGGGCGACGGTCAACACGGCACTGGACAGCCACGGCGCCGGCAGCAGCGCGGCACCGGTCTCCTCGGCCACCGCCTCCAGTTCGGGCGCGCCCAATCCGACGCCGCCGAACTCGGGTTCCACCAGGAGACCCGTGACACCTTGCGTGGCCAGTGCGGCCCACAGGTCGCGGTCGAAGCCGTCGGTTTCGTCGACCACGCGGCGCACATCGGCCTCGGTGCAACGCTCGCGCAGCAGGTCGCGGACCGCGGACCGGAGTTCGGCCCGCTCGGTCACGGAGATGGTCATGGTGCCGCCTTCCCGGGATCTGGCCATCCCATGGTTCGTGGCGGCGGCGGCGATGTACATCACGGATCGCGACACCCGTACGTTTCCGATCCGGAAACGTGCTGTGGCCGCGTCGCCGGGTATGCCTTGGCGCGCCGAGCGGGTGCGTCGGTACCGTACTGACGTGACCGAGCGCCGTGACAAGCCCTGCCTGCTGCTGTTGAACGGGCCCAACCTGAACCTGCTGGGCACCCGTCAGCCGGAGATCTACAGTTCCACCACGCTCGCCCAGATCGAGCAGCAGGTGAGCGAGGCGGCCGGCCGGTTCGGTCTGGACGTGCGTGCGGTGCAGAGCAACCATGAGGGTGAGCTGATCGATGCGATCCACGCCGCGCGCGCCGATTGCGCGGGCATCATCATCAACCCCGCCGCCTATAGCCACACCTCGGTGGCCATCGCCGATGCGCTGACCGCCGCGGAACTGCCGGTGGCCGAGGTGCATCTGAGCAACGTCCACCGGCGTGAGGCGTTCCGGCACCACTCGTATGTGTCCGCCGTGGCCGAGGTGGTGATCGCCGGTGCCGGGCCGCAGGGCTATGTGTTCGCGGTGCAGTTCCTCGCCGGCCGGGTGTCGTGATCCAACCGCCGATCGTCCGCTATGCGGGCCTGCTGGTCGCCGCCGAGGGGGTGGCCGCCCTGATCATGGCGGCGGTGTTGCTGATGCGTGCCTTCGGTGGAGCCGACCAGGACATCGTCAACGGCTACGGCACCGCCGTGTGGTTCATTCTGATCGGTGGCGGAGTGCTCGCCGGCGGCTGGGCGCTGATCACCGGCCGGCGTTGGGGCCGCGGGATCGCGGTGCCGACCAATCTGCTGCTGTTACCCATCGCGTGGTACGTCATCACCAGCCACCACGCCGTCTACGGGATCCTGGTCGGGTTGCTGGCGCTCGGGACGCTGGGCATGCTGTTCAGCCCGTCATCGGTGCAGTGGATGGCCGGGCGCGACGAGACCCGCTAGGCCTCCGCGGCCAGGGCCGCCAGTTCCGCGCCCGACACCCGGTAGGTGGTCCACTCGGTCTGCGGCTTGCCGCCCACCGCGTCGTACAGCGCGATGGCGTTGACGTTCCAGTTCAGCACCGCCCAGCTCAGCCGGGTGTAGCCGTGCTTGCGGCATTCGGCGGCCAGGGTGGCCAGCAGCTTGCGGGCCAGGCCGCGCCGCCGGAACGCCGGGCGCACGAACAGATCCTCCAGGTAGATCCCGGACACGCCATCCCAGGTGGAGAAGTTCAGGAACCACACCGCCGTCGCGGCGGCGTGCCCGTCCACCTCGATGATGTGCGCATAGGCAGTCGGCCGGCCACCGAACAGGGCGGCGTGCAGCGACTCTTCGGTTACGACGCACTCGTCGGCGGCGTTCTCGAAGTCGGCCAGTTCGCGGATCATCGCGACGATCTCGGCCTCATCTCCGGGACGTGCCGGCCGGATCACTTCGGTCATGTGGTTGCTCCCAGTCCTGTCAGGATGGTCCGGAACTTGGCGGTGGTCTCGTCGACCTCGTCGTCGGGATCGGACTCGGCGACGATGCCGCCCCCGGCGTGCGCGAGGGCGGTGCGCCCGCCGTCGGTCAGCGTGGCGCAGCGGATGGACACCACCCAGCGACCGTCGCCGGTGCCGTCGCACCAACCGACCGCGCCGGCGTAGAACCCGCGGTCGCCCTCCAGTTCGGTGATCAGCGCCGAGGCCAGGTCGGTCGGCACCCCGCCGACCGCGGGCGTCGGGTGCAGCGCCAGCGCCAGGTCCAGGGCGGTGCTGCCGTGGCGACGCAGGCGGGCGCGGATCGGGGTGCTCAGATGCCACAGCGCGTCGGTGCCGTGCAACTGCGGCTCGGCGGCGATCTGCAGATCGACGCACAGTGGTTCCAGCGCCTGGCGCATCATGTCGACCACCAGGGCGTGCTCGTGTCGGTTCTTCGCCGAGGCGGCCAGCGCGGTGGCCTGTGCGGCGTCGGTATCGGGGTCGGCCGAGCGCGGCGCCGATCCGGCGAACGGCTGGCAGATGACGGTGTCACCGCGGCGGGCGACCAGTAGTTCGGGGCTGGCGCCCACCAGGACGCCGTCGGAACCGGCCGGGGACAGGTCGGCCAGGTAGACGGTTGCGGCCGGGTCGGCGGCGGCCAGCCGGGTCAGTACCGATCGCGGGTCCCAGGCGGTGTCGGCGCACAGGCGCAGGGCCCGCGCCAGCACCACCTTCTCCAGCGCGGACTGCGGTGCCCGCAGGCGCCGGACCGCCTCGGCGACCCGGGCGCGGTGCTGCGGTCCGGGGGGCAGGGTCTCGCGCGACCGGACGATCGGTGCCGGCAGTTGCGGCCAGGCCGGCAGGCCGTCGAGGTGGTGTACCGCGTCGGGCACGTGCAGGGCAGCGGGTGTGTTCAGATCGAACGGCAACGCGCCCATGACAATCGGTGCCGCCCCCGTACGCAGGGCGTGTCGGGCGGCGGCGATTTCGGCGAATCCGGTTCGGACGCCGTCGGCGATGACGGTGCCCGCGGGCCCCGACAGGACGAAGGACGCAGTCACGCCGGCGGCAGGCATGGGTTGGTGTGGCCGGTCAGGCCGAGCGCACCGATCTGGCGGATGCCCTTCTCGAATCCGCACACCGCGATGGAGGCGGCCGCCATCGCGAACCGCACACCCTCGGACACCGGGAGTTCGACCCATCGGCTCAGCACGGACCGGGAGAAGTGACCGTGGCCCACGAACACCACATCGCGGGTTTCCATGTGGCTCAAGGCCAGCGCGATGGCGCGGTCGGCGCGCTCGCTCACCTGGGCCGCCGTCTCGCCGCCCGGGCACTCGTGCGTCCACACCGTCCAGCCGGGTACGGTCTCGCGGATCTGCGGGGTGGTCAGCCCCTCGTAGTCGCCGTAATCCCATTCGGCCAGGTCCGGTGTCACCTCGTCGACCGTCAGACCGGCCAGCTCGGCGGTCTCCAGGGCGCGGCGGCGCGGGCTGGAGATCACCACCGGGTCGCTCAGTTGCAGATCGCCGAGGGCCTCGGCGGCCAGCCGGGCCTGATCGCGGCCGACGTCGAGCAGCTCGAGATCGGTGCGCCCGGTGTGTCGACCGCTGCGCGACCACTCCGTTTCCCCGTGCCTCAGCAGTAACAACCGATGCTGGTGGACGCTCACCGACGCGATTCTGCCGCACGGGACCGTCATGTGTTGCATCCGCGTGCTTGGATGGAGGTGTGACGCGGGTATTAGCGGTCGCCAATCAAAAGGGTGGGGTAGCCAAGACGACGACGGTGGCGTCGTTGGGTGCGGCGTTGGCGGAGAAGGGCCGGCGGGTACTGCTGGTCGACCTGGACCCGCAGGGTTCGCTGACGTTCTCCCTCGGTCATGACCCCGACGCGCTGCCGGTGTCGGTGCACGAGGTGCTGCTCGGTGAGGTGGAACCCGATGTCGCGCTGGTGCAGACCCCCGAGGGCATGACGCTGCTGCCGGCCAATATCGACCTGGCCGGCGCGGAGGCGATGCTGTTGATGCGGGCCGGGCGGGAGTACGCGCTCAAGCGGGCGCTGGCCAAGGTCGCCTCGGATTTCGATGTCGTGGTGATCGACTGTCCGCCGTCGCTGGGTGTGCTCACCCTCAACGGTCTGACCGCCGCCGACGAGGCGATCGTGCCGCTGCAGTGCGAGACGCTGGCGCACCGCGGTGTGGGGCAATTCCTGCGGACGGTCAACGATGTTCAGCAGATCACCAACCCGGACCTGACGCTGCTGGGTGCGCTGCCGACACTGTATGACTCGCGCACCACGCACAGCCGTGACGTGTTGTTCGATGTCGCGGATCGGTACGAGCTCCCGGTGCTGGGGCCGCCCATCCCGCGTACGGTGCGTTTTGCCGAGGCCAGCGCCTCCGGGTCGTCGGTGTTGGCGGGCCGGAAGAACAAGGGCGCCAACGCCTATCGCGAGCTGGCCGACAACCTGCTGAAGCACTGGAAATCCGGCAAGGCGCTGGCCACCTTCACCCCGGAGGTCTAGGGTGCAGCGAGCGCCACCACGGTGTCACCGCGCTGCTCGACGATCGTCGATCCGGCCACCGCAGGCACCACCGGGGTGTCGGCCGGTTCCCGCGCGATGCCGATATGGGTTATGCCGGTACCGGTTTCGGTATCGAACACGTCGTAGCCGTCGGTGACGGGCACCAGCAGCCGGCCGGCCATCACGGTCGCCGGCCCCACCGGCGCGCCGCCCGGTGCGGGGGACACGGTGTACTTGTAGCGCAGCCCCTCGGCGTCGAACACCAGCACCGAATCCCCGGTCCACCAGGTGATCAGGTCGCCGGCGCGCGAGGCCGCCGCGTGCGGCGACGGTGCGCGCTCCAACGGGATGCTCGCCGTCACGTTGCCGGTGTCGTCGACGATGTTGACCACCGGCTTCGGGGTCGGCAGGTACACCGCGGTGGTGGTGTCCGACACGGCGATCACCCGTGCGTCGGCATCCACCGACACACCGGGCTGCTGCTCGTACTTGACCTCGGGGACGTCCTCTTCGTCGGACACCCGCAACAGGGTCAGTCGCATCTCGGTCTGCTGCGGGCAGGACTCCATGATCGAGACGGCGGCTGAACTGGCCTGCGCCGAGACCAGCCGGCACAGCGGCGACACCGGCACATCGGGTTTCACTCGGGCATCCAGCGCGCCCCAGCTGAGCATGCGCACCATGTCCGAGCGCCACAGTTCCAACCGGCTGTCCCCGTAGGACAGCACGACGGTGCCATCGGTGGACAACTTCACCTCGGCATCGGCGTAAGCGGTGCGGGCCGGTCCGCGCTTGCCGGTGCCGGCGTCGATGGTGCTGACCTGTCCGCACCCGCGCGAATCCGGATACACCGCGACCGCGTACTGATAGGCCGAGGTGACCCCGCACAGTTCGAGATCGCGTTCATAGCTCCACAGTTGGTCACCGCTGACCGGATCCCGGCCGGTGACCGTGCGCCCGTTCCCGGTCACCAGTGCGCCCGACACCACCAGGGGTTGCGTCGTTTCCGCGCTGGGAGCGGTCCATAACTGCTGCAGGCGATCCGGTACCTGCGTCGCAGGGGTCAGCGTCGGCACCGGCCCGGCGGCAGGGCGGCTGATGGTCGCGCGCGCATCGCTGGTCCACCAGATCAGCGCGGCGACGACGGCCACCGCCAGGGCGATGACGCCCGCTGCGATCAGATCGCCGCGGGTGCGGCGTTCGGGTCTGATCACTCAGCCGTGGCGGGGGCGCCGGTCTTGCGCGGCCGACGACGCCGGCGGCGCTTGGCCGGTGCGGCCTCACCGTTTTCGGTATCGGACGTGGACTCCGGACCCGTCTCCGAACCCGTTGCGGAGTCGTCGCTCTCGGGGTGCCCGGTAACCGGCTGGCCACCGCGGGTGCGGCGACGGCTCCGGGTGCGCGCCGGACGCTCGGTCCGCTCGACGCGTTCACCCTCGGTGCGCTTCTTCGGCGTCCGCGGCGCGGCGATCGAGCCGGTCGCCTCGGCCGGGATCTTCAGCTCGCTGTACAGATGCGGTGAGCTGGAATAGGTTTCGGCCGGCTCCGGGCAGTCCAGGCCCAACGCCTTGTCGATCATCGACCAGCGCGTCAGCTCATCCCAGTCGACCAGGGTGACGGCGATACCGGTCTTGCCGGCGCGGCCGGTGCGTCCGATGCGGTGCACGTAGGACTGCTCGTCCTCGGGGATCTGGTAGTTGATGACATGGGTGATGTCGTCGATGTCGATACCGCGGGCGGCGACGTCGGTGGCCACCAGCACGTCGACATCGCCGGTGCGGAACGCCTTGAGCGCCTTCTCGCGGGCGATCTGACCCAGGTCGCCGTGCACCGCACCGACCTTGAACCCGCGCTCGCCGAGTTCGTCGGCGACCTTCTGCGCCGTGCGCTTGGTGCGGGTGAAGATCATGGTGGCCCCGCGGCCCTCGGCCTGCAGGATGCGGCTGACCATCTCGACCTTGTCCAGCGCGTGGGCCCGATAGATGAACTGCTCGGTGGTGTCGTGCGTCTGCGACGACTGCGCCGACTCGGCCCGGATGTGGGTCGGCTGGTTCATGAAGGTGCGGGCCAGCGTGATGATCGGGTCCGGCATGGTGGCCGAGAACAGCATGGCCTGCCGGCTGTCGGGGGTGAGCTTGAGGATGCGCTCGATATCGGGCAGGAAGCCGAGGTCGAGCATCTCGTCGGCCTCGTCGAGCACCAGCACCGAGAGCCCGCCCAGCTGCAGGTGACCCTGCTGGGCCAGGTCCAGCAGGCGGCCGGGGGTGCCGACGACGACGTCGACGCCCTTCTGCAGGGCCTCGATCTGCGGTTCGTACGGGCGGCCGCCGTAGATGGCGGTGACGGTGAACTTGCGGTCACCGGCCCTCAGATCCTTGGCGGCGCCGTTCAGATCGTCGAACACCTGCAGGCACAGCTCGCGGGTGGGCACGACCACCAGGGCGCGCGGCGCGCCGGTCAGGGGTCGGGATTCGTCGGTGGAGATGCGGTGCAGCAGCGGGACGCCGAACGCCAGCGTCTTGCCCATACCGGTGCGGGCCTGCCCGATCAGGTCGTCGCCGGCCAGCGCCAGCGGCAGGGTCAGCTCCTGGATGGCGAAGGGATGTTCCTTGCCGGTCGCGGCGAGCGCGCGCACGATCTCGTCGCGCACGCCCAGGTCGGCGAAGGTGGTGGTCGGTGTCGTGGTGGGTGCAGTCATATTGTGTTTCGGCGGCTGGGTGGCCGCCGTCAGCCTTTCGCTTGTCATTCCTCGTCGCGTCCACGCGCGCACGACGATGACGAGTAAAAGGCGGATATCCCCAGCTAAGCGGGCTATACCGCTCCGTCGGGCCCTGCGTTGAGAGCGGGCCAAACACGTGCACGCACATTTCTTGGCGGTGGCGATCGGCGGCCGGGAGGCCCGGTGCAATCACAACCTGACCTCCATGATAGCTGGTCACGCCGTCATCCCCGGCATTGCGCAGGTTTGGCGGCGCCGTCGGCTGGGCATCAACCCCGGTCGTGACCTCGCATGCAGTGATATCCGGAGCCGGGATCGCCGGCCCGGCACTGGCCCATCAACTCAACGCGCGCGGTTGGCGCACGACGGTCATCGAGCGGTTCCCGAAGCGCCGCGACGACGGCCAGAACGTCGACATCCGCGGTGCCGCCCGCGAGGTGGTGCGCCGAATGGGCCTGGAATCCGATATCCGCGCCGCGGGCACCGGCGAACTCGGCACCCGGTTCGTCCGCGCCGACGGCACCGCTGCCGCGTCGTTTCCGCTGTCGGAGCCCGGCGGTCCCGACGGGCCGACCGCCGAGTTGGAGATCCTGCGCGGTGAGCTGTCCCGCATCCTCGTCGAACACACCGCGGACACGGAGTACCGGTTCGGCACCCAGATCGCCGATGTCGGCGACCGCGGTGACCGCGTCACGGTCGTGCTCGACGATGCCGCTGTGCTGGAGGCCGACCTCCTGGTGATCGCCGAGGGGCTGCGCTCACGGTCACGGCGCTTCGTCACCGACGTAGCCGTCGACGACCTCGGGATGTACTTCGCCTATGCCACCATCGCCCGCCGCGACAGTGATGACCGGTGGTGGAACTGGCAGCATGCGACTCGGCGCCGGTCGGTGCACCTGCGGCCCGACAACCTGGGCACCACGCGCGCCATCTTGACCTTCATGTCCGATGTGCGCGGCTTCGAGGACCTGGACCGTGCCGCGCAGTTGACCATCCTGCGGCGCACCTTCGCCGATGTCGGCGGCGCCGCCGACCGCATCCTCGACGAGATCGAGGGCGGCGCACCGATGTACTTCTCGGCCGTGGGCCAGGTGGCCGCGCCGAGGTGGAGCAGAGGACGCATCGCGCTGCTCGGCGATTCGGCGTTCTGCAACGCCACGTTCGGGGGAGCGGGTACCAGCCTGGCGCTGATCGGGGGCTATGTGCTGGCCGGCGAGCTCGCGGCCACCGACGATGTCCGCGCCGCGCTGGGCGCCTACCGGCGTGTCATGACGCCGTTCACCGACACCGCGCCCGAGGTTCGCGAGTCGGTGCTGCGGCTGGCCAACCCGCGCACCCGTCTGGGTATCCGGATGCTGCACGCCGGAGCCGCACTGTCGGCCGGGCCCGTCGGCCGCGCGGTGAGCGCCGTCGCGGGCAACCGGATCTCCGGTATCGCCGGTGCCGACCTCCGGCTGCCCGATTACCCGGGCGCCATCACCTCACCTGACGTCGCCGGTGAGGTGCGGTGATTAAGGTTGGGCCATGACGTCGACGCCGTCCGATGCCGCCGCCAGCGTTTCGCGTGTCCCGGCCGACCATCCGGGCATCACCGAACTGTTCGCGCTCCTCGCCTACGGCGAGGTCGCCGCGTTCTACCGGTTGACGGAGGAGGCGCGGATGGCGCCCAACCTGGCGGGCCGGATCAACATGGCCAGCATGGCCGCCGCCGAGATGCGGCACTACGAGATGCTGCACGACGCGTTGTCCGCCCGCGGTGTGGACACCGTGCCTGCCATGACGAAATACGCGCCCGCCCTGGAGAACTATCACCGGCTGACCACCCCCAGCACTTGGCTGGAGGCCCTGGTCAAGACCTATATCGGCGATGCGCTGGCCGCCGATTTCTATCTGCAGATCTCCGACGCCCTGCCGGTCGAGGCCGCCGATGTGGTCCGCGGCGTGCTGTCGGAGACCGGGCATTCGCAGTTCGTGGTGGGCGAGGTGCGCGCCGCGGTCACCGCCAGCGACCGGCAGCGGCACCGGCTGGCGCTGTGGTCGCGCCGCCTGCTCGGCGAGGCCATCACCCAGGCGCAGTTCGTGCTCGCCGATCGTGACGAACTCGTCGATCTGGTGATCAACAGCAGTGCCGGGCTGGCGCAGCTGTCCGAGTTCTTCGAGACGTTGCAGCGCACCCACGCCAGCCGCATGCAGGAGCTGGGTCTGGCCTGACCGCTACCGGGTGCAGGTCGCGATCATCGAGTCGTTGGCCTGCACGGCCAGCGCGGTGCCGTTGCCGTCGAGGATGGCGCAGTTCAGCTGACCGGCCACGCTGGTCGCCGTCACCGAGGACAGCGTCACGCCCGGATTCAGCGTCACCGACTTCACCCACGGCAGCGCGACGTTCACATCGGTCTGCAGCGCGCCCTGCGCATCGGTGTAGATGATCGTCACCAGGTCGATCAGCTGCCGGTTGCCCGTCACCTGATAGGTGACGGTGCGGGCGGCGGCGGCCGGATCCACGGCGGCCGGCGGCACCGGGGGTGCCGGCGCGGCCGGGGGTGCGACCTCGGCGGTCGGGGCGGCTTCCGGAGTGAGGGTCGCCGAGGGGGTCGGGGTGACGGTGGTGACCGTCTCGGGGGACAGGTTGGCGCCCGGCAGGTCGGCGGCGGGGGCAGGCGGGGCTGCGGTGGGCGTCGGTGCCGAGTCGTCCTGCGGGGCGGCCGAGGTGGTGGCCGCGGTGACGGTGCCGCTGTCACCGCCGCCGAGGATGACGCCGGTGCAGATGACCGCGACCATCAGGACGACGCCGGCGACGCCGGCCACCCAGATCCAGCGTCGGTCCAGCGTCTCGTGGTAGTCCGCTGGGTACTGGTACTCGGTGGCGTAGTCGGAGTCGGTCTCGGCGCGGTACGCGGGTTCGTAATCGGTGGCATAGAGCCCGTCGGCGTACTCGTCGGCGGGGTTGTAACGCCGGTGCCGGTCGGTCGGGTATTCCGCGCCGAATCCCGACTCGTGATCAGCGTCGTAGTACGAGCGGTAGGTGTCCGAATAGCGCTCGCGGGTTGCCGAATTTGGCGAATATTGCCTGCTCATTACGTATATCCCAGATCGTTTCGGTGCTTACCCGGCCGATGCTAGTGGTGCAAAAGTTACGGATGATGTTGACGCGCTCTCGGTCGGATAACGGTCCGGACTCGGTCTGGTCGCCGCCGGTTCGCTCACGGCGCAACGACCACGGCGCGGGTGGCGCCGGTGCGTCCATTAGCCTGATGGCACGCATCGCCATCCAACCGAAGGGGTCTCAAGCGTGGACATCAAGATCGGGGTCGCCGACAGCCCGCGAGAGCTGGTCATCAGCAGCGCGCAGACGCCCGACGAGGTGGAGAAGGCGATCGTCGACGCGCTCGGCCAGTCCTCGTCCGTGCTGTCGCTGACCGACGAGAAGGGGCGCCGCTACCTGGTGCAGGCCGCCAAGATCACCTACGTGGAGATCGGCCCCACCGACGGCCGCCGGGTCGGCTTCGGAACCGTCGGAGCCGTCGGCGCCGAGGCCGTCAAGAGCTAGGAGCGGGTGAGCGGCACGTGTGACAGTCCGCCCCAGGCGAACTGCACCGTGCCCTCCACGGCCGCCTCCTTGGAGATGGGCCGGTCGTTGTCCAGCCAGTAGCGCGCACAGTCGACGCTGGTGGACACCAGACCCACCGCGATCATCCGGGCGCGGTGGGCTTCCAGGCCGGAATCCCGGCTGATCAGGTCGAACACCGCATCCGTGCAGGACTCGGTCGCCACCTTCACCTGGGCCGCCACCTGTGGCTCGGTCACGTAGTCGTTCTCGAAGATCAACCGATAGCCCTGGCTGTCGTGCTCGACGAACTCGAAGAACGCCTGCACCGCGGCGCGCAGCCGCTGCCGGTTGTCGGTGGTGGTGCGCAGTGCCTGACGCACCCCGGACACCAAGTTGTCCACGTGGCGTTGCAGGACCGCCAGGTACAACTCCAGCTTCGATGAGAAGTGTTGGTACAGAACGGGTTTGCTGACGCCGGCGCGGTCGGCGATCTCATCCATCCCGGCCGCGTGGTAGCCGCGGTCGACGAACACCTCGCTGGCCGCGATGAGCAGTTGGCCGCGGCGCTCGTCGCGGGGCAGTCGGTTGCCGCGCCGGTTGCCGCCGGTGCCCGCCTTGGCGCCCCGCGCTCCGGCGGCGTTGGCGAGATCGCTCATGACGTCCTCGATTTCAATCTGTACTGCGTGCTCGTAGGCACCTTCGGGGGCAGTTCTGTTGCTGCCGATCGCCACGACATTACTACCGCACCCATGACGAGGCGTTCCCGTCGGTGCATGTGTTCGGTGGCGCGCCGAAATCGCAAGCGTGCTTCGTTATGCCATTCTGGTGCGGTGACCTTTGACCCTGGGCGCCGCGGGGGCATCCGTGGCCCCGGCGGGGGAGAGCGCAACGACCCGGGGAACATGCACCGCACCCAGCGTCGGCGCAGCCAACCGGACGCACACCGCGGTCAGCCACGTGAAGATTCCGGCCGGGTGCGCACGGACCCGGGCAATGTGCCGGCCCCGCGCGAGCTGTGGCGTGAGCCGCTGCGCGCCCAGCGGGATCCGCTCGCCGAGGACCTCGGCCGCGCCCGCGCCAACCGCGACGACCGCCCCCAGTTCCGCAAGCAGAGCTGGCTGGGCCGGTTCGTCTCGACCTACGGTTGGCGCGCCTACGCCCTGCCGATCCTGGCGGTCGTCACCGTCATCGTCATCTATCAGACCGTCACCGGCGCGCCCGCGCCCGCGCCGGTCAACGCCGAGGGGCCGGTGCAGGCCCCCGTCGAATCGCCCAGCACCGAGATCGTCGGCGCACCGCCCAAGGGCCTGACCCAGTACGACGCCAACCTGCCCACCGGCATCCTGCCCGGTGGCGGACCGTTCACCCAGGCCGGCGCCAAGACCTGGCATATCGTGCCGGGCACCGCGCCCAAGGTCGGTCAGGGCACCGAACGCACCTTCACCTACACCGTCGAGGTGGAGAACGGACTGGACACCGCCTCCTTCGGCGGCGACGAGGGCTTCGCCCGGATGGTCACCGAGACATTGGCCAACCCGAAGAGCTGGACGCACAACCCGCAGTTCGCCTTCCTGCGCGTCGACAACGACAGCGAGGGCCCACCGGATTTCCGGGTATCGCTGACCTCGCCGCTGACCATCCGCGAGGGTTGTGGTTACGACATTCCGCTGGAGGCGTCCTGCTACAACCCGGCCTACCTGGGCGACCAGTCGCGGGTGTTCATCAACGAGGCCCGCTGGGTGCGCGGAGCCACGTCGTTCCAGGGCGATATCGGGTCCTATCGGCAGTACGTGATCAACCATGAGGTCGGTCACGCCATCGGCTACCGCCAGCACGAGCCGTGCCCGGAGAACGGCGCGCTGGCGCCGATCATGATGCAGCAGACGTTCTCCACCAGTAACAACGACGGCGCCAGGTTCGACGCCGGCTCGGTGCCCGCCGACGGGCTGACCTGCCGCTTCAACCCCTGGCCGTACCCGATCGCCTGACCCGCGCCGCCCCGCCTTTCGTGCGGCGAAACTCGCGTACCCGGGGTGAATCTGGCCGCGCGAACCCCGGGTACGGGGGTTTCGCCGGGCCGGGCCCGGCCAGCGGGAACGGATCACCCGGTTTTGCTGTTGGATACCTGTGCCTGGTCTGATTGAGATCAGGAATTCGTTTGTCGATCCGAGGAGTGCACGGTGACGTCACTGCCGCCGCTGGTGGAGCCGGCCGCTGAACTGACCCGCGAGGAAGTCGCTCGCTACAGCAGGCATCTGATCATCCCCGACATGGGTGTAGACGGTCAGAAGCGTCTGAAGAACGCCAAGGTCCTGGTGATCGGCGCCGGCGGGCTGGGATCGCCGACGCTGCTGTATCTGGCCGCCGCCGGGGTCGGCACCATCGGCATCGTCGAGTTCGACGTCGTCGACGAGTCCAACCTGCAGCGCCAGATCATCCACGGCCAGTCCGATATCGGCCGGTCCAAGGCGCAGAGCGCGCGCGACTCGGTGCTCGAGGTCAACCCGCTGGTCAACGTCGTGCTGCACGAGTTGCGCCTGGAACCGGACAACGCCGTCGACCTGTTCGCCCAGTACGACCTGATCCTGGACGGCACCGACAACTTCGCCACCCGCTATCTGGTCAACGACGCCGCCGTGCTGGCCGGCAAGCCGTACGTGTGGGGTTCGATCTACCGGTTCGAGGGCCAGGTGTCGGTGTTCTGGGAGGACGCCCCCGACGGTCTCGGCCTGAACTACCGCGACCTCTACCCGGAGCCCCCGCCTCCGGGCATGGTGCCCTCCTGCGCCGAGGGTGGCGTGCTGGGCATCCTGTGCGCGTCCATCGCCTCGGTCATGGGCACCGAGGCGATCAAGCTGATCACCGGGATCGGTGACACCCTGCTGGGCCGGTTGATGGTCTACGACGCGCTCGACATGAGCTACCGCACCATCAAGATCCGCAAGGATCCGGCAACCCCGAAGATCACCGAACTGATCGATTACGAGGCGTTCTGCGGTGTCGTCTCCGAGGAGGCCGCGGAGGCATCGGCGGGCTCGACCGTGACCCCGCGCGAACTGCGTGAGCTGCTCGACTCCGGCAAGCCGGTGGCGCTCATCGACGTCCGCGAGCCGGTCGAGTGGGAGATCAACCACATCGAGGGCGCCGCGCTGATCCCCAAGTCGGTCATCGAGGCCGGTGAGGGTCTGGCGACCGTGCCGCAGGACAAGACCGCGGTGCTGTACTGCAAGACCGGTATCCGCTCGGCCGAGATGCTCGCTGTGCTGAAGAAGGCCGGATTCTCCGACGCGATGCACCTGCAGGGCGGCATCGTGGCCTGGGCGAAACAACTCGAACCCGACATGGTCATGTACTGACCGCGTGTCGGCCGCGGCACCGCTTAGGCTGACGTGCGTGACTGACGATCTGCCACCCGACCATGTGATGGCGGCGTTTGGTCTGGCCGGGCTGCGGCCGGTGCCGCTGGGTTCGTCCTGGGAGGGCGGCTGGCGCTGCGGTGAGGTCGTGCTGTCGATGGTCGCCGACCATGCGCGCGCGGCGTGGTCGGCCAAGGTGCGCGAGACGCTGTTCGCCGACGGTATCCGGTTGGCCCGCCCGGTCCGTTCCACCGACGGCCGCTACGTGGTCGCCGGTTGGCGCGCCGACACGTTCGTGGCCGGCACGCCCGAGCCGCGTCACGACGAGGTCGTCTCGGCGGCGGTCCGGCTGCACGAGGCCACCGCCAAGCTGGAACGGCCGCGTTTCCTGACCCAGCCGCCGGTGGCGCCGTGGTCGGATGTCGACGTGTTCATCGCCGCCGATCGCGCGGCGTGGGAGGACCGGCCGCTGCACAACCTGCCCGCCGGTGCGCGGGTGGCGCCGGGCACGGCCGACGGCCAGAAATCGGTCGAGTTGATCAATCAGCTCGCCGCGCTGCGCACCCCGACCCGCAGTCCCAGCCAGCTCGTGCACGGAGACCTCTACGGCACAGTGCTTTTCGCGGGCACCGCGGCGCCCGGTATCACCGACATCACGCCGTACTGGCGGCCGGCATCGTGGGCGGCCGGGGTGGTCGTCGTCGACGCGCTGGCCTGGGGTGAGGCCGACGACGGTCTGGTGGAGCGTTGGAGCCCGCTGCCGGAATGGCCGCAGATGTTGTTGCGGGCGTTGATCTTCCGGTTGGCGGTGCATGCCCTGCACCCGCGGTCGACCGCTGCCGCCTTCCCGGGTCTGGCCCGCACCGCCGCCCTGGTTCGGCTCGCCCTCTAACCTTTTCGCCCAAACGAACAAACGGGCGCCAAAGTCCCAGCAACGCGTGACCATTTCGTCAGTCTCGGCACCCGAGATTCGGCCGGTCAGAACTCGTGGCGGTACTCGCGCAGCGACACCCGGCCGTAGACGGCCAGCACCCCCTCGGCGCGCAGCCGCTCCAACTGACGCGTCGCGAGGTGCGGCGCGGGCCTGCCGGAGGCCGGAATCACCCGATGCCACGGCAGATCCGAGGAGTCGGTACGCATGATCCAGCCGACGATCCGCGGGCTGGGCAGCCCGGCCGCCTCGGCGATGTCACCGTAGGTGCTCACCCGGCCCCGTGGGATCACGGCCACCAGCGCCCGCACCGTCTCCACCTGATCCTCGGTGATCGGCGCCACCGGTCACCCCAGATGCGTGCGGATGATGCCCGCCGTCTCGACGGGCAACGCCTGGGCGACCATGTGATCGCAGTCCAGCTCGGCCAGCGTGAAACTGTCCCCGAGCGCATCGCGCAGCGTGCCGATCAGTTCGTCGGTCGCGTACGGCGGAGCGGTGCGCGTCGCCCGGATCAGCGTCGTCGGAGTACCTTTGCGCGGCAACGGAACCGGGCGCGTCAGCTCGCTCCAGTAGGACATCGCGGCCGGTACGCTGATCCGCCAGCCCAGCCGGCCGTTGGGCAGCCCGATCAGATGCTCGTCGAGTTCGCGTTCCAGCACCGCCGGGTCGCGGCCGGCGACCTCACCCCACGAACCGGACAGCTTGTCGGCGCGGGCCTCGTCGCGGTCGGGATAGTCCGGTGCGGACAGCATCGCATCGGCGATCTCGGCCATCCACTCACCGTCGAGCGCCACCGCCGGGTCCAGCAGCACCAGTGCGCCGACCAGATCGGGGCGTGCCTGCGCCAGCGCCAGTGACACCGCACCGCCGAACGAATGCCCCACCACCAGCACCGGTCCGGCCGCCTCGGCGTCCAGCAGCGCGGCCAGGGCCGCCACGTTGGCCTCGATCGTCCACGGCGCCGCCCACGAGGAGCGGCCATGCCCGATCAGATCCGGTGCCAGCACGGTGAACTCGGCGAGATGCTCGTCGGCCAGTTCCTGATACCGGCGGCCGTGACCGGTCAGTCCGTGGATGGCCAGGATCTGCGGCGGTCCGGGCGGGCCGTAACGGTAGGTGTGCAGGGCTGCGGTCACGATTCGATGGTAGGCGCACGTCAAGGCCACTTGTCGGACCCCCGTGGTCTGATGCTCCCATGTCCGCACCACACACCGAGCTGACCCCGAACGCGCTCACCCAACCGGGTACCCGCGGCACGGTGCGCGTCCTCGGCGGTGCCGGTACCGGTAAGAGTCACCTGCTCGTCGACACCGCGGTCGCGCATATCGCCGCGGGTGCCGACCCGGAATCGGTTCTGCTGCTGACCGGTTCGGCCAAACTGGGCGCCAAGGCCCGGGCCGCGGTGACGGCCGCACTGCTCACCGCCGGCGTGCGCGGTGTGGTCCGCGAACCGCTGGTGCGCACCGTGCACTCCTACGCGTTCGCGGTGCTGCGCCTGGCCGCCCAACGCAACGGCGGCCCGCCGCCGCGGCTGATCACCAGCGCCGAGCAGGACGGCATCATCCGCGAACTGCTCGCCGGTGACCTGGAAGACGGTGCCGACAATTGGCCGATCGAACTGCACCCGGCGCTGGGCACCGCCGGGTTCGCCACCGAACTGCGAGACCTGTTGGCGCGCTGCGCCGAACGCGGTGTCGACGCGGTCGCCCTGCAGCGGCTGGGCCGGCTGTCGGGGCAACCGGCCTGGGTGGCCGCCGGCAGGTTCGCCGCCACCTACGAACAGGTGATGTTGCTGCGTTCGGCGGTCGGGATGGCGGCCCCCCAGGCCACCGTGCCCGCACTGGGGGCGGCCGAACTGGTCGGCGCGGCGCTGGACGCGTTCGCGCTCGATCCCGACCTGCTGGCCGCCGAACGTGCCAGGGTGCGGCTGCTGCTCGTCGACGACGCCCAGCAGCTGGATCCGCAGGCCGCGCTGCTGGTGCGGGTGTTGTCCGCCGGTGCCGACCTGACGGTGCTGGCCGGTGACCCGAACCAGGCCGTCTTCGGTTATCGCGGCGCCGACCCCGCGCTGCTGCGCCTCGACACACCGGCCATCGAGCTGACCGAGTCGCGGCGCTGTTCGGTCGCGGTGGCCGAGGCCATCGGTGGGCTGGCCGCCCGGCTGCCCGGTTCCGACCGGCCGCGCACGCTCACCGGCCACCCCGACCGGCAGGGCGCCGTCGCGGTGCGCATCGCCGCGTCGGCGCACGCCGAGGCCACGCTGATCGTTGACGCGTTGCGCCGCGCACACCTGGTCGACGGGGTGCCGTGGTCGCAGATGGCCGTCATCGTCCGCTCGGTGCCACGGGTCGGCGCCGGTATCGGGCGGGCCCTGTCCGCCGCCGGTGTCCCGGTCGATCTGCCCGCCGCGGACACCGGATTGGCGCACCAGCCGGCGGTGCGGACGCTGCTCACCGTGCTGGAGGCCACCGCCACCGGCCTCACCGGCGACGCCGCGCTGGACCTGGTGACCGGTCCGATCGGACGGGTCGATCCGGTGTCGCTGCGCCAACTGCGCCGCGCCCTGCGCCGCATCCTGGGCCACGAGCGCGAATTCTCCGAGCTGCTGGCCCAGGCGCTGCACAACATTCCGGTGGGGTTGCCCGCCGAACTGGGTCGCAGCCTGCAGCGGGTGCAGGCGGTGCTGCGGGCGGCCCGGCGCAGCCATCACGACGACGCCGATCCGCGAAACACCCTGTGGCAGGCCTGGAGTCGTAGCGGGTTGCAGCGGCGGTGGGTCACCCTCGCCGATCGCGGTGGCTCGGCCGGGATGGCCGCGGAGCGGGACCTGGCCACGGTGACCGCCTTGTTCGACGTGGCCGAACAGTATGTCTCGCGCACCACCGGCGCGACGCTGGCCGGACTGGTGACTCATGTCGGCACGCTGTCGCTGCCGATCGCGATCGAATCCGCCGCCGCACCCGACGCGGTGACGGTGTGCACCCCGCACGCCGCGCTGGACCGGGAGTGGGATTTCGTGGTGCTCGCCGGAGTGCAGGAGGGCCTGTGGCCCAACACCGTTCCGCGTGGCGGTGTGCTGGGCACCGGGCGCCTGGTCGATGTGCTCGACGGTGTCGCCGATACCGGGGATGTGCCGACGGCCAGACTGTCGGCGCGTGCACCGCTGCTGGCCGAGGAGCGACGCCTGCTGATCGCCGCGATGGGCCGCACCCGGGACCGGTTGCTGGTGACGGCGGTCGACAGCGAGACCGGTGACGCGGCGATGCTGCCGTCGCCGTTCTGCACCGAACTGGCCGTCCTGGCATCCGACGATCCGGCGGCCGACGGTGTCCCTGCACCCATTCCCGCGCCTCGGGTGCTGACTCCCGCGGCGCTGGTGGGCCGCCTGCGTGCGGTGGTGTGCGCGCCCGCGGATGAGGTCGACGAGGACAGCCGGACCTGTGCGGCAACCCAACTGGCCCGGCTCGCCGCGGCCGGGGTGCCCGGCGCCGACCCCGGGCAGTGGCACAGCCGCACCACACCCTCGACCGCCGAACCGCTGTGGTCGGACGCGGACCACGTGAGCACGCTGTCACCGTCGACGCTGCAGACGCTCGTCGACTGCCCGTTGCGGTGGCTGCTGGAACGCCACGGCGGCAGCGACGGCCGCGATGTCCGCTCGGCGGTCGGCACCCTGGTACACGCGCTGGTGTCGGACTCGACGAAGACCGAGAGTCAGCTGCTGGCCGAACTGGAGCACATCTGGTCGGCCCTGCCGTACGAATCGCAGTGGTACGCCGACAACGAGCTGGCCCGCCACGGCGCGATGCTGTCGACCTTCGTGCAGTGGCGTGAGCTCACCCGGCGGCAGTACACCGAGGTCGGCACCGAGGTCGAGGTAGACGGCATGGTCGCACCGGGTGTGCGGGTCAAGGGCCGCATCGACCGGCTCGAACGCGACAACGCCGACCGGCTGGTGATCGTCGACGTCAAGACCGGCAAGAGCCCGGCCACCAAGGACGACGCCCAGCGACATGCCCAACTCGCGATGTACCAACTGGCGGTCGCCGAGGGCGTGCTCGGCGACGACGCGGAGCCCGGCGGCGGACTGCTGGTGTACCCCGGCAAGGCCGGCACCGGCGGCGCGACCGAACGACACCAGGACCCGCTCACCCCGGAGGCCGCGCAGCAGTGGCGAGACACCGTGGCCCGGGCCGCCGCCGCCACGCAGGGACCGGCGTTCGTCGCCCGGGTCAACGAGGGCTGCGGCCACTGCCCGGTGCGGGCGATGTGTCCGACCCAGCAGGCATCATCATGACCGTGCGCACTCAGTACAGCCCCGCGGAACTGGCCGACGCGCTCGGCCTTTTCACCCCGACCGACGAACAGGCCGCGGTGATCGCCGCTCCGCCGGGCCCGCTGGTGGTCATCGCCGGCGCCGGCGCCGGTAAGACCGAGACGATGGCGGCCCGGGTGGTGTGGCTCGTGGCCAACGGTTACGCGCGCCCCGATGAGGTGCTGGGTCTGACGTTCACCCGCAAGGCCGCCGGTCAACTGCTGCGCCGGGTTCGCACCCGGCTCGCGCGGTTGGCCGGTACCGGCCTCGGTCGGGACATCCGCATCGACGAGCCGCCCACCATCAGCACCTACCACGCCTTCGCCGGCACCCTGCTGCGCGAGCACGGCCTGCTGCTCCCGGTCGAACCCGACACCCGGCTGATCGGCGAAACCGAGTTGTGGCAGTTGGCCTTCCGGGTGGTGTGCGAGCATCCGACGGTTCTGGACACCGAGAAGACGCCGGCGGCCATCACCGCTCTGGTGCTGCGGCTGTCCGGTGCGCTGTCCGAGCATCTCGTCGACACCACCGCGCTGCTGGACTCGCATGTGGAGCTGGAACGGCTCATCCACCACTTGCCTGCCGGACCCAACCAACGCGATCGCGGACCCGCCCAGTGGCTGCTGAAGCTGCTGAGCACCCAGACCGAACGCACCGATCTGGTGGCGCTCATCGACGAGCTGCACCGACGGATGCGCGAGGAACGGGTGATGGACTTCGGCGCCCAGATGGCCGCCGCGGCGCGGCTGGCCGTCGCGGCCCCGCAGGTCGGCGCGCAGCTGCGCCAGCGCTACCGGGTGGTGCTGCTCGACGAATACCAGGACACCGGTCACGCCCAGCGGATCGCGCTGTCGGCGTTGTTCGGCGGCGGGGCCGACGACGACCTGGCGCTCACCGCGGTCGGCGACCCGATCCAGTCGATCTACGGGTGGCGTGGCGCATCGGCGACGAACCTGCCCCGCTTCACCACCGATTTTCCGCACGCCGACGGCACTCCGGCGCCGACGCTGGAACTGCGCACCAGCTGGCGTAACCCGGCCGAGGCGCTGCACCTGGCCAATGCGGTGTCGGCGCAGGCGCGTCGCCGCTCGGTCAGTGTGCGCGAACTGCTGCCACGCCCGGACGCGACACCGGGCACGGTGCGCGCGGCGTTGCTCAACGATGTTGTGGCCGAACGTGACTGGGTTGCCGATCAGATCGCCGCCCGCTACCTGGGTTCGGACACCCCGCCGACTGCGGCGGTGCTGGTGCGCCGCAACGCCGATGCCGCCCCGATGGCCGAGGCGCTGACCGCGCGCGGGGTGCCGGTCGAGGTGGTGGGTCTGGCGGGCCTGCTGGCGATCCCGGAGGTCGCCGACGTGGTGGCCATGCTGCGGTTGGTGGTCGACCCGACCGGTGGTGCGGCGGCGATGCGGGTACTGACCGGACCACGCTGGCGCCTCGGCGCGCGTGATGTCACCGCGCTGTGGCGTCGCGCCGTCACGCTCGACGACCCGGCACCGGGGGAGGCGGGCACCCTTGCGCGTATCACCGCGCAGGCCGCCCCCGATGCCGATACCGCCTGCCTGGCCGATGCCATCTGCGATCCCGGCGCCGAAGACCAGTACTCGGCCGTCGGCTATGCCCGCATCGTGGCGCTGGGACGTGAATTGACGTCGCTGCGTGCCCATCTCGGCTACCCGCTGCCCGACCTGGTGGCCGAGGTGCGGCGCGTGCTCGGCGTCGACGCCGAGGTGCGGGCCGCCCGTCCGGTGCCGTCGGGCTGGGGTGGGACCGAGCACCTGGACGCCTTCGGTGACGTGGTGGCCGAGTTCGCAGCCCGCTCGGACGGGTCGCCGACCGGTCTGCTGGCCTATCTGGATGCGGCCGTCGAGGTCGAGAACGGGTTGGCGCCGGCCGAGGTGGCCGTGGCCGCCGACCGGGTGCAGATCCTCACCGTGCACGCCGCCAAGGGCCTGGAATGGCAGGTGGTGGCGGTGCCGCACCTGTCGGGCCGGGTGTTTCCCTCCACCGCGATGGCCAGAACCTGGCTGACCGACGCCGGGGACCTGCCCCCGTTGTTGCGCGGTGACCGGGCAACGGTCTCCGAGCACGGCGTTCCGGTGCTGGACACCTCCGATGTGAACGACCGGAAGGCACTGTCGGACAAGATTGCCGCGCACAAGGACTTGCTGGCACAGCGTCGCGGTGACGAGGAGCGCCGGCTGCTGTACGTGGCGCTCACCCGGTCCGAGGACACCCTGCTGCTGTCCGGGCACCACTGGGGGCCCACCGAGTCCAAACCCCGTGGCCCGTCGGAGTTCCTGCTTGAGCTCAATGCCATCATCGAGCAGTCCGCGGCCGAGGGTGCCCCGTGCGGAGTGATCGAGCAGTGGGCCCCCGATCCCGCCGACGGTGAGCCGAACCCGTTGCGCGGCAATACCGTCGAGGCGGTGTGGCCGGTCGACGGTGGCACCGGGCAGCGCGACACCGAGCGGGGGGCCGCACTCGTCGCGCACGCCGCCGAGTCGCCCGAGCCCGGCGTCGACCGGGAGGACTGGGCCGCCGATGTGGACGCGCTGCTGGCCGAACGGGAGCGGGCCGCCGCGGCGCGACCCGTGGCGCTGCCCGCGCAGGTATCGGTCAGCACGCTGGTCGAACTCGGCAAGGACCGCAGCGCGGCGCTGGGGCGGCTGCGCCGCCGGCTGCCCGGCCGCCCGGACCCGCATGCGTTGCTGGGCACTGCCTTTCACGAGTGGGTGCAACGCTACTTCCGCGCCGAGCGGCTGTTCGACCTCGACGACCTGCCCGGCGCGGTCGACGGTGACGCCGGTCGCGCGCACGCCGAGGATCTGGCCGACCTGCAGGCGGCATTCGTCTCGTCACCGTGGGCGGCGCGGACCCCGCTCGATGTTGAGGTGCCGTTCGACATGATCCTGGACGCCCCGGAATCCGGCGCGAAACCCACGGTGGTGCGTGGACGCATCGACGCCGTGTTCGCCGAACCCGACGGTGCGGTGGTGGTCGTGGACTGGAAGACCGGTGACCCGCCGGCCGCCCCGGAGGCACAACGCCACGCGGCGGTACAGCTGGCGGTATACCGGCTGGCGTGGGCCGGGCTGCACGGGTGCCCGGTGGAGTCGGTGCGGGCAGCGTTTCACTATGTGCGCAGTGGGGTCACCGTCGAACCCGACACGCTGCCCGCCGCCGACGAACTCGCGGCGCTGCTGGCCGAGGACGGGGGTCAGGAGCTGCGATAGATCTTGTAGGCCTGGGTGATCATCGGGATCTGCATGGGCAGCCGTGCCCACGCGCCGATCCGCATCGGCAGCGGCTTGTCCTTCCACAACCGCACCATGTTCACGTTCGCCGGAAACACGCCGAGAAACAGCGCGATCGCGGCCAGCGCCCCCAGCCGGCGGGTCTTCGGGGCGATCAGCATGCCGCCGACGGCCGCCTCGGCCACACCCGAGGCCAAGGTGTAGAACCTTGCGGAGCCGGGCAATTCGTCGGGCACCACGGTGTCGAACGGTTTCGGTGCCGCGAAGTGCAGCACGCCCATCCCGACGAGCCACACGCCCATCTTGGTGGCGCGCGCCGCGGTTGCCTGCTGCTGAACTCCGGT
Source organism: Mycobacterium sp. NPDC003323 (assembly GCF_053589535.1). Taxonomy (NCBI): domain Bacteria; kingdom Bacillati; phylum Actinomycetota; class Actinomycetes; order Mycobacteriales; family Mycobacteriaceae; genus Mycobacterium; species Mycobacterium sp. NPDC003323. The sequence continues at coordinate 143,667 of NZ_JBSFSB010000010.1, forward strand.
TGTGGGGGTCGTCATGGTTTCATTGTGGCGTGCCCTCCCCGCGACACACGGTGAAACGTGGCCAAAGGTAGGTTGCGTCGCCGGTTGGCGGCGGTCAACCAGGACCTGACGTCGCGCCATGACGCCGACCTTGTCGACGTCCTGACCATCCCGGAACGCTTCGTCAGCCCGTGGCGTCGCATCTTCACCCGCGTCCTCCTGGCGCTGGGCGCGCTGTTCGCGGCGGTGCTCATCGTCTACCTGGATCGGCACGGCTACCGCGATATCGACAGCGAACCGAACGCCAACGATCCGCTGTCCTTTCTGGACTGCCTGTACTACGCCACGGTGTCGCTGTCGACGACCGGCTACGGCGACATCACCCCGGTGACGCCCTCGGCGCGACTGGTCAACGTCCTGGTCATCACACCGCTGAGGGTGGCCTTCCTGATCGTGCTGATCGGTACCACCGTCGAAACCCTGACCAATCAGTCACGCCAGGCGTTGAAGATCCAGCGATGGAGGAGAAGCGTGCGCAACCACACCGTCGTCGTCGGCTACGGAACCAAGGGCCGCACCGCGGTGGCGGCGATGATCGGCGACGAGGTCGCCCCGGCGGACATCGTGGTCGTCGAGCAGGACCCGGTCGCGCTGGAGAAGGCCAAGAACGCCGGCCTGGTCACGGTGCGCGGCAGCGCCACCGACTCGGAGGTGCTGCGGTTGGCCAGTGTGCAGCACGCCAAGTCGGTCATCGTCGCCGCCAACCGCGACGACACCGCGGTGCTGGTGACCCTGACGGTGCGCGAACTCAACCCGAAAGCCACCATCATCGCCGCCGTGCGCGAGGCGGAGAACCAGCACCTGCTGCAGCAGTCCGGGGCCAGCAGCACCGTCGTCACCTCCGAGACGGCCGGCCGGTTGTTGGGTCTGGCGACCCAGACCCCGAGCGTGGTGGAGATGATGGAGGACCTGCTGACGCCCGACGCCGGTTTCGCCATCGCCGAACGGCAGGTCGAACCCAAGGAGGCGGGCGGTTCGCCGCGCCATCTGGCCGACATCGTGCTGGGCGTGGTGCGCGAGGGCAAGCTGCTGCGCGTCGACGACGAACGCGTCGATGCCCTGGAGCTGACCGACCGGCTGCTCTACATCCGCTCCAAGGAAGACCGGTAATCACCCGTGAGTTTCACGCTGCGCAACGTTCCGCTGCTGTCCCGCGTCGGCGCCGACCGCGCCGACACCCTGCGCACCGATATCGACGCCGCGATCGCCGGCTGGGCCGATGCTCGCCTGCTGCGCGTGGACCGGCGCAACCAGGTGCTCATCGCCGGCGGCAGCGTGGTGCTGGGCGCCGCAGCGGCCCTCGGAGACAGCCCGCCCGAACACGCGGTGTTCCTCGGCCGCCTCGACGACGGCCGGCACGTCTGGGCGATCCGCGGCGCGTTGGAGGCCCCCGAGGATGACAGCGTGCAGGCCGAGGTGCTCGACCTGCGCCGCGCCGGCCCGATCTTCGACGATGCCAGCGCGCAACTGGTCGCCACCGCCACCGCGCTGCTGAACTGGCATGACAGCGCCCGCTTCAGCCCGGCCGACGGTTCACCCACCAAGCCGATCAAGGCCGGCTGGGCGAGGATCAACCCGGCCAACGGGCACGAGGAGTTTCCCCGTATCGACCCGGCGGTGATCTGCCTGGTCCATGACGGCCACGACCGGGCCGTGCTGGCACGGCAGGGTGTCTGGCCGGAGCGGATGTTCTCGATCCTGGCCGGCTTCGTCGAGGCGGGGGAGTCCTTCGAATCATGCGTGGTCCGCGAGATCGCCGAGGAGATCGGTCTCGACGTCACCGATGTGCACTACCTCGGCAGTCAGCCGTGGCCCTTCCCGCGCTCGTTGATGGTCGGCTTCCACGCCCTGGGCGACCCCGAACAGCCGTTCGCGTTCAACGACGGGGAAATCGCCGAGGCGCAGTGGTTCACCCGTGATGAGGTCCGCAACGCCCTGGAACACGGTGACTGGAGCAGCGACTCACCCTCGCGGCTGCTGCTGCCCGGGTCGATCTCGATCGCCCGCGAGATCATCGAGTCCTGGGCCTACGCGGTCTGATCCGGCCGGCTACGGGCTCAGTGCGGCGACATCCTTGAGCCGCACCCGGGCCTCGTCATGGCTGATGCGCAGCGCGGCGACGTAGTCCACCCAGGACCGGGCGCCCAGGGCGGTCGGTGTCGTGGTGGACTTCAGCCGTGCCAGCATGTGCAGCTGACATTCGCCGGCCAGTTCGGCCGCCCGCCCGTACAGGGCCAGGGCGCGCCGCAGGTCGGGCTCGGTGCGCGATGCGGCCCGCAGGGCATTCGCCCGGGCCACCAACGCCGAGGACTCGGCGTGTAGAGCGTCGATCTGTTCGAGACTCGGAATCATGCTTCGAACAATAGTTCGAAGCACCGACAACTCAGCCGAGCTTGGCCTTGACCTGCTTGATGCTCGGGTTGGTCATCGTCGAGCCGTCGGCGAATTTCACGGTGGGCACCACGTGATTGCCGTTGTTGACCGATCCGACGAATTCCGCGGCGGCCGGGTCGGCCTCGATGTCGATCTCGTCCCAGGCGATGCCCTCGGCCTTGAGCGCGGTCTTGAGGCGGTTGCAGAAACCGCACCACGTCGTGGTGTACATGGTCAGCTGGGCATTGCTCATAGCGCGATCAACCTATCGACGGGTTCCGTTATTTCCCAACAGTAGTGCGCGCGTCCGCTCGGGCGCCCACGGCGGCAGTGACCCGAGGATATCGGCGAGGCTGACACCGTCGAGGCTGGCCCGCCAGGCGCGGTGGGCATCGTCCATCTTGACCGCCAGGACGCAGGTGTGCAGGCAGTCCTCCGGGGGAAGCGCACCGCGGCCCTGTTGGCGGATCTCGCGGCATTCATATGGCGACGCGCCGCCGTCGACGGCTTCGACGATCTGCAACAGCGTGATCTCGCCGGGTTCGCGGCCCAGTCGGAATCCGCCCCGAGGGCCCGTGCGTGCGGACAGTACACCGGCCTTGACCAGGGCCTGCAATTGTTTGGTCAGGTAGGCGACCGGAAGGTCGAAGTACTCGGCGAGTCCGGCCGCCGGCGCGGCGGTGCCGGGTTCGAGCTGGGCCAGCGAGGTCACGCAGTGCAGCGCCCATTCGGTGGCGACGGGAAGCTTCACAGCCCGAATTGTATTACATATATTAAAGACCAATTAAGTCCATAATTAAGGAGTTCGTCATGCGGATCGCCGTCGCCGGAGCCACCGGCAACATCGGGACACGCACCGTCGCCGCGCTGCACCGGCAGGGCCACGACGTCGTCGAGATCAGTCGTTCCCGCGGGGTGGACCTGTCCACCGGGGCGGGACTGGACACCGCGCTGGCCGGTGTGCACGCGGTCATCGACGTGATCAGCTCACCGCCCACCGAGCGCGACGCCACCGCGCAGTACTTCGGCACCACCACCCGCAACCTGTTGGCCGCCGAACAACGGGCCGGTGTGCGCCATCACGTGCTGCTGTCCATCGTCGGCATCCACGCCATCGACGGAAATCCGCACTACGCAGGCAAGCGCGAACAGGAGCGCCTGATCGCCGCGGGCAACGTGCCCTGGACGGTGGTGCCGGCCACCCAGTTCCACGATTTCGCCGAGATGGTCGCCGGCTGGACCGAGCGCGACGGCGTCGCCGAGATCGCGCCGCTGCTGGTGCAGCCGATCGACCCCGACGATATCGCCGCGATCCTCGCCGAGGTCGCGGTCGGTGATCCCCAGGGTCGCCACGTCGACGTGGCCGGACCCGAAACCCAGGATCTGGTGGACATGGCGCGGCGCACCCATCAGGCGCGCGGCCGCACCGTCAAGCTGGTCCCGACGTGGTCATCGGTGTTCGGGCCGGAGATGGCCGGTGACGTCCTGCTGCCCGGACCCGGGGCCCGGCTGGCCGGCACCTCCTTCGAGGATTGGCTCGCCCGGCAGCGCTGAGCGGACCGGTGTCACACCGGGCTGCCATGATGGAGGCCATGCCGTCCGTCGACAGTCTCCTCGGCGACCTCGACGACGAACAGCGCGAGGCCGTCCTCGCCCCGCGCGGCCCGGTGTGTGTGCTCGCCGGTGCCGGCACCGGCAAGACCCGCACCATCACCCGGCGCATCGCACACCTGGTGGTGGGCGGTCACGTCGCCCCCGGTCAGGTGCTCGCGGTGACCTTCACCGCGCGTGCCGCAGGCGAGATGCGCGGTCGGCTGCGCGCACTGGGGGAGCAGGCCGGCGTGCCCACCGGCGCGGTGCAGGCCGTCACCTTCCACGCCGCGGCGCGTCGCCAGCTGCAGTACTTCTGGCCCCGGGTGGTCGGCGACACCGGATGGCAACTGCTGGATTCCAAGTTCGCCGTCGTCGCCCAGGCCGCCAACCGGGCCGCCGTCCAGGCCAGCACCGATGACGTGCGCGATCTGGCCGGTGAGATCGAATGGGCGAAGGCCTCGCTCATCACCCCCGAGCAGTACGCGGCCGCCGTCGCCAAGGTGCGTCGCGACGTGCCGATGGAGGCGGGCACCGTCGCCAAGGTCTACGCCGGCTACGAGAAGCTCAAGACCCACCGTGACGGCACCACCCTGCTCGACTTCGACGATCTGCTGCTGCACACCGCCGCCGCCATCGAGAACGACTCCGCCGTCGCGAGCGAATTCCGGGACCGCTACCGCTGCTTCGTCGTCGACGAGTATCAGGACGTCACCCCGCTGCAGCAGCGCGTGCTCGACGCGTGGCTCGGCAATCGCGATGACCTGACCGTCGTCGGGGACGCCAACCAGACCATCTACTCCTTCACCGGCGCCACCCCGCGGTACCTGCTGGACTTCTCCCGGCGCTTCCCCGAGGCCACCGTGGTGCGCCTGGAACGCGACTACCGCTCCACGCCCGAGGTGGTGTCGCTGGCCAACCGGGTGATCGCCGCCGCGCGCGGACGGATGGCCGGCAGCAAGCTGCACCTGGTCGGCCAGCGTGATCCCGGCCCCAAACCGTCGTTCGCCGAATACCCCGATGAGGTCGCCGAGGCCGCTGCCGTCGCCAAGAAGGTCAAGAAGCTCATCGAATCCGGCACGGCCGCAGCAGAAATTGCGGTGCTGTACCGGATCAATGCGCAATCCGAGGTCTACGAGGAGGCGCTCACCGAGGCCGGTATCGCCTTTCAGGTGCGCGGCGGTGAAGGGTTCTTCAGCCGCCAGGAGATTCGGCAGGCACTGATCGCCCTGCAGCGCAACGTCGATCGCGACACCGAGGGTGACCTGCCTGCCTTCGTGCGTGCCATCCTCGAGCCGCTGGGATTGACGGCCGAGCCGCCCACGGGTACCAAGGCCCGCGAACGTTGGGAGGCGTTGCTGGCCTTGGCCGAACTGGTGGATGAGGAAGTGGCGCAACGCCCCTCGCTGGATCTGGCCGGATTGCTGGCCGAGCTGCGCCAGCGTGCCGACGCGCGGCACCCACCGGTGGTGCAGGGCGTGACGCTGGCCTCGCTGCACGCCGCCAAGGGCCTGGAATGGGATGCAGTGTTCCTCGTCGGCTTGGCCGACGGCACCCTGCCCATCTCGCATGCGTTGTCCCACGGTCCCGACAGCGAGGCCGTGGAGGAGGAACGCCGGCTGCTCTACGTCGGGGTCACCCGGGCGCGCGTGCACCTGACGCTGTCGTGGGCGCTGGCCCGCACCCCGGGCGGACGCCAAGGCAGGCGGCCGTCGCGATTCCTCAACGGCGTGGCACCGCAGACTCCGGCAGATGCCAACCCGACCCGGGCGAAACGGTCCCGCGGGACCACGCCGCGCTGCCGGGTCTGCAACAGTCCGCTGACCGCGCCGACGGCGATCATGCTGCGCCGCTGTGAGAGCTGCCCGTCCGATATCGACGAGGAACTGCTTGCCGCGCTGAAGGACTGGCGGCTGCGCACCTCCCAGGAGATGAAGGTGCCGGCCTACGTGGTGTTCACCGACAACACGCTGATCGCCATCGCCGAGACCTTGCCGACGGATGCCGCCGCGCTGGTCGCGATCCCGGGCATCGGGGCGCGCAAGCTCGAGCAGTACGGGCCCGATGTGCTGGCACTGGTCAAAGCCCGATCCTGAGAACCTGCCAACTTTCGCACAAATTCGGCCAAAACCGCTGGTCAGAAAATCGCTTGTGGTTTTCTGCTGTTAGGCTCTAGCCTCAAGATCACCGGATACAGGCGACTTGATCTCTCGGAAGGAGGCGGCCCGATGTCGATTATCACCATGCGCAGCAACGTAAACGTCAGCGGTATGCCGCTGGCCTTTGTTGCTGTCGCCGGCATGTCTGTCGCCGCACGAGCTGGTTGGGCGCCCGCTGTCGCCGCCGCGCCGCAGCACAAGCGCCGCACCGCCCACGAGATCGTCGCGTCCGTGAATCGGGGTACCACCTAGGTAAGCCCCGCACCGCCGAAAAGGCCACGGACCCGCGCTCACCGGATCCGTGGCCATTGTTTTGGGAAGAACCCCGAACACCTGGTCACCGGTCCGAGAACAAGACCGACACCGAGAGAACACGACCAGGAAGTAGGGGACCAAGACATGTCCTTACAGGCATGCCTAGAACGCACACTGCCCGCGGTGCCGTGCCACGAGGCCGATCCCGACCTGTGGTTTGCCGAGAGCCCGTCCGAACTGGAGCGCGCCAAGGCGCTGTGCGCGGACTGCCCGATCCGCACCCTGTGCCTGTCCGAGGCGCTGGAACGACAAGAGCCGTGGGGCGTCTGGGGCGGCGAGATCATCGAACGCGGCGCCATCGTGGCGCGCAAGCGGCCGCGGGGACGTCCCCGCAAGGACTCCCGCGAGGCGGCGTGATGACGTCGACGCGGGACTCCGGTTCCCGGCGGGATCGCCCCGCCGGGAACCGGAGTCCCGCATTCAGTCGGTGAAGCCCGGCACCAGTTCGGTCGCGATGGCGCGCACCGGCACATGGGCATCCAGCTGACAGCAGATCGCGATGGTCGAGGCGATCACCCGCAGCGGAATGGCAAGGTGCGCAGGCAGATCCAGCTGCCGGGCCATCTTGATCTGCGCCACCGAATTGTCGATCTGACCGGCGGCCATCTTCTGGATCCAGCGCCGCGTGTAGTGGAAGACCTCGACCTCCACCGGCTCCACGTACTGACGCAGCATGTCGTCGACCTCTTCGATCGAGACCTGCTCGCCCTTCTGGATGAACCCGGCGGCTTCCATCGTCGGTAACAGTTCGTCGTAGTTCTTGTCCCGGGCCAGCCGGATGCAGGTCCCCAGCGAGGACGGGAATCCGCCCGGCAGCGGGGCCACCGCACCGAAGTCGATGACACCCATCCGGCCGTCGGGCAGCAGCATGAAATTCCCCGGATGCGCGTCGCCGTGCATCATCTCCAGACGCGTCGGGGCGCCGAAAGTCAGCTCGGTCAGCCGGGTACCCATCAGATCGCGCTGTTCGGGTGTGCCCTCCCGGATGATCACCGACATCGGGATGCCGTCCATCCACTCGGCGATCACGACCTTGGGCGCGCTGGCCACGATGCGCGGTATCGCGAAGTGCGGGTCGTCGGCATAGGCCTTGGCGAACGCCCGCTGATTGTCGGCCTCCAGCCGGTAGTCCAGCTCCATCTCGGTGCGTTCGATCAGTTCATCGACCACACCTTCGATATCGGCGCCCGGCGCCAGCTGCTTGAACACGCCGGTGAGGCGCTGGATCGTCTTCAGGTCGGCGCGCAGCGCCTCATCGGCACCCGGGTACTGGATCTTGACCGCCACGGTGCGGCCGTCCGCCCACACCGCCTTGTGCACCTGGCCGATGCTGGCCGAGGCCACCGGGGTGTCATCGAAACTCTGGAAGCGCTCCCGCCACTTGGTGCCCAGCTGCTGATCCAGGACGCGGTGCACCTTGGCCGCGGGCAGCGGCGGCGCCTCGCGCTGCAGCTTGGTCAGTGCCTCGCGGTAGGGCTTGCCGTACTGCTCGGGGATGGCGGCCTCCATCACCGACAGGGCCTGGCCGACCTTCATCGCCCCGCCCTTGAGCTCACCGAGCACCGTGAACAGTTGCTGAGCAGCCTTGTCCATCAGTTCGGCGGTGACCTCATCCTTGGATTTGCCGGTCAGCCGCTTGCCGAATCCGAGCGCGGCCCGTCCGGCAAAGCCGACGGGCAGAGTCGCCAGCTTCGCGTTACGGGCGACGCTGCGTCGTTTGATTTCTGACACCCGTCCATCATCCATGACGCACCTGAATACGCCGCAACGAACTGGCAACGGACGATGTCAACAGGAACACCCCGGATGCCGGGACCACCGCTTGGTCACCACCGACCCGTCGGCGACGTCGAACTCCACCGTGGTGTCCAGCGTCAGCGGCGCCGTCGCCGTGACCGTCTCGTCGGGGTCGGAACGGATCGCGCGCACCACCCGGTCCACCTGGGTCAGCGCCAGCGCGGCGGTACCCAGCAGGGTGGCCCGGTCGGCGGTGCCCATGGTGTGGCGCAATTGCGCGGCGATTGCCGGCCATGCCTCGTCACGGTCGCGTCGGTGCAGGTCGGCACACGTCAGACAGGAGGTGACACCGGGTAGCACCAGGGGACCGACCAGGCCGACGCCGTCGCGCACCAGCACCGGCAGATGCGCGACCTTGGCGGCGTGCAGGTCGCGCAGTACACGCGGGTCGGCGACCAGTGCATCGGCGAGCACCACCAGGTCGGTGCGATCGGCCGTCACGACCGCATGCCCCCGATTGGTGCGGCTGACGCGGGTGCCCGAACAGCGCAGCGCGCCGGCCAACAGGTCCGACAGCGGTCCGCGGCCGTGGACGCGGACGGCGACCGGTCGATGCGTGTCTCGGGAGGCGACCACCACACCGGCGGTCACCAATGCCGCCAGCAGGTCGGCGATCGCGGCGGCGGACTGCTCGGCGCCCAGTTCGGCGGCCCGGGCCACCAGCTCCTCGGTGGTCATCGCGTCGTGCATTCCGCGCAGCAGTCGGGCCAATGCGGCGGCGGTCAGCCCGGCCGGTGGGTGCACCAGCACCGCGCGCCGGGGGTCCCACCCCACCTGCACGGTGCCGTCGGGTCGCCACAGCACGGGCATCGACGGATTGAGTGCGTAGCGCCGCATCCGTCGACTGTGTCACGGACGGCGCGCGGGCCGCCTCAGTTATCCACAGGCCCGTCCGGGCCCTCGTTGCGCTCCAGGTCGGCCAGAGCCTGATCGATACCGCTGGTGTCCCCGCCGATCACGCGGTCGATGAACCCGGCGGGCTCGTCCAGATCGTCAGAGGCCGGCAGCAGGTCGGGGTGCTGCCACACCGCGTCGCGGGCGTCGGCCCCGACGGCCTCGGTCAGCTTCTCCCACAGCGCGGCGGCCTCGCGCATCTTGCGGGGCCGCAGTTCCAGACCGACCAGCGTCGCGAAGGTCTGCTCGGCCGGGCCGCCGGTCGCGCGCCGGCGGCGCAGCATCTCGCTCAGCGCGGTGGTGCCGGGCAGCCGGTCACCGAGCGCGGCGGTGACGACGGTCTGCACCCAACCCTCGATCAGCGCGAGCATCGTCTCCAGCCGCTCCAGCGCGGCGGTCTGCTCGGGGGTGGCCTTGGGCTCGAACATGCCCTGGCTGAGCAGCTGCTCCATGGCGGCCGGGTCCGACAGCGACGCCGGATTGAAGCCCTGGGCCATGTCCTCGATACCGGACATGTCGATCTTCATGCCCTTGGCGAAGGCCTCGACATTGTTGAGCAGCTGGCTCGACAACCACGGCACGTGACTGAACAGCCGGTGATGGGCGGCCTCGCGGGCGGCCAGGAAGGTCAGCACCTCGCTGCGCGGCTGCTCCAGACCTTCCGACAGGGTGTCCACCGCGGCGGGCATAAGCGCCGCAACTCCCTTGGGACCCAACGGCAGACCGATATCGGTGGAGGTCAGCACCTCGCCGGCCAGCTTGCCCAGCGCCTGGCCGAGCTGGCTGCCGAACGCCATGCCACCCATCTGCGACATCATCGCCAGCAGCGGGCCGGCCATGGCCTTGGCCTCCTCGGGCAGCGCCTGGGCCCAGACCGTGGAGATCTGCTGGGCCACCGGGTCACACAGCCGCTTCCAGGTCTCCATCGTGTTGTCGATCCAGTCCGACGGTGTCCACGCGGCGGTGCGGGTGGTGCCGGCCGGCAGCGGGGTGGCACCGTCGAGCCAGGTCTCGGCCAACCGGACCGCGTCGGCCAGCGCGGTGGCAGTGGCCTCGGGCACCGGGGCGACGAAACCGATCGAGTTCGACGCGAGCTGACGGGCCAGGTCGTAGTTGACCGGCCCACTCTGGCCGCCGGCGCTCATACCGCCTGCGCCGCTGAACATCTCGCCGAGCCGGGTGAAGATCTGGCCGAGATCGGACATGTCGAAACCGGCACCGCCCACCCCGAAGGGATCCCCGGTGGGATCATTTTTTCGCTTGTCGCGATCCGGGTCATCACCGGAGGAGAAGCCGAATGGCAGGTCAGACATACCGTCAACGGTACCCACCGGCCGCCGCGCGGGTAGGGCCGCGGGTCACGCTGTGGGTGAACGCGCTCTACTGTGGGCGGCGTGAACAGGCGGATTCTGACCCTGGTGGTGGCGTTGGTGCCCATCGTGGCCTTCGGATTGCTGCTGTCGGTCGTGACGGTGCCCTATGTGGCGCTCGGGCCGGGTCCGACCTTCAACACCCTCGGCGAGGTGGACGGCAAGCAGGTCGTCGATATCAAGAGCACCGACGGAGTGGCCGGTGACATCACCCACCCGACCAGCGGGCACCTGAACATGACGACGGTGGCCCAGCGCGACGGGCTGACCCTGGGCCAGGCGCTGGTGCTGTGGATGTCGGGAAGCGACCAGCTGGTGCCGCGCGATCTGGTGTACCCGCCGGACAAGTCCAGGGACGATATCGACCAGGCCAATACGACCGAGTTCCGGCAGTCCGAGGACGACGCCGAGTATGCGGCGCTGTCCTACCTGAAATATCCGAAGGCCGTCAGCGTGTCGACGGTGGAGGAGAAGGGACCGTCGGCGGGCAAGCTGGAACCCGGTGACGCCATCGACATGGTCAACAACATCGCGGTGCCCGACCTGGCGGCTTTCCAGGCGGTGGTGAAGGACACCAAGCCAGGCGACCAACTCGTCATCGACTTCCGCCGCAAGAATGCCCCGGCCGGCACCACCACCGTGACGCTGGGTGAGCACCCCGAGGGGCCGCAGGGCTACCTCGGCATCGGCGTGGTCGACGCCCCCTGGGCGCAGTTCGACATCGAGTTCAACCTGGCCAATATCGGCGGGCCCTCGGCCGGGTTGATGTTCAGCCTCGCCGTCGTCGACAAGCTGACCACCGGCGACCTCAACGACGGCAAGTTCGTCGCGGGCACCGGCACCATCGACGCCGAGGGCAAGGTCGGCTCGATCGGGGGGATCACCCACAAGATGGTGGCCGCCCGCGAGGCCGGCGCGACGATCTTCCTGGTGCCGGCCGACAACTGTGCCGAGGCGCTGACGGGTCGCGAGGACGGTCTGCAGCTGGTGAAGGTCGACACCCTCGCCGGCGCGGTGGATGCCCTCAACGCGATTTCCGCCGGTGGCGAACCCCCGACGTGCTGAGAATCTCCTTGGCGGTTGGTGCGTAGCATTAGATCAGTTGTGGCGCGTCACCCCTCACGCCACGAAACCAGAGTGGAGTTGACGAGTTGGGTATGCGGCCGGCGGCACGAATGCCGCAGCTGACCAGCCGGAGCCGAATCCTGATCGGTGTCGCGGTAGCAGTTGTCCTGTTGTTGTTGGTGGGGCCACGGTTCGTCGACGGTTACGTCGACTGGTTGTTCTTCGGTGAGCTCGGGTACCGGTCGGTGTTCACCACCGTGCTGTTGACCCGCATCGCGTTGTTCTTCGTGGTGGCCATCCTCATCGGCGCCGTCGTCTTCGCCGGATTGGCCCTGGCCTACCGCACCCGGCCGGTGTTCGTGCCGACCGCGGGCCCCAATGATCCGGTGGCCCGTTACCGCACCACGGTGATGAGCCGGCTGCGCCTGTTCGGCATCGGTGTGCCGGTGTTCATCGGCCTGCTCGCCGGTATCGTCGCGCAGAGCTACTGGGCCCCGGTGCAGCTGTTCCTCAACGGCGGCGAGTTCGGCGTCACGGACCCAGAGTTCGGCATCGACCTCGGCTTCTACGCCTTCGACCTGCCGTTCTACCGGCTGGTGCTGACCTACTTGTTCGTCGCGGTGTTCCTGGCGTTCGCGGCAAACCTGCTGGGCCACTACCTGTTCGGCGGTATCCGGCTGGCCGGGCGGTCCGGCGCGCTCAGCCGGGCCGCGCGCATCCAGCTGATCGCGCTGGCCGGCACGCTGGTGCTGCTCAAGGCCGTCGCCTACTGGCTGGACCGGTACGAACTGCTCAGCAACACCCGGGCCGGCAAGCCGTTCACCGGCGCCGGCTACACCGATATCAACGCGGTGCTGCCGGCCAAGCTGATCCTGCTGGCCATCGCGGTCATCTGCGCGGTGGCGGTGTTCTCCGCGCTGGTACTGCGCGATCTGCGCATCCCGGCCATCGGCCTGGTGCTGCTGCTGCTGTCCTCGCTGGTGGTGGGTGCGGGCTGGCCGCTGATCGTCGAGCAATTCAGCGTCAAGCCGAACGCGGCGCAGAAGGAGAGCGAGTACATCAGTCGCAGTATCACCGCGACCAGGGACGCCTACGGGCTGACCGACCAGACGGTGGAGTACCGCAACTACAGCGGTGACGCCAACGCCACCGCCCAGCAGGTGTCCGCGGACACCGCCACCACCTCGAACATCCGGCTGCTCGATCCGACCATCGTCAGCCCCGCGTTCACCCAGTTCCAGCAGGGCAAGAACTTCTACAACTTCCCTGACCAGCTGTCGATGGACCGCTACGAGGGCCCGGACGGGCAGATCCGCGATTACGTGGTGGCCGCCCGCGAGCTCAACCCGGACCGGCTGATCGACAACCAGCGCGACTGGATCAACCGGCACACCGTGTACACCCACGGCAACGGCTTCGTCGCCTCGCCGGCCAACACGGTGCGCGGTATCGCCAACGATCCCAACCAGAACGGCGGCTATCCGGAGTTCCTGGCCAGCGTGGTCGGTGCCAACGGCAGCGTGGTGTCACCCGGTCCCGCACCGCTGGATCAGCCGCGCGTGTACTTCGGCCCGGTGATCGCCAGCGCACCCGATGACTACGCCATCGTCGGCAAGGTCGGCGATGTCGACCGTGAATACGACTACGAGACCAACACCGAGACCAAGAACTACACCTATCAGGGTTCCGGTGGTGTCCCGGTCGGCAACTGGCTGGCGCGTGCGGTGTTCGCCGCCAAGTTCGCCGAGCGCAACTTCCTGCTGTCCAATGTCATTGGTGAGAACAGCAAGATCCTGTTCAACCGTGATCCGGCCGAGCGGGTCGAGGCAGTGGCGCCGTGGCTGACCACCGACAACGGTGTGTATCCGGCGATCGTCAACAAGCGGATGGTGTGGATCGTCGACGGTTACACCACGCTCGACAACTACCCGTACTCCGAGCTGACGACGCTGTCGAGCGCCACCATCGACTCCAACGAGGTGGCGGTCAACAGGCTGCTGCCCGACAAGCAGGTCTCCTATATCCGCAACTCGGTCAAGGCCACCGTCGACGCCTATGACGGCACCGTCACGCTGTACGCCCAGGACGAGAACGACCCGGTGCTCAAGGCGTGGATGTCGGTGTTCCCCGACACGGTGAAGCCCAAGGCCGATATCTCCGAGGAACTGCAGCAGCACCTGCGCTACCCCGAGGATCTGTTCAAGGTGCAGCGTTCCCTGCTGGCCAAGTACCACGTCGACGACCCGGTGAAATTCTTCACCAACGCCGACTTCTGGGATGTGCCACTGGATCCCAACCCGACGGCCAGCAGCTTCCAGCCGCCGTACTACATCGTCGCCAAGGACCTGGCCCAGCAGAACGGCCAGCCGTCGTTCCAGCTGACCAGCGCCATGAACTGGATCCGGCGTGACTTCCTGGCCGCCTACATCAGCGCGAGCTCGGACCCGGACACCTACGGCCAACTGACCGTGCTCACCGTGCCAGGTCAGGTCAACGGTCCCAAGCTGGCCTTCAACGCGATCAGCACCGACACGGCGATCTCCACGGAGTTGGGACAGATCGGTCGTGACGGCCAGAACCGCATCCGGTGGGGCAACCTGCTGACGTTGCCGATCGGCAATGGTGGACTGCTCTACGTCGCGCCGATCTACGCCTCACCGGGCGCCAGTGACGCCGCGTCGTCCTACCCGCGCCTGATCCGTGTGGCGATGATGTACAACGACAAGGTCGGCTACGGCCCGACGGTCCGCGACGCCCTGGACGAGATCTTCGGTGCCGGTGCCGGTGCGACCGCGACGGGCCCGGCGCCCGCCGAGGGTCAGCCGGCCCGTCCGCCGGCGGCCCCGGCCAACGGTGAACCGGCGGCCAATCCGCCGGCCGCCCAGCAGGGTCGGGCACCGGCCGCCGAGCCGCCGGCCGCCGCGGTGCCGCCGAGCGGACCGGTGACGCTGTCGGGCCCCAAGGCCGATGCGCTGCAAGAGGTCAACGCCGCCCTGGACAATATGGCCGAGGCGCAGACCAGTGGTGACTTCGCCCAGTTCGGTGAGGCGCTGCAGCGCCTCGACGACGCGATGAACCGCTACCGCGAGGCGCGCTGACCCTCACCTTCCCGGCGAGCGTGCGTGTCTGAGCACAGACACTCCGTGTTCTGACAGCAGTTCACGCACGCTCGCGGGCACGGTCGCCATTACACTGCCGCCGTGCACTATCGGCTGCTCGGACCACTGCAGGTGGTGCGTGACGGTGTGCCGCTCGACATAGGCCCGCCCAAGCAGCGCGCCGTGCTCGCGGTCCTGCTGCTGGCCCAGGGCAGTGTCGTCTCGGTGGACCGGCTGATCGACGCGGTGTGGGGCGACGACGCCCCTGGCAGCGCCACCGCCAGCCTGCAGGCCTATGTCTCGAATCTGCGTCGGGTGCTGCGCGATGACGCCGGGGTCTCGCCGATCGTCCGCCAATCACCGGGCTATCACCTCGACGTCGGCGCCGCGGTTGTCGACACCGCGGCGCTGGCCGACGCCGCCGTTCGTGCCGCCGCCGCGATCGCCGAGGGACAGTGGGATGACGCCGTCGTCGCCGCGGACGCGGGGCTCGCGCTCTGGCGCGGGCCGCTGCTGGCGGACCTGCGCGACCAGCCCTGGGTGACAGCCGAAACCGCGCGCATCGACGATCTGCGCAACGAGTGCCTGGACGCCCGGATCACCGCCCTGCTGGCGCTGGGCCGGATGTCCTCGGCGCTGGCCGATATCCAGCAGCTCCGCACGGCCGACCCCTATCGGGATCGGGGCTGCTGGTTGCAGATGGTCACGCTGTACCGCGCGGGACGTACGGCCGAGGCGTTGGAGGCCTATACCGCCCATGCCCGGCTGCTCGACACCGAACTCGGCCTGCAGCCGGGGACCGAGCTGCAGCAGCTGCAGACCGCCGTGCTGCGGCAGGCCCCGGAACTCGCGGCGTGGCCACGGTCGCCCGGATGGACGGGTGCGCAGACGGTTGCCACCCCGACGCCGGCCCCCGCAACGACGCCGGAAACAGCGCCCGCCGCGCGCGAACTCGTGGGTCGTCGGCGTGAATTCGACACGATTACAACGATTCTGCAGGACGCCGAAACCGGCGCGACGCGATGGCTGGTGCTGTCCGGCCCACCCGGAATCGGCAAGACCCGGCTGGCCGAGGAGGCGGTCGCCCGGGTGCGTGCCGCCGGCGGGGACTGCGTGTGGGTGGGCTGCCCGGACGAGCGCGGCACGCCGCCGTGGTGGCCGATGCGCCAGCTGGTACGGGCGCTGGGCGCCGACGCCGACGAGGTGCTGGTGGTGCCCGCGCAGGCCGATCCGGACACCGCCCGCTTCGCCGTGTACGAGCGCGTGCAGCGGCTACTGGAGTCGGCACCGAACCTGCTCGCCGTCGTCATCGACGATGTGCAGTGGGCGGATTCGGCGTCGGCGGCGTGCCTGGCCTATATCGCCGGTGCGTTGCGTGACCGTCCGCTGGCGATGATCCTCACCGTCCGCGACGGGGAGCACTCCTCGGAGGTGTTGCGGCTGTTGGGCACTGCCACGCGCGGTGTCGCGAACCGGCATATCGAGGTCCCCGCGCTGAGTGCGCAGGATGTCGCGACGCTGGCCAACCAGGTGGCCGACGACGAGGTGGGCGAGGACGAGGCGCGCGCGTTGGCCGACCGCACCGGCGGCAACCCGTTCTTCGTGTCCGAGTACGCGCGCCTGCCCCGCGCCGAGCGGCTCGGGGAGGAGATCCCGATCGCGGTGAAATCGGTGCTCGAGCGGCGGTTGGCCACGCTGGATCCTGCCGTGCTGCAAGTACTTCGGACCGCGGCGATCATCGGTGACGCCATCGACCGCGACGCGCTGCCGGTGCTGGCCGGTGCGACCAGGCTCGACCTGGACACCTTGGCCGACTATCTCGACGAGGCCGCCGACGAGCGCATCGTGGTGGCCTCGCCGACCGGTGACGGTTATGTGTTCGCGCATGGGCTGCTACGCGCCCAGTTGATCGCCGCCATGCCGGCGCTGCGGCGTCAGCGGGTACACGCGAAGGTGGCCGAGGTGCTGATCGATGCCGGCTCCGACGAGGCGCTGACCCGCCGCGCGGGGCATCTGGTCGCGGCGCTGCCACTGGTGGAACCGCACGAGGTGGTGGCGGCCTGTCGGCTGGCCGCCGAACGGGCCACGGCCAGTTGGAGTTCGGATATCGCGGCGCGCTGGTGGCAGGCGGCACTGGATGCCTATGACCGGCTGCCACCGACTCACCAGTCCGATGCCGAACGTGACGCGCTGACCGTGGCGATGCTGGAGGCCCACTCGCGGGCCGGTCGTGGGCGGCTGGTGCTGGACGCGGTCGAGCGTTATCTGGTGGAGGCGCTGCGCGCCGGTCGGGCCGCGACGGCGGGTCGGGTGGCCAGTGCGCTGCTGCGGGCCAGCGGCGGATGGCCGTGGTTGGCGCCGGGCGAGGATCCCGGTGAGCTGCTGGGTCTGCTGGCGCGTGCCGCCGATCTGGCCGATGCCGAACCCGCCGCCGGTGCGCGTGTACTGGCCGCGCTGGCGGTGGGGCACTGCTATGACCCCGATCCGGCTGTGGCGGCGGGCATCCTGGATCGCGCCGCCGCGTTGGCCGCCGCGGTGTCCGATCCCGATGTCACCGCCGATGTGCTGATGGGCCGGTTGATCACCTACTCCGGTGTCGCGACGATGAGCGAACAGTCACTGGCCTGGGTGGATGAGTTGAACCGTCTGCAGCACAGCCGCTTTCGTGAGGACAGCGTCATCGCCGCCTCGGTGGCGACCATGGCCGCGATGGCACTCGGTGACGTGGCCGGTGCGCAGCGGTACCTGGCCGCCGGGATCGCCGGCAGCGAGGACCTGCAACTGCCGGTCCTGCGTGCGCAAATGCGTTGGATGGAGGCGGTGCAGGCGATCTGGCGCGGTGATTTCGCCGAGGCGCACCGGCACCACGCCATCGCCGCCGAGGTGCACGAACAGACCGAGCTGTATGTCGCGGGCAGCGGCATGTTGGCCGAGGCGAGCCTGCTGTGGGAACTCGGCGGTCCGCCGCCGCAGTTGCCGGACGTGGCCGCCGAGGCGGCCTTCGGCGGGCAGAGCCTGGTCGGGTTGGCGCACGCGGTGGCCCTGGCGATGCAGGCCGACCCGGATGCGGCGCGCGACATGCTGGCCGCCCGGTTGCAGCGGGTCGGTGCGGACGAATCGATCATCTGGACGACGCTGGGGCACAACACCTTCCTGGCCCATCTGGCGGCCGAGCACGGGCTGGCGGAGTTCGCCGGCAGCCTGCTGACCGCGTTGGAGCCGTTCCTGGACTGGATCGCGGTCATCGGTCAGGTCGGGATCGCCGGCCCGGTGGCGCTGGCCACCGCACGGTTGCATGCACTGCGCGGTGAGGTGGCGAAAGCGCACGCACACTTGTCCGTCGCCCGCGCACTCGCTGAGCGCACCGGTGCGCTGCCCGCGCGGGTGCGCTGCGATCTGCTGGAATGCGAGCTCACCGCCGGTGCCCGACGGGCCGAACTCGCCGCTGCCGTGCACACCGAAGCGGGTCGCCTGGGCATGGCCGGTGTCGCCAGAAGGGCTCGTGACCTGTATTGACACCGACTTGGAGCGTTCTCCAAGAAGATGCCAAGTGCGCCGCGGGAAGCTCTGCACAGTTGCCCAACCCAACTGTGTGAAAGGACCCCGCATGACCCTGGCCGAATCGGTCGACGACGTGTTGTCGACGCTGCCCGACCATGTCAGCGCCCTGGTGGCGCTGCCCGGCGAGCCCGGCTACGAACGCTGCACCCCGTGGAATGTCGCCGTGCCGGTGCGGCCGGCCGCCGTCGTGTTCGCGACCTCCCCGCACCACATCGCCGAGGCCGTCCGGTTCGCCGACGCGCACGGGATGAAGGTCACGGTGCAGGCGACCGGACACGGCGCGATCCCCATCGGTGCCGACACCCTGCTGGTACACACCGGCGCAATGACCGACTGCACGGTCGACCCGGTGAACCGGACCGCCCGCGTCGGTGCCGGCGCGCGCTGGCAGCACGTGCTCGACGCCGCGGCGCCGCACGGGCTGGCCGCGCTGTGCGGATCCTCACCGAGCGTGGGGGTTGTGGGCTTTCTCACCGGCTGCGGCATCGGCCCGCTGGTCCGCAGCGTCGGGGTGTCCAGCGACTACGTCCGGTCGTTCGATCTGGTGACCGGGACGGGGGAGTACCTGCGGGTGACGCCGCAGGAGCACGCGGACCTGTTCTGGGGTCTGCGCGGCGGCAAGGCGACCCTGGGCATCGTGGCCGCGGTCGAGATCGACCTGCTGCCCATCAGCGAATTCTACGGCGGCGCCCTGTATTTCGACGGTGCCGATGCACCCGAGGTGCTGCGCACCTGGGCGCAGTGGTGTGCTGGACTGCCGGAGAACATCAACACCTCGATCGCCTTCCAACAGCTGCCGCCGCTGCCGGGTGTGCCCGAACAGTTGGCAGGCCGGTTGACGGTGGCGGTGCGCTACACCGCACTCGACGATTTCGCCGAGGCCGCAGCACTTCTGGCGCCGATACGGGAGGCCGCGACACCGGTGCTCGACACCGTCGGGGTGTTGCCGTACGCGGCCATCGGCGCAGTGCATGCCGACCCGGTGGATCCGATGCCGGTCTACGAGGACCAGACCTTGTTGCGCGGGTGCGCATCTGAGGTCGTCGATGTCCTGGTGGCCGCGGCCGGTCCGGGCTCCGGCTCGGTGCAGACCATCGTCGAGGTGCGCCTGCTGGGCGGCGCGATGGCGCGGCAGGCGCCGCACCGCAGCGCGTTCTGCCATCGCAACGCCAACTACGCGGTGACGATCATCGGTGTCCCGATGGGGCCGGAGGCCGATCTGGTGCCGGCGCAGGCGCGCGCCCTGACCCGGGCGCTGCAGCCGTGGTCGACCGGTGGTCTGCTGCCCAATTTCGCGCCGTCCGCCGATCCCGCGCGTATGGCACGGGTCTATGACGAGGACACCCGGCACTGGTTGGCGGCACTGGCCGACCGGTATGACCCCAGTGGTGTCCTCGCGACCGGGCAGGCGGTCCGCTTCAGCGCCTAAAAACCGGGGCTGACCAGACGATTTGGTGTGCCGAACCCCCTTGGGTAATCTTGTGTTTACCGACGCGGGGTGGAGCAGCTCGGTAGCTCGCTGGGCTCATAACCCAGAGGTCGCAGGTTCGAATCCTGTCCCCGCTACTAGGTAGAACGGCCCCCGGAGATCACTCCGGGGGCCGTTTTCACTGGGTTTGTGAACGCATTTGTGAACATTAGCCACGCTAATCGATCGAGAGAGGCGCACTCCTTCGGGGTGGCCATCTGCGCCGGTCTGTGGCTTCGCTCGCAACTACGAGCATGAGCTGATCGCGAGCGGTCTGCTCGGTCTCGGTCAGCGAATCGGGTGGGAACAGTAGAGCCTCGGCCCCGGGCGGGTGTCGGTGTTGCCGGCGGCACAGATGAGTCGATGGCGAGCGCATCGAGGTACTTCCGCAGGCGCGACGCCGAAAGCAATTAACGAAACGAAACGACGAAACGAAACGAAACGACGAAACGCCATGGCGGCAGGAGGGTATGGGCCAAGCCCAATGTCGTCGGCACTGGTGGCAGGCTGTCGTGAATAACGACGACGGTCATCGTCCTGAGCGGCCTGGCCGCGGCTACGCATCTGTCCCCGGGGGTTTGGGTCTGCAACCGTTCGTGGTCGCGGCTCCTAATACCTTCGCCTGGACACACCCTCGGGGTTACCGCCCGACCCCGCCGCGGTGAGGGCAGGTGGGTGGAGACACGCCCCGACATTGCCGTGCTCTTGTCGCGCCCGTGTGTCATTCTGTGCGGCTGCCCACGCGAAGGGAGCCACAGGCGGTGTGACAGTACGAGGAAAGGTACGGACGTGGAGGACGACAATCAGGAAGAATTAGATCGGGTACGAAGCTGGGTCGACCGGCTGGAGGCGTTTGCCTCGGCGTTTGATGACATGGACGGCGATAGCGCGACCGATTTTGCCAATAACGCACTTGAAGCTCTGCAGGCCGTGGTGATGCGGTACATCGTCGCGTCTCGGACGCCCGCGATGCTGCTGGCGCTGGAAGCCGTAGTCGCAGTAACGCAGGCGACGACCGACGTGATCATGGACTGGGCGGACACGTCTGACGTGCGAGATAGATACTCCCGCGCCACTGCCCACGCGCACCTGAAGGCTGCGTTGGACGATGTGTTGTCTGGTAGCAGGCGATGGCTTACTGAAGGTCTGCCCGCGACTGATGAGGTTGAGCAGCGCATTGCCGGCGCGGCCAAGCAGATGCAGGAAGCGATGGAACTGCTGGGGAAGCGCAACGCCGAACTTGAGGCACAGGACGCAGAGGCCGCAACAGACCCATACGGCGCGATCCTGATCCATCTGGACCCCAGCCGCTCCGACGCCCCAATTTTCGAGAAGGTGTGTTCGTTGACTGATGACGACGACAAGCGGTATCGCGATGCGTACGAACGGCTTCGGAAGATGTTGGACAGTGAGCTACTGGGACACATATCCGATGAGAGCGACAGGTTTCTGCACCAGCTGGTCTCGATACTTAAAGACCTGCAGGACAATAGGATCGGCATCTTTGATGAAGATGCGTGGGATGAGCACAGGCGCCAAGTGAGGTCCGCGCTGATTAGCTTTACCAGCGCCCTCCAGAGCCATGAAGACCAGACCCTTCGCGCAGTGCGCGAAACCTTCGCCCGCAAGACACCCCAGGAGCAGGCCGTACTGGCGCTGTTCACCGATCTGAAGACGACATCGTTTGAGTACCGTTGGCTGCTCAAGATGCGCGATGCCTTGCTGCACGGAGACATCAACGCCTTCAAGTATGACTTCGCCGCGCGTCTCAAGGGGGAGAACGCCGTCAACGTGTACATGGATCGTCGGTACATGTTCGAGTTCACCAAGGAGGAACGGGGAAAGCCCTGGCTGAAGCGTGACGAGTTGGAAAACATGACGTCTGACCCCAGCGTGCTGGACATGATCAAGAGACTTCAGCCGCTATTGGGGCCCCTGCAGGAGAAGCTTGACCGGGTTCTGTATCCCGATGCCGGTGTAGACGCTGCGACAATACGGGAGTTCTTGGCTCGGTATCCGGAAGGTGCAGAGGGATACCGGGCGTTGCAGAATGGACCCGGCTTCACGCGTAGGAACATGTGCCCGCCTCTGAGCCCCCTTGCTCCGCGTGTGCTTGCGTTCGCCGACGGCTTCCAGGGCTGGGAAGATTAGCGGCGATGTGCCGAAGGTGGGGATTAGGTTCTGCCACGGACGAAAAGCCGAGAGTCGTCATAAGGCCGTCTCTGTTCACGTCGCTGCACCCGCGCTCGAAGTGGGACGCCCACGAGCTGCTCACTGAGCTGTATCGGGATGACCTGGACATCGCGCTGCAGGTGCCAGACCCCGGCCAGTTCTCAGTACAGAACTCGCTGGAGACGATCGGAATATTCATCGCTGGCAACGTGAGTGGAACGGTGCTGACGTTGCTTTGGGTCTGCTGCACGATCAGGTGACAGTTTCGGTCACGCGGCCTGACTGGCCGGTGTGGTCATGATGGCTTCGAATTCGATGGGGGTCAACCGGCCGAGGCCGGCCTGGCGGCGCCGTCGGTGGTAGGTGCGTTCAATCCAGGTGACGATCGCGATGCGCAGTTGCTCGCGGGTGTCCCAGCGGCGGCGGTCGAGGACGTTCTTCTGCAGCAGGGAAAAGAAGCTCTCCATGGCGGCGTTGTCACCGGCCGCACCGACGCGTCCCATAGAGCCGACCATCTCGTGGTCGTGTAGAGCATGCACGAATCTTCTTGAGCGAAACTGCCTAGTCCGGCGCGCTCGCTTTGGTGCCCGAAGCTGTATTGCGGTGCGCGTACCTGCAGCGGGAATTGAGATCGCGGACATCTGCGGCTTGGCGACGCTGGCGGCCGATGGTCGGGTGCCGAAGACCGCCGGGAGTAGCTACCTTCCGAGCCCCCAGGGTAGGGGACGCCGAGCGCACGTCTGTCGTCCGAATTCGGCGCTAGACACCTGTCTAGTCTACTTCCTGAGTCGCGTGTTGGACACCCCTACACCGTGTGAGGTGGGGTACGGGCCTTGCACGAAAGACATTGTCTTGAAGAGCGATTGCAATCCAGTTGCATTTGTTCCGCCCTGACGAATATCCTAGACAGGTGTCCAGTCACCACTCTCGCGACATCGATGATTTGGAGGTCCGCCGCGCTCTGCGTTCGCGCGGGGCGGCTGCGGTGAGAATGCTGGACGCGGCGGTTGACACTCTGCGAGAGTGCCCGTTCGATGCCATCACGGTCGACGCGGTCGCCCGCCGAGCGGAAGTCTCTCGTGCAACCGCGTCGGCATTGTTTTCCTCCAAGAACGACCTGATCGTCGAGGTCTGCCTACGCCGCATGCGCGGCGTGGCGCTGAGCACGCGTGCCAACTACGGTTCGATTTCGCGAGTCGCGGCCCAGCTGAGCCAAATGATGCTGCTCGTCGCCGAGGAGCCTGCCCTCGCGGCTGCCTGTTCTGAGGTTTTCCTCGACAGCGGCCCGGCAGCCGACCGCGCGCGGGAGCAGATCGGGCTGGAGATTCACCGGTTGATTGCATCGGCAGTTGGCCCGGGGTCCTGGCCCGAGGTGATCACCACTCTCGAAATGGTGTTCTCGGGCGCCCTCATTCAGGCGGCAGCCGGGGCCATGACTTTTGAGCGCGCCGCTGAAAGGGTCGAATCCGCGGTCGGTCTCATTCTCCAGGGCGTACCCCAGTACTGACGCAGATCAGCGAGAAATCGACCACGGAACAACGAAGGTCCGCCCACGGACCAGGAAGGGCACGACATGGCCTACGTCATTACCCAGAACTGCTGCAAGGACGCAAGCTGTGTTCCAGTGTGCCCCGTCGACTGCATCCGCCCGGTAGGTCACGCCGGACAATTCGCCGAGACCGAGTCTCTCTACATCGACCCTGAAACCTGTATTGACTGCGGAGCCTGCATGGAAGAGTGCCCTGTGGACGCGATTCACTACGAGGATGATCTACCACCGCATCTCGAGCGGTTCAAGGCCATCAATGCGGCATACTTTGACCGCCATCCACTCGAACCTGATGCGACTCCGAGTCCTGCGAAGCGCGGCGCCATCGCCGGCGGAAAGTTGCGCGTCGCCATCGTCGGGGCCGGGCCAGCGGCGTGTTATGCGGCGAGCGAGCTACTCGGGGTCGACGGCATCGAGGTGGACCTCTTCGAAAAGTTACCCACGCCATACGGCCTGATCCGAGCCGGTGTGGCCCCTGACCACCAGCACACGAAGTCGGTTGTGAACATATTCGATCGAGTCTTCACCTCCCCACGGCTTGGAATCCACTTCAACGTTGAAATCGGCCGTGACCTCTCTCATCAAGACCTTGCAGCCCACCATCACGCGGTCATCTATGCCATTGGCGCACCGGCGACTCGCGAGCTCGGAATACCTGGAGAACAGCTGCCGGGAAGCCACGCCGCATCGGATTTCGTTGGCTGGTACAACGGCCACCCCGACCACGCAGCCCACGAAGTGGACTTGTCCGGGCGCCGCGCAGTGATCATCGGCAATGGCAACGTCGCTGTGGACATCGCGCGCATCCTGCTGATCGATCCAGCGCAGCTCGCCGAGACCGACATCGCCCATCACGCGTTGGACTCACTGCAGCACAGCAAGATCGAGGAAGTCGTCATCCTGGGCAGGCGTGGATTGCGGCGCGCCGCTTTCTCCGTCGGCGAATTCCTGGCCCTGGGTCACCTCGACGGAATTGACATCGCCATCGAAGGCGACCAGGCCGCGGAGGCCACACCCGATGACGACGTCGAAACGACACTGAAACTCGACCTCGCCCGTGAGTACAGGGCCCGGCCGGCTACAGCGTGCAACAAACGAATCGTGTTCCGATTCCTGGCTTCTCCCGTCGAGATCGTCGGCACCGATCACGTCGATGGAATCCGACTGCTGCGCAACGGGATCGGCGAGGACGGGGGCCTTGTGCTTGGAGACCTCGCGACCGACACCGAATTTATCGAGGCGGCGCTGGTTGTGCGGTCGATCGGCTATCGCGGATCGGCCATCGACGGGCTTCCTTTTGATGAGAGTTGCGGCACCGTTCCCAACGACCGGGGCCGCGTTGTCGATGCCGACCGAGTCCCGGTCCCCGGTGTCTACGCCACTGGGTGGATCAAGCGCGGACCCCGAGGCGTTATCGGCTCCAACCGAGTTTGCGCCGAAGAAACCGTCGCCGCCGTTCTCGCCGACTTCGACGCCGGAATTCTGGACAAGACCGTTGGGGATCGCGCCGACCTACTCGCGCTGATGAAAGAATCGGGTGTCAAACCGATTTCGTGGACGGGCTGGCAAGCCATCGACGCCGTAGAGCGCGGGCTCGCCGCCAACACGGCCCAACCACGCGTGAAACTGGTCGACGTTCGCGCGTTGCTAGAGGCCGCTGAAACCGTCTCGCCGTCGAAGTCGAGGACGTAAGGAATGGCGCTACGGCCGAATGACTTTCGGCCCCAGGTAGCCGGTATCGACACCTATCACCAGGCGGCCTTACCCGAGGATCGGCTCACAACCGAACGGCAGCGTCAGCGTCGGTCCCGCATCCTGGATGCCGCGGTCGAGGTCGCAGGCGCCGGTGGTTATGACCGTGTACACGTACGTTCTATCGCTCTTCGCGCGAATGTCTCCCTAGCAACTCTGTACTTCTATTTCCCTTCCAAGGTGCACGTATTGGTTTGGGCCCTTGAACGCGAACTTGTCCGCTTCGACGACTATCTCTGCGACGCCCACTCGCCGACCGCAGACCCCGTGGCGCGACTCCACGAAGTCGTGTCGCAGTTGATCGACCTAATGGCGGAATCGGCACGTGTCACCGAAGCACTCACCCACGCCTACGTGGCATCGACGGTCGTCGCCTCGGCCGAGGCGGAGATGATCCGTCGCCAAACCAAGGAGATGTTCGTACGCCTGATGGGCAACGGGGCCGCCTCGGACTTCCGCGGCGATGCCGCGGACATCCTGACCGACGTGTGGACGTCTGAAATTCTCGCCCTCGTGCAGGGCCGTAGGACGATTCCGGCCATGCGGCATCGATTCGCGACGGTCATAGACCTCATCTTCCGAGCGCAACGCGCCCGATTCAGCGAAGGCACACCTGGTGAATTCGGGGGTCCACGTCGTTAAATGACCACTGACAGAATGCGCTCGGGGGGATGTTGACATGGCCCGTCGGACATACCCGCGAGCCCACCTGCCGGTCAAGTCCAGGGACGTGGTGTACGACGTCGTCGTGTGGTTGGGTCTGCTGCACGATCAGGTGACAGTTTCGTTCACGCGGCCTGACTGGCCGGTGTGGTCATGATGGCTTCGAATTCCACCGGGGTCAACCGGCCGAGGCCGGCTTGGCGTCGGCGTCGGTGGTAGGTGCGTTCGATCCAGGTGACGATCGCGATCCGGAGTTGTTCGCGGGTGTCCCAGCGGCGGCGGTCGAGCACGTTCTTCTGCAGCAGGGAAAAGAAGCTCTCCATAGCGGCGTTGTCGCCGGCCGCGCCGACACGGCCCATAGAGCCGACCATCTCGTGACGAAGCAGTGCGTGCACGAATCGCCTTGAGCGAAACTGAGATCCACGATCCGAATTCAAGATGCATCCCGCGACATCCCCGCGTCGGGCCACCGCGCTGTGCAGTGCCCGGGCGGCCAGCCGGGACTTCATCCGGGAGTCAATCGAGTAGCCGACGATCCTGTTGGAGAACACATCTTTGATGGCGCAGAGGTACAGCTTGCCCTCACCGGTACGGTGCTCGGTGATATCGCTGAGCCACAACTGATTCGGTGCCTCAGCGGTGAAATCACGTTCAACGAGATCGTCGTGGACCGGTGGGCCCGGCTTGCCGTTCTTGCCTCGCTTCTTGCCGAACACGCTCCACAGGCGATTCTGCGAGCAGATGCGCCATGCGGTGCGCTCGGCCATCGGCTCGCCGGCATCGCGGGCCTCCTCGACCAGGTAGCGGTATCCGAACTCCGGATCGTCGCTGTGCGCGTCGAACAGGGCGTTGGCGCGGTAGGCCTCGACACGTTCGGCGTCGGTGACCGGTGCGGCCAGCCAGCGGTAATACGGTTGGCGGGCGAGCTTAAGTACCCGGCACGTCACCGCGACGGGGATCCCGTCGGTGGCGAGGTCGTTCACGAGCGGGTAGATCCTTTTCCCGGCAGGTTGGCCTGCGACAGATACGCCGCGGCCCGGCGCAGCACCTCGTTTTCCTGCTCGAGCAGATTGATCCGCCGCCGGGCCTCGCGCAGCTCCCCGGACTCGCCGGTGCTCTTGCCAGGCTTGGTGCCCTCGTCGATGTCGGCCTGGCGAAGCCATTTCTGCAGTGTCATCGGGTGCACCCCGAAGTCGGTGGCGATCGCCTCGATCGTCACCCCGTCATCGCGGTTGCGGGCCACGCGCACGACATCGTCGCGGAACTCACGGGGATAGGGCCTTGCCATGGGGACATCCTTCCAGCCTGCCCACCCAGGGCAAGCCAACTCAGATGTCACCTGATCGTGCAGCAGACCCGAGCGAGCAGGCGCTGGAACACGTGCGGCATGTGATGGCGAGCGGCGCGTGCCGCTGCGCACAGTACGCACCCGGCCGTCTGCCGCGCCATTGCCGAGCATGTGTCATAGGAGTGCGTTTGATCGTGCAGCAGACCCGACCGGTGTGGCGGGCGATCGCCGAGATCGTCCAATCAGGCTTTCTCAGGGCATGTAACTTCACATCGTCCACCCATGTGAGCATGAGAAAAGCGGGCCCCTTCGATGGAGCAACTGGCGTCAGATACCAGCAGCTTCGAGGGAGGCCTTCTCGGAGCTACGCGGGTGGGGAATTCGATGAGCGCCAGTCGGAAATTTCGGCGAGCGCGGTTACGGCTGCAAAGAAGGCCGATTCTGTCCGCCCTGTGTTTTCTCGGTGCGACAGACGGACATCCATAGCTCAGAGTACGGTGGCCAGGGTCAATGGTGTTACGCGAGTAACAGTTTCGAATGGACAAGGGAGTCCTGATCGGTGCGCAGACACGGATGGTCCGGTGCGACCCCGGCAGACGACGAGGAGGCAGTAGGTCGGATATTGGATGCGGCGAAGCAACGGATTGGTCGGTTCGGTGGGCACTTCGGGATTTCCGATGTCGCCAAGGACATCGGCGTCACGCGCCAAACCGTTTACCGCTACTTCCCAAGCACCGAGGCGCTCCTCTTCGAAGCTTCCTTGTCCGAGATACAGCCGTTTCTCGACAGCTTGGCCTACAAAGTCAGAGGGGTTCACGACCCTGCCGAAGCGGTGGTCGGTTGCATCGCTTACGTGCTGGAACGGCTCCCCACTGAGAAAAATGTGAGCTTGCTATTGAACCCGGGGAAGGCGAGTGTGTTTTCAGCTGGCGCCGCATCCGCCTCGTCGATGTCCCTAGGACGATTACTGTTGGCACAGTTAGACGTGGACTGGGATTGCAGGGGCCTCGCCCAGGAAAAACACGATGGCTTGATCGAAATTGTCATGCGGATCCTTCGGTCGCTGGTGATCGACCCTGTTCGGCCCTCATACCAAGCGGGGGAGATCGGTACGCTCTTGCACATGTGGGTCGCCCCGGCCGTCTCCGCCCTCACACCCGCATTCGCCAATGTCAATAGCCTCGGACAAGGCCATTGACTCACGCGAAACTCGCCAGTGCTGCGAGTCCTGAGCGATCTGGATTCGTTGGGCTACTGAGCGAATGGTAATCCGAGCGCAGGAACGAGTACGCGGTGCAGGTAATCCCGCATGGACTGCGCCGATCGCGAGGTCGCGCTGTCGATGGTCAACAGCGACAGTTCGAATCGCAAATAGGTCTCGGTCATCTCGTCGAGATGAGGCCCGCGTTCGGGAAGGTAGTCGATGATGGGTTCGAGATAGATCCGTGCCCGCGCGATCACCTCTGGCGTCAGTACGCGATTGCGCACGTCAGGGTTGTCCAGCGCGGAAAGCATCGGGGAGATCGCCGGGTTGCGGCGGAACTCCTCGACGGCCGACATGCAAAGCTCGACGACAAAACCAGCTGCGGTGGATTGCTTTCGGGCTCGGCGGATGATGCGGGCGCTGGCTTCGGCCGCGGCGAGTTCGATCGCGTCGCCAACGATCTCTTCGCGGCTCGAGAAATACTTGTAGATGGTCTGACGAGACACTCCGGCCTCCCGCGCGATGGCACTGAGTGACGTGCGATCCAGACCGAAATTGACCAGGCAGCGGGATGCGGCCTCGACGATGTGGGCTCTGGGATCTTCGGGCGCGGGGGCACCGCGCCAGGGCACCGAACGCGGGCGCGACGATTCCTCAGCCACCACAACCTCCTTCACCCCTACCTCGCTCCGGTCCAGGAGAAACGCTACTCAACGGCGGCCGACGACTGCGCGTCCGCAACGGAGCTGAATCGGTAGTGCTCCGGATGAGGTGTACGTACCCGGCGGCGGTAGACGCGCATGGAGCCGTGCCAGTTGTGAATGTCGTTGCCGCGGGCGTCGTGGTACCAGTTCCGGCAGCTCGCCCAGATGGTGCGCGGCTGCTTGAGCTCGATTTCGGCGAGGAACGCACGGTGGGCCGCTGTGGTGATCTCGACCGTCGCTCCGGGGCGCGTCGCGATGCGGTCGACCGCGGCGATGATGTGATCGGCCTGCGCCTCCATCATGGACACGATCGAACCCGCCCCCAGATTGGTGTTGGGTCCCCACATCAGGAACATGTTCGGGAACTCGGGAACGGACAGACCCAGGTAGGCGCCCGCCCGATCCGCCCAGTGCTCCGCCAGGGTGGCGCCATCACGTCCCCGAATCGTCACGCTGCTCAGAAACTGCGTCGTCTCGAATCCCGTGGCGAAGATGATCACGTCCGCGGGGTGGGTCGCCGTCGACGTGCTGATCCCGTCGGCAGCGACGCCGACGATGCGGTCGGTAACAAGTTCGACATCGGCGCGGTTCATCGTCGGGTAGAAGTCATTCGCGATGGGGATTCGCTTGCAACCGATCGGATAGTCCGGGGTCAGCGCGGCCCGCAGCACCGGATCGGGCACACTGCGCTTCAGTCGGCGGCGGTGCACCCGCTGAAGGAGCGACATGGCCCCCGGATACCGCCAGAATGCGTAGTTGAACACCTCGAACGATTCCCAGATCGCACCGCGCGCAGCGAGTTTGGCGGGTCGAACGCGCCGATAGAACCGGTGAAGTCGGTCGGAGTACAGCTTCTCGGGTTTGGCCATGACGTACGTCGCCGAGCGCTGGAACACCGTCATCCGGCCGACGGTGTCGGCGATCGCCGGAATCGCCTGGACCGCACTCGCGCCGGTCCCGACCACGGCGACGTTCTTGTCGGTCAGATCAACCGAATGATCCCATCGGGCGGTGTGAAACACCGGGCCCGCGAAGGAGTCCAGGCCCGCCAGAGCCGGAATCGATGGCACGCACAGATGCCCGACTGCGGGGATCAGGACGTCGGCGCGATCCTCGGTGCCGTCACCCAGGACGATGCGCCACTCGCTGCCCGACCACTGCGCCTGAGCGACTTCGGTATTGGTACGGATCCGGGAGCCCAGACCGGCCTGGTCGACGCAGCGCTGCAGGTAGGCCTGGATCTCGGGACCGGGCGCGAACCGGCGCGACCAGTCCACGTCCTGGGCGAAGGAATAGCTGTAGATGTGCGAGGGTGCGTCGCACGCCGCACCGGGGTAGGTGTTGGCCTGCCACGTACCTCCGACCTCGGGAGCCCTCTCGTAGATCACGATGTTCCGGAATCCGGCGGCGTCGAGTTTGAGCGCTGCGCAGAGACCGCCGAAACCCGCACCGATGATCGCTATCCGTACTCGCCCGGCCTGCTTTGTCGGCACCATATATGACATGATTGACAGTCAACGTCGTAACTGTCAACCTATTACCCGGATCACGCCCGAGGTTCACGAGGACGACGGAAGAGGTGCCGGATGGGCTTTCTCACGCAGGACGTACCGCCGTTGGACTTCGAGGTGTGGCGCAAGGGGACCCGCGCGGAGCGCATCAAGCCGATGGCGCGACACTGGGCCGAGACCGGCTTCGGGGCGCCCGTTGCGCTGCACCTCTTCTACGTGGTGAAGATCGTGCTCTACGTGCTCGTGGGTTGGCTTATTGTGCTGAGCACCAAAGGAATCGACGGCTTCTCCAACGTCGCGTCGTGGTACGCCGAGCCGATCGTGTTCCAGAAGATCGTGCTCTACACGATGCTGTTCGAGGTGGTCGGCTTCGGGTGCGGCTTCGGCCCCCTGAACAACCGGTTCTTCCCGCCGATGGGGTCGATCCTGTACTGGCTGCGGCCGGGCACCATCCGGCTGCCGCCGTGGCCGAATCGCCTGCCGCTCACCCGCGGTAGCGCGCGTACGTCGTTCGAGGTCCTGCTGTACGCCGCCCTCCTGGTGGTGCTGGTGGTGGCGATCTTCTCCGATGGCACCGGACCGATCCCGGCGCTCGGGACATCGGTCGGCGTCCTGCCCGCCTGGCAGAGTTGGGCGGTGCTGAGCATCCTCGCGGTACTTGGCTTGCGGGACAAGGTGATCTTCCTGGCCGCCCGTGGCGAGGTCTACGCCGCCTTGACCGTGACGTTCCTGTTCGCCTCGTACAGCGTCGTTGACATGATCGTCGCGGCCAAGCTGATCTGCATGGTGATCTGGATCGGTGCGGCAACCTCTAAGCTCAACAAGCACTTTCCGTTCGTGATGTCGACGATGATGAGCAACAACCCGGTGTTCCGACCCAAGTTCATCAAGCGACGTTTCTTCGAGCACTTCCCCGAGGACCTTCGCCCCGGCCGGCGAGCGCGCGTTCTCGCCCACTTCTCCACCGTCATCGAGATGGGCGTGCCCCTGGTGCTGTTCTTCAGCCACGGCGGCTGGCTCACGGCGATCGCGGCGTTCATCATGATCTGCTTCCACTTCGGAATTCTCAGCGCGATCCCCATGGGCGTCCCCCTCGAGTGGAACGTGTTCATGATGTTCAGCGTGCTGACCCTGTTCGTCGGGCACGCCGATCTCGGTCTCGCCGACATCACCGGGCCCTGGCCGATCGTGCTGTTCACCGTCGTCGCGGGCACGGTCGTACTGGGAAACCTGTTCCCCCGCAAGGTCTCCTTCCTTCCCAGCATGCGGTACTACGCCGGGAACTGGGACACCTCACTGTGGTGCCTCACCGACGCGGCACAGGCGAAGATCGACGCGAACCTCGTCGCGATACCCAGCATGCCCACCGCCCAGCTGGAAAAGTTCTACGGCAGCGCCGAGGCCGTGGAGATCCCGCTCTACATGGGGTACGCCTTCCGCGCTTTCAACACCCACGGCCGGGCCCTGTTCACCCTCGCGCATCGCGCACTGGCGGGCCGCGACGAGAACGCCTACACGCTGCGCGACGGCGAGGTGATCGTCAGTACCGCGATCGGCTGGAACTTCGGCGACGGCCACATGTCCAACGAACAGTTGATCACCGCGCTTCAGGAACGCTGCGATTTCGAACCCGGTGAGGTGCGGGTGGTGCTCCTCGACGCGCAGCCGATCCACCGGCAGCAGCAGGAGTACCGACTGGTCGACGCTGCGACCGGCGAGTTCGAGCGGGGCATCGTGCGGGTCGCGGACATGGTGACCCGCCAACCCTGGGACGACACCATCCCCGTCAACCCCACCTGGTCGGCGACCGGGTCGGAGGCACCGTGACCGACGCCGTCGTGGTCGGATCCGGCCCCAACGGTCTGGCCGCCGCTGTGCGGCTCGCGCAGGCGGGTGTGCGTGTCGTTGTCTTCGAAGCGGCTGACGAGATCGGCGGCGGTACCCGTTCGACCGAACTGACGGTTCCCGGTCTGATCCACGACGTCTGTTCGGCAGTCCACCCGTTCGGCGCCGCATCGCCCTATCAGACGCAATTCCCCCTGGGCGAGTTCGGATTACGTTGGCGGCGAGCGGAAATCGACGTCGTCCACCCGCTCGCCGATGGGTCGGCCGGGGTTCTGTGGCGGTCCATCGACACCACCGCCCGGGGACTGGGTGCCGACGGCGCACGGTGGAAGTCGGTGTTCGCCCCGTTGACCGATCGGGCGCAGGATCTCGTCGCCGACGCTCTCGGCCCGCTGTTACGCATCCCGTCCCACCCTCTCGCCATGGCCAGGCTCGGTGTCCGGGCCGGGTTGCCCGCTACCGTGCTCGCCCGGCTGTTTCGCACCGAAGCGGCCCGCGCCCTGTTCATGGGGTGCGCCGCGCATCTCTACCGTCCGCTCACCGGGTTGGCCAGCGCATCGGTGGGCACCATGATGATCGCGGCGGGCCATCGGTGGGGCTGGCCGGTGGCCGAGGGTGGGTCGGCGGCGATCGGTCGGGCGCTGGCCGGTCTACTGGAATCCCTTGGCGGAGAGATCATCACCGGCGTCATCGTGCGGTCGCTGCACGATCTGCCGGCGTCGTCGATCACCTTGTTCGACACCACGCCCGAGGCTGCCGCCGATATCGTTGGCGACCGGATGCCGCGCATCCGGGCCCGCGCCTACCGGAACTTCCGCCATGCCCCCGCGGCATTCAAGGCGGACTTCGCCGTACGCGGGGGCATTCCCTGGCGCAACGAGCACGCTCGAAGAGCCGGCACGGTGCACATCGGCGGCAGCGCAGCAGACATCGCCCGATCCGAGGCGGCGATCAGCGCAGGCGTCATGCCGGAGCGCGCTTTTCAACTGATCGGCCAGCAGTACCTCGCCGACCCCACCCGGTCCAGCGGCGACCTCCACCCGATCTGGACGTACGCACACGTGCCGAACGGTTACGCGGGCGACGCCTCCGAGCTACTCATCGGGCAGATCGAGGAGTTGGCCCCCGGCTTCCGGGAGCGGATCGTCGAGCAGAAATTCACTGCGCCCGCGGATTTTCAGGAGTACAACCCCAATTACGTCGGCGGGGACATCGTCGGAGGCCGCAACGATCTGCGCCAAGTATTCGCCCGGCCGGTTTCGACACGGAATAGCTACGCCACCGGGGTGCCCGGGATGTATCTGTGCTCGGCATCGACGCCACCCGGCGCCGGTGCGCACGGCATGTGCGGCTACCACGCCGCAAATAGAGCGCTGCAACACCTAGGTATCACCACCAACGAGCACCGGTAGGAGCATCATGCGATCGGTCCTGATCGAGGCACCCGGACGCGTCGGCGTCGGCAGCCGACCCGACCCGACCCTGCCGGGCGCAAGCGGCGCGATCATCGAGGTCACGGCCACCGCCATCTGCGGATCCGACCTGCACTTCTACGAGGGCGACTACCCCCTCGTCGAACCCGTGGCGCTGGGTCACGAGGCCGTCGGGACCGTCGTAGAGGTCGGCGCCGAGGTGCGCACCGTCGCCGTCGGCGATTCGGCGCTGGTCTCGTCGGTGGCCGGCTGCGGAACGTGTGTGGGCTGCGCCACCGACGATCCGATCACCTGCCTGTCCGGGCCGCTCATCTTCGGCTCGGGCGTCCTCGGCGGAGCGCAGTCGGAGCTCCTCGCGGTACCCGCCGCCGACTTTCAACTGCTACCCGTGCCCGAGGGCATCGACACCGAGGCCGCCCTGCTGTTGACGGACAACCTGGCGACCGGATGGGCGGGAGCCCAACGGGCCGACATCCCGCCAGGCGCCACAGTCGTCGTCATCGGACTCGGCGCCGTGGGACTGTGCGCGGTGCGCAGCGCCATCGCCCTCGGCGCGGGCATGGTGCTCGCCGTCGATCCGGTCGAGGGGCGCAGGCGACGCGCCGAGGCCTTCGGGGCGACCCCGCTCGCACCACCTTCTCTGGAGGCGATCATGGCTGCCACCGGAGGGCGCGGGGCGGCATCGGTGATCGACGCGGTCGGCAATGACACGACGATCACCGAAGCCTTGACCTGCGTTCGACCGGGCGGCACCGTGTCGGTGATCGGCGTGCACGACCTGAATCCCTACCCACTGCCGGCTCTGATGTGTCTCGTCCGCAGCACCACGTTGCGGATGACCACCGCGCCCGTCCAACGGACCTGGCCCGAACTGGTGCCCATGATCCAGTCCGGACGCCTCGACACCGGCGGGATCTTCACGCACTCGATGCCCATGAGTGAGGCGGCCGATGCGTACACCGCTGTTGCCGCTCGGACCGACGACTGCGTCAAAGTCGTTCTCCGCCCGTGATGAGCCGGCCTCGTAGTACCGCCCGATGTGTCGGCGTGCGCACTGGCCGATACGCGCGATCGTGACGCAGTGCCGTATCGAAGGCCACGCCGAGAAGTCTCGAACCCGGGAAGCGTCGAACCGAGAGCGGCCGGCCGTCAGTGCCGACGGCTGGCCATGAGATCGATTGCCTCGGAACACTGCCGGCGCAGATCATCGAGCGAGATGCGGTCCTGCACCAGGGCAACCACTTCCGCGGTCCAGATGTCGGCCATCACCTCGGCTACCTGACGGTGTTCGTCGGTGGGCCTCCCGGCACCCATCACGTCGGCCCAACTGACACTGGTCTGGTCTCGCACAGTCTGAGCCCCCTCGGTGGCGACGGCATGCGATGCAGCATAAGCATGTGTCATTGCCTCCGTAATGTGGCCGGATGACTCCATTGCGCCGATGAGCCTGGACAGCGCCACACGCAGCCTGCCGAACGGATCACCCACCGTGCCCAGCGCCGACTGGAGCCGATCGTCGAATATATGAAGTTCTGCGCTGAGCGCGGAAACCAGAATGTGGACCGGGGACGGGAACAGGAGTTCAACCGTTGTGCGCGGAACCTCGGCTCGGCGGGCAACCTGGTCAATGACGACCGCGTGATAGCCGCCCTCGGTGGCAATCTTCACCGCCGCGTCGAGAATTCGGTGACGGCAGCCCGCGAGTTTCTCGTCAGTCGCGGCAACGTCGCCACTTCCCGTGTAGGTCGGCGGCAGGGATCCGAAGATGTTGATACGCATCGAGTCCGGAGAGAGGGGCAATCGGGGGTTCCGTCCGCTGGGCTCGACGCATACGTTGTGGTACGTACCAGATTAATTGACTAATCTGGCGTGGGCAAACATTCGCTGGATGGCATGAGATCAGATCGACCCGTATCTGTCCGGAGATCGTGTGGTGAGGCAACAGTTACTCCTCCGATAACAAGAGCCGTGCGCGAACTGGAACACCGGATGATTTACGCTGACGCATCTTGTGCAAGTTGGGGCGCGTGGCGCCGTACGGTAGTGAGGCGATCGTTGCTACGCACGGCCAGGAGGCCACTCACACGATGAACTCCGTACCGAGGTGCGCTGAATCGAGTCGCTTCGACTCGATGTCAGCGTTCTTGGTGGCCAACAGTTTCGTCCGGCCCACACGTGCGGTAATGGCTGCGGTCTGTGCGATGTCGGGCCTGGCCACTGTTCTTTTGCTCGGCACCAATCCGTCGTTCAGTCTTGCGGCCGCGGGCGTCGTCAGCGCCCTGTTCTGCGTGGCGCTGACGTGGTTCTGGCTGACAAAGTGGCCTACGCGGCAGCAATCCCATGGCGCTGTACTTGCCGGTATGGCGTGTACCGCTGGATGGGCCGCCTTGGCACCCGACGTCACGGTCTCGGCAATGGTGGGGACCGCCGCGGTGATGACGAGCTGCTACGTCGCGTTCTTCCATTGCGCGAGATTGCTGGCGGCCAATATTCTGGCGTCAGTGTGCGTCGCCGCAATGGTCGCGGTGCGGATGCTGGAACAGCACACTGCTGGCGTGGCTGCCAGCGTGTTTTGGATCATGTGCATGTTGAACTCGGTCCTGCCCGCCGCGGTACGCGGTATGTCGCTGGCTATGAGCACCTATGCGACACGTTCGAACCAGGATCCGCTGACGGGGCTACTCAACCGGCGGGGGTTCAACGAGGCTGTGCAACACCAGCTCGGCAGAGACCGCGACGCCTGCCGAAGCCTGTCGATTCTGATGGTCGACCTCGACCAATTCAAGCTGCTCAACGACACCCACGGTCATGACGCCGGCGATCGGGTGCTCACGGCGGTGGCCTCGTTGTTGTTCCGGCACTGCCCGGTTGACGCAATTCTCTCGCGGGCCGGTGGTGAGGAGTTCGTGATCGCGATCTTCGGTACCCAGGATGCCGCCGCCCTTGCCGCGCAGTTGTGTTCCGAGATCGCCAACCTTCCGCTGACGTCATCTGCGAGCATCGGCGTCGCGTCGGCTCGCCTCGATTCAGACGGGGACACCGCGGCGATCGTGGGTGACCTGGTCGCGGCTGCCGATACTGCGATGTACGCGGCTAAACGCGACGGGGGCAACCGGGCTCGATCACATGATCTGTAACGCCGGTTCATGATTCGCGGCGCGGATCACCCCAGCGTTCGCGGATCGCCTGCCACGGATCGGCGAAGCGACCAGGTTTCCGATAGTAGGCCGAGCGGCGTTTCAGCAGCACCCGCACGAGCGGCGCTGCGAGCCTCAGCGCATACCACCGGACTCCGGCGTTCCTCCGAGTCTGCGACAGCATCGCCGGCCACGAGTGATGTTGGAAGGCCAATGCCTCCTGCGCCCGCGCGGTATCCATCCAATCCGTGGCGAACCATCCATCGGCACTGTCGGGATCGCCGGGACGGCCCGGTGGAAGGCCGCGCACCAGTCCCACCGCCGCTGCAGTCGCACCGGCGATATCGCCCTGAGTCAGGCGGTGGCTGGTGTCACCGCCGATGAGCAACACCTCGCCGACGACGTCGGCGGTGGTGGCGGCGACGAAGGCGTGAGCGGCATCCCGTACGTCCACAGTCTGAATCCGTCCATCGGTGGGCAACAGTCCCTCGAAATAGATCATGTCAAGGTGCATCGTCAGGCGCGGACGGGTGGTGAGCACCCCACCGAGCCGCAGGATGACCCATTCCAAGCCGCTGTCGCGCACGATGCGTTCGGCTTCGACTTTATGTGTGCCGTAATTGTCCGCAGGCTGCTGTGCCGTTTCCGCAGTCAATATGTCGTTGACCCGGTGGGGATTTCGCGGGCCGTAGGTCGCAATGGAGGATGCCACGACCAGCCGGGGCGGAATCGCCAATTGAGCGGCCGCCGTCGTGAGCGACTGGGTGGCTCCCACATTCACCTTGCGTGCCAGTGCGGGCCGCGAGTAACAGAAGGGCGGGATGACGGCGGCAAGGTGGATGACTGCGGTCGGGACCACCGCCACCAGCAGTGCCGCAAGCGCTTTCGGGTCGGTGAGATCACACCACCGGACGTCGGCTCCGGTCAGGCTGGCCGCAGCCTCTCGGTTGGCGGGGGTGTCCAGGTCGGTGACGGTGACCCTGCGCCCATCCGCGACGAGCTTCTCCACGGTCGCGGTTCCCACCAGCCCGAACCCGCCGGTGACCAGGACATGGTCTGTAGTGCTCATGTGGTGTGCATCCTCTGGGCTGGGGTGCTCGCGTTCACAGGTGTGTCGAGAGTATGACGATCGCGGCATGCCGTCGGATGACGCGCCACGGTGAGGACAGTGCATCCATCGCGGTGGTCAGGTCGGCAGCGTTGATCTCGAACATGACGTTGGGCGACAACCGGCCGAACAGCTGCCCATCGAAATCGGGGTGCAGCTCCAGCACGGTTTCCCATGGTCCGTAGTCCAGGGCGCCATTCTTGCGGTCACCGATATAGGGCCGGGCCGCGCAGTTCAGCGCGAGCTCTACAGGGAGGCCGTCGAGGTGTTTGGCGATCTCGGCGAGCCGGCCGAGCCATGCCAGCGTTTCACCGGCCGCGGCCCGCAGTACCGTGTCGACCTGCGGGTCGGACAGCACGGCGACGAGCCGATCGGTGACGGTTGTCGTGGGCTGCCCGATATCCTCGATCACTGCGAGCATACCGAGGAGCCGGCCGAAATCAGCTGTCGGGTTTCGTGATTCCGCGTGCACGTGAACGGCCAGGGCATCGGCGGCATCGGCGCCGATCTCGGTGGACAGTTCCGCCGCCAGCACGAAACCTTCGCCGTGGACCGGAGAGTCCCGCAGGGTGGCCACCAGCTCGTCGACCCGGTCTCCGGGTGGTAGCCGGTGAAGCCGGAGGATTTCGGTGCGGCGCCGGGAGAGCACGGGGAAACAGTGCTGCAGTTGCGCTGCGTCCAAGGAGCGTTCGATCAGTTCGGGATTGCCGTTGATCGGGACGATGACGAAGCCGTCCTCGAGAGCGCCCGGTGGATCGGCGAGCAGAGCGCTGGTGGCCCGGGCACACGCCGAGGCGATGGCGTCGAGGAACTGCGCGACGACGTCATCCCAGTCCTGTCCCTTCGAGCCCGCGTATGCCGTGACACGGCCGGCCCATTCGTCGCCCTCGGGGGAGGCGTCGAATTGCCAGCGCCATTCCGCCGGATCCCAACGGGGATCGTGTGTCCCATGCTGCGGGGGAAGCGATTCCACACTGGACACGCAGATCGACGGCCAGAGCACCAGCATGCGTTCCGCATAGATATCGGTGACGGATGCCGCGTAGATGTGGTCCCGTGGATGGTGGGCCGCCACGTGCTGGACCGCGCCGATCAACTGGGCGACCATGAAGGTCTGCAACCCGACCCAGTCGAAGTTCACCCCAGGGATACACCGAGTCGGCCGGCCATCACACGGACCATGTGCTGGACTGCAATTTCGTTGCGCCCGATGATCATATGGTCATGCTGGCCGCGACGAACGCCCTCGCCGCACTGCGGC
This sequence comes from Mycobacterium sp. NPDC003323, assembly GCF_053589535.1. NCBI lineage: Bacteria > Bacillati > Actinomycetota > Actinomycetes > Mycobacteriales > Mycobacteriaceae > Mycobacterium > Mycobacterium sp. NPDC003323. Next base: position 183,023 of record NZ_JBSFSB010000010.1, read on the forward strand.
AGCATCAGGAAGTCCTCATCCCGCACCGCCGCGTGCACCTGGGCGAAAATCCCGTCATAGAGCTCGGTCTGCTCGGGTGTGGTGGCCGGGTAGCGCGCCATCCAACTGTGGCGCACCGTGCAGTCTGTGGCGGACTTACCCGGCAGGATGTCGATCACCTCGACACCGACCATGCTGTTGGCCAGGATGAGGTTGGGATAGATCCAGTAGATGACACCCATCTGCTGCTTGGGGTCCCACTTGTCGTCCGGTTCGGTGCCGTCGAGCTCGGTGATCCAGTTGAACGGGAAGCCGATCCGGTGATGATTACCGAACTCGTCGTAGACGTGGGTATTGGCGAGCGTATTCATCCCGATGACGCTCTTACCGTGCACGAACGGGAAGTGGTAGCCCTCGGCGAACGCCTCCAGTGCGCCCTTCCAGCTGACCGTGGAGTCCAGCGACTGCTCTCCGTGATACTGGTAGTCCTGGTAATTCCATTGCGCCAGTTCATCATTGAGCGAGCCAAGGTGGGTGTCGAGATTCAACTCGACGTCCGCGGTGAGTACGGCCCAGATGAATCCGTGGCGCTCCTCACTCGGCAGCTCGACCAGCCCGTACTGATCGCGGTCGATATCGTCGAAACCCGACTTGCCCGGCAGACCCCTCAGCTTGCCGGTGTTGTCATACACCCACGCGTGGTAGGGGCAGGTGAAGCGGCGTGCGCTCCCCGCGCCACAGGCGGGCATAGCTCCGCGGTGTCGGCAGTAGTTGAGCAGGACGTGAGTCTTGCCCTGGCTGTCGCGGGTGATCAGCAGCGAGTCGTCGAGCACCGACCGCACGACGTAGTCGTTGGGGTTGGGAACCTGCGCCGAGGCCAGTACCGGCAGCGGTGTGCGCCGCAGGATCATCGACTGCTCCACCTCGGCGAGCTTGTCATCGCTGTAGTAGTTGAGCGGGACCCGTAGTGTGCTCGGCGCCATATCGGTCGTCTTGTCCAGTGCGAGCTGGAGGCCGCGGCGAGTCAGTTCGGGGCCGAGCGGGGTCGGGGTCGTGGGCTGACCCGTGTCGTGCGGTCGCGAAACCACCTCGGTCATCGGCATTCCTTTCGAGCAGGCTGTGCGGTTCGTCACAACGACGATACACTCATAGCTCTCAATGTCCAGCCACTTGGATGCCGTCTGCGGCGTACGGTTTACAAAGCTTGCCGAATTCGACCGAAAGCGATGTGGTGCGCACACACGGATGGTCCGGTTACACGCCGGCCGATGACAACGAGGCCGCGGAGCGGATCATTACCGCCGCGGCTGAACTGATCGACGGTGGCGTCACCGATATCAGCATCCTGCAGGTCGCCAAGAGTCTGGGCATCGCTCGTACCACCGTCTACCGCTATTTCCCCGATGCCCAGGCCATGGTGCGAGCCACCGCAGAGCGAGCCACCCAACAGTTCCTCGACGGCCTCGCCGACGGCCTCGCCGGCATCAGCGACCCGGCCGAGGCGAGCATCGAGGCGATAGCGCTGACCACCGAGCGGCTGCGCGCGCATCGGCGTTTCGGCCTGCTGTTCGCAATGGGCGGTCGCGGCGAGAGCCTGCGGGTTGTCACATCATCGGCGGCGCTGAGCGCGGGCCGCACCATCGTCGGCCAGTTCGATGTTGATTGGACGGCACGCGGGTGGTCGCCCGAGGAGATCGACGAACTTGTGGAGCTGATGCTGCGCCTGGTGCAGTCATTGCTGGCAGACCCGGGCGAACCACAGCGCTCACCCGGGGAGTTGCGAAACTACCTGCATCGTTGGATAGCGCCGGCCATCACCGCTCTGCACCCGGTGGATGTCGTCAGCCCGGTGGGTTAGACGCAGCCACGCGCAGGGCCGCGTCAACGGCTGCGGCGCGTCGGCGCCGATGTGTTTGTTCGTCATCGGTGACGATCGACGGATCTGGCCAATGCGCCCAGGCCAGCGCGATTCCGAACAACATCACTGCGAGATCCAGGGGATCCCAGGACGGATCGACACGGCCTCCGGCCTGGGCACGAGTTAGTGCAGCCAGCAAGTGCGCGGGAATGTGGCCGTCGGCCGGCGGCGCCTCGACTGCGGCATTCTCCAGCTGACCCCACATGATCATCCGGATCCGCTCGGGCTGTGTACGGGCAATGTCGTAGACCGTTCCGACAAACTCGCCCACATCGTCCATTCGGGGTCCCATCGAGCGAACGAAGTCCTGTGCATCTGCCATCACCACCTCGCGAAACAGCGCCGATTTGTCGCCGAAGTGCGCATACAAACGTTCCTTGCTGGCCTGCGCAGAGCGGGCTATCCGGTCAATGCGGGCTCCGGCCAGACCGTGCTGCGCGAACTCGTCGCGGGCGGCGGTCAATATGTCATCGCGTAGCTCGGCCTTGTTTCTCACGTCCCGATCATAAACAGACGAACGAGTTCGTTTGTTAGGCCGCGTCGATAACCAGGAGGATTTATGCTCGAGTACTACAACACTCAACGCCGTCACAGCGCACTCGGCGGCCTACCACCCGTCAGCCGACTGCAACCAACCTCATGACCCAGTACATCTGATATGTAGGCAGCGTTTGTCAATAGGCAGGTGAAAGCCGCCCCGGGTTTGGTGCCGGGGCGGCTTTCGTTTGATCGGGGTCAGTTGGTGTCGCGGCGGTCGTTGATCAACGACGGTGGTGTCAGACTGATATACGCGGGTTGGGTACCGCAAGACGATGGTTCGGCGCGAACGGTGGCTGCTCTCTAGGGACGGGTGTCACAAAAACATTTATCGAATGCTGTTGCTGCTCATAGCTGTAACGCAGATCCAGTTCGCCTACCTGCCGTCGACCGACCGACTCCGATCAAGTTTGGATAGCTACGCTCAGGTCAGCGTGGCCAGCGACCAGCACCAACCGGCGAGTTGACGGGCGATTGCAACGTTGGCTACGACGTGCGGCTTTTTGCGGTCGTTGAATTGGCACCACTGTTGGTGCAGGCGCCGGTTGCCGGCATGACCGCGAGCTTTGAGTGCAGGGTCGACCTTGGCCCAGCGGGCCCGCATCGCGGGGCCGGGATTGCGGTAGGACGCTCGGTGGTGCCAGGCCGATTCAATCAACAACCGGCGCACGTGGGCATTGCCGGCCTTGGTGATCGAGCCTTGCACGCGCGAGGCTCCCGAGGAGTACTCGGTGGGGACCAGGCCGACGTAGGCGCCGATTGATGCGCCGGTAAACCGGGTCCAATCCCCGATCTCGACGCTCAAGGCCAGTCCAGTCAGTGCGGAGATCCCACGCAGACAGCCCAGACGGTCGACTGGATCAGACCATCGTGGCGAGGCAGCGACCGTAACGATCTGCTCATCGAGACGATCTCTGGCAGCAGTTGCCGACAGGACTGCGTCAAAGTGATGATCGAAGGCCGCCGTGGTGTGGGGATCGTCGAATCGTTGCCGCCGAAGCCACGTTTCGTGCACCCCGGTCCACGCCTGCCCACCGGAGTAGACCCGGCCCTGGCGCAGCAACAGTTTCGAGAGCCGATGCCGTACCCGCATCAGGTCCGCGCGGGCATCCTCGCGGGCCCGGACCAGGTCCCGTACTGCCTCGACCTCGGCGTCGGGCACCGTGACCGCGGTGATCTCGCCCAGGCGCAGCAGCCGCGTCAAATGCGCGGCGTCGCGGGAGTCGGTTTTTACTCGATCCCCGGCCGGGCGGATCAGCTTCGACGGTGCCGCGACCACGCAGTCGATCTGAGCTTGGGTCAATGCCCGTGCCAGCCCGAACCCTGTCGGCCCGGCCTCGTAAGCCACCCGTACCGGACCTCGTAACCGGTGTAACCAGTCCAGGATTTCGCCAGGGTCGGGACACAACCGTGCCCGCTCGACGTGACCTGATTCTTCATCGAATGCATGCGCAACCACCGAAAGCGCATGCACGTCCAACCCGACGCTCGTACCGTTGAAACTCACCGGAGGCCTCCTGATCTGCAACTGTGGCTCTACCAGTGCGAGTGTTCACTCGTCACCGGCAACCCACGTCCGATTGCAGCCCGAGGCCTTCGGCCTCGAGTCAGCCCCCATACCGTCTAGTCTGCGGCATCGACACGTCGATCTCGATACTCTGTTCGGGTCGACAGTTATCTCTTCGTGTCAGGACGAACACGGACCCGCTGCCGTCGGACCTGAACGGGAAGCTCGTAAAGGCCGCTGGAAATGTCTCGGGAACGGGTAGGCAACTTAGCCGCTGAGCCGGAGTACCAGACGGATTGGATGTCCGGCTACGTCGAGCATCTCGAAACAGGTGGATACGGAGGTGTGCGGGGACGGTTGGGGATGCCTATGCACGCCCCTTTGGCTCCGTGGTGTCAAGGGCTCGCAGGTTTGGGCAGCCGCGATCGATGTGAACGAATTTGTGAACGAAACCCTGCGCAACGGATCCGACTGCTTCGACACAGCGTGACATGCGAGACGCGAGATCGGAGCCGACCTGCACGTTAGCGACGTAGGTAGAAGCGCGAGAACGTAACCGGCCGGCTCATAACCCAGAGGTCGCAGGTTCGAATCCTGTCCCCGCTACTAGTGGGAAGCGGTCCTCGGAGGAAACTCCGGGGACCGTTTTCGTATGTCACCGAAATGCCCATTCGAATGCCACGCCCCGGGCGCGCTACCCCCGTGGTGTCCGGCTCGCTCAGTGACGTCGCCGGCGGACGTCATCAACCGGTGTGTCTCCGCGCGCTGGGCCGAGCCCCGCGACCGTTCTGGTCATCAGGCGATAGTGGATCGCCGGGCCCAACCATTCGGCGATGAAGCGGCGCAGGGCTGCGCCGTCATCGAGGAGCCGTCCGGGGTCGATGAACAGCGAGTGGAATGTGCGCGCGCACAGCTCGACCATGTCGTCGAAGCCCGCGTCGTCGAATCCGTGCCCCGCCCAGTCGACGTCGTACTGGCCCAGCAGGACACGTCCAAAAGATGTTGCCACCGCTGAGGTGAAGGGCTGGGTCTGAGCGTCGTCGCCCCGCACTTGGAAGACCTGCTCGAGCTGTGGGTCGCCGACGAGCGCCTCGAGCGTGAACGCCATGCCCTCCACCAGCGCGGCGACCGGGTCGTGCAGTCCACGCATGTGCTCGCGCAGTCGTTCCAGGAACCCGTCGGCCGACCGCATGCGACTGGCCGCCATCATGGCCTCCGAGCCGGGGAAGTACCGGTACACCGTCTGGCGGCTCACCCCGAGGCGACGCGCCACATCGGTGACGCTGACCGCCGCCGCATGTTGTGCCGCAAGCGAATCGACGGCATCGAGGATCCGGTTCATCGCCTCCTCATCGGATGCCGGAGTGTTCCCCGCCCACCCATGCCTACGCATGGCTCGTCCTCCGATCATCGTCCACCCCTGTGGACAGTTATGACATGAACGTATGGTCTGCGACCGACCTTATCAGGAGTGGCCATGTCCCCGTTCGCAGCCACGAAGGGCCCAAAAGTCGTATTACATGGTAATTCAGTGCCTGATCGCCCAAGGACACCGTCGATGCCGACTGGGGCACCGGATCTGTCCTGACAGGACAGATCCGAAAGCTATGACTCGTCAGCATCGACAGCGACTGGTAGGGTCGGCGACACCCGAAGTTTCGAGACCCAGGGTCTCTGAAGTCTTCCCATCGAGAGGTACTCCCATGGCCGACGCCGCGACGAGGCCTCCGCTGTCGCACGAACCGGGCGACGCTGCGCCAGGCCGCCTCTCGGTCCGCCGCAGACAGTGGCTACTGACCGTCGCCAGCGCCAACGTCCTGCTGGTCATGGCCTCGATGGTTGCGCTCAACGCGGCGCTCGGCGACCTGGCTGTGCAGACGTCGGCCACGCAAACCCAACTGACATGGATCGTCGACGGTTACACCCTGGCCTTGGCGTGTCTTCTGCTGCCCGCCGGCGCGCTCGGCGACCGCTTCGGCCGACGCGGTGCCCTGCTCGCCGGACTGCTGATCTTCACGGCCGCATCTGCCGCCCCGACCATCTGGGATGCACCGTGGCAGATCGTTGCCGCCCGCACCGTCGCCGGTGCGGGGGCGGCGTTCATCATGCCCGCCACGCTGTCACTGATCACCTCCGCCCACCCACCCGCAGAACGGAACAAGGCCGTTGGCATCTGGGCGGGCGTCGCCGGGTCGGGCGCCATCTTCGGGTTTCTCGGTGCCGGCGTGCTGCTGGCCTTCTTCTCCTGGCAGGCCATCTTCTACGGGTTCGCCGGTGCCGGCCTGTTGATGCTGGGTCTGACGCTGTCCGTCGGCTCGTCACGGGACGAGACCGCCGTCCCGATCGATTGGCGGGGCGCAGTCCTGATCGGTAGTGCCATCGCGATGTTCGTCCTCGGTGTCATCGAGGCGCCCATCCGGGGCTGGACAGATCCGGTCATCGTCGGCTGCATCGCGGGCAGCCTGCTGCTGGCGGTGGCCTTCACGTGGTTGCAGTTGCGCACACTCCATCCGCTTCTCGATGTCCGACTGTTCGCAGACGCGAGCTTCGGCGGCGGCGCAGCAGCCATCACGTTTCTGTTCTTCGCGATGTTCGGCTTTTTCTACCTCGTCATGCAGTTCATGCAGTTGGTCATGGGCTATTCCGCTCTCCAAACAGCTGTTGCGTTGTCTCCGTTGGCAATTCCCATGATGCTGCTCAGCAGCACCATTCACCTGTTCCTGCCGAGGATCGGCCTGCGCGTTGCGTTGTCCGCGGGCTTGTGCCTGCTCGCCGCGGGGCTGGTGTGGATGGCGACCCTCGACCCGGATGCGACATTCGTCGAGCTGGTGGGACCGCTGGTGGTGAGCTCACTGGGCCTGGGCTTCGTCATGTCTCCGGCCACGTCGGCGATCATGGCGGCCGCACCCGACGAGAAACAGGGTGTGGCGTCCGCTGTCAACGATGCCACCAGAGAGATCGGCGCCGCCATCGGCATCGCCGTGGCCGGCTCGGTACTCGCCGCCGGTTACCGCGACGCGTTGGCTCCGAGGATCGAAACCCTTCCCGCCGAGGCCCGCGAGGCGGCAACCGATTCACTGGCCGCCGCGCAGGCGGTGGCTCAGAGGCTGGGCCCACAGGCCGCCGAGTTGGCCAATCACGCGGAGGCGGCCTTCATGCACGCCATGAGTCAGGCACTGTACGGAATGGCTGCGACCCTGGTGGCGGGAGCCGTGCTGGTGGCTGTCGTGAGCCCGGGGCGAAGCGGCACGAGGCGGCGTCCAAAGGTGCGGCAGTGTTCTGCGTGAGGTGTGTCCGCGAATTCCAAGTCGATTGGTACAGAGAGGAATTCCATGCGTATGCCCCGTGCGGTGGCGACCTTCAATCGGCGCGTCACCAATCCGGCGGCTCGCTGGATTGCACCCTGGCTTCCGAATCTCGGAACGCTCGAACACGTCGGACGCAGATCCGGAAAGCGATACCAGACGCCGTTGCTCGTCTTCACGACCGAAGACGGCTTCGCCGTTCTTGTCGGTTACGGACTGGAATCGGACTGGCTGAAAAACGTCATGGCCGGCGGCGCAACAGTACTGCGTAAGCGGGGGAGAATCATCGCGGTGGGGAACCCACGGCTCGCAGACAAAGCTGTTGTTGCGCCGATCATCTCACCCGCATCCAGGGTGCTCTACCGTCTCTTCCCCTACAACGAGGCCGTGTTGGTGCTGGACAGGACGGACCATCGCGCTTCTCGATGATCGACGTCGCCTATGCCGGGTGTGAACCGAGCAACTGGTCGATGAGAGCGAGTTCGGTGTCGCTGACCCACGACGGGTTCGACTGCTGTGGGGCGCGCAACGCCTCCATGGCGGCCAGCCCGGGAACAGCGGCCAGCTCCGCGGCGGTGATCGGTTGGGCGAGTAGTGGGATGCGTACCGGGACGTGCAGTCGCGCACCGTCGGACCACACCTCGCCGTCGAGGTGCCCTGCTCCCCATATGCCGCGGTCGGGCCGTCCGGACACCCAGAACAGTGCCCGCTGTTCGGGGCGCATGAGCCGCGTCCGGTAGTTGTCCGCGACGCACCAGTGCGGCGTCGTCGCGCCGGCCGCCAGCATCGGCGCGATCGACGTCTTACCCGGGTTGCACTTGATCACCCAGGCGCCGAGCCGCTCGATCGTCACCTGCCCGCCGGTGTCAACGGTGCGCATGGCTCTCAGTCAGGAGTCCGGCGACGGTGATGGTCCGCGCCCGTCGGGCTGATCGTTGTTCTTCTGGGCACCCCAGCCGTGCACCCGGTCGATCTCGATGATCGCGCTGACGCGCGGCCGGTCCCGGTCGGGATAGGGCTTGCCCTGATAGTGCTGCGACAGGGCGTCGATATCGGCGAGTCCGTCGTCGTCGTACATGCGCACGACGCGACCGATGGCGGTGATGTGGGTGTACCAGTCGTCGCCGTCGATCACGGTCAACGAGACCCGTGGATCTGCGCGCATGTGGGCCAGGCGTTTTCGGGCGACATCCATGTTGACCAGCAGCTGGTCGTCTCGGAGCAGATACCAGGTGGCGGCCGATACGGGTTGGCCGTCGCGGCGGGTCGTCGCGATGACGGCGGGATTGGGTTTGCCCAGCATCTGCCGTGCGTCATCGGTGAGCGGTGCGGAGGTCATGGGGTCTGGATGCCCTGCCGGGGCTGGGTCCAATCGCGCCGGCGCGGTATCTGCGGCACGCCGGCGAGCAGTCCGCGTTGCGGGACGCCGGTGATGGGTTCGGCCGCGGCGCCCAGTTCGGCGAGCACATCGTTTGCCGCCAGTACCCCCGACATCGCCGAGCGTTCCATCAGGCCGGCCAGGTAGGGGAGCTCGATGTAGTCACCGGCCAGTCGCAGTCCGCGGGCGTCGGTGCGCACGCCGGGGCGGCTGCCCGCCGATCCGGGTGGGAACGCCGGCGCCGTCGCCTCCAGCCTGTCGTGGGCGTGCACGACGACCGCGTCGCTGGTTTCCGGCCACAGGGTGGCCAATTCGGCGCGCATCGCCGCGGCGGCCTCGTCGGCGTCGGCCAGACGGCATGAATACGAATGCAGTTCGATCACGGATCCACCCGTCGCGGCGGCCCACCGGATGGTGGGCTCCTCCAGCCGCGAGTACACCGCGATGGAATCCAGATTGGGTTGCCCGCTCACGGCGCTGAACGGTGCCCGTTCGGGCGCGACATCGCGGTCCAACCAGATCCGGCTGACCGCAAATGGCGGCGCCACAGTGAGCTGTCGGCATTTCTCGGCCAACAGCGGGGCCGCAGAAGCAATCGCCGATGAACCGCCGATCAGGGTGCGCAGCGCTGCGGGATCCAGCCCCAGGATCACGTGCCGCGCCGACATCGGCCCGGCCTCGGTGTCCAGCCGCCAGCTTTGCCCGTCCGGTTCTATGCCCGCGACAGCGGTACCCAGATGTACTCGACCGCCGCGACTTTCGAGGTAGTGCTGCAGCGGCTGCCAGATCGCGGTGGCGTGGTCGGTGTTCGGCACGTCGAAGCCGATGCCCTCGGGATTGCCCAGAAAGTAGTAGTGGAACATCGCCACCAGTTCGGCCGCCGAGATTTGGCCCTGGTTGCAGAAGAAGGACCGGGCGAACGCCTCGAACAGCATGCTGCGGGTCCGCTCGGTCATCCCGAGCCCGTCGAGAAACGTTGCGGCGTCCATAGAATCGAGTGCGGCGGTCGTCGTGGCGCGGTCGTAGGCCAACAGCGCGCGGCCGGTGTCGGGATCGGCGTGGGTGAGCTCACGCCGGGTCAGGCTCTTCGACCGCAGCGCCAGCGCCAGCAGATTCAGCGGTGGCGCGGCGGGCAGCCCGGACAGGTCCTCGGCAGGCCAGGTCGCCGAGATCACCGGGTAGCTGCGCACCGGGGCGAGGAACGACAACTGCGGATCGGCGCGACGCAGGATCGACCGCCAGGTGTAGTAGTGCCGAAAGAACGCGTGGAAGCCGTGCTCGATGAACTGCTCGGTGCCATCGGGCAGCCGTTCGGGCCAGGCACCCAGCCGCCCGCCCAGATGATCCTTGGCTTCCAGCACGGTCACCGCGACGCCGCGTTCGGCCAGCACGACGGCCGCCGACATGCCGGCGATGCCGCCACCGACGATGATCGCCTCGGCGCCGGGCGCGACGTCGGTGGGCAGCAGCGGATCCGGTGTCACCAGCCGGCGCGGTCGCATCCGCAACGGCGCGGCACGGCTTCGCAGCGCGTCCGTCATGGATGCTCTGCCTTGACCGCACGCCGGCGTAGCAACGTCAAGAGGAACGGAACGGCGATGGCCCCCATCACGATTCCGCCCATCACCGCGGACCCCGGCAGGCCGAAGAACACGAAATGCGCCATCACCGAGGAGAAGTACACCCACAGGTACAGCGCGGCCGCCGGCCCGGAGGTGCCGTCGTGCGGTGGCAGGGTCGTGTGCAGGGCGGCCATGATCAGGGCGGTGACCAGCAGCCAACCGAGGTAATTGGTGAGCGGGATGCCCGGGATGAGGGGAAGTCCGGGGTCGGGATGGGTCCACGCCCAATGACCGGCGTCGACCATCTGCGGATCCAGGAACACATCCCAGGCCGTCAGCGCCAGCGCACCGACGGCGATCACCGCGGCGGATCGGTGGGCCAGTGTCCGAGCGACCACCAGCGCGGGCCACGCCATCATCACCCACGCCAGCGGGATCACCACCGGCACACCGAGCAGTTGCGGGCCCAACGAACCGGAATACGCGTAGTCGCCGAACGGGAACCCGGTCAGCACGCCGATCGCCTCGGCCAGCAGACCCCCGCCACCGGCGATCATGACCAGCAGGACCGCGCCCCGCACGCCGTGCACGCGGGTGACATCGGCGACGGCGGCCAGGAAGAACAGCACCACACTGGTCACCGTGATCTCGGTGCGCGGGCCGTCGGGCAGTAGCGGGTACACGATCTGGCTGGCGATCGCCGCCGCCACCAGCAACCACGCCGGATGGACCGCGCGCAGGGAGCGGGACGGCACGGCCAACGCCACGTGTGATACCTCCTTCGACAGGAGCGGTCACCTGTCGGTGTGCGCCGCCACGAGGTGGCGGACGGGGTGCGTGCTCCGTAGAGTTCTCAGGTGCCCCAAGCGCGACGATCCCAACCATTCCGGACGCTTGTCGTCGCGGGTTCGTCCCTGGCGTGTCTGGGTACGGCGCACCAACTACTGAACCTACGTTACCTGCGACGTCCGCCGTCGGAGCCGCCGTCGGTGAGCGTGCCGGTGTCCATCCTGGTGCCCGCGCGCGACGAAGCGCACCGCATCGAGGCGACGATCCGCTCGCTGTTGGCGCAGCGCGGCCTTGCCGATGTCGAGATCCTGGTGCTGGACGACAACTCGACCGACGGCACGGCCGATGTCGTCAAGGACACCGCGACCGGCGATGCCCGGTTGCGGGTTCTGTCCGGCACCGCACCCCCGGCGGGGACGCTGGGCAAACCGCACGCCTGCGCGCAACTGGCCGCCGCGGCGCGCGGCGCGATCCTTATCTTCGTCGACGCCGATGTGGTGCTGACGCCCGACGCCGTGGCGGCCGCGGTCGCCGTGCTGCGCGGGCCCGACCCGCTGGATCTCCTGAGCCCGTGGCCACGACAACTCACCACGGGGCCGGCCGGTCGCCTCGTCCAGCCGCTGCTGGCCTGGTCCTGGCTGACCACGCTGCCGCTGCGCGTCGCGGAGCGATCGGCGCGGCCGTCGATGGCGGTGGCCAACGGTCAGTTCCTGGTCATCGAGGCCGACGCCCTGTCCCGGGCGGGTGGCTGGCAGTCGGTGTCGGGGGAGGTGCTCGACGATATCGCGTTGGCCCGCGCGATCCGCGCCGCCGGCGGTCGGACGGGGGTGGCCGACGGATCCGCGATCGCGACGTGCCGGATGTACACCAGCGGCCGCGAACTGCGCGAGGGCTACCGCAAATCGCTGTGGGCGGCGTTCGGTTCCCCGCTGGGCGCAATCGCGGTCGGTGCGGCGCTGGCCGTCGTCTACGTGCTGCCCGCGGTCGCCGTGATGACGGGCTCACGCATCGGTGCCCTCGGCTATGCCGCGGCGGTGCTGGGGCGCATCCCGTCCGCGCGGTGGTGCGCCGGGTCCGGCCGCGCCGCGGTCATCGACGCTGTGGCACATCCGGTTTCGGTGCTGACCTTGCTGGGGCTGCTGGCCTCGTCCTGGGTCGGTCGGGTTCGTGGATCGCTGCGCTGGAAGGGTCGGGCGGTATGAGTCGGGTGGTGATCATCGGGGCGGGTCTGGGCGGGCTGGCGGCCGCCGCCCGGCTGGGCGCCGCCGGGCACACGGTGACGGTGTACGAAAGTGCTGACACCGTGGGCGGAAAGCTCGGACTCATCGAGCGCGACGGCTTCACCTTCGACACCGGTCCGTCGCTGCTGACGTTGCCCGCCGTGCTGCAGCAGGTGTTCAGCGATACCGGCGATCCGCTCGAATTGCCGCTCAGCGCAGTCGATCCGGCGTGTTCGTACACCTTCGGGGACGGTACCACCCTGACGCTGCCGCACGATGCGGCCGAGGTTCCGGCGGCGCTCGACGCCGCCCTGGGCCCCGGCACCGGTGCGGGGTGGCAGCGTGTGCACGACCGGTCGCGACGGCTGTGGGAACTGGTCGGTGAGCCGGTGCTGCGCCGCCCGATCTCGCTGACCGCCATGGCGCGGATGAGCACCCGGCCGGCGGATCTGCGCGTCGTCGCGCCGTGGCTGACCATCGACGGCCTCGGCCGCCGGATGCTGCCCGACCCCCGGCTGCGCACCTGGCTGAACCGCTATGCCACCTACTCCGGATCCGACCCGCGCCGCACCCCCGCGGTGTTGTCGGTGACCGCGTTCGTCGAGCAGGAGTTCGGCGCCTGGTACGTGCCCGGCGGGCTGCGCCGCATCGTGGCGGCGCTCGCCCAGCGCTGCGGTGAACTCGGCGTCGAGGTGCGCACCGCGACGCCGGTCGAGTCGGTGCTCGTGCGCGACGGCCGGGCGGCCGGCGTGCGGGTGCACGGGCGCGAGGTGGCCGCCGACGTCGTCGTCAGCAACGCCGACGCCGCCGTGCTCTACGACCGGTTGCTGCCGCCGGGCACCGTCCGGGGTGCGCAGCGCCGGGCGCGACGCACCCCGCGCTCCATGGCCGGTTTCGCGATGCTGCTCGGGCTCACGGGACGTGAACCGGGTCCTGCGCACCGGGTCTACTTTCCCGCCGACTACGACGCCGAGTTCGACGCCATCTTCGGCCGTCGCCCCGCACCGGTCGCCGACCCCACCGTCTACGTGCACGCACCGGATGACCCGGCGCTTCGGCCCGACGACGATTCCGAGGGCTGGTTCGTACTGGTCAACGCCCCGGCGCACGACCCGGCGCACGGGGTCGACTGGGACGCGCCCGGTCTGGGTGAGCGCTACGCCCACCACATCCTCGACGTGCTGGCCACCCGCGGCGCCGACGTGCGCGACCGGATCCGCTTCGTCGAGACCGTGACACCGGCGGATCTGCAGCGTCGTGCCGGCGCTCCCGGCGGAGCCATCTACGGCACGGCCTCGCACGGGCCGCGGGCGGCGCTGCGCCGGCCCGCGAACCGCAGCCCGCTGTCCGGGCTCTACCTGGTGGGCGGCTCGGCGCATCCCGGTGGCGGCATCCCGCTGGTGCTGATGTCCGCGGAGATCGTCGCCGGCCTCATCGGTCCGGCGGAAACGTCGCCGGCATCGCGCGTCGCACCCCGTGCAGCAGCTGCGCCATCCCGACCACCCCGACGACGGTCCAGGTGACGGCGAGCATGGTGCCCCAGTTCCACCCCGTCATCGGCACGCCGGACCGCAACACCGCGGCACCCGCGGCGGCCAACCCGACCACGATCAGCCGGGTGGGGCGTTCGGCGACGGTGATCGCGCCGACGCCCGGCATCCCGACCGCCTGGGCGCGGGCGCGCACATACTCCAGCAGCAGCACCAGCGTCAGCGCCGCCACCACCGGGCCGGGCTCGGCGCCCAGCGCCAGCAGAACGGCGCCCAGCAACAGGTCGCCGAGGCGGTCGGCGACCGAGTCGATCACGGCGCCCAGGGGACGTGCCTTTCCCGTGCGCAGCGCCACCGCGCCATCGACGCCGTCCAGCACGCCGGCCGCGATGATCAACGCGACCGTCAGCGCCGGCCATCCGGGGCCGGCCACGGCCGCCCAGGCGCCCACCAGGGCCAGCACACCCAGCAACGACAGCACATCGGGTGGAATGCGAAGGACCGGGCCGGAGGCCAGGATTCGCACGACCGACAGCCAACCCCGGACGATGCGGGACGGTTGCACGCCGCCGTGCAGCGACGACCAACCCGCGTCGCCGCCGTCACCGGTCGGTTGCTGCGCTGTCATGCTGTCAGCTTGCCAGCACCGGGAGGCGCGGTGAACCGGGCGCGCAGGCTGGCGTCTCAGGTCGGCAGAACCTTCCCCGGTACGGATCTTGCGCTGTGGGCGGCCGGGGCCACCTATTTCGGGGTGATCGGACTGGTGCCGCTGGCGTTGGTGTCGCTGTGGGCGGCCGGTCTGCTGGTCGGCCACGACGCGGTCATCTCGTCGATGGACGTGGCCATCGGCGGATTGCCTTCCGGGCACGGCACACCCGAGGCGCTGCGCACCCTGACATCGGTCGCGTTGTCGATGTCGTGGTGGCAGGCGCTGGTGGTGCTGTTCCCGGCCAGCCTCTACGGGGAGGGTCTCCGCCGGGCGTTCGTCCAATTGACCCCTGCACCAGACAAACTCACCGGATGGCGCGGACGAGCAGGGCTCCTCGGCGTGGCCGCCGTCGCACCGTTTCTGGTGCTCGCGGTGCTGGCCTCGGCGCCGTACGTGGCCCCGCTCTACACCGGCGCGGGATGGTCGCTGGTGTGGGGCGTATTCGTCGGTTTCCACGTCGTCTGGATCGCGGTCTCGACGGCGTTGGTGGGGGTGTACGGGCTCATCGCGCCGGGTCGGTTCCGGCTGAAAGCCTTGCTGGCGGGTGCTTTTGGCTCCGGTGCCGTCCTCGCGGGGTTCTTGCAGGGGTTCATCCTGTTCCTGGCCATCCCGATCGAGTGGTCGGCGCCGTTCGGCGGCATGCCCGTCATCGGGGCGGTGTCGGCGCTGGCGCTGTGGCTGTACCTCGTGCACATCCTGGTGCTGTGCGGATTTCGTATCACCGTGGTCCTCAACGGAGTGCTCACCACGCGCAATGCGTCGCCCTAGACCCTGTCGAAGACCATTTCCGGCCAGTACGCTCGGGTCGGAGGGGACGGGAGCTGAACGTGGCCGATACGAAATTCGTCGAGATTCACGGGGTGCGCCAGGCGGTTGTGGACGAGGGCAGCGGTGACGAGGTCCTGTTGCTGATCCACGGGATGGCGGGCAGCGCGGAGACCTGGCGCGCGGTGCTGCCCCAGCTGGCGAAGAGATACCGGGTGATCGCTCCTGACCTGCTCGGCCACGGGCAGTCGTCGAAACCGCGCACCGATTACTCGCTGGGCGCCTTCGCCGTCGGTCTGCGGGACCTGCTCGACGAACTCGGTGTGCCTTCGGCCACCGTGGTCGGGCATTCCCTGGGCGGCGGGGTCGCGATGCAGTTCCTGTATCAGCATCCCGACTACTGCCGCCGGCTCGTGTTGATCGGCAGCGGGGGACTGGGGCCCGATGTGGGGTGGATCCTGCGGTTGCTCGCGGCCCCGGGCGCGGAGTTCGTGATGCCGGTGATCGCACCGCCACCGGTGCTGCGCGCCGGCAATGCGGTGCGGTCCTGGCTGACCTCGGCCGGTCTGCGCTCGCCGCGGGGAGCCGAGATCTGGAATGCCTACTCCTCCTTCGCCGACAGTGAGACACGTGAGGCCTTCCTGCGGACCCTGCGGTCGGTCGTCGACTACCGGGGCCAATCGGTGAGTGCGCTGAACCGCCTCAATCTGCGAGAGGCCCTGCCGGTGCTGGCGATCTGGGGTGAGGACGACAACATCATCCCGGTCGACCATGCCTACTCGGCCTTGGAGATCCGGCCGGACTGTCGACTCGAAATTCTGCCCGGGGTGGGGCATTTCGCGCAGGTCGAGGCGCCCACTCAGGTCGTCGACCTGATCGACGAGTTCGTCTCGACGACGACCCCGGACGTGTCCCAGCGCGGATAGGGCCCTGCGGGATCGATCCCCCGTTCAGGCCGACGCGCCGGTCCGGCACAGACGGTGCTCGTGCGCTGCCGTGACATCCGCAGCGACCGCGGTGATGTTGTCGGTCAACGAGATCGGGGTGCCGACCTCGGTGTTGTAGATGACGTGCGACGAGGCGACCGTGGTGCCGCAGTATTCGAAGATCCCGTGTTCGATGCCGGTGCGCATCGACTCGGTATAGCCGTGACGTTCATAGGTACCCGGGTCGGTGCCCGCCAGCGCCAGCAGGTGGATGTCCAGGCGCGAGAGCGCGTCCGCGTGCACATGGTCGTCGCCGTATGCCCAGCCGTAGCTGATCACCCGGTCGATCCACCCCTTGAGCAATGCCGGCATGCCCCACCAGTAGACCGGATAGACCAGCACCATCGCGTCGGCGCGCTCCACCCGTTCCTGCTCGCGGCGCACGTCGGCGGGCACCGGCTGCTGTCCGCGCATGACGGCCAGATCGGTGGCGGTGAAGCGCGGGTCGAAACCTTCGGCGGCAAGATCGGCGACCTCGACGGTGTCGCCCTCGGCGGTGCTGAGCGCGGCAGCCAGTGCGCGTGCCGTGGTGCCGGTCAACGATTCGGGTTGCGGATGTGCGAAGAGAACGAGCGAGTGCATCATGTCTCCCGGTAGAGTCTGTAGAACTTACGATTAGTAACTTACTATTCGTAACTTAGCACGGGAGGGGAGTGTCGGCCACCCATGGCGGATGCGGTCAAGAAGCGCATGTCGAAGGACCAGCGGCATGCTCAACTCCTCGACGTCGCTCAGGAGCTCATCCGGTCCGACGGTAGTGATGCGCTGACGTTGGCCCGGATCGCCGAACGTGCCGGCGTGGCCAAGCCGCTGGTGTACAACCACTTCGGGACGCGTGCTGCGGTGCTGGCCGAGCTCTACGCTGCTTTCGACGAGCGCCAGCACGCGGCGCTGGATGCGGCGCTGTCGGCTGCGCCCGGCGATCTGTCGACGGTGGCACAGACGATTGCCGATGCCTATATCGGGTGCGCGCAGAGCGAGGGCACCGAACTGCCCGGACTCGTTGCCGCCCTTGCGGGTTCACCCGAGCTGGACCGGATACGACGCGAGGCCGATCAGTCGTTCGGCGGCAAGTGTCGAGTGGCGCTGCTGCCCTTCGCGCGCAACGGCGAGATCCCCGACGCGGCGATCCACGCGATCCTGGGGGCGGCCGATGGCGTCGCACGCGCCGTCATCGCCGGGGAGATCTCGACCGAAGCGGCCCATGCGGCGCTGGCGACGGTCATCGCCGCGCTCGTCGAACGCGCCGATTGACTCGGCTCGCCGCCGTCGATTCAGGCCGGATCAGTGGCCGTATGCGGCGCTACCGACCATCGACGTCTCATGTCGGCGACGCATCGCCATGACGGCGAGACTGCTCACGCCGGCGAGCACGCCGACGCCCGTGAGTGCCAGCGTCCACAGCCTGCGGTCCTCGAGGTCCATGCGGCATAGTTCGGTGTAATCGGCATCGGCCGGAATGTAGTCGCCGACAGGGAGGTCGACGACATCGCGAGTTTCGAAGTTGCGTGCCTCCGACAGATCAGGAAAAGCGGCGCTGCCGCAGTTGACCACGGCCAGCGCCGGTGACACCGACACCGGTGTCACCAACCCCACCAGGCCGACGAGTACCGCGCCCACCCCGCACAGGAATAACCATCGCATATTCGTCGCATACCCAGATGGACCGTGCCGATAGGTCGACTCGCGTTTTGTGGCCGATACCGCCGTGATCGTGCGTTCTCGGTCTCTTCCTCACTGCAGTTGACGTCGGGCGTCAGCAGCCGGCGTGCCCGTCTGTATCGGCTTCGGTGTTGTGCATCCCGACGATCCGGTGCAGAGCGGGAACGGGTTCGACGATGACACAGTCCTTTCCGCTGCGCTTCGCGTCGTACATCAGCGCGTCGGCGCGGTGCAGGAGCCGTTCGGCGGAGCATCCTTGCGTCGACATCACCACGCCGGCACTGACCGATGGCCGGTCGTAGACGTCCCCGGTACTGAGGCGGATCGGTCGTCGTACTTCGGCCGCGAGACGCTCCGCCATGGCGTGCAGCCCATCGATGTCGTCTGCGTCGGGACACAGAACTGCGAACTCGTCACCGCCCAGCCGCGCGGCGATATCCGTCGGCCGGATCGCTGAAGTGATGCGCTCGGACACCTCGATCAGGACGTCGTCGCCCCCGGCGTGCCCCCACGTGTCGTTGACCGCTTTGAAGTCATCGAGGTCCAGAAAGATCAGTCCGACGCGTTCGGAACGTGGTGGGCGTGCCAAGAGTGCACTTTCGACCGATGCGGTGAACAAGGCCCGGTTGGCCAGTCCGGTCAGCGGGTCGTGCGACGCCAGATGGTCCGCCCGGTCGCGTGCCTGTTCCAGTTGGGTGATCAGCCGGGTTCGCGAGTCGCGGTACAGCGACAGTGTCACGACCACCAAGCTCAGGCTGCCGACCATCGCTTGCGCCAGAAGCGCGCGGACCTGAACATCGGGCCCGACGAACACTCCGGTGTCCGACAGCGTCGCCCAGACGATCCAGATCCCGGCGACCGTGAGGAATATGGTGCTGACGGTCGTGCTGTAGCGCAGGGCCACCCACATCGTCGGCACCAGGGTCAGAAAAGCCATCGGCAGACCGGAGTTGACCCAGAAGGTGAAGTAGAAGATGGCCGCGAGCACACCCGCTACGGCGAGTGCTTCGATCACCGATGCGGCGGTGAGCTGCGGGTGGCCGAGGGGCCGTTCGCGCAGACTCAACCAGATGGATACGCCGAGCAGCGTGGTGGCACCGTTGCGCACCGCGAACAGTTCGAACGTCTCCCACGCGGGTGCATTCAGCTCGATGGCGAAGAAGGCGGTGGCCAGTGCGGCCGAGATGCAAGTACCCGCGGCGACGGCCGCGATGAGCCGCACCAGATCAGTGGGATCGCGAAATGCCACGTCCCGGCGGCGGTATGTCAGCAGTTCGACGGTCACCACGGACAGCACGACGTTGACGAGCACGAACCACACGCTGAGTTGTACAGAGGCACCGGTGGCGATGTTGGTGACGAAGGCGGTCAGTACCAGTGCGGTCAGATGAGCGGCGCGTTCTGCCGGGCGGAGCCGCCATGCCGACAGCAGCCAGATGACCCCCACGGCCGCCGCCGGCCACACCAGGGCGACCTCGCCACCGTTGAGTCGGCTGGCGCGGCCGATGAGCACCGCTGCCGCGTAGGCGAGCGGTAACGCAACCAGATAGCCCACCGAGCGCAACATCCGACCCACCGCGTTCCCCCGAACACAATCCTGAATCAAGAATGCAGTGCGCGGTGCGCCTTTTTCAGCAAACGCACAAAGTATTCGAAATCGCACCGAGCGTCGGGCCGCGATCCCGGATAGCCACTTTTGACACCGGCGAACGTGAGCCTCAGCCGTCCGGCGGCGGTACGCCGAATCTGAGTCAGGCGAAGTCCACACCCAGTTCGGCGAGCAACCGCCGCACCCGTGCCTCGATGTCATCGCGGATCGGACGCACGGCGTCGAGGCCCTGCCCGGCGGGATCGGGCAGTTCCCAGTTCTCGTAACGCTTGCCCGGATACATCGGGCAGGTGTCCCCGCAGCCCATGGTGACCACCACGTCGGCGGCGCGGACGCTCTCGTCGGTCCACGCCTTGGGGTATTCACCGGTGATGTCGATGCCTACCTCGGCCATGGCGGCGACGGCGGACGGATTGATCTGATCGGCCGGCTCGGAGCCACCCGACAGCGCCACTGCGCGCCCGTCGGCCAAATGGGTGAGATAGCCGAGCGCCATCTGCGATCGTCCGGCGTTGTGTGTGCACAGGAACAGTACGGTCGGCCTGTCGTCGGCGGTCATGTCGTCGCGTCCGTTCTCGTCGTATTGGGGTGATTGCCGAACCGTTTACGCAGGGCCAGGGAGACGTAGACCAGGGCCACCAGGACGGGTACTTCGATCAGTGGTCCGACGACGCCTGCCAGGGCTTGTCCGGAGGTGGCGCCGTAGGTGGCGATGGCCACCGCGATGGCGAGTTCGAAGTTGTTGCCCGCGGCGGTGAAGGCCAGGGTGGTGGTGCGCTGATAGCCCAGGCCGATCGCGGCGCCGAGCAGGTATCCGCCGCCCCACATGATGGCGAAGTAGGCCAGCAGGGGCAGCGCGATGCGCACGACGTCCAG
>NZ_JBSFSB010000011.1:0-163864 GCF_053589535.1 Mycobacterium sp. NPDC003323
CCCCAGATTATTCTGTGCGGTGTTTTCGGTGAGGATACGTGCGGTAGGCGCACGTATCCTCACCGAAATCGCAGTCCCTAGACTGTCGCGGTGAGCAAGAACCCCCTGCGCCGTCTGGCCGACCAGGTCGTGCTGACCAGCATGCGGCCCCCGCTGACCGAATACCTGGGCCGCGGTCCCGAGGTCGAACTGCGCGGTAAGCGCATCCTCATCACCGGGGCCTCCTCCGGTATCGGCGAGGCGTCCGCGGTGAAGCTGGCCAAGCTGGGCGCCTCGGTGATCGTCGTCGCCCGCCGCGACGACCTGCTCAACACGGTGGCCGACCGAATCCGGGGCAACGGCGGTATCGCCGAGGCGATCACCGCCGACCTGTCCGACCTGGACGCCGTCGACGCGCTGGCCACCCAGGTGCTCGACAGCCACGGTGGCGTCGACATCCTGGTGAACAACGCCGGTCGTTCCATCCGGCGCCCGCTGCTGGAATCGCTCGATCGCTGGCACGATCTGGAACGCACCATGACGCTGAACTACTACGCGCCGCTGCGGCTGATGCGCGCGCTGGTGCCCGGCATGATCGAACGCGGTGACGGGCAGGTCATCAACGTCTCGACCTGGGGCGTGATGAACGAGTCCTCACCGCTGTTCGCGGCGTATCAGGCCTCCAAGGCGGCGCTGACGGCCATCAGCCGGGTCGCCGAAACCGAATGGTCGGGCAAGGGCGTGCACTCCACGACGCTGTACTACCCGCTGGTGAAGACCCCGATGATCGAGCCCACCAAGGAGTTCGTCGCGATGCCCGGGCTCTCGGCGGAGGAGGCGGCCGATTGGATGGTGACCGCGGCGCGCACCCGACCGGTGCGCATCGCCCCGCGGATGGCCGTGACGGCCAAGGCGATCGACAGCGTGGCACCCGGCCTGTTGGGCGTCATCATGAAGCGTGGCGTCGTCGAACCGTCGTAGTCGCCTACCATCGGCGTTCATGCTGACCCTGGACCGGATTCAGCAGAAGGACCCCGAATACGACGCGCTGCGTCGGGCCGTCCGGGCCGCCATCATCGTGCCCGTCGCCGCGGGCCTGAGCTTCCTGATCGCCGGCGATACGCAGGCGCCGATGTTCGCCATCTTCGGGTCGGTGGCACTGCTGATCATCACCGACTTCCCCGGCAACCGACCGGTCCGCGCGCTGGCCTATGCCGGGCTGGGCATCAACGGTGCCGTGCTGATCAGCATCGGCACCCTGGTCGCGCCGCATCCATGGCTGAGCGTCGCGCTGATGTTCATCCTCGGCGTCACCGTCATGTTCAGCGGGGTGCTCAGCGAAACCGTCGCCGCCGGGCAGCGCGCCACGCTGCTGACGTTCGTGCTGCCGGCCTGCACCCCACCCGGCCCGATCGACGAACGGTTGGCGGGCTGGCTCATCGCGCTGGCCGTGTGCGTGCCCGCGGCGCTGTTCCTGCTGCCGCCGCGCCACCACGACGATCTGCGCCGACACGCCGCCGGGGTGTGCCGCGCGCTGGCCGACTGTCTGGAGGGGGCCGCGCCGGTCAAGGACGTCAACCGGGCGATGAACGCGCTGTGGGCCAACTTCGTCAACGCGGACTTCCGTCCGGTCGCGTTGACCGCGGGCAGCCGGGCGCTGGTGCGCGTCGTCGACGACCTCGGCTGGCTGTCGGACCGGATCACCGATCGCACCGGCGCGACGCTGGGCGAGCTGAAACCACCCATCGTCGCCGTGCTGCGCGACTGCGCGGCGGTGCTGCGCATCCCCGACCCGCGGTTGCGCGCCGCCCGCGGCGCCGAATTGAATGCCGCGCTGACCGAGCTGCGGGCGATCGCCCAGGGCAGCTACCGCCAGGACATCGAGCAGATCCTGGCCGTCCCCGACGATGCCACCGCCGTCGAGGTCGGACGGGTCCTGTTGGGCCGGCGCACCTTCTCGGCCACCGTGGGCGTCACCGGACGCATCATCCGCAACGCCGCGCTGGCCGACGCCCGTCCGGTCTGGGCGCGCGTATTGGGCCGGCGGCTTCCCGAGACCGGTGCCGCGGACTGGGTGATGCCCGAGACCACCGCCGTCGCGGCCATCACCAAGGGGTTCCTGGCCACCCGGGCGGTGGTGCTGCGCAACAGCCTGCGCACCGGGTTGGGGCTGGCGCTGGCCGTCGGGGTCACCCACGTGTTCCCCGTCGAACACGGTTTCTGGGTGGTGCTGGGCGCGCTGTCGGTGTTGCGCAGCAGCGCCCTGACCACCGGCACCCGGGTGCTGCGTGCGGTTGCCGGCACCGTCCTCGGTTTCGCACTGGGCGTCGCGGTGATCGAACTGGTCGGTGTCGACCCGGTGGTCATGTGGATGCTGTTGCCGATGGTCGCCTTCGGCTCGGCCTACGTCCCCGAGGTGGCGTCGTTCATCGCCGGGCAGGCCGCGTTCACCATGATGGTGCTGATCATCTTCAACCTCATCCAACCCTCGGGCTGGGCGGTGGGACTCATCCGCGTCGAGGATGTGGTGGTCGGCGCGCTGGTCGGCGTCGCGGTGTCGGTGTTGCTGTGGCCACGCGGTGCGTCGGCGACGGTGTCCGCGGCGGTCGACGGTGCCCACGCCGCGGGCGCGGCACTGCTCAAAGCGGCGGTGTTGCGCGTGATCCGCGGGTCATCCGAGGCCGCCGACAACAAGGTGTTCACGCTCAGCCGCAGCGCACTGGAGGCCAGCCGCACCCTCGATGATGCTGTGCGCCAATATCTTTCGGAGAACGGCGGGCAGACCGATGTGCGTGCGCCGATCGTGCGGGCGTCCAACCGGGTGGTGCGGCTGCGGGCCGCCGCCGAGCTGGTGGCCGATGTGGTACCCCCACCGCTGGGCGTGTACCCGCGGGCCCGCGAGCTGCTCGAAGAGCATGCCGACCGAGTATGCGCCCAGGGTGCGGCGGGCGCGCCCATCAGTGACGATTTCGTGCTGGCGCTGCGGGCGGAGGCCGGTGACAACGAACTGTCGGTGTCCGCGGCGCTGCCGCTGCTGACCGTCGCGGCGCACCTGGGTGAGCTGGAGTTGCTGTATCCGCGGGGTTGAGCGTGCGCAAACTCCCTGCCTGCGAAGGCGTGTTGGGCAGCAGACACGCACGCTCGCCGGGGACAGGGGAACGGGTTCAGGGGCGGGTGATGCTGCGCGGCGGCAGGCCCAGCGAGCGCACGTGTTCGGCGATCGCACCCAGGCTGGTGGTCCAGACGTCGGTGTGCTCGACGACGTAGCGCATCAGATCGCCGAGTTCGGCAGCCCGTGAGGCCCGCCCGGTCAGGAACGGGTGATTGGTCAGCACCCAGCACGCACCCACCGCACGCAGCGCGTCGAACTCCAGCTGCCACAATTCGCGTGCCTTGCGCGGACTCTCGATGGTCCCGCTGTAGATATCCGGCAGGTAGCAGTACTGCTCCCAGTCGTCCAGCGCCCACTGGATCGGAATCTCCACCAGGGACCGCTGTCCGACGGCCAGCTCATACGGATGGTCGGCATCCATCAAGCTGGAGTCGTACAGGAAGCCGCGTTCGGCGAGCAATTCCGGTGTGCGCCAAGACAGATCCCACATCGGCGCGCGGTAACCGGCCGGGGTGACGCCGGCGACCTCGGCCAGCGCCTCCAGACCGCGGTCGATGGCCTCGATCTCCTCGTCCAGGGTCAGCGCGGTCGGCTGCTCGTGCAAATAGCCGTGATGGGCGATCTCGTGACCGGCCGTCACGATGGAGCGCACCGCCTCGGGATAGCGGTGCGCGGTATGGCCCGGCACGAAGAACGTCGACCGAATCTGGTGGCGTTCCAGCAGATCCAAGATTCGTGGGATCCCGACCAGCGGCCCATACGCCTGATGGCTCAGCACGCTCATCCGCGCGGCCACCGCCTCGTTGCCCCACAGCACCGCGGACTCGGCATCCACGTCGAAGGTGAACGCCGCGGCCGCGACCTTGCCCGCCGGCCAGGCCAAATCAGGCATCATCGGCCATCAGGGTGATCAGCTCATAGCCGATGTTGGCCGCGGCCACCGCCGTCACCTCACCGCTGTCATAGGCCGGCGCCACCTCGACCACGTCGGCACCAACGATCGGCAGCCCCCGCATGGCGCGCAGGATGGCCACCAGTTCCCGACTGGTCATGCCGCCGATCTCGGGTGTGCCGGTGCCCGGGGCGAAAGCCGGGTCCAGCACGTCGATATCGATGGACACGTAGACGGGGTGATCACCCACCCGGTCCCGGATGCGTTCGACGACGCCGTCGACGCCGATGCGGTCGATATCGCGGCAGTGCACCACGGTGAAGCCCAGGGCGGCATCGTCGAGCAGATCCGCCCTGTCGTACAGCGATCCGCGAATACCGATGTGCGCGGAGCGGTCCTTGACCAGCAGCCCCTGCTCCGAGGCGCGCCGGAACGGGGTGCCGTGTGTGCACGGGGCGCCGAAGTAGGTGTCCCAGGTGTCCAGGTGCGCGTCGAAATGCACCAGTGCGACGGGACCGTGCACGCGATTGACGGCCTGCAGCGCCGGCAGCGCGATGGTGTGGTCGCCACCGAGGATCAGCACCCGTTGTTGGGGGGTGCTCAACAGTTCGGAGATGCCCTCGCGCACCTGGTCGACCGCCGCCTCGATGTCGAAGGGGTTGGCCGCGATGTCGCCGGCGTCGACCACCTGCGCCTGTGCGAAGGGGCTGATGTCCAGTGCCGGGTTGTACGGCTTGAGCAGCCGGGACACCTGACGGATGGCGGCCGGGCCGAAGCGGGCGCCGGGCCGGTAGGTGACGCCGCTGTCGAACGGCACCCCCACCACGGCGATGTCGTAGCGGTCGACCTCGTGCCGCTGCGGCAGCCGGGCGAAGGTCGCCAGGCCCGCGTACCGCGGCACCTCCTGCGCGTTGACCTGCCCGATGTTTCCCGATGCCGACCGCACATGGCGTGCGTTGTCCACCTGCTCCCCTTCTGTCACGCTCTGCTCCTGGTCGATCCGCCGTTGCAGGCGATCACCTGACCGACGATGGCCGCCACCTCGAAATCGGCCAGCAATTCCACGGCGGCGGCGATCTCGTCCGATTGGCCGATGCGGCCCAACGGAATTCCCGCCGCGTACCGGGTCTGCACGGTCGCCAGATCGACTCCGGCGGCGTCGGCGTCGACCTGCAGTTGTGGGGTATCCGTGACCCCGGGGGCCACCGCGTTGACGATGATGCCCTCGGGCGCGAGCTCGCGACCCAGCCCCTTGACGAGCGCGATGAGCCCGGCCTTGGACGCGGCGTACGCGGTGGCCTCGGGCCAGCCGGTGACGCCCCACTCGCTGGCGATGACGACGATGCGGCCCTCGCCGCGGCGACGCAGGTGCGGCAGCACCGCCTGCACCAGGTGGAAGGTGCCGCCGAGGTTGGTATCCACGACGCGCCACCAGTCCTGTTCGTCGTGTTCGAGCAGCGGCGCCATCGTCATGTAGGCGTGGTTGGCCACCAGCACGTCCAGCCGCCCCGCCCGCTCGGCCACCGCGTCGGCGATGCGGACACACTCGGCCGGGTCGGACACGTCGCCGGGCACCGCGATCCCGCCGAGTTCGGCCGCCAGATCATCCAGTGCCGCGCCGGCGCGGATATCGTTGACGGCGACGGTCATTCCCGTCGCGGCCAGCCGCCGGGCGTGTGCGGCGCCCATCCCCTGCGCCGCGCCGGTGATCAGCGCGACCCTGCTCATATGACCGCTCCCGAGTTGACGTTGACGACATCACCGACGCTGAAAGTGGCGTCACACGTGAGGTATTCGATGCAGCGCGCGACCTCTACGGGTGTGGCGAGCCGGCGAAGCGGCAGCGTGTCCAGGTAGTTCCGTGCCCGCCAGGGCGAGTCGGCGGCCAGCAGCGGGGTGTCGGTGGGCCCGGGGGCGACGGCGTTGACCCGCACACCGGCCGAAGCGACCTCGGCGGCCAGGCTGCGGACCAGGCCGATGATCGCCCCCTTGGCCGCGACGTAGTGGGCCTCCTGATCACCGCCGCCGACCGCGAGCTCGCTGGCCACCGCGACCACGGAACCGTTTGCGGCGGAGAGCATATCGGGCAGACAGGCGCGCGCCGCATTGAACAGGCCACCCACATGCACCCGCAGCATCCTGCGCCAGGACTGCGCATCGATCTGATCGACCGTGGCCATCTCGTAGTAGCCCGCCGACGTGACCAGGGCCGCCACCGGCCCCAGCCGGTCGCGGATCTCCCCGACCGCGGCGGCCACCGCGGCGTGATCGCAAACATCTACCGCCACAGCATGATCGGCCTCGGCGCGACCGGACAGGTCCAGTGCTCCGATGCGGTAACCGCGCCGGCGCAGGGCCGCGGCGGCGGCCGCTCCGATACCGCTGGCGGCACCGGTCACGACGGCCACGGGTTCGGCGTCACTCATGGGCGTTCGGCGAGTTCGTCACGTGCCTCGATCTCCTCGATGACGGCAGCCTCGACGATACGGGATCGCACCGTCGCCAGGATCGCGGTGCCGAGCACCAGCAGCACGGCGATCCCGATCCAGACCGACCAGTCCAGGTAGCGCTGCTCGAAAGCCGCCCGCGGCCAGGCGATGTTGATGAACTGCAGAACGGCCCACACCACGGCGGCGGCCGCGACCGGCAGCGTCGCGCGACCCAGCGAGAAGTTGGCCGGCGTCCAGGCCCGGCGCACCAGCACCACCAGGAAGCCGATCAGCGGGAACAGGAACGCCAGATAGAAACCGCCGGCGGTGAAGTTGACCATCAGCGAGTAGATGTCACCGGCGACGATGCTCAGCAGGAACAGGGCGGCACCGACGACCGTGGTGACTCCGATCGCCACCACCGGGATCCGGGCCGGGCCGCGCAGCCGGGACAGCACGGCGGCGGCCGGCAGGGCACCGTCGCGGGCGTAGGCCCAGATGACCCGCGACG
This sequence comes from Mycobacterium sp. NPDC003323, assembly GCF_053589535.1. Lineage (NCBI taxonomy): Bacteria > Bacillati > Actinomycetota > Actinomycetes > Mycobacteriales > Mycobacteriaceae > Mycobacterium > Mycobacterium sp. NPDC003323. Next base: position 6,924 of record NZ_JBSFSB010000011.1, read on the forward strand.
CCGAGGTCTGCAGCGCCAGGAAGCTGGCCAGGAACCCGATCACGAACATCACCTCGACGGGCCGAGCGATACCGTGACCCAGTGCGACGGTGAGGGTTTCGTACACCGGGTCGGCCACCGCGCCCTGCGCGACGGCGTCCAGGTCCGGGATGGCCAGGATGATCGCCAGGCTGGAGTACCCCACCACCAGCGCTATGAACACCAGCGAGAACAGCACCGCCTTGGGCAGATATCGCCGTGGTTCGTGCACCTCCTCGGCGATGGACCCGGCGCTCTCGAAGCCGACGAAGGACCAGCCGATGAACGCGACCGCCAGCAGGAACGGTCCGCTCAGGTAGGACCAGGCGTCCAGGTCGGGGCCGCCGCCGTCGAACAGCACCGACAGCGAGTTCTGCCGGTGGAACAGCAGCAGCCAGGTGCCCAGCACGACCGAGCCGATGACCTCGGCGATGATGCTGCCGACCATGAAGATCTTCAGCGCCTGCCGTCCGGCCAGGTTGACTGCGGTGCCGGCGAGCAGGATCGCCAGGGCGATGAGCGCCAGCGTCGTCCCGGACGGGTCCTCGACGCCGAAGATGTTGGCGGTGAACCCGGCGGCCCCGAGCGCGACGGTGGCCATCGCGATGACCAGCGTCCACATGTACGCCCAGCCGGCGAACCAGCCGTACGTGGTGCCCAGCAGCCGGCGTGACCACTGGTAGATCGATCCCTCCAGCGGCCAACGCGACACCAACATCGCGAACACCAGCGCGACCAGGAACTGACCGACGAACACAAGGGCGAAACCCCACCAGAAGCTGGGGCCGGCCGCCGACAGCGCCAGGCCGAAGATGCCGTAGAGCGCGACGATCGGCGAGATGAAGGCGAAGGCGAACGCGAACGCCGACCAGAGGGAGAATTCGCGGCGCAGTACCTGTGGCTGGTCCATGGACGAACTATCACGCCGATCACCACCGCGATGCCATCGTTCCCGGCGAAGACGCTGCGAACCCACCGCCACCCTGCGCGAGCGTTGGAGGATCGCACAATGAAACCCGGCGCAAATATGACGTCGACATTACGATCGACTCATGAACACCCCGGGCGGCGGCAAGGAGGCGGCCGCGCCGACCTTCCGCGACCTGCTCGAACGGTCCGGCCTGGGCCTGCAGGCCGATGAGGGGGCCGCGGCCCTGCTGCAGCGGCCGATCACCTGGTCGCACACCACCGAACTGCGCGACCCGTCGCGTTATCTGCGCGGCGGCGAGCTGGTGTGCACGGTCGGCATCAGCCTGCAGACCGCCGCGGACTGCGAGGACTTCGTCGCATCGTTGCACCGCGCCGACGTGGCCGGGATCTGCTTCGGGATCGGTGACGTCCACGACGTCACCCCGCCGGCTCTGGTCGATGCCTGCCGCCGGTGGGGGCTGCCGCTGCTGATCGCGCCGCCGGAGGTGCCGTTCGCCACCGTCAGCCGCTATATCGTCGACTTCCAGTTCGGCGGCGCCGTCGCCACCGCACGCGCCACCAACGCCCTTGTCCCCGAGCTGCTTTCCTCACAACGTCGCCGCGAGTCCGCCCGCGCGCTGCTGGACCGCGCCGGGCAGGTGCTGGGCTGCTACTTCCTGTTGGAACCGCCCGGTCATGCCGCCGACGGTGTGACGACATCGGTGGACGGTGTCGGGACGGTCGTATGGGTCGGCCGCGGTGACCCGCCCGAACCGGCCGTGTTGGACATCATCGCCCGGTTCCTGGCCGCTTCTCAGGGTGAGCGCGATATCGAGGCGGCGCTGGCCCGTGAGCGCGTCGGCCAGCTGCTTTCGCTGGTGGAACGACGGATGCTGCTGCCCGACGCGTTGGGCCAGTTGCTGGACTGGCCCGGCCTGGCCGCCGGTGACATCGACTGCTCGGCGTGGCCGGCCGGCGCGGGTGCGCTGCTGTCGATGGCCTTTCCCGATGCGCTGGTCGCGGACGCCCCCGAGGTGTGCCTGGTGTTGACCACCGGAGCCGATCGCCCCGCCGAGATCGCGGCCGAGCTGTCGATGCCGTCCGGACATGCGGCCGCGGCACCACTGACCGAGTTGGGCGCTTCGATCAGCCAGGCGCGCGTCGCATTGGATCTGGCCCGCCAGCGTGGCGGCAGCATCGGGCCGGATCAGCTGAGCACCTTCGGCAGCCTGCTGGAAGGGCTGCCGCCGAGCCGGCTTGCACCGTTCAAGATGCAACTCATCGATCCGCTGGAGGCGCTGGACCGCGACCGTGGCACCCAACACATCCGTACCCTGCGGGTGTTCCTGGCCGCCAACGGGTCGCTGATCGAGACGGCCCGCGAACTGTTCCTGCATACCAACACCGTGCGCCACCGGTTGGCCCGGATCACCCAGATCACCGGGCGCAACCCGCTGAACTTCGAGGACCAGGCGGCGTTCATTATCGGGCTGCGGGCGGCGGACCGAAGTCATATGTCCGGACCGGCGATCGGTGCGGCCGAATCGGCATGACGCGTGATAGACACGTTCGTATGGAGATCCTGGCCAGCCAGGTGCTGATACGGCCGGCCGATTACGCGCGGTCGGTGGAGTTCTATCGCGATCGCATCGGCCTGGCCATCGCCCGGGAATACGGTGGGGGCACGGTGTTCTACGCGGGGCAGTCGCTGATCGAGCTGGCCGGGCACGGGGCACCGTCGGCCGGCGGCGCGCTGTGGCTGCAGGTGCGCGATGTGTACGCCACCGAGACCGAACTGACCGGTCGCGGCGTGCCGATCGCACGGGCGGCCACCGAGGAACCCTGGGGGCTGCATGAGATGCACGTCACCGATCCCGACGGCGTCACCCTGATCTTCGTGCAGGTCCCCGACACCCATCCGCTGCGCCGGGACATCCGGGATTAGCCATGGCCAAGTCGGTACTGGGACGCGGGACGGCACGCGCTCGTGTGCTGGAGGCGGCGTTGACGCTGTTCGGTGAACACGGCGTCAGCGGCACCACCCTGCAGATGATCGCCGACAGCATCGGCGTCGGGAAGGCCTCGGTCTACTACCAGTTCCACTCCAAAGAGGACATCGTCATCGCCGCGGCGCAACCGATGTTCGACGATATGGCGCGGGTGGTGACGATCGCCGAAGCGGTGCCCGACGCGCACACCCGCCGCGAGATCACCATCAGCGGTTTCATCGAGTTCAGCGTGCGCCACCGCCGCCTGGCCGCGGTGCTGGCCGGTGATCCGGTGCTGGAGAGTCTGATTCGATCCCGCGAGGATCTGGCCGATATCGTCGACCGCTTCACCAACCTGCTGCTCGGTGACGGGCACAGCCCGGCCGGGCGGGTGATCATCTCGATGGTCACCAACGGCGTGTACGCCGCGGTCACCGATAAGGATCTGCAGGATGTCGGCGACGAGGAATTGCACCGCACTCTGCTGGCGGCCGCGCAGCAATTGCTGAGAACCACCGGGTATTTCGAGTAGCGGGCCTACCTGGCTTCAGCCTTCGGTGGCCGAGGGCACTCGAGACTGAACCGAGGTAGGAGATTCGCGGCGTAGAGCTCCCTGGATGCAGCGCGGTGCGGTCGACGACGTCGCGGCTGAACTCAGGTAGATACGGCCACTCACCGCTGCCGGCGGTCGCCGAGATCGACGAAAAGGCGTCATCCACTCGCACTTTCCCGCCCGTTTGTTCGTTTGGGCGGAAGGTGGGCGGGGTTACCAGGTCCAGACGGTGGGGTCGGCCGGCGGGTAGGTGGCGCAGTTCTTGGTGCCGTGCGCGACGACGCCCTTGTTGTTGAAGAACAACTTGGCCCAGTTCGGCCAGTTCCAGGCCAGCTGCTCGTAGAACGCGTTGGTGGCGGTGTCCTCGGAGTACTGGCGACGTCCGGCGTAATCCATCGAGAAGAACCAGGTGATCCGGTCGCGCGCCCACTTCTGCACCTCGGGCGACTTGTTCTTGTAGTCGATCATGTAGCGCTCGTAGTACACCGGGTTGGTGTCGCGCACGGCGGCCATGTACTGGTCGACGGTGCACGTGGTGCGCAGCATGTTGCTCGGGATGGGGTACTCGTCGGTGGCATCGGCCGACGCCGTGGCAGGCGACAGCGTCAGCGCCGTGACGGCGGCCAGCCCGGCGAGTGCAAACTTGGTACGGGACATGGCTTTCACTCCTCGGTCTCGGCGGCTCGGTACAGCAGGGGCGCCTGATCCGGGCAATAGGCCGGGATCGCGGCCCCGACGAACTGCCAGGCCTGTTCGGTGCTGGAACCGTTCTGCAACTGGTCGTGCACGAACTCGGCCGCGGCATAGGCGTCCTTGTCCAGGCCGTTGTGCAGTCGCTTGCACATGATCTTGGCGATCCAGGCGTTGAAGTCCTTCTGCCCGTAGATGCCGTAGGTGTGCAGCTGATCGGCGAATGCCTCGTCACGGTCGGCCTGGGCCACCGGGGCCGCCCCGAGCGCCAACGCCGCCGCACCGGCGGCCAGGGCCGCCCTCACCGTCGAATTCCTCATCACACCAACACATCCTGGGGTCGACGTTGAATCGGGGGCCACGGCTGCGGCTTGGGCCGCAACCGCACCTGCTGCGGCCACCAGAACCATTTGCCCATGAGCGCGGCGATCGACGGGGTCATGAAGGCGCGGATCACCAGAGTGTCGAACAACAGTCCCAGCCCGATGGTCGTGCCGACCTGACCCATGATGGTCAGGTCACTGACCGCCATGACCATCATGGTGAAGGCGAACACCATGCCGGCCGCGGTGACCGTCGATCCGCTACCGCCCATGGCCCGGATCATGCCGGTGTTCAGGCCGGCATGGATCTCCTCCTTGAGCCGCGACACCACCAGCAGGTTGTAGTCCGCACCGACGGCCAGCAGGATGATCACCGCCATCGGCAGCACCATCCAGTGCAACTCGATGCCGAGCAGGTGCTGCCACAACAGCACCGACACACCGAAGGATGCGCCCAGCGACAGCACCACGGTGCCCACGATGACGGCCGCGGCCACGATGGCCCGGGTGAGCAGCAGCATGATCAGGAAGATCAGGCAGATGGCGGCGATACCGGCGATCAGCAGGTCATACCGGGTGCCGTCGGCCATGTCCTTGAACGTCGACGCGGTGCCGCCCAGATAGATCGTCGAGCCCTCCAGCGGCGTGCCCTTGATGGCGTTCTTTGCCGCGGTCTTGATCGGTTCGATCTTCTCGATGCCCTCGGCGGACATCGGGTCGCCCTCGTGGTTGATCATGAACCGCACCGCGTGCCCATCCGGGGACAGGAACTGCTCCAAACCTCGTGCGAAGTCCGGGTTGTCGAACGCCTCTGCGGGCAGATAGAACGAATCATCGTTCATCGCGTCGTTGAAGGCCTTGCCCATCTCGGTGGAGGTCTCGCTCATGATGCGCTGCTGCTCCTGCATACCCGCCTGGGTCTGCTGCATCGTCAGCATCATCTCCTTCATGCTGACCATGGTCTGCTTCATCTCCGGCATGATCGCGATCATCTGCGGCATCAACTCGTTGAGCCGGTGCATCTGCGGCATCATCTCGTTCATGTCGGTGGTCATCACGTCCATGCCGTCGATGACGTCGAACACCGACCGCAGCGACCAGCACATCGGGATGTTGTAGCAGTGCGGTTCCCAGTAGAAGTAGTTGCGCATCGGTCGGAAGAAGTCGTCGAAATTGGCGATATTGTCGCGCAGCTCTTCGAGATTGAGCACCATGCCGTCCATCGACGTCACCATCTCATTGGTGGTGGCGGCCATCTGCTCGGTGATGGCCTGCATCCGGTCCATGTTCGCGATCGTGCGGTCCATGTCCGCGACCTGATTGGTCATATCGGCGGTGCGGTCTTGGTTGTACTTCTCGTTCAGCCGCTGCAGCGTGCTGTTCTGGCTGATCATGTACGGGATCGAAGTGTTCGCGATCGGCGTGCCGTCGGGTCGGGTGATGGTCTGCACCCGACCGATACCGTCGACCTGGAAGATCGCCTTGGCGATCTTCTCGATGACCAGGAAGTCGGCGGGGTTTCGCAGGTCGCGGTCGCTTTCGATCATCAGGATCTCGGGGTTGAGCCGGGCCGGTGAGAAGTGCCGCTCGGCCGCGGCGTAACCCTCGTTGGAGCTGATGTCGTCCGGCAGGTAGAGCCGGTCGTTGTAGCTGGTCTTGTAGCCCGGCAATGCCAGCAGGCCGATCAGTGAGACCGCGATGGTGGTGATCAGGATCGGGCCGGGCCAGCGCACCACCGCGGCACCGACCTTGCGCCAGCCACGAACGCGGTTGGCGCGCTTGGGATCCAGGAACCGTCCGCCGACGGTTATGATGGCCGGGCCGAACGTCATGGCCGTGACGATCAGCACCAGCATGCCCACCGCGAGCGGCACCCCGAGGGTCTGGAAGTACGGCAGTCGGGTGAAGCTCAGGCAGAACGTGGCGCCGGCGATGGTCAAGCCGGAGCCGACGATCACGTGGGCAGTGCCGCCGAACATGGTGTAGTAGGCCTGCTCGCGATCCTCACCGGCGCTTCTGGCCTCCTGATATCGGCCGATGAGGAAGATCGCGTAGTCGACCGAGATCGCGATGGCCAACGTGACCAGCAGGCCGGTGGCGAACGTGGAAAGCCCGATGATCTCGTAGTAACCGAGTGCGGCGACGGCGCCCCGCACGGTCAGCAGGCTGACGGCCACCATCACGATCATCAGCACCATCGTCATGACGGAGCGGAAGATGATGAGCAGCATGACGATGATGACCAGGAAGGTCAGCCCCTCGATCAGGCGCATGCTGCCGTGGCTGGCCTCGGTCTGCTCGGCCGTCATGGCCGCCGAACCGGTCACATACACGTCGACCCCTTCGGGGGCGGGCGTGCTCTCGACGATGTTCTTGACGGCCTCGATGGACTCCAGCGACAGCGCCTCGCCCTGGTTGCCCGCCAGGTTCGCCGACACGTAAACGGCCTTGCCGTCACCACTTTGGACGCCGGTGGCGGTCAGCGGATCACTCCACAGATCCTGGACGTGCTCGACGTGCTTGGTGTCGGCCTCCAGCTTGGCGATCAGCTCGGAGTAGTAGCGCCGGGTGTCCTCGCCGAGGGCTTCCTGGCCCTCCAGCACGATCATCACCGAGCTGTTGGATTCGTACTCCTGAAAGACGTCGCCGATGTGCTCGGTGGCGATGACCGCCGGCGCCTCTTCGGGGCTCATGGACACCGAACGCATCTCGCCGACGGCTTCCAGCTGCGGCACCACGACGTTCAGGACGACCGCGATGGCGATCCAGGCGAGGATGAAGGGCACCGACAGCTTGCGGAAAACCCGGGCGATGCGGCCGAAATGCGCTGTCTGATGCGGTGATTGAACCGCGATGGGCCCGGTCGGCGCGCCGGTATCGATGGGCGGCTCGCCGCCGTGGCGGGCCGCGCTCATGCGGACTTCACGATGCAGAAGGTCTGGACATTGGTCCCGGACTGGGTGCGCTCATCCTTGAGCTCACCGTCGACGAGTACCCGGCACCCCAGGAAGCTGGTCTTGCCCTGCGCGACGATATTGGCCGCGGCCGAGGGCTCGGTGGTCTGCAGCGTGATGGACCACGGCAGGATCGCGCCGTCCACCCGTTGCGGCTCGCCGGCCAGGTCCACGTAATTCACGTCCACCGCAGCCCCTTCCGGACCGAAGATCTCGTAGGTGACCACCTTCGGATCGAACGGCTCGGGATCGTTGGCGAAGTTCACCGGCGTCACCAGCGGCGGGTCGGAGGCGAAGATGCCGCGGATCCGATCCACGGCGAGACCTCCGATACCGATCACCACGACGATCACCAGCGGCAACCATGTCCGCTTGAGCAGCTGCATATTCCCGACGCCCTTCCGCAGTGCCGTGCAAAGCCCACCGATGACGCCCCACGCCATCGAACGCATTCAAGTTATACACTCGGACTACTTCAAACAAGCCAAGCGGCTAAGTGTGGCCCATCACATGTTTATACATGAGTGAGTCGTACAGCACAGTGAGAGAGGGCGCAGGGTGTCCGACCATCCCGGCACCGCGCGGGAGCGCGTGATCGACGCCGCCGTCGAGTTGTTCGCCGAGCACGGCGTGCAGGGCACCTCGCTGCGGATGATCGCCGACCGCCTCGGCGTCGCGAAAGGCGCTGTGTACTACCAGTTCCACTCCAAGGACGACCTCGTCCTGGCACTGCTGCGACCGATGTTCGACGGCATCGCCGCACTGGCCGACCGGTTGGCGGCTCTACCGCCGGGAGCCCGTCGCCAGCACGTCGCGGTCAGTGGTCTGGTCGACCTGGCCGTCGATCAGCGCCGGGCATCCTGCCTGCTGCGCCGCGACCCGGTGGTGGAGCAGATGATCGCCGAGAACGACGAACTGCGCGGTATCGCCGAACGCTTCAAGGCCCTGGTTCTCGGTCAGCACCCGGATGACGCGGCACGGGTGGCGCTGTCGGTGGCCGTCACCGGGCTCTATTTCTGCACGACGGATCCGGCGTTGCGCCACGTCCCGGACGCGCAACTGCGCGAGATCCTGCTGCGGCGCTCGCTGCTGTGCGTCAGCGTGCCGGTGCCGCCAACGGCCATCCCACCGATGCCAGCCGCGACGCAACCTGGTGCAGCTCTTCGGGATTCGGCTCCTTGTCGATGATCAGCTGGATGGCACCGCTGATCTCGGCCTCGGTCACCGGGCTGACACCGTCGCCGGAGCGCAGCACCGACTTGGCCGCCGCCACGACCTCTTCCTCGGTGAGGGAGCGCTTCAGCAGCGCCAGCAGCGCGAAATAGTCCGTCGGCGGGACACCCTCCGGATAACCGCGATGCAGCCAGTTCAGCACATTGTCCAGAACGCTCTTGCTCTCCGTCATCGCAGTCTCACTTCTCGGGCAGGAATGGGAACAGGTCGAATCCGGTGTGGTGGATGATGGTCGCCCGGGTGATCCACAGGACCGCGGTCAGGATCACCCATCCGACGAAGACGAACAGCGCGACACCGAGATACTTCAAGGCCGGGTTGGGCGCGGTGACGGTACCGTTGGCCTCGTCGCTTCCCGCGCCGCGTGAGTAGGCCACCAGGCCGAGGGCGAACACCGCGGGCAGGCCGGCCCCGAGCAGCAGACCGACACCGAGCACCTTGAGGATGCTCTCCAGATACATCATTTCCAGTTCCTTTGCGCTAGAGCCGGATCAGACCGCGGCGGTGGGCTTGGGGACATCACGCAGATCGGCCGGGACGACCGAGTTGGTGGAGGCATCCCAGTCGGCGTTGACATTGCTGTGGTCGACCTTCTGCTGCTGGGCGCGCCACCACATGTAACCGGACAGGCCGACCAGGATCAGGAAGATCAGGCCGTCACCGACGAGTGCGGACCCGGTGAGCGATTCGATGCCGTGCGACAACCAGAAGGACAGCGCCCCGACCACACCGGCGGCCGGCAGGGTGATCAGCCAGGCCACCGCCATCCGGCCGGCCACCGCCCAACGCACCTCCGCGCCCGGCTTGCCGACACCGCTACCCAGGATCGACCCGGTCGCCACGTGCGTGGTCGACAACGCCATACCCGCCGCGCTGGAGCTGAGAATGATTGCGGCCGAAGATGCCTCGGCGGCGAAACCCTGCGGCGACTCGATCTCGACCAGTCCCTTGCCCAGGGTCCGGATGACCCGCCAGCCCCCGAGGTAGGTGCCCAGACCGATGGCGACCGCGCAGCTGAAGATGATCCAGAACGGCAGGCCCTGCTCCTTGACGTCACCGGTCAGATGCCCGGTGGTGATGAGCGCCAGGGCGATCACACCCATGGTCTTCTGCGCGTCATTGGTGCCGTGCGACAGCGCCACCAGCGAGGCCGTGGCGATCTGACCCCAGCGGAAGCCCTCCCGGCGCCGCTTCTCGGCGACGTTGCGGGTCAGGCGATAGACCAGCCAGGTGCCGCAGGCGGCGACCAGGCAGGCGATGGCCGGTGCGGCGACCGCCGGGATGAGCACCTTTTGCGTCACCCCGGACCAGTTCACCCCCGCCAGTCCCAACGCAGCCAGACCGGCACCGATCAACCCGCCGAACAGTGCGTGCGAGGAACTCGACGGGATACCGAACAACCAGGTGAGCAGGTTCCACAGGATGCCGCCGATCAACCCGGCGAAGATGATCGTCAACCCGGTCGAGGCGTCGATACCCGCAAGCAGCTCACCGGATTTGGTGTCCTGAACCTTGAGCACCGAGGTGGTGACCGTCACCGCGACCTCCACCGACAGGAATGCGCCGATCAGATTCAGCACACCGGCCAGCAGCACCGCGGTCTTCGGCTTGAGCGCGCCGGTGGCGATCGAGGTGGCCATGGCATTACCGGTGTCGTGAAACCCGTTGGTGAAATCGAATGCCAGTGCCGTGACGATCAGCAGCACCAGAATGATCAGCTCCGCGCTCATGCCCCTCATCCTGAGACATCTCTCAGCATTTCGGGTAGTTATGCGGGCGGTGTTTGTGCGGTGGGAGCAGGCGCTTTGCCTGAACGGGCGGTTCTGTTCACCAAACGTTCATGTATGAGTCGTGCGTTGTTCCACGTCATCGGCGTCAGACGCACGACCGCGCGGAATCTGGCAGGCTTCGGATGCGTGAACGGATTCCTGGCGAGAATCGCGGCATGGCTGACCGCCGGTTACCCGGAGGGTGTTCCGGGCCCGGATCGGGTGCCCCTGTTGGCGTTGCTCACCCGGCGGTTGTCCAATGACGAGGTCCGCGCGGTGGCCCAGGATCTGATGGATCGCGGCGAATTCGACCACGTCGACATCGGCGTGCTGATCACCGGAATCACCGATGAACTGCCGCGCGCCGAGGACATCGAACGGGTGCGGTTGCGGCTGGCCGCCCAGGGTTGGCCGCTCGACGATCCGCGCGAGCAGCGCGATGGTGGGTCCGCCACCGCGATCCTGACCCCGCTGCCGGTCGGCACCGGCGAGGCGGCGGTGGCGATCCTGCCGGACCTGGAGGCCGCGCTGCGCGGAACATCCGCCGTGCTGCCGGTGCCCGCCGACGACAACCGCCAGAGTCGGTTGCTAATCGACGCGCTGCGCGCCGGTGAACCCATCGACGAGGACATCGCGGTCGTGGTGTCGACCTCGGGCACCACCGGAACACCGAAGGGCGCGTTGCTTTCCGCCGCGGCGTTGACCGCCAGCGCCGAGGCGACCCATCGGCGCCTCGGCGGGCCGGGGCGCTGGCTGCTGGCGCTGCCGGCCTATCACGTGGCGGGGCTGCAGGTGCTGGTCCGCAGTCTGGTGTCCGGGCAGGCTCCGGTCGCCGTGCCCGCGAATTTCGAACCGCATCAACTGGTGGCCGCGGTGAGCGAGATGGGCCCCGGGCGGCGCTACACCTCGCTGGTGGCCAACCAACTGGACAAGGCGCTCGCCGATCCCGCGGCCGCGGCGACGCTGGCCGAGTTCGACGCCGTGCTGATCGGCGGTGGCCCGCTGCCCGCCGGGGTGCGGGAGCGCGCCGCCGCCGCCGGTGTGCCGGTGGTGCGCACCTACGGTATGAGTGAGACCGCCGGCGGCTGCGTGTATGACGGTGTGCCGCTGGACGGTGTCACGGTTCGCATCGACGATGGCCGGGTGTGGCTGGGCGGGCCGACAGTCGCCTCGGGTTACCGCGACCCGGTGACCCCGGACCCGTTCGCCGAACCGGGCTGGTTTCGCACCGATGACTTTGGCGTGTTGGATGATTCGGGAACCCTGAGCATCCTCGGCCGGGTCGACGACGCGGTGAGCACCGGCGGTCTCACGGTGCTGCCGCAGCTCGTCGAGAATGCGCTGGCGAATCACCCTGCGATCGCCGAGTGCGCGGTCTTCGGTGTGCCCGATGCCCGGCTAGGTCAGCGGGTGGTCGCCGCCATCGTTCTCGCGGTCGGACACCCCGCGCCCGACGTGGCCGCGCTACGCGCCCACGTGAGCGCGACGCTGCCCGTCACCGCCGCCCCGCGGGAGCTGCACTTCATCGACCGGCTCCCCCGCCGCGGTATCGGCAAGCTCGATCGGCGCGCCCTGATCGAACGGTTCGCCAGGCATGATGGGACGGGTGAGCACAACTGAAGTGACGACGGCCGCACAGCTCCGCGAGATCGTCGGGCATCCACATCCGGTGGTGGCCAACAAGGTGGCCCCCAAGCTCGCCGACGTGCACCGCACCTGGCTGGCCAACTCACCGCTGTGTTTCGTGGCGACGACCGATGCCGACGGCCGGGTCGACGTGTCGCCGAAGGGCGATCCGCCCGGTTTCGTGCACATCATCGACGACTCGACGATCGCCATTCCGGAGCGCCCGGGCAACAAGCGGGTGGACGGGTACCTCAACGTCCTGCAGAACCCGCATGTCGGCACGCTGTTCGTCATCCCCGGCCGCGGTGACACCGTCCGGGTCAACGGGCGCGCCCGGATCGTCGCGGACGCAGATTATTTCGACGTCCTGACGGTGCAGGGTAAGCGGCCCATCCTGGCATTGGAGGTCACGGTCGAGGAGGTGTTCTTCCACTGCTCCAAGGCATTCCTGCGCTCGGATGCCTGGGCACCCGACACCTGGAACCCCGAATCGGTGCCCAGCACAGCGCAATTGGCGAAATCCTTCAAGGCCGAGCAGAGCCTGGAGGAACTGGAGGCCTACTACAGCGAGGACAACTACCGCAAGCACCTCTACTGAGCAGGCGCCTTGGCCAGCACCGCCCGCGAGTAGAGCAGGTGGAAGCCCTGACGCTGCACGTTCTGTTGTGACTTCGAGCCCGGTGCGGTCGTCACCACGGCGATCTCGGCGCCGGCGTCGGCCGCGTCGCGCAGACGGCACTCCAGCAGGGCGGTCTGCACCCCCAGGCGTCGATGAGCCGGTGCCGTCGCCGCCCCGGTCAGTTGCGCCACCCCGTCGGTCACCCGCAGGCTGCCACCGCCGGCGATCTCCCCGTCGCGCAGCGCCACATAGGGTTTCACGCCCGCGGTGGTGAAGTCACGCTCGGCCCGTTCGACGACATCGCGGGGGAACTCCTCGGGACTGGGCACGCCCTCGACGTCGGGATGGGCGAAGCCCTCGACCACCACGTCGACCCAGGCGTCCACCTCGTCGGCATGCGCGGGCCGAACGGTGATTCCCTCGGGCAGCGGCCGGGTCCGGTCGTCGACAACCCGGCCGAGCACGTCCTCGAAGGCCAGCACGTGATAGCCCCGCCCGGCGAGCAGTTCCAGGATCTGCGGGTCGGCCAGCGTGCTCAACTCCACCACGGTGGGTGCACCGCGGTCGGTGTTGGCGCGCTCGATCTCGTCGAACTGCGCGGTATCGGGCACACCGCCGAAGCCCAGGCCCGCCACCTTGTTGAACGGGGCGCCCGGTTCGGCGTACGCCGCGACACCACCGGCGACGGGCAACGCGAAACCGTCGGTGCCGCGGGCCACCGCAGCCCGTACCGCCGCGGTGATCAGCGCCGCCTCGGCGTGCTCGATGCGTCGCGCCAGATCGGTGCCACAAAACAGCATGTTCACGGCGCCACACTCTGTCACCACAGCGACATCAGCGCCACATAAATAAATGTGCCGGTGAAGATGGACAGCAGCGCATGCCGGCGCCACAGCTGCACTCCCATCGTCGCCGCCACCGCGATACCGAGCCAGAGTTGTTGGCGCGTCTCGGCTTCCGGCGCATCGCGCACGGTGTAGAGCGCCAGCATCACCATCACCCCGAGCGGCATGTGCAGGCTCAGATAGCGCACGACGGTGCTGTGCCGCAGCGGCGCGAGCGCCGCGAACGGCAATGCCCGCAGCGCCCAGGTGAGCGCCGCGGACATCCCGACCAGCGCTGCGATGTATCCGGTGTCAGGCATCGGCGGCCCCCGATCGGACCGCCAACCGCACCAGCAACAGCGCCGTGAACGCCGCGAACGCCCACACCAGCAGCTGGCCCGGCGCCAGCAGCCAGGCGATCAGCGCGCAGCACGCCGCCGCCACCGCGGTGAGCCGGTCGGGGTGCTGCCGATAGGCCTCGATGGCCAACACGATGAACAGCGCCGTCAGCGCGAACTCCAGACCGGCCAGCTTGTCGATCGGCAGCGCAGACGCGAGCAGCCCGCCCAGCCCCGCCGACACGGTCCAGGTCAGATGCAGGCCGCACTGCATGCCGAGGATCTGCCGTGATGTCCACGTCGCGGCGTCCGGGCTGACGCCGACGGCATAGGCCTCATCGGAGAGCACATAGGTGCTGTAGGCCTTGCCGAGCGGCCCCCGCACCCGGTGCAGCGGGAAGGACAACGCATAAAAGACGTGCCGGGAGTTGACGATCAACGTCGTCAACGCCACCGTGGCCAGCGGCGCGCCGGCCGCAGCCAACCCCACCATCAGGAATTCCAGCGAGCCGGCATAGATCACGGCGGCGAACACCGGGGCCCACCACCAGTCCAGCCCGGCGTGGACCACCAGAAATCCCAGCGCCATGCCCAGCGGCAGAAAGGCCAACCCGATCGGGGCGGTCACCCGCAGAACAGACATCGGCACAGTTTGTCAGCCGCGCCCAGCGGGTACACGGGCCGATCATGCGCACCGAGTTCCACGCCCAACTCGACCGGCTGACCGCCGAGCTCGGTGAGATGTGCGCGCTGGCCGGGGAGGCCGCGGCCGACGCCACGACCGCGCTGATCGACGCGGACCCGCAGGCGCGGGGCCGCGTCCGGCAGGCGCTGCGCCGACTCGACGTCCTCAATGAGCGCGTCGACCGCCGCGCGTTCTCGGTGCTGGCCCGCCACTCCCCGGTCGCCCATGATCTGCGCCTGGTGATGTCGGCCTTCTCCATCGCGGCCAATGCCGACCGCATGGGCGCGCTGGCGGCCAATATCGCGCGGTTCGACGGGCCGGTGCCCGAGGTGACGGTCCCCATCCTCGCGCGGCTGGGCGAGCACGTGGTGGCACTGGCCGAACACGCGCGGCGTGCGGTGACCGGCGGCGACACCGACGAGGCCGAACGCGTCCGGCTCGGCGACGCGGCCGTCAACGATCTGCACCGCGAACTGCTGGCCACCGTGCTGAACGAACGCTGGTCCGCGGGCATCCAGGCGGCCTCCGACACCGCGCTGCTCGGCAGGTTCTACGAGCGGTTCGCCGACAACGCCGTCGAGATCGCCCGAAAGGTGATCTTCCAGGAGATCGGCGAGGTTCCGCTCGCCGACAACTCCTCTCGCTGACGGCCCGGCACGCCCTATCCGGCAACCGAACACTCGCATCCGCGGGCGTGTCGGTGCCCACAGAAAATGTCACGGATGTTAATAGAGTGATTTTTGTGAATAATGGGTACTGATGAGACACCTGTAGTGGACCGGTGTCCCGCCCGAGGAGAGAAATGGCCGCCCGATACACGACCATGCTCGCCGCCGCCGGACTGACCGCCGCCATGCTCAGCCCGTTCACCGTCGCGACCGCTTCGGCCGCCCCCGAATGCGCGGATGTCGAGGTGATCTTCGCCCGCGGCACCGACGAACCCGCCGGCATCGGGAAGGTCGGGAAGTCCTTCGTCGAGACGCTGCGCCCCATGCTGAAGGGCACCTCGATCAACACCTACGCCGTCAAGTACCCCGCCACCTGGGACTTCATGAAGGCGGCCGTCGGCGCCAACGACATGAGCAAGCGGGTGCAGACCGTCGCCGCGCAATGCCCCGACACCAAGATCGTGCTGGGTGGTTACTCCCAGGGCGCCGCCGTGGTGGACGTCGTGGCGACCGCGCCGATCGCCGGGCTGGGCTACACCGCCCCGCTGCCCGCGTCCGTGGTGCCGCACATCGCCTCGCTGGTGGTGTTCGGCAATCCGTCGGCCCGGATCGGCAATCCGCTGACCCGGATGAGCACGGTGTTCGGCCCGCGCACCGCCGACCTGTGCGCGCCCGCCGACCCCGTGTGTTCGCTGGGCCGGGACTGGGAGTCCCACGTCCGCTACCCGGAATCGGGCCTGGTCAAGCTGGGCGCCGAATGGACGGCGAAGCTGGTCAAGGCGTCGCAGCGGGCAGTTCAAGAGCGCGACGAGAAACCGGATACAGCAAGTGCGTCCCGCGCAACCCCTTGAGTTCGGACTCCCGCGGTGACCCCAGCCACAGGTCGTCCAGATCGCCGATGGCGGCGGCCACCGGTTCGCTGACCAGGATCTCACCGCCGTCGGCCTGACCGGCCACCCGCGCGGCCATCGCGACGTCGAGGCCGAAGAGGTCATCACCGCGGCGCACCGAGGTTCCCATGTGCACACCGATGCGCACCCGGATGCCCGCCCACCGCGATTCGTCGGTCAGCGCGGACTGCACATCGGTACTGCAGCGCACGGCGTTCTCCGGGTCGGCGAACGCGATCATGAAACCGTCGCCCTGGTTCTTGACGACGTGCCCGCCGTGCTTGGCGACGCGGGACTCCACGAGCTTGTTGTGCTTGCCCAACAGCCGCACCCAGGCCCGATCCCCCATCGCCGCGTTGGCCTCGGTGGAGCCTTCGATATCGGAGAACACGATGACGACGCGCCCGTCGGCGGTCAGCCGGGCCAGGTCGGGCCGCTCCACCTGCGCCCAGCCGGCCAGATCCTCGATCGAGTTGCGCACCGTGGCGCCCAGCCCCTTGTTGATGATCATGTCGGCGGTCTGGAAGACCGTCTTGATGGCCAGCGGGGCCACACCCCGACGGCGCCGGCGGCGGCGCTCGTCCTGCTCGGCGAGCAGTTGGGCCAGTTCGCCGCGGACCTTGCCCAGCTGATGGCGGCTCACGATGAACAGCACCAGGAAGGTCACCGACGCCGCGAAAAGCAGCCCCGTGATGATCAGCAGGACCAGCTCGCGTGTCGGCACCGTTCGATTATCAGTCCGGCAGCGAGTTACTCAGCCGTTCGGTGGCGGCCAGATAGTCCTCGATGAACTCCAGCACGACATCGCGGGCCGGTTTCACCTTGGTCATCAGGCCGACGCCCTGCCCGACGAAGTACGTCGACAGCGCCCGCGCACCCTCATGCCCCTGGTCGGCCAGCGCGTCGATGCGGCGCAGCACCGGCTCGGACAACATGTTCTGCAGTGGCAGCGGAAGGGGTTGCTGCCCACCCGGATTCGGCGCCCAGGCATCGGTCCAGTCCGACCGCAGCTGTCGTGACGGCTTACCGGTGCGACCGGCCGACCGCACCGTGTCGCGTGAACCGGCGGCCAGCATCTTGGTGACGGTGTGCGGCTCGGTCTCGGCCTCCTCCGTGGTCAGCCACACCGAACCGGTCCAGGCACCGGCCGCACCCAGCGCGACCGCGGCGGCCATCTGCCGACCCGTCACGATGCCGCCGGCGGCCAGCACCGGCACCGCATCGTCGATGGCATCGATGACCTCGGGGACGACGACCAGCGTGGACACCTCACCGCAGTGCCCGCCGGCCTCGGTGCCCTGCGCCACGATCAGGTCCACCCCTGCGGCGACCTGCTTGACGGCATGCTCCTTGGCACCGACCAGAGCGGCCACCGGGATCCCGCGCTCGCGGCCGGCCTCGATCATGTAGTCCGGTGGGACACCCAGGGCATTGGCCATCATCTTGATCGGGTGGCTCATCGCGACCGCGAGCAGTTCCTCGCCGTTGCCCCCGGCCAGCACGGGCTTGCCGGTGCGGACCTCGGTGTCGGGCTCGATACCGTGGTCGGCGAGCAGCTTGTTGACGAACTCGCGGTAACTGTCGGGGATGCGCGAGGCCAGGTCGTCACCCGACAGTTTCTCGCCTTTGCCCTCGAACTTGGCGGGCACGATGATGTCGATGCCATACGGCTTGCCGTTGACGTGCTGGTCGATCCAGGTCAGCTCCTGATCGAGGCGCTCGGGCGAGTAGGCCGCGCCGCCGAGGACGCCGAACCCGCCGGCGTTGGTCACCGCGGCCACCACATCGCGGCAGTGACTGAACGCGAACAGCGGAAAGTCGATGCCATAACGCGCGCAGAATGCCGCCGATGAGGTAGTCATCCGCCCATTATTAACACCTGTCAAGTTTCTTGTGAAGCGGGTCGCGGACGGGCCACCCATAGTGTGGAGGCCATGCGCATAGGCCGACGGGAATCAGTGGCGCTGACCATCGGGGTGACGCTCGTGGTCGCGGCGTTCGTGGTGCCGCACCTGGATCTCGGAATCGTCACCCCGTTGATCAACAGCACACCCGAGCGCATCCAGGCCTTCGCCGACACCGCGCCGATCTTCGGGTGGTGGGAGGCACATGTCGGATGGGGCACCGTGCCCGCGGTGCTCATCGGTGTCGCCGCCGTGCTGTGGGGCCCGGCGGTGGCGGCCCGGCTGCCGTGGCGGATGCTGGTGTCGGCGGCCTGGGGCACCTCGGCGTTGTGGGCCTTCTCGCTGGCCATGATCGACGGATGGGAGCGCGGGTTCGCCGGCCGGCTGACCGCCCGGCACGAATACCTGCGACAGGTGCCGACGGTCACCGACATCCCCGAGGCGCTGCGCACCTTCTCCGACCGGATCCTGGACTACCAACCGGATTCCTGGATCACCCACGTCTCGGGTCATCCACCGGGGGCGCTGCTGACCTTCGTGTGGATGGACCGTATCGGCCTGGGCGGTGGTGCGTGGGCGGGACTGTTGTGTCTGCTGGTCGGTTCCAGCGCCGCGGCGGCGATCCTCATCGCGGTGCGCGCCGTCGCCGACGAGGCCACCGCGCGCCATGCCGCGCCGTTCGTGGCGGTGGCACCGACCGCCATCTGGATCGCGGCCTCGGCCGACGGTTACTTCGCGGGCGTGGCGGCCTGGGGTATCGCCCTGCTGGCGCTGGCCGTGCACACAACCCCGCGGTACCGGCCGGCCCTGGCCGCCGCGGCCGGGCTGGTGCTGGGGTGGGCGATCTTCCTCAATTACGGCCTGGGGCTGATGGCCATCCCCGCGGTGGCGGTGTTGATCACCGCCGACCGGCGGCGCACCGCGCTGCGCGCGCTGCTGCCCGCCGTCGTGGCCGCACTGGCGGTGGTCGCGGTGTTCTATGCCGCCGGCTTCTGGTGGTTCGATGGCTATGTCCTGGTACAGGAACGCTATTGGCAGGGCATTGCCAACGACCGCCCGTTCCAGTACTGGGGCTGGGCGAATCTGGCCTCGACGGTCTGCGCCATCGGATTGGCCAGTGTGGCCGGTCTGGGCCGGGCCCTGGATGTCCGGGCGCTGCGCGGGCGCGCCGGCCTGCCCGTCATCCTGGTCGGCGCGCTGCTGGCGATCCTGGCCGCCGATATGAGCATGCTGAGCAAGGCCGAGACCGAACGGATCTGGCTGCCGTTCACGGTGTGGCTGACGGCCGCCGGAGCCCTGCTAACGGCGCGCTCACACTGCTGGTGGTTGGCGCTCAACGTCATCGGTGCCCTGGCGATCAACCATCTGATCCTGACGAACTGGTAGCCGGATCAACCGCGACAGCACAGCGCTGAGCCACACCACCGCCAACGCGATCCCCAGCCCGAGCGGGTAATCGCGGTCCAGAACCGACGGGTTGTCCGGTTTCAGCCCCGGCTTGTCGTACACCGGGATGGCCAGCAGGACCAGCACGACGCTGCACAGAGCGGCCACCGCGACCGGTGACCGCCACCGCACCGGGACGAGCCTGCGGCCGGCCCATCCGAGGGCCGCGCAGGCCGGTGCGAACACCAGATCGTGCACCACCACCGCGACCACGGCCCAGATCAGGATCCGCAGGATGATCACCGGCGGGTTCTGCGCCACCAGGACGACGCCGTACGCCATGGCGGCACACCCGAGTGCCGCCAACACGACCCGCACGACGGTCATCGCAGCGTCTCGATCCGCGTCAACCATTTCGTCTGCAGCACACCGGGCCTGCTCGGGGCGATCAACCGGCACGGGTACCCGTGGTCGAGGTCGAGGACCTGGCCGTTGACGCGCAGGGCGATCAGCGTCTGCGGATCACGGGCGTGACGCGCGGGCAGCACGGTGCGCGAATAGGGGCCCGGCTGCTCCAGCGAGATCATCCGCACATCGGTATCCGGTGAACCACCCACCGCGGCAAGCAGATCCGCCAGCACCACCCCGGTCCACTCCGCGTCGGCGCTCCACCCCTCCACGCAGGCGATCGGTAGCCGGTGGGTGGTCTGCGGCATGGCGCGCAACTCGTCGATGGTGAACTCCCGCTGCATCGCTCCGTTCGCGACGGTCAGCCGATACTCCGGGGACGAGGCAGTCCGGAGCACCCCGGCGGCGGCCGCACTGCGGTTCACCGGAACCCCCTGCGGCCCTTCGCCGGTGCGCGGTGCCAGCACCGACACCCGCCGCAACAGCGGCACCGTCTGCCCGACGGTCACCACCGTTGCCACCGCGACCGCCAACCAGGTACCGCGCAACACAGTGCGCCGGGTCGGGCCGGCACGAGCACGATCGGCCGGAGCGTCGGCGGGCTCGCCGAGAGCGCGCCGGACGATCGGCAACTTGACCGCCAGGTGCACCAGCACCGAGCCCACCGCGATATAGGCCACCGCGTAATGCGCTGTCGGGAAATAGAACTGGAACGCATACCACTGTGCGATGTTGAGCAGCCCGGTCGACAGCTCGAACAGGATCGAGGCCACCAGCACGAGGATCGACGCCCGTTCCAGCATCCGGACCGGACCACCCAGGACCGGACGCTCGAACAGTTTGGGCCACACCGACCACAGCTTGACCACCACCAGCGGGATCGCCGCGATCCCCGAGGCGACATGCAGTCCCTGCGTCCACCGGTACAACCCCACCGGGCGGGTGGGCCAGACGAACCAGGGCTGCGGGTGCTGGATGAGATGGCTGAGCAGTCCGGTGACGAAGCACACCGTGATCGCGATTCCGAGCGCGACGCCGACCCTGCTGGTGACGGCGGTGCCGCGCAGCGCCGTCATTGCGCGACCAGGCTCGCGATCACCCGATCCCCGACGGGATGCACCGCCCGCAGCGCGAGCCCGACATCGGCGGCGATCCGCGCGGCGCAGTCCAGCCCCACCGATGCCCACCGGAACCACGGCCCGTTGCCCTCGGCGGACTCCAGCCGCACCCATTGCCGGTCGACTCCGACTGTCCTGGTGTCGAATTCGACCAGGCACTGACCGCCGCGGCGCAGTAGGTCGGCGGCGCGCTGCAGCACCCGCCACGGGTCGCCACCGAGGCCGACGTTACCGTCGGCCAGCAGGGCGGTCTGCCATCGACCGACTCCCGGCAGTGGGCCGAACAGATCGCAGCACAGCACCGGCACACCGCTGGTACGCGCCAGTTCCGCCGCGGATTCCGATTTGTCCACCCCCAGCGCGGGAAGACCGCGCTGCACCAGTCCGGCCACCAGCCGTCCGGGACCGCACGCCAGGTCGATGGTGGGACCGGAGGACAGCTCCACGATCGCCCGGTCGAAGCTGCGGTCGGCATGGGTGCCGACCAGCCACTTGTGCACCGGCAGCAGGTGTCGGCGGCCGTCGGAATGCCGGACCCAACATCGTTGCCCGCCGAGGGCTTCCTCGTAGAGTTGACCCTGCACGTCAGACGCCCGCCAGCCGGGTGGTCCGCGCGAAGCGACCGGCGGGCGCGCATGCGCAGCGAACGGTGTCGATGTCCCCGACGGTGTCGACATCGGCGAGTTCGGGCATCAGTTGTACCCCGATCCCGGCATCGAACAGGGCCAGCAGCGTGCGCGCCCCGGTATCGGGCTGCGACATCGGCACCGCGCACAGGCAGTCGGCCATCGCCGGGTCCTGCACCCCCAGTACCCACCAGCCACCGTCGGCCGCGAGCCCGAGGACCGTGTCGGCGTCGCCCAACGCCTGCCCGCACTGGCAGATCAGCTCCGGACTGACCTGCGGGGTGTCCATCCCGATCTGCAGGACCGGCAGACCGGCCTCGGCGGCGTCGGCATGGGCGTGGGCGAGCCGCTCGGCGAAACCGTCACCGCGCTGCTCGATCACCGTGAAATCGACCAGCCGTTCGGCGATCTCATCGGCCCGGCAGGCCGTGCGCAGATCACCCGTCATCGCCACCACCCGGCGGGCCACCGGCGCGGCGGCGACCGCGTCCAGGGTGTCCAGCAGCGCCGCGGCGGCGATATCGGCGGCCACCTCGGCCCCCAGAGTGGCCGCCAACCGGGTCTTGGCCAATCCCGGGACCGGCGCCTTGGCCACCACCAAGACCGTCCCCGGCCACATCACAGCGCGCGCCAGAAATCGAGCGCGGCAATGGCACTGCCGCGCACCGAACCGCTGACCTTGGAGGTGCCGCCGGTTCGGGGGCCATAGGCCACATCACGTTCCACGACGCGCCAGTTCGCCTGTGCCGCGCGGACCATCAGCTCCAGCGGATAGCCCGAACGACGGTCGGTCACACCGAGATTCAGCAGCGCATCGCGCCGGGCAACCCGCATCGGGGCGATATCGTGCACCGGCAGCCGATACTTGTGCCGTAGCCGCCAGCACACCGCCGCGGTGCCCAGCCGGGCGTGCCACGGCCAGTGCAGTCCCGGAACCGCCCGGCGCCGGCCGATCGCCAGATCGGCACCACGGTCGAGTTCGGTGACCAGTTCCGGGAGTTCTCGCGGATCCAGCGAACCGTCTCCGTCCAGGACCGCAACGATCGGTGTCTCGGCCGCAAGCACGCCGGCGTGCACCGCCGAGCCGTATCCGGGCCGCACCTCGGTCACCACTGTCGCGCCGTGCGCGCGAGCCACGCTCGCGGTGTCGTCTGTGCTGTTGTTGTCGACCACCAGCGCGGTATACCCACTCGGTATGCCGTTCAACACACCGGGTAGCGACTGCGCCTCGTTGAGGCACGGCAGCACCACCGTGACGGAGTTCGCGACAGTGTCGGCCATGCCCTGCACGTTAGGCCGCCGCGCGGCCGAACGCACTCAGCTAACCCGGACCGCTAGTCCCGCAGTGCCGCGAAGGCGAACTCGCGCAGGCCGTCGTCGGGCGCGACGGCGGCGCGGAAGCCCAGCCGCTGCGCCGCCCGAGCGGGGTCGGCCACGATATGGCGGACGTCCCCGCTGCGGTACTGGCCGGTGACCATCGGCGCGGGAGCGTTGCGGGCAGCGGCGATCCGGGTCGCCACGTCGAGGATCGACACCGGCCGTCCCGAGCACACGTTGAACGCGGCGAACCCGCCCATCTGCGCTTCGACCGCCGCGACATTGGCCGCCGCGACATCATCGACATGCACGAAATCGCGCATCTGCCCGCCGTCCTCGTACACCTTGGGTGCCTGGCCGGCCTCCAGCTGGGAGCGGAAGATGGCCGCCACCCCGGAATACGTTGTGTCGCGCGGCATGCCGGGGCCGTAGACGTTGTGATAGCGCAGCGCGACGACCGAACCGCCGACCGAATCGGCGAAGGCCAGCGCATAGTGCTCCTGGGCGGTCTTGCTGGCCGCGTAGAGGCTGCGCGGCCGCAGCGGCGCATCCTCGTCGACCAGCCGCCACCGCAGCGGCTCCCCGCCGATCGGGCAGCGATGGTCGAACACCCCGCCGTCCAGGTCCGCGCGGGTGCGCGGCAGCGGATCGACGGGCCCGTGCTCGGGGCAGTCGTAACCGCCCTGCCCGTAGACCACCATCGAGGAGGCCAGCACCAACCGTGAACAGCCCGCGGCGAACATCTGGGCCAGCAGCACCGTGGTGCCGTAATCGTTGTGACTGCCGTAGGACGGGGCGTCGGCGGCGTTGATCCCCGCTCCGACCACCGCGGCCTGGTGGCACACCACGTCGATCCCGTCGAGCAGCCCGGCGATCGCGGTCGCGTCGCGCACGTCGACCCGGTGGCAGTCCGGAGGCGGATCGGCACCCTCGCGGTGCGCGGCCGACAGCATGGTGTCGACGGCGACGACCTCGTGCCCGGCCTCGGTCAGACGTGCCCAGATCCGGCTGCCGATGAACCCGGCGGCCCCGGTGAGCAGCACCCTCACGGCAGCTCGAAGGGCAGGGTCACGCCCTCGTGGGCCAGGCAGTGCGTGCAGGTCCGTTCCGGTGCGACCCCGGCGATGGCCTCATGCACCAGCTGTTTGAACCCGCCGATGTTGCGTTCGAACTCGGCGAACACGTCGACCGCGCGGACCCCGGCACCGGCCTCCACCCCGGCGTCCAGATCCGTCACCAACGCAATTGCGGCGTAACACATTTCGAGTTCGCGGGCCAGTACCGCCTCGGGATGGCCGGTCATGTTGATCAGGGTGAACCCCTGACCGGCATACCACTGGCTCTCCGCACGGGTGGAAAAGCGCGGCCCCTGCACGACGACCATGGTGCCGCCGTCGACCACCGACGGCAGATCGGTCGCGGCGGCCCGCAGTGTCGGGCAGTACGGGTCGGCGAACCCGACGTGGATGCCGCCGGAGTCGAAGTAGGTGTCCGCGCGTCCGCTGGTGCGGTCCACGAGCTGATCCGGCACCACCATCGCACCCGGACCGAGCTCGGGGGTCAGGCTGCCCACCGCGCAGGGTCCGAAGATGCGCCGCACGCCGAGCGCGCGCAGCGCCCACATGTTGGCCCGGTAGGGCACGGTGTGCGGGGAGAACTCGTGGCGCACGCCGTGCCGCGGCAGGAACGCCACCTCGTGTCCGGCGACGGTGCCGACGGTGATCGGGGCGCTCGGCGCGCCGTAGGGCGTATCCAGATTGACGGTGCGGGCGTCGGCTCCGAAGAAGGTGTAGAAACCGCTGCCGCCGATGACTGCGAGCATCAGCTCTCGGTCTGACCGTCCAGCTCCGCCCGTTCGGCGGCTTGGCGGGCGGCATCGCGGATCGCGAAGGCGTCGGTGGCCAGCCCGCCGATGGCGTTCGCGACATCCTTGACGGCGGTGGTGATGATGCCGGCGACCTCGCCGACCGTCGACGCCACGGATTCCACGCCCTCCTGCAGGGCGTCCTTGGCGATTTCGCTCTTGCTGAGTCGGTCAGTCATTTGATCAGTGTCATGCGCGCCTCACAATGTGACAAGGTGCGCCGCGTCACGCCAGGTGAGAGGACCGTGCAACCATTGCCCGCGTGGCTAGCTTTGCGCAATGGGTCTCCGGCGCCCGCCCTCGCACGTTGCCCAACGCGGTGGCTCCCGTCATCGCGGGCACCGGTGCGGCGGCCTGGCTCGGATCGGCGGTGTGGTGGAAGGCGCTGCTGGCGCTGGCGGTTTCGCTGGCCCTGATCATCGGCGTCAACTACGCCAACGACTACTCCGACGGCATCCGCGGCACCGATGACGTGCGCAGCGGGCCGATGCGCCTGGTCGGTTCCAAGGCCGCCGGCCCGCGCGCGGTGCTGACCGCCGCCATCGTCAGCCTGCTCATCGGCGCGATCGCCGGCCTGGCGCTGGCCATCGTCAGCGCGCCGTGGTTGATCGCCGTCGGCGCGGTCTGCATCGCCGGCGCCTGGCTGTACACCGGCGGCTCCAAACCGTACGGCTACCGAGGCCTCGGTGAGGTGGCGGTGTTCGTGTTCTTCGGTCTGGTCGCGGTGCTGGGCACCCAGTACACCCAGGCGTTGCGGGTGGACTGGGTGGGCCTGGCGCTGGCCGTCGGCGTCGGGGCGTTGTCCTCGGCGGTGCTGGTCGCCAACAACCTGCGCGATATCCCGACCGACGCCGACTCCGGAAAGATCACCCTGGCGGTCCGCCTCGGAGACGCGCGCACCCGGCTGCTGTTCCAGGCCCTGGTGGCGGTGACCTTCGTGCTCACCCTGGTGCTGATGTTCGCCACGCCCTGGTGTGCGGTCGGATTCGCGGCGGTGCCGCTGGCGGTGAAGGCCGCCGCTCCGGTGCGCGGCGGCTCCGGCGGCGCGGCGCTGATCCCGGTGCTGCAGTTCACCGGCCTGACGATGCTGGTGTGGTCGGTGACGGTGAGCCTGGCGCTGGGTCTGGGGTAGGCACCGTCGCCGTCAACCGGTTGGCCCGGCGCACCGCCCAGAACACCACCAGCAGCGCCACACCGAGCAGCGGATAGCCCATCGCGATCCGGGCGAACGCCAGCCAGCCGGTGTGGCCACCGTCGTACAGCCATTGCTGAACCACGAACCTCGCGGCGAACAACACCACGAACGCGATGGTCGCGACATCGAATCCGCGCAGCACCGCCTTGTCCGCGCGCCAGTTCGGGTCGGGCCCCGTGCTGCGCAACAGATTCCAGATCACCCCGACCAGCGGACGACGCACCAGTACCGACACCGTGAACGCCGCCGCCGCGGCCAGGCTGATCCAGATGCCCGGCAGGAAGTAGTTGTCGGCCGAACCGGTGAAGTAGGCGATCCCGGCCGCCAGCGCGACGCCGAGCAGGCCGGACACCGCCGGCTGGATGGGCTCACCGCGCAGCCGCCGCACCACGATCAGCCCGGCGCTGACGGCGAGCGCCACCAGTACCGCCACGGTCAGGCCGGCGATGGCATTGACGATCACATAGGCGAAGGTGGGCACGCTGGCGTACACCAATCCGGCGATCCCGCCCATCCGTTCCAGCAGTGTCGGTTCGCGTTCCTCGGTCGTATCGGGCATGTGCTCATCGCACACTCGGACGTAGCGGCACAGTCAAGTTCTGCGGTGTAGGCCAAGATGGATCCGTGGCGTGGAGCACCCGGGAGATCGCCGAGCTGGCCGGCACCAGCCTGCGGGCGGTGCGCCACTATCACCAGGTCGGCCTGCTACCCGAACCGGAGCGCCGCTCCAACGGCTACAAGCAGTACGGCGTGGCGCATCTGGTCCGGTTGGTGCGCATCAAACGCCTCGTCGATCTCGGTTTCTCGCTGCCTCAGATCGCGGCGATGGGCACCGACGACGACCACCCCGAACAGGCGCTGCGCGAACTGGACGCCGAGCTGGCGGCGACCATCGAGCGCTTGCAGCGTGCGCGGGACGAACTCGGCGTCGTGCTGCGCGACGCGGTGCCGACGGACCTGCCGCCGGACTTCGCCGCCCCCGACGCGGTCGCCAAGATGACCGACGCGGACCGGCAACTGGTGGTGGTGCTGACCCGGGTGCTGGGTCCGCGCGGCAGGCAGATCTACGCGGATCTGATCAGGGACACCCGCGAGGACCCGGCCGCCGCCGAACTGGACGCGCTGCCCGCCGATGCCGACGAGGCGACCCGCGCCGACCTCGCCGAGCGGCTGGCTCCCTACATCCTGTCGGTCCGGGAGGACCATCCCGGCCTGGTCGAGGTCCGCGCCGACGCCCCGCGCGGTGAGAGCTTCGCCGAGAAGGCCATCGGTGACGCGATGGCCGATCTGTACAACCCGGCGCAGCTGGA
The DNA here is from genome assembly GCF_053589535.1 of Mycobacterium sp. NPDC003323. Classification (NCBI taxonomy): domain Bacteria; kingdom Bacillati; phylum Actinomycetota; class Actinomycetes; order Mycobacteriales; family Mycobacteriaceae; genus Mycobacterium; species Mycobacterium sp. NPDC003323. The sequence continues at coordinate 34,139 of NZ_JBSFSB010000011.1, forward strand.
CGTGCTGCGCCGGGCCCGCGACATCCTGCGGGCGTCAGCCCAGCGCGGGCAGCGGTAGCGGCTTGAGCCGGTAGCTCGGCGGCTCGGTGCCGTGCAGGTGCCGCACGAAATAGTCCCAGGTACGCCGCAGGAAGTAATGCTGCCTGCCGATCAGCGCGTGCTCGGCGCCCGGGATCATGATCAGGTCGAAATCCTTGTCCGCCTTGATCAGTGCATCGGCCAGCCGCATCGTCATGTACGGGTGCGCGTTGTCGTCGAGTTCGCCGTGGATGAGCAGCAGCTTGCCGGTGAGGTTGCCGGCCAGGGCCGCATTCGAGATCGCCTGCTTACCCTCGTCGCTGACGTCCCCATGATAGTGCTCGGCCCACATCGCCAGGTTGACGGCGTTGTCGTGGTTACCGGAGGTGGCCACGGCCACCCGGTAGAAGTCGGGATATGTCAGCACCGCGCGGGCGGCGGCGAAGGCGCCCGCGGACTGGCCGGTGATCCCGACCCGCGAGGTGTCCAGCCAGGGATACCGGTGACCGAGTTCGCGGATGGCGGCCACATGATCGTCCAGCGCCCCCGCGTTGCCCAGGTCGCCGTAGGAGTGATCGTGAAAGGCCTTGCCGCGCCCCGCGGTTCCGCGGCCGTCGATGGCCACCGCAGCGAAACCGAGTGCGGCGTACGCCTCGGGTTCGCCCTGGTGCATCGCGTCGAAAGTCGGTTCGGCCCGAAAGTTCTGCGGCCCGGGATAGGTGTGCTCGATGATCGGGTAGCGCTTGTCCGGGTCGAGATCGTGCGGGCGCCACAACAGACCGTAGATCGGCGTCTTGCCATCGGCGGCGGTGACGCGGAAGCGTTCCGGGGGTCGCCAGCCAAGCTTCTCCAACGCCTCGGTGCCGGGTTGCTCCAGCACGACCAGTTCGCGGCCGTCACCGTCGAGCACCGCCGAGCGCGGTGGCCGGCTCGGACAGGACGCCCGGTCCAGCAGATACCCGCCCTCGGGCGGGCTGACCGCGTCGTGGTCGAGATCGTCATCGGTGAGCCGGGTGAACCCGGAACCGTCCAGGTTGATGCGGCAGATCTGTCGGAGGTAGGGATCCTCGGGTACCAGTCCACCCGCCGCGAACCACAGCTGCCGGCGGTCCTCGTCGACCCACAGCAGCGAACGGACCAGCCACTGTCCCTGCGTGATCCGGGTGCACGTCGATCCGTCGGCCGAGTAGAGGTACAGATGGCCCCAGCCGTCGCGCTGTGACCACCACAGCAGTTCGCCGGTGTCCAGCACCCGCACCATGTGCGGGTCACCGAGCAGCACCGCCGGGTCGACCCGGGTCTGGCCGGTCTCGGTGATCAACGTCGACGTCGCACCGGTCGCCGGATCCAGCCGGCGCAGCGCCAGGGTACGGGCGTCGCGGGAATGCTGCAGGTAGTACACCGATCCGTGCGCCCACCAGGCGTAGACGAGTGCGGTGTTGTGCATGATGATCGTCGGATCATCGTGCTGCCGAACGGCTTTGCGCTCCGCGATGTCGAGGACGTTCCATGTCATCGTCGCGACCGCCTCCTCACCGGGCATGGTGTAGCGGGTGCGGTGCTCCACCGGGCGGCCCCCGTCGGCCGGGCTGGATTCGACGAGCACCAACTCGGGCAGATCACGCTGATCGATGCGCTGCACCAGGATTCGTGTCGAGTCCGGTGACCAGTGGAAGAAGAACGGAGTCGGCAGGCCGAGGATCCGCATGAGCGCCTTGGCCCCGGTGGTGTCGGGTAGGCCGCCGTATTCGAAGTCCGGTTCGGCATCGTCGGTGAGCGCGAACTCGTCACCCCCGTCGGCAGGCCGGATCCAGATGTTGCCGTCACGGCGGAACGCGATCCACCGCTCGTCGGGCGAGGGCACCTCGCCGGGAACGGGGGCGGGCCGATCGCAGGGCCGCATGCCCGCGCGGTCCGACCAGACCCAGCGGTCCCCGAAAGCGGTGAACCGCACGCTGCCGTCATCGCGGATGTCGACGGCCACGATCGGCAGGTCGGAGCCGGTGGCGGGTTGCCCCGTCGTCACCGACAGTGCCGCGGCCAGGGCGTCGTGGTCGAAGGCGTCGGCGCGGGTGCCGGCCGCCGGGTCGACAACGACCCAGCGGGTGCCCACCTGGTACCAGAATCGCGCACCGTCGGCGAGCCACTGCGGCACCAGCTTGCTGCCGGGCACCTTCATCGCCCGGTACGGGGCCAGCATCTGTTCGGCGCGTGCGTAATCGGAGTCGGTCAGCGTCGTCGTCACATCGACCATGCAACACCCGGACGCAGCGGCACACTCAAGTCCGGCGTCGCGCGCCGTGGCGCGTCAGGAGTCCTCGCCGCGCAGCCTGGCCTGCAGTGTCTCCTTGTCCCGGCGCCGCTGCTCGTCGAAGGCCGCGATGCTGGCGGTGGCCCGGCGGCGCAGCGGCGCGAAGATCCAGATACCCAGCGGCAGCGCCACGACGATGGCGAACAACACGGCCACCACGACCGGGAACTCGCGCAGCCCGACCAGGTGACCGGCGCCCAGGATGACCGCGGTCAGCACGGCGGCCAGCGCCAGCCGTGCCAGCAGATAGGCTCCCACGTCACGCAGCATCCGGGTACCCGGCCGAGGATCAGACACGGCCCGAGCCTACCTACGGGACGCGTATATTCGGAGTAAGGAGGTTTTCGTTGCAGTACTTACTCCTGGCCCTGATGGTGGCCGGGCTCGCCTACATGACATTCCGGATGCTGCGCGCTTCGGCCAACCGTCCGCGGCCGCGGGTGATCGGCCCCGATGACGATCCCGATTTCCTGCGCCGCCTTCGCGACGGCGACAACCCCCGCAGTTAAGCCGAGGCCGGGAACCCCGCGGCCACCACAGCCGCCAGTCGCAGCAGCGCATCACGGGTCGGCGGTTTCAGCCGGTCCAGGCTGATCTCGGCGCCCTCTTCCAGATGCGGGTCGAACGGCACCTGCAGCACCGCCCGGCAGCGCCGGGAGAAGTGGTCGACGACCTTCTCCAGATCGACTTTGCCCGAGCGCGGCCGCACCGCGTTCACGACCGCCACGGCATTGCGCACCAGATCCTGATGGCCGTGCGCGTCCAGCCAGTCCAGCGTCGCCGAGGCCGAGCGTGCCCCGTCCACCGAGCCGGAACTGACGACGATCAGGACATCGGCCTTGGACAACACCGCGGCCATTGCCGAATGCAGCATGCCGGTTCCGCAATCGGTGAGCACCAGGCTGTAGTACCGCTCCAACAGTTCGACGGTGCGGGCGTAGTCCTCCGAGCTGAACGCCTCCGAGACGGCCGGATCCGATTCCGAGGCCAGCACTTCCAGCCGGCTCGGCCCCTGCGAGGTGTAGCGGCGGACATCGCTGTAGCTGGCGATGCCCTCGGCATCGCGCAGCAGGTGGCGAACCGTCGCCGGGGTCTCCAGGGGCACCTTCTGGCTCAGCGTGCCGCGGTCGGGATTGGCGTCCACCGCGATGACGCGGTCGCCGCGGGTGGCGGCGAAGGTGGCTCCCAGCGTCGCGGTGACCGTCGTCTTGCCGACGCCGCCCTTCAGCGACAGCACCGCGATCCGGTAGCAGCCGCGCAGCGGCCGGGAGGCCTCCTCCAGCAGGGAGAGCTGATTGTTGACCTTGGGGCCTTCGCCCAGGTTGATGAGCGTGAACGAACCCAGGTACAGCCAGCGCCGCCAGCCGCTGGTGGGTGCCTGCTTGGGCCGGCCGAGCAGGGCGACGGTCGACAGGTCGAGGTAGGGCGCAGGCAGCGGGACCGGGCTGGTCTGCGGGGGTAGATCCGGTGTCGGCTGAGCCGGGATCCCGCGCGGGGGCGTCGGCGCCGTCCATTCCGGCGGCACCTCCTGCGCCGGGTCCACAAAGCGTTGCTGCTCCCGGAAGCTCTCCCCCGTGCCCGGCACCGGTCAGCCCACCCCGGCGTAGGAGTGCAGTCCGACGGTCACCAGGTTGATGAAGAACAGGTTGAACACCATCGCGATGAAGCCGACGACGTTGATCCAGGCCGCCTTCTTGTCGCGCCAGCCCGCGGTCGAACGGGCGTGCAGATAGGCGGCGTAGACCACCCACGCGATGAAGGAGACCGTCTCCTTGGGATCCCAGCCCCAGTAGCGGCCCCAGGCCTCCTCGGCCCAGATGGCGCCGAAGATGACGCCGAACCCGAATACCGGGAAGGCGAAGATGGTGGTGCGGTAGGCGATCCGGTCGAGCACCTGTCCGTCGGGCAGCTTCTCGATGACCCGGCCCAGGCCGTTGTCCTTCTCGGCCAGCGGCGACATCTTGAGCAGGAACAGCAGGCTGGCGACACCGGCGATCAGGAACACCCCCGACCCCAGGCTCACCACCGAGACGTGGATCGGCAGCCAGTAGGACTGCAGGGCCGGCATCACCGGGGCGGCATGGGTGTAGAGCCACTTGCCGGAGACGGTCAGCAGGATCAGCGTGGGCGCCAGCACGAAAACCCACAGCACCCGGTACTGCGGCTTGCGCAGCACCACGGCGGCGGCGACCAGACCCGAGAAACAGGTCAGGTTGATGAATTCGTACATGTTGCCCCACGGCACGCGCGCGGTGGACAGCCCGCGCAGCACGATGCAGGCGGCCAGCAGGACGATGCCGACATAGGCCAGGCCGACACCGGCGCGGCCGATCCGCTCATCGGCCGATCGGGACCTGTCGTCGACGACGATGCCCGGGGTGTCGCTGGCGCGGCCCACACCGGCACCGACGAGCTCGCGCGCCTCGACCTTGCGGCTGCGCGAGTAGGCCAACTCGACGGCGAGCAGTAGCAGCGCGAACGTCAGCACCACCACCGACGAGGTGAACGCCCAGTCCGAATACCGGGCCAGGCCGAGATCGATGTCTGTGCTGTTCACGTGTTCATTCCTTTACTGCCTTTACTGCGAGCAGCCGGTCGGTCAGCTTCTCGAACTCGTCGCCCCACCCGGAGTTGTCGGTGCGGGCCAGTCCTCCCAGCTCGACGCTCACGGTACCTGCCGAAGCGGGGGTGATCCGAACCCAGACGCGTCGGCGCCGCACGACCAGCGACACCAGCAACCCGCCCATCATGGTCAGCGCGAACACCAGGACCCACACCTGAGCCGGGTCATGGGACACCTGCAGGTTGATGAAGGGCACCGCGCCGTCGAAGCGCACCGTGGTGCCGTCGTCGAGGCGGGCCTCCTGACCGACCGTGAGGTTGACCCGGGCCTCCTTGTTCAGCCGGCCCTGCCCGATCAGCCGCGGATCCAGGTCGAAGATCGACTGCGGGCGCCCGGTGTCCAGGCCGGCGTCGCCGCGGTAGATGTCGACGGCGACCGCTGGCTTGTTCAGCGCCGGGAAGCTGGACGACAGCAGCGTGCCGTGCAGGAATTCGGTGGGCGCGAACAGCCCCTGGATCGCGATCTGCTGTTCGCGACGCTCGTCGGGGTCGGGATAGGTGCCGGCCGGCGGGTCGATGCGCACGACGCCGGAGGACAGCAGGGTCAGCGGGTCATCGGGCCGGAACTGCACGGTGTTGGTCCGGGTCTGCCCGTCCGGGAAGGTGACGGTGAACGTCGGGGCGTAGCCGTGGCCCTGCAGATAGATCCGGTCCCCGCCGATGCGCAGCGGGTGGTTGACCTCCAGCCGGTAGTCGTTCCAGACGTTGTTCTCCAGGTCCTCGCCGGCCTGGTATTCGATATTGGCGGCGAAGCTGACGGCCTGACCGCTGGGCAGATAGTCGGCATCGAAGTCGTTGACCTTCACGCAGATCGGGTACAGCGAGGTGCCGTCGACGGTGTTGCCCGCCCGGAACGAGTCGAACGCGGCAGGCGATGCCGAGCAGAATCCGGGCCCGCCGTTGGCGATGACGATGACGTTGCCCTCGTAGCCGAACAGCTTGCCCGCGGCGATGGCGACCAGCAGGCCCAGCAGCGAGAAGTGGAAGACGATATTGCCGAACTCGCGCAGATAGCCCTTCTCTGCCGAGATCTCGGTGACACCGCCCTCGGTGGCGCGGGTGGTGCGTCGCCAGCCCTTCAACCGTTCGTCGACGGCGGTGACCAGCTGTTCTGCGTCGCCGGTGATCTCGGCCTCATGGTGCTTGGGCAGCCGGCCCAGATTGCGCGGTGCGGGTACCGGGACGGCGCGCAGGCTGCGCACGTGCTCGAACATCCGCGGGGTCAGGCAGCCGACCAGGGAGACGAACAGCAGCACGTAGATGGAGGTGAACCAGAAGCTGGAGAAGACGTCGAAGGCCTGCACCCGGTCCAGCCACGGGCCCAGGGTGGGGTGGTCGGCCAGATACTCGTCGACCTTGCCGGCGTTGAGGCTGCGCTGCGGCAGCAATGCGCCCGGGATGGCGGCCAGCGCCAGCAGGAACAGCAGCACCAGCGCGGTGCCCATCGAGGTGAGGGTGCGCCAGGTGTTGCGGATCAGCGCCCATACCCGCTGCAGTGCCCGCGTCATATCGGCAACCTCACATCACTGACGAACGCGTCGCGCACCCAGGCCACGAAGTCACCCCACAGTCCGGTCACCAGCGCGATCCCGACGCCGATCATCAGCACGCCGCCGAAGATCTGGATACCGCGGGTGTGCTCGCGCAGCCAGCCCAGCCCCCGCACGGCGCGGGCGGATCCGAAGGCCAGCAGTACGAACGGCAATCCCAGACCCAGGCAGTAGGCGATCACCAGGGCGATGCCGCGGGCCACCGCCGAACCCTCCGTCGCCGAGGACACCGCGATCACCGCGGTCAGCGTCGGCCCCAGGCACGGCGTCCAGCCCAACGCGAACACCGCACCGAGCAGCGGCGCGCCGCCCAGGGTGGACAGCTGGCGCGGGGCGAACCGGGTATCGCGTTGCAGGGCCGGGACAAAACCGATGAAGACCAGCCCCATGGCGATGGTGACCACACCGCCGATGCGCTGCAGCAGTTCCTGGTTGGTGATCAACGCCGTCGTCATGCCCAGCACCGCGACGCTGCCCAACAGGAACACCACGGTGAACCCGGCCACGAACAGACCCGCGGCGCCGGCGACCCGCCACCGGCTCGGGCCCCCGGAGATGGCGGCCAGATAGGACAGATAGCCCGGCACCAGCGGCACCACGCAGGGCGAGGCGAAGGACACCAGTCCGGCCAGCAGGCTCAGCCCGATGGCGAACAGCAGTGGGCCACCGGTGATCAGATCGGTCATGTCGCGGTCACTTCTCGGCGGCCAACCGTTCCACGACGGGGCGCAGATCATCGGCGAGCAGTTCACGCAGGAACACCGCGGCCACCCGGTGTTGGCGGTCCAGCACCAGGGTCGACGGGATGACGGTGGTCGGGTACTTGCCGCCGAAGGCGATCATGGTGCGCATCGCCGGGTCATAGATCGACGGGAAGGTGATGTTGCGGTCGGTGATGAAATCGACTGCGGCCGTGCGGTTGTTGTCACGCACGTCGATCCCCAGGAACTGCACACCCTGCGCCCGGGTCGCGTCGTACACCTCCTGCAGGTGCGGCATCTCCGAGCGGCACGGCCCGCACCACTGGCCCCAGATGTTGATCACCACGACCCGGCCCGCGAAATCCGACAGGGACAGCGTCCTGTCCGGATCCATCAGGTCCGGTCCGGTGAGTTTGCCTGGTGTGCCGCGGCTTTCGGGCGGGTCGTAGAAGATGTCGGTCTTGCCGCCCGGCGCGACGAACTCGAAGGTGCCGCCCTGCGCGACGGCGTCGTCACCGGTGGAGCACCCGGTGAGCACCACCATCAGCACCGCCCATGCGGCCAACCACTTCACTAGATTCCCCAGGGCTCCGTGTAACTCCACCGGATCAGGCGGTCATCGTCGAAGGTGAACGAGGTGATCGACGACAGATTGCACAACCGGCTGTGCGGCAACGGCAGGTGCGCCAACGTGCGGCCGGTCATCGCGCGGCGCAACGTCTCGACCGGCAGCTGGTGACTGACGCACACCGCCTCGTGGCCCTCTGCTCTCACGCGTGCACGGTGCAGCGCGCCGATCATCCGAGGGGCGATCTCGTCATAGGGCTCACCCCAGGAAGGCTTGCGCGGGTTGCGCAGCCGGGGCCAGTTGCGCGGATCGCGCAGCGCGCCGTCGCCCGGTGACACCCGCTTGCCTTCGAAGGTGTTCCAGGACTCGACGAGGCCGTCGTCGGTGTCGATATCGAGTCCGTGCGCCGCGGCGATCGGCGCGGCGGTCTGCTGCGCGCGTTCCAGCGGAGAGGCCACCACATAGCTGATGTCGTGGGAGGCCAGCCAGTCCGCGGCGGCCTGGGCCTGCAGCCGGCCGCGCTCGGACAGGTGGTAGCCGGGCAGCCGGCCGTAGAGCACCTTCTCCGGGTTGTGCACCTCGCCGTGCCGCATCACGTGCACGGTGGTCCGCACGGGTGTCACCGGGTGGGCCCGGAGGCGTGCGCCGCCGCCCGCGCGGCATGCGGCAGGGCCTCGGCGATGCGCGTGAAGGCGGCGTCGTCCAGGGCGGTCGAGACGAACCAGGTCTCGAATGCGCTGCACGGCGGGTAGATGCCGGCATCCAGCAGGGCGTGGAAGAAGGCCGGGTAGCGCCAGGTCTCGGTGGCCTTGGCGGTGGCGAAGTTCGTCGGCTGTTCGGCACCGAAGAACACGGTGAGGAAGTTGCCGGCCCGCGACACCGTATGCGCCAGCGAGGCTTCGGTGAGCGCCTCGCTGATCAGGCTGTGCAGCCGGTCGGCATGGGCGTCCAGGGTGCGGTAGACGTCGTCGTCGGCGGCGCGCAGTGTCGCCAGTCCGGCGGCCATCGCCACCGGGTTTCCCGACAGCGTGCCGGCCTGGTACACCGGCCCGAGCGGGGCGAGGCGCTCCATGACCTCGGCGCGCCCGCCGAATGCCGCTGCGGGCAGGCCGCCGCTCATCACCTTGCCGAAGGTGAACAGGTCCGCGTCGACCTGTTCGCGCCCGTACCACCCCGAACGGCTGACCCGGAAGCCCGTCATCACCTCATCGGAGATCAGCAGGGCGCCGTGCTCGGCGGTGATCCGGCGCAGCGCGGCGGAGTATCCGGGCAGCGGCGCGACCGTGCCCATGTTGCCGGGGCTGGCCTCGGTGATCACGCACGCAATGTCCTCGCCGAAGGCCGCGAAGGTCTCGGCGACGGCGGCCTCGTCGTTGTAGGGCAGCACGATGGTGTCGGCCGCCGCGGCGCCGGTGACCCCGGGCGAGGACGGCAGACCGAGGGTGGCCACCCCGGACCCGGCGTCGGCCAGCAGTGCGTCGCTATGGCCGTGGTAACAGCCGGAGAACTTGATGATCTTGGGCCGTCCGGTGAACCCGCGGGCGAGCCGGATCGCGCTCATGGTGGCCTCGGTGCCCGAGTTGACGAACCGGATGCGCTCGACCGGCGCGACGCGGTCGATGATCTCGCGGGCCAGTTCGGTCTCGGCCGGCGTCGGCGCGCCGAAGGACAGCCCGTCGGCGGCGGTGCGCTGCACCGCTTCGACCACCGCCGGGTGCGCGTGGCCCAGGATCATCGGCCCCCACGAGCACACCAGATCGACATAGCGGTTGCCGTCGGCGTCGGTCAGCCAGTAGCCGTCGGCCTTGGTGATGAAGCGGGGCGTACCGCCGACGGCGTTGAACGCGCGCACCGGAGAGTTCACCCCGCCGGGGATCACCGCGGAGGCATCGGCGAACAACGCAGCGGACGTCGACACGGACGACACGGTGCTGCTCATGGCTCCCAGTGTTCCAGCAGGAGGCAACTCGTCAACTACAGGGTGTAGTGGGCCGCGGATGGCAAATGCTTGAGTGAATGTCGACGGGCTGGTGCAGTGCCATGTATAGAGCCGTGAACTGCAGTAATTCCAAAAGCGCCGCCGACTGGCCATGTGACGCCGCCCGGTCCAGCATCAGGAGACGGCCGCTCCGGATATCGGATCTGATTTGTGCCGGTCCGACGAGGCGAACAGCGCGATTCGGTCGGCAGCTCGCGGCGCAGCGGTCCTTCGGCTGTTAACTTTCGACGGTGCCGCGCGCCCAGTACCGACCGCTGTACGCGGCCGGCTTCGTCACCGCGTTCGGCGCGCACTCGATCGCGGCGAGCCTCGGCGTGTACAGCCAGGAGCAGCAGGCGAGTCTGCTCACCATCGGGCTGCTGCTGGCCGTCTATGACGGTGCCGAGGTCATCCTCAAGCCGGTGTTCGGAGCGTTGGCCGACCGCATCGGCCCACGGCCGGTGCTGCTGGGCGGGCTGATCGCCTTCGCCGCCGCGTCGGCGGCCTTTGTCGTCGCCGGTAATCCGGGACTGCTGGGACTGGCGCGGTTCGCGCAGGGTGCCGCGGCGGCGGCATTCTCGCCGGCGGCCTCCACCATGGTGGCCCGACTGGCCCCGCCTGCGCGGCACGGACGGGTTTTCGGCAGTTACGGTGCGTGGAAGGGCCTGGGTTACACGCTCGGTCCCGTCATCGGCGGTGCGCTGGTCAGCGTCGGCGGCTTCACCCTGCTGTTCGGCACCATGGCGGGACTGGCCGTGGCCGTCGCGGTGTGGGCGGTGTGCGTCGTGCCGGCCGTGCCCGCGCTGCCCCGATCCCGTTCCACCGTCGTCGATCTGGTGCGCCGGCTCACCCGGCCGAACTTCCTCACCCCCACCCTGGCGCTTGCCGCGGCGACGGCGGCGATGTCCGTCGGCGTGGGATTCCTGCCGCTCTACGGGGCCGCCGCCGGACTCGACGCGTTCACGACGGGCGCCGCGGTATCGGTGCTGGCGGCAGCGGCCGCGCTGACCCAGCCGTGGGCCGGACGTGCCCGCGACGCACAGCGGCTGCCCGACCGGGTCGGTGTCAGCGTGGGGCTGGTACTGGCGGCTGCCGGTTTCGCCCTGGCCGCGTTGTTCTCCGGGCTTCCCGCACTGTTGATCGCGGCCGTGTCGATCGGCGTCGGCACCGGCGTCATCACGCCGCTGGCATTCAGCGCCCTCGCCGCGTCGACGCCTCCGGAACGACTGGGCGAGACCATGGGCTCCGCGGAAGTCGGCCGCGAACTCGGTGACGCCGGTGGACCGCTGCTGGTCGGCGCTGTCGCCGCCGGTGCGACGCTGACCGTCGGCCTGGTGGGTCTGGCCGCCGCGTTGGCCCTCACGGCAGCGGCCATCGCCGGGACCGGGCTCGGAAAGCCGAATACGCCGACGTCGCCGCACAATTCGCCATAGGATGCCCACATGTTGCTTGCGCGCCGGCGTGCCGAGTTCAACCGCAAGTTCGTCAATCCCGTGGTGGAACCGTTGGCCGGTTATCTGCCGTTGTGGTCGGCGGTCGACCATGTGGGCCGGCGCAGCGGGACGGAGTACCGCACTCCGGTGACGGCGTTTCCCACCACCGACGGCGTCGCCATCCTGCTGCCGTATGGGACCGATACCGATTGGGTGCGCAATCTGCGGGCCGCCGGTTCGGGCAAGGTCGTCATCGACGGACGCAGCCTGCTGGTCGAGGATCCCCGCGTGGTGCCGCTGAGCGAGGCGCTGGCCGTGGTCAAGGGTCCGTGGCGGCATGTGCTGCGGGCGCTGCCGGTGGCGTCGGCGCTGCTGCTCACGCGCTCCAGGTGAGGACTTCGCCCTCGGCCCTGGTCATCAGGGTTCCCGGCTGGACCCGCAGCCGGTACGGGGCCAGCCGCAGCACCGCGAACTGTGGCGACGTCGGCGAATCCCAGCCGGGGATGATGGTCGGGTCGTAGCCGAGCGGCTCCGGTGCGGCGACGAACTTGTCCCATACCGCGGTGCGGGTGTCATCGTCGAAGTACCACTCGACAAGGCAGTCCGCGCTGCAGGTGTCGTGATTGGGTGCCCAATAGTTCACCGAGACATACGGATTGACGGCCAGGTGCTCGTGTTTGACGCGGGACGGCACGGTCGCCACCCAGCCCAGCAGGTCGGTGCCGTCCCACTCCCAGATGGGGTGCAGGACGCGACTGCGGGGCTTGCTGTCGGCATCCGCGGTGGCCACCGAGGCCCACACGATGGAATGTGCCATCTCGACGAATGCCGGTGCGGTCCGTTCCAGTGGAGTCACACCGACACTTTAGGTGTCTTTCTGTTGCCCGTAGATCGGTTTTCCGTCGTCGTCGAGCCAGTCGTTGACCGCGGTCCCGGTCACGGTGCCGTCGCTGCCCGGCAGCACCGCGGTGGGACGCGGTGTGTCGTAGTCGCCGAACACGTCCTTGTCGTCAGTTTCTTTCGCCATTGCTGACGGCTGCCCGAATATGTGATCTACGAAACACTCACGCGCGGACAGTGTGCAGCGCCACCGGCAGGCTCGGCAGGAAGTGCCTGGTGGCGAAGGCGCGCACCTCGTCGGCGGTCTGCAGCGGCTGCACGCTGGGCAGCAGCAGCACCATCGCCGCGTAGCGCAGGATGGTGTCGGCCAGGTCGTTGACCGCGGGTGAGCCGATCCGTTCGGCGAAACCATCGGGGAAGATGACCCGCAGTGCGGCGGCCATCCGTTCGACGGCCGCACCGTAGTGGCGGTGCAGCAGCTCCTGGGCCAGCGCCGGGTCGTCGACGATCATCTGGTTGAGCACACGGTGGCGCCGGAACCGCATGATCGACAGTGTGAACGCCTCGACGTAGTAGTTCGATTGCGGCTTGGCGCTTTTCAGCTCTCTGGCGATATCGGCGAACAGCGCCACGTTCTCGCGTTCGATGACCGCGCCGACCAACTCGTCGCGGTTGGCGAAGCGGCGGTAGATCGTGGTGCGGCTGACCCCGGCCCGGCGGGCGACGTCGTCGAGGGCGACCTTGCGGAAGCCGTGCCGCTCCAACTCGACGAGTGCCGCGTCGAGAATTGCCTCGCCAGCGTCAGCCCCGGGCATAGCCGGCTTGGGCGAACTTGCTGTAGCGCACCGACATCGGTAACCGGTCCCACACCCAGTTGACCGGCCGTGATCGCCAGAAGGCGGCGAATCGCTGGTAGTTACGCTCCTGCCGCTCGGTCCACGGCAGCCCCAGCAGGTCGCGGGCCCGCGGCGGCAGGCCGCCGGTGGTCAGGAAGGCCGCGATCGGGTCGAAGACCTTGGCGACGATCTTCCAAACGGTGGGATTGACGGCCTTGGGGCAGGGGAAGCCCTTGGTGACGTAGCCGACGCCGTACTTGGCCGACTTGTGCGGTACCGCAACCTCATTCATCATCCGGTCCCAGTACTGCTCGAACTCGGCGTAGGTCGCGGGCATGGGCCGGTCACTGACGCCGTAGCGGCGGTACCAGGTCTTGGATTCCAGCCAGATCTGCTCACGCTCGGCATCGGTGAGGCGCTTCACGAAGGTGTCGGCGAAGTAGTAGATCTGCTCGACGAACGTGGCGTGCGCCCAGAAGTAGGTGTCGGGATCCAGCGCGTGGTAGCGGCCGGCCGGTTGTCCGTCGGGCCCCGGCATATCGCCCTTGACGTGATGGTGGAAGTCGCGCACCTGGGTCCCGGCGTTGTTCTCCTCCGAGCCGTAGACGGTCTTGAAGATGGGCGGGATGGTGCGTTTGAGGCGTTCGGCGGTGTCGGAGAAGAACGTCGAATGGTCGAGCACGCCCTGCCCGAGTTCGGCGAGCATGTTCTGCAGCACGGCCGGCCGCGGGCCGATGAGGTACATCCGGTTGTCACCGAAGTATTTCCACACCAGGGAGTCGGGCCCCAGCGGCAGGGCGTCGTCGAGCGCCTCGGGCGTGTTCTCGGCCAGTTCGGTCATGAGGAACAGTGTTACAGATTTTGATTTTTGTACCAAGAGGGTATGACGTGAGTCATAGCGCGCACTTCTCGTGAGGGCAACGACCTGCGTCCACCCCGTTCGCGATACCCCCTCCTCGCGACGCCATAGCTTGGCTTGATCTGCGTCTTTCGAGTTATCCACAGGCAGCGAAGAAGAGCTTGCCGCGTCAGTGGGGCCGAGTATCGTAGAACACATGTTCGAAGGATGCGATCGCGACACGCTGGCAGGGATGAGTGACGAAGCGCTCATCACCGCCGTCGCGGCCGCCACCCGCTCCGAAGCCACCGCCGCCGCACAACGGCTGGCGTTGATCGCCGAGGTCACCGCCCGCCACTGCGAGGACGAGGACGAGGACTCGGCGCTGAAGCTGATCGACGGCTGGGCACAGGCCAAAGCCCAGATCAGCGCCGCCTGCAACCTCGGACCCCACGCCACCAACACCCAGATGCGCATCGGCGTCGCCCTACGCCAACGACTACCCCGCACCGCCGCCCTGTTCGCCACCGGCGCCCTCTCCGCCAAAGTGATCGGTGCGATCACCTGGCGCACCCACCTGGTCACCGACCCCGAAGCTATGGCACATATCGACGCCGGCATCGCCGAGGACGCCACCGGCTACGGAACACTGTCCGAAGCAGCGCTGGTCACGGCCGTCGACCACTGGGTCCACCGCTACGACCCGGTCGCGGTCATCCGTTCCAAGGCTGCGGCCAAGGACCGCTACATCGAATTCGGTGACAGCGACGACCCCGACGGTGTCGTGTCGTTCTGGGGACGCATGCGGGCCACCGACGCCACGATCACCAACACCCGCCTCGACCAACTCGCCGACACTGTCTGCGACCACGATCCGCGCACCACACGCGAACGCCGCGCCGATGCCGCCGCCGCCCTGGCCGCCGGCGCCGACCGGCTCACCTGCCTGTGCGGGAACCCCGACTGTGAAGGCTCCGGGAAAGACCCGCGCGCATCTGCGGTCAACATTTACGTACTGGCCAATGAACTGCCCGACACCGGACACGGCGCCAACCCCACCCCAGAACCCGGCCCGACACCACCAGGCACACCCGCCGACCAGGACCCGCCTCGCGCAGACCCCGGCAGCGGTGAAGAACCGACCCCCGACACCGAACCCGGAGCCGAGCCGCAACCCCCGGCCGCACCCGCCGCAAAGACACCACCGGCTCCGAGAACACCGGCGTCGCCCCCCGGGGCCAGGGCGGGCATCACCGTCGACGGCACCATCATCCCCGCCCACCTACTCGCCGAACTCATCGCCACCGGCGCCACAGTCCGACCCCTGAGCAGCCCGGCCGACCTCGGCTCCGAATCGCGCTACCGCCCGTCGGCCAAGCTCGCCGCCTACGTGCGCATGACTGTCATGACCTGCAGCTTCCCCGGCTGCGGAAAACCAGCCCACCGCTGCGACCTCGACCACGTGGTCCCCTGGCCCGCCGGAGCCACCCACCCCGCCAACCTGCGCCCACTATGCCGCGAACACCACCTGCTCAAAACCCTGAACACCGGCTGGACCCCGAAAGCCAACCCCGACGCCACCACCACCTGGATCTCCCCGACCGGCCACCGCTACACCGCCGCACCCCTGGCCGCGGTCCTGTTCCCGCACAACACCATCGACATCCCCATACCGCCGGTCCGGCACATCAGCCTCATCGACGACCACGACACCACACCCGTCCTGCCACGACGGCAACGCACCCGAAAACACGACCGCGAATACCGCATCAACGCCGAACGCACCCGCAACGCAACCGAACTCGCCCTCGAACACACCCGCGCACAGACCTCACGCGCATATCCGGGCCCCAGAACAGCCGGCGGCTACACCGACAGCGACCCGCCACCGTTTTGAGCACGGGCCTATCGCGACGCGCGCAGCCTCGCGATGCCCAGTACTGCCAGCACACCCGCAACGGTGACCAAGGCCAGCGCGAGCACGATCAGCGGCGGGTAGTAGATCACCGTCGTCATGGACGGCTCGCCGTCGAGGACCGGCGGCAACTGCTCGGTCGAACGGGCCGCCAGCCAGCTGAGCACACTGCCGATCAGCGCCACGACGGCCACCGCCAACTGAATAACCGCGGTCCGCCTCACGGCACCTGCTCCTCGACCAGCCCGACCAGCGCCGACCGCAATGTGCGGTGCTTACGCGCCCACGCCTGACCCGAACGATTGTCGGTGAGCTTGATACCGATCCCGGTCCGGCCCCGCGGCACACCGCTGAGCTCGCCGAAGGCCCGGTAGGCCTGCCACTTCTCGGTCTCGCCGCGCTTCAATTCGGGGTAGATCCGCACGATATCGGCGATCTTGACCACCTCGGTGCCCTGGCGCAGCGTGGTCGGCGTCAGCTCCACCGACGTGTGGATGCGCGCGGCCTTGATCTGGATCGCCAGGAATCCGCTCACCAGAATGCAGAACACCGCGGGCACGCCCAGTCGCCAGCCGGCGCCGCCGGACACCTGGATCAGCGCCATCGCCAGCCCGGCCGCGGGCCCGGCCAGCAGCCACCACCAGGTGCCGCCCGGCTCGTGGAAGAGCACCTGCTCGGGCTGCGCGCTTCGCTCGGTGGCGTCCGGATCCGTCATTGCAGTCGATCCCTCACTGCACTTCCAGGAACCAGTCCGAGGCCGCCGGCCGCATGAACAGCGTCGCTCCGATGGCCATCGGAACCACACCGAGCACGGTGGGCCACGCTATGAGAGTCGGTGCCAGCAGAACGAACAAGAACACCAGGACTGCAACCGCGACCGCGAGCGATACCGTGGCGCGCCGGAAACGAAGGTCGCCGGCGCGCGCCCGGCCCACGAGAAAGCTCAGCGCCATTCCCGAGACCGCCCACAATGCACTCATACCGCCGAGGAGGAGGCGACCGTCCTGAGCCCTGTCGGCCGGCAGGCTTTCCGCCGCGCGATCGGTGGGCCCACTGACTGCGCTACTCAGGCCCATCAACCCGCCCAACAGCAGCAGCACCGCGCCCACCAGAACCAACCAGAAAGCGATGTTGACGATGGCCGGGCGCGCAGGAGAAATGGGTTGGCTCATGATCCGGGCAGCCTATCGGGTGAGAAATTCGTGAGCGTCCTTGCGGTGCAGCAGCACCACCCCGCCGATGATCAGCACCGAACCGACAATGGTGCAGGCCGCGTACCCGAAGGCCGCGACCGCCGCCGCGCGGTCGACGGTGAACAGGCTGGTCACCGAATACACCACGGCGGTCAGCCCGCCGGCGGTCAGCAGCGTGCGCGACCAGCGATACCCGTGGCGCAGCAGATACGTGAACGCCGCCACCACCGCCGCGACGACCACCACGAACAACGCCGAGGCGCCGTACACATAGCCCGGAACGTCCAGCGGCGCGGTGAACAGATCGATCAGATAGCCGATGACCATCAGCACCAGCGCCGCCGCCCACAGCCACACACCGGTGTCCACCTCTTCGGGACGGCCGGTCCGATCTGCCGCAGGCTCGGTCACGCCAGCCAGCCGGCGACCTCGGCCGCCCAGTAGGTGAGCACGATATCGGCACCCGCACGCCGGATACTGGTCAGCGACTCCAGCGCCGACGCCCGCAGATCGATCCAGCCGTTCGCCGCCGCGGCACTGATCATCGCGTACTCGCCCGAGATCTGATAGGCCGCGACCGGGACCGGCGAGATGTCGGCGGCGGCGGCGACCACGTCGAGGTAGCTCATCGCCGGTTTCACCATCACGATGTCGGCGCCCTCGTCGATGTCCAGCGCGATCTCGTGCACCGCCTCGCGGGCATTGCCGGGATCCTGTTGATAGGTGCGGCGATCACCGGAGAGGCTGGAGTCCACCGCCTCGCGGAACGGACCGTAGAACGCCGAGGCGAACTTGGCGGCATAGGCCAGGATCGCGACGTCCTCATGACCGGCCTCGTCCAGGCCGTCCCGGATGGCGGCGACCTGACCGTCCATCATGCCGCTGGGCCCCACCACGTGGGCACCGGAATGCGCCTGCGCCACAGCAAGTTTGGTGTACTGATCGTTGGTGGCGTCGTTGTCCACCCGGCCGGCGACGTCGACGATCCCGCAGTGACCATGGTCGGTGAACTCGTCGAGGCAGGTGTCGGCCATCAGCACGGTGGCATCACCGAGGTCGGCGGACAGATCCCGCAGCGCCGCGTTGAGGATGCCGTCGGGGTCCAGGCCGACGCTGCCGGTGGCGTCCTTGTCCTCGGCACGCGGAACACCGAACAGCATCAAACCGCCCACACCCGCCTCGACCGCATCGGCGGCGGCGCGGCGCAGCGAATCCCGGGTGTGCTGAACGACTCCTGGCATCGACGAGATGGGTTTGGGCTCGGTCAGTCCGTCGGCGACGAACATCGGCAACACCAGGTGCCGCGGTTCCAGCGTGGTCTGCGCGACCAACCGGCGCATGGCCGGCGTGGAACGCAGCCGACGAGGACGATGCCGCGGGTACCCCATTTAGCGGCGGCGGCTCTTCTTGCGCGGCGGCGGCAGTGCACCCTCGGCCCGCAGGCGGGCGGCGTGCTCGGCCAGCGCCTCCACAAGCGGTCCGACGGCGGCCGTCTCCGGCTGCACGTCGACCCGCAGCCCGAACTCGACTGCCGTCTCGGCGGTCTTGGGACCGATGCAGGCGACGATGGTCCGCGCGTGCGGCTTACCGGCGATACCGACGAGGTTGCGCACCGTGGAGCTGGAGGTGAAGCAGACGGCGTCGAACCCGCCGGTCTTGATCATCTCGCGGGTGTGCGCCGGCGGCGGCGCCGCGCGGACGGTGCGGTAGGCCGTGACATCCTCGATCTCCCAACCGCGTTCGCGCAGCCCCTCGGCCAGCGTCTCGGTGGCGATATCGGCGCGCGGCAACAGCACCCGGTTCACCGGGTCGAAAACCTCGTCGTACGGCGGGAACTCGTCGAGCAGGCCGAGCGAGGACTGCTCACCGACGGGCACCAGCTCCGGGTTGATACCGAAGGCGCGCACCCGGTCCGCGGTGGCCTGCCCGACGCAGGCGATCTTCACACCGGAGAACGCGCGGGCGTCCAGACCGAACTCGTTGAACTTCTCCCAGACCGCACGCACTGCGTTGGTGGAGGTGAACACCACCCACTGGAACCGGCCGTCCACCAAACCCTTTACGGCCCTTTCCATCTGGGCCGGGCTGCGGGGCGGCTCGACGGCGATGGTGGGCACCTCGACCGGCAGCGCGCCGTGGGTGACCAGCCGGTCGCTCATCTCGCCGGCCTGATCCTTGGTGCGCGGCACCAGCACGGTCCAGCCGTACAGGGCGCGGCTCTCCCACCAGTTCAGCTTGGCGCGGTTGGCGACCGTCTTGCCGATCGTCACGACCAGCGGACCCGACAGCGGGCCGGGGGTACCACCGGAGGGCTCGGCCGCGTTGAGGATCGACTTGTCGCCCAGGCCCACCAGTGTGGTCTCCACCGAATGCTGCTGGCAGGTGGTGCCGTGCGCCGTGACCACGGCCGGGGTGTTCTCGGCCAGACCGTACTCGACCAGGGTGCGCGCGGCATCGGCCAGATGGGTGGCGGTCGCGTGCAGGATCAGCGGTCCGGGCGCGGCGGCCAGCGCCGCCCAGTCGACGTTCGGGTCGCGCACATCGGCGACGGTGTGCGAGGAGCCCAGCGGCAGACCGGCATAGGTCGGCACCGCCGTGGTATCCGGCAGACCCGGCACGATCTCGAAGTTCAGGTGGGTGCGCGCCAGCGTGTTGACCTCGGTGATCACCGCGTCGATGGACAGCGGGTCGCCGGCGACCAGGCGCACGACGTCCACGCCGTGCTTGGCCTCGGCGGCCAGGGTCTTGGCGACCTCGGCCGGATCACCCAGCGCCGGTCGCACATCGGGACCACCCGGCAGGGTGTCACCGTCGGCCTCCGGCGCGGGGCCCGAGGTCGGCGGCAGTTCCGAACCGACCAGCGCCAGTACCGCCTCGGGCACGTCGGGATCGGTGAAGACCGTCGCGGCATTGGCCAGTACGGCCCGCGCGCGGGATGTCAGCAGGCCCGGATCACCCGGGCCGGAACCCACGAACGTGATGCGGCCGGGCCGAATCTTGCGGCCCCGGCTACCTGCGTGCCCAGTCATCTGTCACTCCCAGCATCTGCCAACACGTCGCGTGCGCCCAGTTCGAACAGCTCCGCGGCCACCGAGAGCCCCAGCTCTCGTGCCCGCTCGGGAGTCCCGATGCCGGACGCACGGATCACGTCGGATCCGTCCAGCGCCGCCACGCATCCGCGCAGCGACAGCTCTTCGAAGACACGGCCGTCCTCATCGATGGACTCGACCACCTCTGCGATGGCGCCCACCGGTGCGGAGCAACCCGCCTCCAGTTCGGCGAGCAGGACACGTTCAGCGATGACCGCGGCGCGGGTGTCGGGGTGATCCAACTCCGCCAGCGTCGCGACGAGGTCGGTGTCCCCGGAACGACACTCCACCGCAAGCGCCCCCTGGGCCGGTGCCGGCAACATCTGCACCGGTTCCAGAGCCTCGGTGACGACGTCCAGCCGTCCGATCCGGGCCAGGCCCGCTCGGGCGACGACGACGCCGTCGAGATCACCGCTGCTTACCCTGTTCAACCTGGTGTCTAGGTTGCCTCGTAGGGGGCGGATTTCCAAACCGAGACCCAGTGCTCTAAGCTGCGCGGCCCGGCGCGGGCTCGAGGTGCCGATCACCGAGCCCGGCGGGAGCTCGCCGAGCACCAGTCCATCGCGTGCCACCAGCGCATCTCTGGAGTCCTCACGGGGCGGGACGGCCGCGATGGTGAAACGGGGATCCACGGCCGTCGGCAGGTCCTTGTACGAGTGCACACAGGCGTCCACCTCGCCGGCGGCCAGCGCCTCCCGCAGGGCGGCGGTGAACACGCCCACGCCGATGTCGGCGATCGGTCCCTGATTGCGGTCGCCCTCGGTGGAGATGATGACCAACTCGGCGTCGTGCCCGTTGGCGACCAACGCATCACGGACGGTGCCGGCCTGGGTGGTCGCCAGCAGGCTGCCCCGCGTGCCGATCCGGATCACTGAGTGTCGTTATCTGTGGCGATCAAAGGCAGTTCGCCACCGGCGACGGCATCGACCGCCTGCGGATCGAGCTCGAAGAGCTCACGCAGCGCCTCGGCGTAGCTGTCCCCGCCGGGGGCCCCGGCGAGCTGCTTCACGCGCACCGTGGGGGCGTGCAGCAGCTTGTCGACGACGCGGCGGACGGTGCGGGCGACCTCGTCGCGATGCGTCGAATCCAGCCCGGGCAGCCGATTGTCCAGCCGCAGCAGTTCGGCCTCGACGACATCGGCGGCGCGCTGACGCAGCGCTGTGACGGTCGGGGTGACCTCGGCCATCCGCTGGCCGGCCAGGTAGTTGGCGACCTCGTTGGCCACGATGGTGCGCGCGGCCTCGGCGTCGGTGGACGCCGCGCGGGCCCGCGGCTCGCGCTGGATGCGCTCCATGTCGATGACCTGCACACCGGGCAGACCGGCCACGGCCATGTCGACATCACGCGGCATGCCGAGATCGCACATCACCAGCGGACGGTCCTCGTCATCGCGGGCGGCCAGCGCGTGGTGCACATCGGCCAACGTCATGACCGGACGGACGGCGCCGGTGCTGCTGACCACCACATCGGCGTCGGCGAGCACCCCGGCGATGTCGTCGAGCAGATACGGACGGGCCTGCACGCCGAGCTCGGAGATGTTGTGGGCCAGTCGGCGGGCGCGCGGCAGCGAGCGGTTGACCACGTCGATGCGCTCGACGCCGGCGCGGACCAGATGCTTGGCGGCCAGTGCGCCCATGGCACCGGCACCGACGACGACGGCGTTGCGCCCGGTCAGGCCGTCGGGAATGCGCTTGGCGGCCATCTCCAGCGATACCGACACCACCGAGGCGCCCGCGGAGTCGATGCCGGTCTCGGAATGCACCCGCTTGCCGACCGACAGCGCCCGCTGGGCCAGCTCGTGCAAGGTGCGGCCGACGCTGTGGTTGGCCTCGGCGGCGGCGTAGGCGCGGCGCACCTGGCCGAGAACCTGCTGCTCCCCCATGACCAGCGAGTCCAGACCGCTGGTGACCGAGAACAGGTGCTCGACGGCGGCCTCGGCGTACCGCACGTAGGCGTACTTGGTGAGGTCGTTCAGGCCCATCCCGGAATGCTCGGAGAGCACCTGGCCGATGACCGACAGTCCGCCGTGGAAGGCGTCGACGACCGCATAGATCTCCACGCGGTTGCAGGTCGAGAGCACCATGGCCTCGGTGACCAGCGAGGACTGCAGGATCTGATCGACGATCTTGGCCTGATCGGCCTCGTCGGTGCTCAACTGCTCCAGCACGGACACCGGCGCACTGCGGTGCGAAACCCCGAATAGCAGTACGCTCACGGCATCATCACCTTAGATACTTCCCCTCGGCCAGACCAGGCTCCAAAGTAGCCTTTACCTGCGCAGCTACCAAATTAGCTGAGATCTTTTCGTAACTGCGCCTCGTCGACCTCCCAGTAGCTGTGTTCGGCCCCGTCGAGCAGTACGACCGGCAGTCGGTCGCCGTATTCGGCGCGTAGCCCGGGCTGACCCGCGGCGGCCGCCTCGTCGACGTCCGTCGACTCCCAGGCAAAGCCGAGTTCGCCGGCCAATTCGGCCAGAGTCGACGCCGCCTTCGCGCACAAGCTGCAGCCGGCCCGTGTGAGCAACACCACCTGATGGTCCACACCACCAGTATCGTCCCGGCGTGACTTAATGTTGAACGGTGTCCGAGACGCCCCCGCCGCCACCGCCGGACCTGACCGCGGCGGCGTTCTTCGACGTCGACAACACCTTGGTGCACGGTTCATCGCTGGTGCATTTCGCCCGCGGGCTGGCCGCCCGCAAGTACTTCACCTACCGCGATATTGCCGGAATCATCTACGCGCAGGCCAAGTTCCAGTTCACCGGCAAGGAGAACAGCGACGACGTCGCCGAGGGCAAACAGAAGGCGCTGGCGTTCATCGAGGGCCGCTCGACCGCCGAGCTCGTCGAACTCGGCGAGCAGATCTACGACGAGATCATCGCCGACCGGATCTGGCCGGGCACCCGCGCACTGGCCCAGATGCACCTCGACGCCGGCCAGCAGGTGTGGCTGGTGACGGCCACACCGTATGAGTTGGCGGACACGATCGCCCGGCGCCTGGGGTTCACCGGCGCGCTGGGCACCATCGCCGAATCGGTCGACGGGATCTTCACCGGGCGCCTCGTCGGCGACATCCTGCACGGCGCGGGCAAGGCCCACGCGGTGCGGTCGCTGGCCATCCGAGAGGGCCTCAACCTGCGACGATGCACCGCCTACTCGGACAGCTTCAACGACGTGCCGATGCTGTCGCTGGTCGGGACCGCGGTCGCGATCAACCCGGATGCCGCGCTGCGTGATGTCGCCCGCGAGCGCGGATGGGAGATCCGCGACTTCCGCACCGCCCGCAAGGCCGCCCGCATCGGGGTGCCGTCGGCACTGGCCCTGGGCGCGGTCGGCGGCGCACTGGCCGCGGTGGCGTCTCGCCGCGACGCCGGTCGCTGAACAGCCGCGCTGTAAGCTCACCCGCCATGGGCATTGCCGAAGAGATCGTGGGAACCCACTACCGGTACCCCGACTATTTCGAGGTCGGCCGGGAAAAGATCCGCGAGTTCGCGACCGCCGTCAAGGACGAGCACCCCGCGCACCACACCGAGGAGGGCGCGGCCGAGCACGGTCACGACGGTTTGATCGCCTCGCTCACCTTCATCGCGGTGGCCGGTCGCCGGGTGCAGCTGGAGATCTTCAATCAGTTCAATGTGCCGATCAACATGGAGCGGATGATGCACCGCGACCAGAAGCTGACCTTCCATCGCCCGATCAAGGCCGGTGACAAGCTGTGGTTCGACTCCTACCTGGATTCGGTCATCGAGTCGCACGGCACCATCCTCACCGAGGTCCGGGGCGAGGTCACCGACGACGACGGCAACCCGGTGCTGACCAGCGTCATCACCGTCCTGGGCGAGGCGGCCCACGATGAGGAGGCCGGCGAGATCAGCGCCCAGGTCGCGGCGGCACGCGACGCCGCGATCGCCAAGATGATCGCCAACCAGAAGGGCTAGCCCAGGAACGTGTTCCGGCGGTTGGCCAGCAGCTGATACAGCGTGTGCTGGATGGTCTCGCGGACGTGGTCGGTGAGCTCGAAGGTCACCATCGGATCATCGGCGGCCGACTCGTCGTAGCCCTCGGTGGAGATCGGCTCTCCGAACCGGATGTGCCACTTCGACGGCAGCGGCACCACTCCGAGCGGGCCGGCCAGCGGGAACAGCGGCGTCACCGGGAAGTACGGCAGCCCGAGCAGCCGGGCGAGCAGCTTGATATCGCCGATCTTCGGATAGATCTCCTCGGACCCGACGATCGAGCACGGCACGATGGGCACCTGCGCGCGCAATGCCGCGGACACGAACCCGCCGCGGCCGAAGCGCTGCAGCTTGTAGCGGTCCTTGAACGGCTTGCCCAGTCCCTTGAAGCCCTCGGGGAACACCGCCGTGAGCTCACCGGCGGCGAGCAGCCGGTGCGCATCCGAGGTGCACGCCAGGGTGTGACCGGCCTTACGGGCGGCCTGGCCGAGCACGGGCATGTCGAACACCAGATCGGCGGCCAGGGTGCGCAGCACCCGGTGCCGGGGGTGGTGATCGTGGACGGCCACCGAGGCCATCAGCCCGTCGAACGGCAGCACGCCGGCGTGGTTGGCCACCACCAGCGCCGCACCTTCCAGCGGCAGGTTCTCGATACCACTGACCTCGACCCGGAACCAGTTCCTGAAAAGCCCACGCAGCAACGGCAATACGACGGCATCGTTGAGATGCGGGTCGAACCCGAACTCGTCGACGGTGTAGTCACCGGTCATCCTGCGGCCGACGAACTCGGCGATCGCGGAGATGGCCTTGGAGAATTCGTTGGGCTCGTCCTCGTCGGCCGATCCGCCGGCGCCGATGCGGTGCTCATCGATCTCACGGACGACGGCGGCGATCTCCTCGGCCGAGGCGCGGGTATCGGGATCGGCCAGCAGCGAGGGATGCCGACGCGCGCTGTCGGCGCGTTGCGCGGCCCGCCGCGAAGACGTCGTGCGACCCGAATTCGCGCGCAGCGGAATCACTTTCGCTTTTGATTCACCCGCCACGTGACAACCTCTCCCCAGCCCATGTCTCGAGCCATCCCCTAGCCGCCGCAGCGTTGCGCCAGCGCCACCGCCCGACTTTCCACAGAGCGTACCCACTTCGGGTCCACGATCGGAGTCAGACCACGTCCCCGCACGTAATCGTCGAATGCCTCCACGGTGGTCCACTTGGGGTTATAGCCTAAGTCGTTTCGCATCCGCGCGGTGTCCATCACCCGGCCGTAGCTCAGGTAGTTCAGCTGCTCGCGATCGAGCTCGGTGTACCGGGTGGCCCGGCGCAGGGAATCGACGGCCGACAACGCCGAACGCGGCACCGGCAGCGCCACCCGCCCCGACCGCCGGATGGCCTGGCTCATCATGATGACGCCGGAGGCACCGACGTTGAAGGTCCCGGCCCGGCCTGCCATGGTGGCACGCTCAAGCACGCCGAGGGCGTCCTGCTCGTGCAGCAGTTGCAGCCGCGCATCGCGACCGAGCACCGATGGCACCACCGGACCCGCGAGGTACCGCGACAGCGCGGTGTCCATCGCGGGACCGATCATGTTGGCCAGCCGCAGGATCGTCACCGCGATATCGGGGCGCCGACGGGCCAACCCGCGGGCGTAGCCCTCGATGTCGATGCTGTCGCGGGCGAAACCGTCACCCGGAGGGCGTCGAGCGCTGCCGTCCTCGGTGAACAGCACCGGATCACGAGAGCTGGAGCCGTACACCTCGGAGGTGGACTTGAGCACCACCCGGCGCACCGACGGCGCCTTCTGCGCGGCGGCGAAGAGCTGGATGGCCCCCATGACGTTGAGCTCTTTGAGGGTCGCCCGCCCGCCGGCCCGCGGCGCATACGACGCCGCCGCCGCGTGCACGACGGTGTCGACGTTGCCGTTGCGGATGACCTTGGCGATGAAGGGATTGCGGATGTCGGCGCGCACGAACTCCGCGCGCCCCATCCGCCGCAGCAGATCCTTGCTCGGCGCGATGGCGTCCACCGCGATGACGTGGTCGATCGCGGGGTTCGCCGCCAGTCGCGCCGTCAGATAACCGCCGAGAAATCGGCAGGCCCCGGTGACCAGAACGACCTTCGGTTCGGATCCCTGCTCATCCATCGGCTCAGCCTAGCGGCCGAAGCCGGAAGCTACTTGCCGAGTTTTCTGCGCTGGACCCGGGTGCGACGAAGCAGCTTGCGGTGCTTCTTCTTCGACATGCGCTTACGCCGCTTCTTGATTACTGAACCCATGAACTCCGCTACCTACCGATGAGTGATCTGACCGAGTCACCTTACCCGGGTGCCCCGGCGCGAAACCAATCAGCCGGCGTCGAAGTACGAGGTC
Source organism: Mycobacterium sp. NPDC003323 (assembly GCF_053589535.1). Taxonomy (NCBI): domain Bacteria; kingdom Bacillati; phylum Actinomycetota; class Actinomycetes; order Mycobacteriales; family Mycobacteriaceae; genus Mycobacterium; species Mycobacterium sp. NPDC003323. The sequence goes on from NZ_JBSFSB010000011.1 coordinate 60,348, forward strand.
TCCAGCAGATCGTGCACCGCCTTGGCATGCACCCGGAACGAGCGACCCACCCGCACCGCGGGCAGTTCACCGTTGTGCACCAGCCGGTAGACGGTCATCTTGCTGACCCGCATCAGGCTCGCCACCTCGGCGACCGTGAGAAATTGAGCCTTCGGCTGGCCGTCGCCGGCGGAATCCCGCGCCGATGGCCCGTTCAATGACGTCATCGCAACCCAATCCATAAGGCACGGACGGGCCAGCGGCTTCCCCACCGCTGGCACGAGCGCGTGCATACACGAGGAGAATAGCGTGGCCACTGGGGTTATTGCGACGGGTGTGGGCTAATCCGTCCGAAATTCTTGAACTACTCGGATGTAATTCCTAGCTGCTCAGAGCGTATTTTCGCCGCTGCCACGGCGTCTGCGACGGCGCTGCGCAGGCCCCCACGTTCGAGTTCTCGCAGACCAGCCGCGGTGGTTCCACCCGGTGAGGTCACGATAGCCCGCAGAGCGGCCGCGGAGGTGTCCATTGCGCCGTTCGGTGTGGAATCGCGGCGTTCCAGCAGCATCGCCGCCGAACCCGCCATGGTGTGCACCACGAGTTCGGTGGACACGTCCCGGGACAGCCCGGCCGCGACGCCCGCGTCGACGAGCGCCTCGACCATCAGGAAGAAGTAGGCCGGGCCCGAACCGGATACCGCGGTCACCGCGTCCATCTGGCTCTCGGTCACCGTCAGCACATCGCCGACGGTGTCGAAGATGGCCGCGACCTCCTTGAGTTGTTCGGGTGTCGCGAACCGCCCGGGGGCCACCGCGCTGACACCGCCGCCGACGACCATCGGCGCATTCGGCATCACCCGGACCACGGGTGCGCCCGCGGGCAGCTTGGTCTCGAAGAACGTGGTGGCCACGCCGGCGGCGACGCTGACGAACACCTGCTCGTCGCTGTCGTCATCGGCGCGCGACATGGTCTCGGCGATCTCGGCGGTCACCGCCTCGACGTCGGCGGGCTTGACCGCGACGATCACGTAGGTGGCGTTCTCGACGGCGTCGGATACCGACGTCACCAACACCTGATGGGTTTCGGACAGCTGACGCGCGCGGTCGGGGTGCTTCTCGGCGACCACCAGATCCTTGACCTGACGACCCGCCCTCAACAAACCCGAGAGCAGCGCCTCACCGATGCTGCCCCCGCCGATGATCGCAATTCTTGCCACCCGGAAAGCATGTCACGAAGATCCAAACTAGGTGCCGGGCACCAGCGCCAGCTGACGGCTCTGCACGATGATGCGCCCGGTGGAGTCGACCACGACGTGGTCCTCGTCGAACCAGTCCTGGCCGATCTGGGTCGTCGTGCACAGCACCCGCAACCAGCCGTCGGCCGGCACGGCCCGCAGAAAGGCCGTCAGCTGGACCGTGGGCGCCCAACCGAACCGGTTGACGCCGAAGGTCACCGGGGCGGACACATCGCCGCACAGCAGCGCGAACAGGACGTCCGGAGCGGCACCGTGCGGACGCACCCAGTACTCGATGACCGGAGGTCCGCCGTCGGCCCGCGGCTCCATGGTGGTCAGCGACGGCCGGATGTCACAGCCATGCGCGAGGTGCACGATGTCGGCCATCGGGTGACCCGGGCCGATGGGTTCCAGTCCGGGCGGTGGATCGGGGGTCATCAGCGGCACCACCGGATTGGTCGACAGCAGCGGGTCCGTCTCGTTCTCCGGGGTGCCCATGGTGATGGCGGCCCGCACGGCCGTGCGCTCACCCTGTTGCAGTTCGACGTCGACGAGGCTGATCCGTCGGCCCCGTTTGCGCACGTCGGTGACGACGCGCACCGCCCCCGGGTCGGGCGCCCACAGGAAGTTGCCCGACACCACGATGGGTTCGGTGCCGTCGTCGAGTTCGGTGCGGGCCGCGTTGGCGCACAGGGCCAGCATCGCGCCGCCGTGGACCTTCGGCCCGATCGTCCAGTGCTCGTTGAGCTCGCCCGCGTAGACGCCGTCGCCGGTGGACGTCAGGCGCATGGCGTCGGTGAACAGGACGCTCACCGCAACAAATGCTTCCGCGCGAACTGCAGGGACTCGGTCAACAGTGCCTCCCGTTCTGCGGCGTTGCGCGCCCCGGAGGTGGTGACCTCCAGGATGACGTGGCCGGTGAAGTCGGAACCGGCCAGCAGCCGGCAGATCTCGGCGGCGGGTTGGTTGCCGCGGCCGGGCACCAGGTGCTCGTCGGTGGCCGCACCGCTGCCGTCACACAGGTGCAGGTGCGCCAGCCCGTCGCCCATCCGGCGTGCCATGTCGAGCGCATCGGTGCCCGCGGTGGCGCTGTGCGACAGGTCCAGCGTGTAATGCGCGTGCCCGCCGTCGAGCGGGTCGTAGGACGGGGCGAAGGCGGAGAAACCGGGGCCCGGATGACCGCCTCGCTTGCGCATCCGCTCGATCGAGGGCTGCCCGGTGCCCCAGAACCGGTCGGCCCGGAACGGGAACATGTTCTCCACGGCCACCAGCACGTCACTGCCGGCCTCGAGCTCGGCGACCTGCTCGCTGAACCCCTCGGCATAGCGGCGCTGCCAGCGGAACGGCGGATGCACCACGACCGTCTGGGCGCCCAGTTGCTCGGCGGCCCGCACGCTGCGTTCCAGCTTGGCGATCGGGTTGGCACCCCACACCCGCTGCGAGATCAGCAGGCACGGCGCATGCACGGACAGCACCGGGACGCCGTACCGCGTCGACATCGCCTCGATGGCGTCGACGTCCTGGCTGACCGGCTCGGCCCAGACCATCAGCTCGACCCCGTCGTAGCCCAGCCGGGCGGCGTGTTCGAACGCCGCCTCGGTGCGCAGCGGATACACCGACGCCGTCGAGAGGCCGACCTTGATCGCGGGACGCACTAGCTCGGCATCAGGTGGATTGCAACAGCGCCAGCGGGCCGAGCGTGACCATGGCACCGACCGCGACGGCGATCAGCGTGCTGGCGATGTCCTCGGTCTTGCGGACCACCCGCACGCCCACCACCAGGCCGAGGATCACCAGCACCGAGAGCGCCAGCGCCACGATGTTGTTCCACTTCCACAGCTGGTCGAACGCGATGAACAGACCGGCGCCGAGCGCCACCGCGAGGACGCTCTGCGCGACGATCCAGAAGCCGCGCATCAGCGGTGAGCCGGCGGGCTCGTCGTCCACGTCGAAACGGTGCACCTCGGTGTCGGCGGTGCCGTCGAGATCGATGTCCTCGGGGCTGGGGGTCTTGGTGCGCCGGGTCGCCTCGTCGGCCACCGAATCCCCGCCGAACAGGGTGTCGGCGGGAGACTTGAGGTATGACGGGCGGTCGGCATCGGCGTCGGTGCTGTCGTCCAGCAGCGGGTCGGGGCTCATCTCCTCGGCGATGCCCCCGTTGAAGGGGGATTCCTCGGCGCTGCGGCGGGAGAACCCGTGAGCGCGACGGCGGGGCTGGAACGCGACGGGCTCGGGATCGGCCTCGCGCTGCTGCAGGTGCGCCTCGTAGTCGGAGGTGGCGGCTTCGGTGTCGGTGGCTTCGGTGTCGGTGGCTTCGGTGTCGGCCTGAGCGTCTCGGGCGTCGGCTTCCGGCTCCTCGGCTTCGGCTTCTTCCGCTTCGGGCTCGTCGGCTTCGGGCTCGTCGGCTTCGGGCTCGTCGGCACTGGGTGTCTCGGCGAGCGTCTCCTCGACGATGGCCGCCTCGGCGGGCGTCTCCTCGACGGGCTCTTCGACGGGAGGCGTTTCGGCGGTCGGCGCCTCGGCCGCCTCGTCGATCGTGACGATCGGGATCTCGCCGGTCAGTTCGGCCACCGTGACCGCATCGGCATTACCGCGCCGGCGACGGCGCCGCCCACCCGGCGCCGGAGCACCGATCGACCCGTTCTTGGCGAGCAGTTCCGCGACGGAGATGGGGCGGGTGGAGGTGTTGTCTGGTTCAGTCATCGTGTTTTGCCCTTGGGAGTGGCTGGGATGGTCTCGACCAGGGCGGTCCCGTCGGCTTCACTGTCGAGTTTGCGCAGGATCAGGCCCTCCCGCAATGCCCATGGACAGATCTGTACCGTTTCGACACCCAAGGCCTTCATGCTCGCCTCGGCAACCAGCGCTCCCGCCACGATCTGTGGCGCCCGCTCGGCACTCACCCCCTCCAACTCGGCTCGGTCGGCCGTTGTCATCCTAGAGATGAATGCGATCAGCTGACGTAGACCGCTGGCGGTGAGCGTCCGCTTGACCCGGGGTCCGGCCCCCGACGGCGCCGCCCCGGTGAGCCGGGCCAGCGACCGGAAGGTCTTGGACGTCGCGACCGCCAGATCCGGGGTCCCGGCGGCCTGCATCACCGCCCCCGCCTCGGAGAGTTCGGTGGCCAGCCAGTCGCGCAGCATCGCCACCCGCCGGCGGCCCGGCGGATCCTCGCTCAGCCACTCGCGGGTCATCCGGCCCGCGCCGAGCGGCAGGGACAGCGCGACCTCGGGTTCTTCGTCGACGCCGCTCGACAATTCCAGTGAGCCACCGCCGATGTCGATGTTGATGATGCGCCCGGCGCTCCAGCCATACCAGCGACGCACGGCGAGGAAGGTCAGGCGGGACTCGTCGACACCGCTGAGGACCTGCAGCGAGACCCCGGCCTCGGCCTGCACCCGCGACAGCACGGCCTCGGAGTTGGTGGCGTCACGCACGGCCGAGGTGGCGAACGCCATCAACTCGGCGCAGCCAGAACTGGTTGCGATCTTGGCGAATTCACCGACCGTGTCGACCAGCTTGTCGGCCCCCTTGCGGGTCAGCTTGCCCGACGGGTCGATGGCCTCGGCCAGGCGCAGCGCAGCCTTGGTGGAACTCATCGGAGTCGGGTGACCGCCACGGCGCGCATCGACCACCAACAGATGCACCGTATTGCTGCCCACGTCCAGCACGCCCAATCGCACGCGACCAAGGTTAATGGGTTTACCGTTGATGACTGTGAAGACGTCACACGTCGGCGGTACGCGGGTCGGAGGAGTGGGCGGCGAAGTCGAACTCGACTTCGCCCGCGAGTGGGTGGAGTTCTACGACCCGGAGGACCCCAAGCATCTGATCGCGGCCGATATGACGTGGCTGTTGTCGCGCTGGACTTGCGTTTTCGGCACCCCGGCCTGCCAGGGCACCGTCGCCGGCCGCCCGGATGACGGGTGCTGCTCACACGGCGCCTTCCTCTCCGATGACGATGACCGGGCCATGCTCGACGACGCGGTCACGAAGCTGACCGATGAGGACTGGCAGTTCCGCGCCAAGGGTTTGGGCCGCAAGGGCTACCTCGAAGACGACGAATACGACGGCAAGCCCAACCTGCGTACCCGAAAGTACAAGGGCGCCTGCATCTTCCTGAATCGCCCCGGGTTCGCCGGTGGGATCGGATGTGCGTTGCACTCCAAGGCGCTCAAGCTCGGCGTCGAGCCACTGACGATGAAACCCGAGGTGTGCTGGCAGCTGCCGATCCGGCGCACCCAGGACTGGGTCACCCGTCCGGATGGCTCCGACATCCTCAAGACCACCATCACGGAGTACGACCGTCGCGGGTGGGGCGAGGGCGGCGCCGACCTGCACTGGTACTGCACCGGCGACCCGGCCGCGCACGTCGGCGCCAAACCGGTATGGCAGTCCTACGCCCCCGAGCTGACCGAGTTGCTGGGCGACAAGGCGTACGCGGAGCTGGCCGCGATCTGCCGACGCCGGGGCCAGCTCGGATTGATCGCGATACATCCTGCCACCCGCGCCGCCGAGTAGGGCCGCAACTCATCCCTCGAGCTTGTAACCCAGCCCGCGGACGGTCACCAGGTGCACCGGACTCGCCGGATCGGCCTCGATCTTGGAGCGCAGCCGTTTCACATGAACGTCCAGCGTCTTGGTGTCACCGACATAGTCGGCACCCCAGACCCGGTCGATCAACTGGCCGCGGGTCAGCACCCGGCCGCTGTTGCGCATCAGGTACTCCAGCAGGTCGAATTCCTTCAGCGGCAGGGTGATCGCCTCACCGTTGACGCTCACCACATGGCGTTCGACGTCCATCCGCACCGGGCCGGCCTCCAGCACCCCGTCGGCGATGCCGACATCTTCACTGTCGGCGCCGCGGCGCAGCACCGCACGAATCCGGGCGATGAGCTCACGCGCCGAGTAGGGCTTGGTGACGTAGTCGTCCGCACCGAGTTCCAGGCCGACCACCTTGTCGATCTCGCTGTCACGCGCTGTGACCATGATGACCGGCACCGAGGAGCGCGACCGCAACTGCTTGCAGACATCGGTGCCGCTCATCCCGGGCAGCATCAGATCCAGCAGCACGATATCGGCGCCCGCCCGCTCGAACTCCGCCAGCGCGGCGGGGCCATCGGTCACGACGGTGGCCTCGAAGCCCTCCTTACGTAGCAGGAACGCCAACGGATCTGCAAGGGACTCTTCATCTTCCACGATCAGGACGCTGGTCATCAGAGTGCCTTCCTTATTCATCATCATCGTCGACCGATCGGTCGTCGGGTATCGCCGGGATGGAGAGGGTGAACGTCGAGCCGGTTCCCGGCTGACTCCACAGCCGGATGGATCCGTTGTGATTGGCCGCCACGTGCTTGACGATGGCCAAGCCCAGGCCGGTGCCGCCGGTGGCGCGCGATCGCGCCTTGTCCACCCGGAAGAACCGTTCGAAGACGCGTTCCTGATCGGCGCGCGCGATGCCGATACCGCGGTCGGTGACGGCGATCTCGATGTCATTACCGCGCCGCCGCCTGCTGATGGAGACATCCGAGCCGTCGGGCGAGTAGGCGATGGCATTCGACACCAGATTGGCGATCGCGGTCACCAGCAGCCGCTCGTCACCGAGCACCCGGTAGCCGGTCGGGGCATCGGTGGTGATGTTGATGTGCGCGCTGTCGGCGGCAACCTTATAGCGCGACACCGCCTCGGCCACCACGCTGTCCACATCGACGCTCTCCAGGTCGGGCAGCGCCTCGGCGCCCTGCAACCGGGACAACTCGATGAGTTCGCCGACCATGTTGGCCAGCCGCTCGGACTCGATGATCATCTTCTCGGCGAACCGGCGCACGGTATCGGGATCCTCGGTGGAGGCCAGCATGGCCTCCGCGAGCACACCCATAGCGCCGACCGGCGTCTTGAGTTCGTGGCTGACGTTGGCCACGAAGTCTCTGCGGGTCGCCTCCATCCGGGCCTGCTCGGACTGGTCGCCGACGAACACCACGGCGAACTGATTGGCCTCTTCGACCAGCAGGCGCACATGCCCGCGCACGGCGAGACCGGACCGCCCGGATTTCTGCCGTCTGCGCGGTGACAGGTCGATGTCGACGTCTTGCCCGGTGGCCAGGCAGCGCTGCACCGCCTGCCAGGCGCGGTCGTCGAGCAGTCGGTCGCGCACCAGACCCAGCTCGGTGGCCTGCTCGTTCATGTAGACGACATCACGCAGGGTGTCGACCACGACGATGCCCATCGGGGACAGCGCGGCGATATGACTGAGCATCTGAGAGACGGTGATACCACCGCCTTCTTCGACGTCGCGCTGGGTTCGGCGGTCAACGATCCGCCGCATCGCCACCATGCCGACGGCGATGCCGACTCCCAACGCGAGGAGAGCCAGCGCTGCCGCCAACAACAGCGCGGAACCGACACTCACGCGAAAATCGTACGCATCGGGTGAACGTCATCCCAGCAGCGTGCGGCCAAATCGGGATAAGTCACACGTTCAAAGACCAGAGTTCGGCCACCGTTTACTTACTGATCACTTGGCGCCTTGGGCGGCCACCGCGGCGGCACCGGCGGCCGCGGCCTCCGGATCCAGGTACTGTCCGCCGGCCACCTTCGGCTTGAGATCCTCGTCCAGTTCGTACAGCAGCGGGATCCCGGTGGGGATGTTCAGGCCGACGACCTCGGCATCGGACATGCCATCCAGGTATTTCACCAGCGCGCGCAGCGAGTTGCCGTGCGCGGCGATCATCACCGTCTTACCGGCCTTCAGGTCCGGCACGATGGTCTGCTCGAAGTACGGCACGAAGCGCTCGACGACGTCCTTCAGGCATTCGGTCAGCGGGGCGCCGCCAGGAACGTCGGCATAGCGCACGTCGGCGTCCTGGCTGAACTCGCTGCCCTTCTCGATCGGCGGCGGCGGGGTGTCATAGCTGCGACGCCACGCCATGAACTGCTCGTCGCCGTACTTCTCCTTGGTGGCGGCCTTGTCCAGACCCTGCAGCGCGCCATAGTGCCGCTCGTTGAGCCGCCAGTCGCGGTGCACGGGAATCCAGTGCCGGTCCGCGGCGTCCAGCGCCAGGTTGGCGGTGGTGATCGCGCGGCGCAGCAGCGAGGTGTACAGCACGTCGGGCAGCACACCCTTCTCCGCGAGCAGTTTGCCGCCGCGCACCGCCTCGGTCCGGCCCTTGTCGGTGAGGTCGACATCGACCCACCCGGTGAAGAGGTTCTTCTGGTTCCAGTCGCTCTCGCCGTGGCGCAGCAGGATCAAGGTCGGCATGCCGACGATCCTCTCATGACCGGTCAGTCTTCGATGAGGTGCTCGAAAGCCTGCAGATTCTTCAACGACTCGCCGCGGGCCACCCGCCATTCCCATTCCTTCTGGATCGAGGAACGAAAACCCAACTCCAGCAACGTGTTGAAGTCACTGTCGACGGCCTCGAGCACCTGCCCGAGCACCCGGTCGATCTCGTCGGCGTCCACCGAACCGTTGGCCATCCAGCCGACCAGATAGATGTCACCCAGATTGTCCAGCGTGTAGGCCACCCCGTAGAGCCGGCGATTGCGCTTGAGCAGGAACTTGTAGACGGCCTCGAAGTTCTCGTCGGGCCGCCGGCAGACGAACGCCTCGACCCGCACCGAATGCTCACCGACACTCAAGATGGTGTTGGTCTTGAGCCGGCGCTCCCCCGGCAGCGCCACCACCAGGCCGGGCAGCCCGCCGTTGACGCCCTTGTGATGGGCGTACTCCAGGTCGTTGGCCTGCAGGGTCTCCTCGATGATCGCGGTGACACTCATGCGCGGACTCCGCGACGCAGCGCGAACCGCCGACCGGTGCGCCGGGCGGGCAGCTCGCGGCGCGGATGGCGCGCCCGGTAGTCGGTGATCGCGTGGGTGTAACTGCTCAGCAGCCCGTCGACGGTGTGCGCCCAGGAAAAGTTCGACGCGTGCGCGGTCGCAGCGGCGCCCAGCCGGTCGCGGTCCGAAGCGAGCACCGAACCCAGCGCGTCGGCCCAGTCGCCGGCGTCGTGACCGGCCACCAGGGCACCGGACACCCCGTCGCGCACGGCGACCGGGAGTCCGCCGACGGCGGCAGCCACCACCGGCGTCCCGCAGGCCTGCGCCTCCACGGCGACCAGACCGAAGGACTCGTTGTAGCTGGGCACCGCGACGATATCGGCGGCGCGGTAGACGCGGACCAGTTCGTCGCGTGACTGCGGTGGCAGGAAGGTCACCCGATCGGTGATACCCAGCTCGGCGGCCAACTGAACCAGGCCGTCCGGCGTGGCCATCCCCGACCCGGACGGTCCGCCGGCGATCAGCACCCGCACATCGGGCAGTTTCGCCACGGCACGCAGCAGCACGTCGGGGGCCTTCAACGGCTGGATGCGGCCGACGAAAGCCACCACCTGCTCATCGGCGGACAGTCCGAGCTGCGCCCGGGCGGCCTGCCGCGAACCCGGAGTGAACACCGACAGGTCCACTCCGGGATGGACCACGTCGATATTGCGCCGCTCGGCGTGATGTAGCGAAACCAGTTGTTGTGCTTCGATTTCGGTGTTCACGATGAGCCGGTCGGCCTCGTCGACCACCTGCTGCTCACCGACCGAGCGCAGCGCGGGCTCGGGAGCGTCGCCGTCGGCGAGGGCGGCGTTCTTCACCGCCGCCAGGGTGTGCGCGGTGTGCACCAGCGGAACCGCCCAGCGGTCGGCGGCCAGCCAGCCGACCTGTCCGGACAGCCAGTAATGCGAATGGACGATGTCGTAATAACCCGGCTCGTGGGTGGCCTCGGCGCGCAGCACGCCCGCGGTGAAGGCGCACAGCTGGGTCGGCAGGTCGTTCTTGTCCAGTCCCTCGAACGGGCCCGCCACGACGTTGCGCACCAGTACCCCCGGCGCGACCTGCACCACGGGCGCATCGGCCGAGGACGTCGCCCGGGTGAAGATCTCCACCTCGACACCGCGGCGGGCCAGCTCCAACGCGGTCTGCAGCACGTAGACGTTCATGCCCCCGGCGTCGCCGGTGCCGGGTTGGGACAGCGGCGAGGTGTGCACCGACAACACCGCGACGCGACGAGCGTCCGTCAGACCGGACGTTTCGGGGACGACACGCACAGCCTCATGTCTACACCTGCAGCGCAGCGCCTAAACCTGCGGGATCAGGAAGCACCGCGAGGCTGCGCACGCCGCATCGCCGAGATCGGGTCCGCGTACAGCCCGCCCAGCGACACCACACCGGCACCCGCCTCCTGCACGCGATTACCGAAGGCCGTCACCCGGATATCGCGCGTGCCCAGCACCGAGCGGGCTGCGAAGGCGTCCCGCACCGAGGACATGCCGTCCGGATACTCGGTGAAGGCCTGACCGCCGACCACCAGGTCGTCGGGGTTGAGCATGTCGCGCAGCAGGGCCACCGCCTCGCCGAGCACGCGAGCCCGCTCCGTGAGCAGAGCCCGCGCGCCCTCATGTCCGCCGCGGGCCGCACGCAGTACCGAGTTCACCGTCGATGCCGGCCCATCGGCCGGGACGATGCGCTGCGCCCGCGCGGCGGTCACCACCGCCTCGTCACTGACGGTTGACTCCAACTTTCCTGTGCCACCGAGCAATTCGGAGCTCACCGGAAGCGAAGCGATGGTGCCCGGACCGCTGGCCGGTGAATGCACCCGCCCACCGATCGACAGCGCATAGCCGACGGTCTCACGGGCGTAGACATACAGGCTGGTGCCGGGCTGAGCGCCCGGGCGACGCGCACCGAGTAGCAGTTCGGCGCCGGCCATCGCGTCCACATGCGAAGCCAGCGAGACCGGCAGGCCCAACGTCTCGGCCAGCACCGGTCCGACCGGCGCCTGCGACCAACCCAGCCGCGGGTGGTCGAGGTACCCCGAGGTGCTGTCGACCACGCCGCCGGCGGCCACACCCACCCACAGTGGGCGACGACGATGCCAGCGGCTCAGGTAGCGCCGCGCGCTACCTGCCAGCGACGCGAGCGCCGCACTCTGGGAGCCGAGCGGGGTGGGTGTCTCCACGACGTCGAGGGTGCGGCCGAACAGATCGGTGGCCACGATGCTGGTGGTCTTGGCTCCGATGTGCAGGCCGAGGGTCAGGTAGGGCTCATGGTTGACCTCGACCGGCACGCGCGGGCGACCGATCGCGCCGGATACCGCGAGGTCGGCGCGCTCACGCAGCACACCGGCGTCGAGCAAGGTGGTGACCTGGCGGTTCACCGTTGCGATGGACAGGCCGGTGACGCGGGCGATGCTGTCGCGGGCGATCGGGCCGCGCTGCCGGGCCGCGCCGAACACCGACGCCGCGGCGGCATCGGCGACCTTGAGCGCCGGGGCGACGATGTGGTGGCGAGCTAGCAGGGCGCGCTTGGCGTGAGCGGGTGCGGCGGGGGTGCGACGAACGGGGGCGGCCGGGGCGAACGTGGTCACGATGGTGGTCCTCTGGTCTGAGTCGGGCGGGGCGGGCTTCTGCCACACCCACGACTCAGCGGGACGAAAAAGTCCTCTTGGTCAGCAAGGCGCGGCGGCTGCGCAACAACAACACGCACGCCGCGCGGCGAGACGGCTCGCCTGGCTGATCAAGGTCACGCGGCCAAGGTAGCACGACCAGCGGGCCCGCGCGAAGGTCGGCCGCGCGCGCCTAGTGTTGTCACCATGAGCACTCCAACAGATCAGCGCCGCGTCGCCGTCGTGACCGGCGCCAGTGCCGGAATCGGTGAAGCGACGGCCAGAACCCTTGCCGCACAGGGTTTTCACGTGGTCTGCGTGGCTCGGCGACAGGGCCCGATCGAGGCGTTGGCCGCCGAGATCGGCGGGACCGCCGTCGTGGCCGACGTCACCGACCCGGCGGCGGTGGCGGCACTCGCCCAGCAGATGGAACGCGTCGATGTGCTGGTCAACAATGCCGGCGGCGCGCGGGGACTGGAGTCGGTGGCCGAGGCCGATATCGAGCACTGGCGCTGGATGTGGGAATCCAATGTGCTGGGCACCCTGCACGTCACCAAGGCGCTGCTGCCCAAGCTGATCGACTCCGGCGACGGGCTCATCATCACGGTCACCTCGATCGCGGCCGTCGAGATCTATGACAACGGTTCGGGATACACCTCGGCCAAGCACGCGCAGGGCGTGCTGCACCGCACGCTGCGTAGCGAGTTGCTCGGTAAGCCGGTGCGGCTCACCGAGGTTGCGCCGGGCATGGTGAAGACGGACTTCTCCCTGAACCGTTTCGAGGGGGATGCCGAGCGCGCCGACAAGGTGTACGCGGGGGTCACGCCACTGGTCGCGCAGGACATCGCCGAGGTGATCGGATTCGTCGCGAGCCGGCCCGCGCACGTCGACCTGGACCTCATCGTGGTGCGACCGCGCGATCAGGTGACCGGCGCGACCGGGTCCCGGTTCAACCGGCAGAGCTGACTCGGCGCGAAAAGTCAGCGACCGGCCGGCGTCGGTGCACCCGACGGGGTCACCGGCGCCGTCTCGGGAATCTCGGACGAGGGCGCCTGCTGCGACAGCGCGGACATGCTCGTCCAGTCGTCCCAGTCCACAGCCCAGTCCCAGATGTCGCCGTCGGCATAGGACAGCTGGATCCGGGTTCCGGTGACCTCGACCGGGTCGCCGTACATGGCCGAGTGGAAGTACCGTTCGGCGTCTTCGAGCGACAGATTGATGCAGCCGTTGGTGACGTTGCTGCTGCCCTGCGCCCCGAGGCTGGCAGGATTGGCGTGGATGAACTCGCCGTTGTTGGAGATCCGCACCGACCACCGCTCGCGCAGGTTGAAATAACCCGCGGCCGGGTTCGTCATGTAGAAGTCCTCATGCTTCTCGGTGACCACGTGGATTCCGCTGCGGGTGACGTTGCGGTCCAGGTCGCCCTCGCCGTAACTGCACGGGAAATCCATGATGACGCCCTCGTCGGTGACCACCTGCATGCGGTGACTCGGCGCATCGGCCTTGACCACCTGCCGGCGACCGATCGTGAAATCCAGCGTCGAGTCGGCGGCGCCGTAGGCCTGCGGGCCGAACTGCACGCCGTAGAGGTCGGCATCGACGTGCACGGTGGTGCCGGCCGGGTAGTACTCCTTGGTCCGCCAGTGCACCCGCGATCCGCCGACCTCGTCGGGCAGCCAGGCCCAGCTGCCCTCCACCTGCGGTGTGGTGGTCACCTTGAGCGCCTTCTCGACGGCGGGTTTGTCCTCGTCGGCGATGGCCGCGTCGAACTGCAGGATGATCGGCGCGGCGACGCCGACGACCTGCCCGTCGGCCAGCTGGAACCGGCCGTTGACCGTGGTCTGCGGGTTCACGGTGCTGAACCGGCCGGACACTGGCACCGCGTTGCCGTCCTGGCCGACCACCGAGCCCGACCAGGTGTATTCGGCGCCGTAGCCCAGCGGTTCGGCGACGGTGAACTCGGTGCGGTCACGGTTGAGTTTGCCCGCGACGACCTTGCCGTTGGCGTTGGTCAGCGCGATGCGCTGGAACCAGCCGTCGCTGACCTTCACACCGGCCGGCGCGGTGGGCACGATATCGGCCGCCGCGTCCGCGGGGGTCAGGGTGATCGTGGGCGCCTTGGGCGCGGCGGCCGTCTCCTCGGTCGGGGTGCCGGGCGTGCTCGTGCAGGCGGCCAGCAGGCCGGCTCCGCCCAATCCGAGGATTGTGAGCGCACGACGCCGGGTCAGCTGGGCATCGTCGTTCTCACCGGCAGGTCTCACGTGGTCCAAGGGTACCTAGATGGCGCACCCGATCAGGACCGGCTCGGGTGTGAGTTCGATCCCGAAGCGCGCCAGGACCCCGTCGCGGACCGTCCTGGCCAGGGCGACGATATCGGCGCTACCGGCACCTCCGCGGTTCGTCAGCGCCAGCGCGTGCTTGGTGGACAGCCCCGCCGCGGCGTCGCCGCCGGGATAACCCTTGCTGAAACCGGCCTGCTCGACCAGCCATCCGGCGGCGAGTTTGACGCCGTCGGGGGCCGGATAGTTCGGGACCCGGGCGAACTCGGCGCGCAGCCGGGTCAGCACCTCGGGGGCGACCACCGGATTGGTGAAGAAGGACCCGACGCTCCAGGTGTCGTGATCGGCGGCGTCGAGCACCATGCCCTTGGCCGCGCGCAGCCGCAACACCGCATCCCGGACCCGGGTGGCCTCGACCCGTTCTCCCGGCTGTGCGCCGAGGGTGGTGGCCAACTCGCCGTAGCGCAGCGGCGCGGACAGGCCGTCGGGGTTCAGGGTGAACTCCACCTCGACGACGATGACGGCCGACTGGTGTTTGAGCACGCTGTGCCGGTAGCCGAAGCCCAACCGGTCCGGGCCCACCCATCCGTCGATTCCGGTGCGCCGGTCCAGCAGCCGCACCCGGGTGATGGTGTCGGCGACCTCGGCGCCGTAGGCGCCCACGTTCTGGATCGGGGTGGCACCGGCCGAACCGGGGATACCGGACAGGCATTCCAGCCCGCCCAAACCATGGGCCAGCGCGGCGACCACGACGTCGTCCCATATCGCACCGGCCTCGGCGCGTACCACCGCGCCCTCGACGGTGATCTCGGTGTTGGCGACCGCCACGACGGTCAGGCCCGACAGGTCGTCCGCGGGCACCACATTGGATCCGCCCGCCAGCACCAGGACGTCCTCGGCGACCGGCAGCGCCGACAGCACGGCGATCAGCTTCTCGGTGGTATCGCAGGTGATCAGCCGCTGCGCGACGGGGCCGATGCGCAATGTCGTCCACGATGCGAGCGGCACGTTCTCGGCAACCGCCGCACCGGCGAAAGTCGGACTGACCACGGACGCTAACGGTAGCGTGCCAGCTATGCCGCGTACCTACGACATGGCGGCCGCTTACGGATGCAGCGTCGCAGAGCTGCTCGATGCGTTCACCGTCGAGGCGTACTGGATTGAGCGGCTCGAGAAGTCCGGCTGCGACGCGGTCAGCCTGGACGAGCTGGCCGCCCATCCGGACGGCAGCCTCGACATCGCCACCACCCAGACCGTGAATTTCCATCGGCTGCCCGGGTTCGTCAGCCAATTCCATTCCGGTGACCTCACTCTCAGGCGCACGGAATCCTGGGCGCCGGTCGTCGACGGCCGGACCGCCGGCACCATCACCGGCGCGACACCCGGTGCCCCGGTGCGGGTGAAGGGTGAGGCTGCGCTGCGCGACGGCCCCGACGGGGCCCTGCTGGACGTGCACGTCGTCATCGAGGTGCGGATCCCATTGGTGGGCGGCAAGATCGAGAACTTCATCGGCGGCCAGCTGGCCGAGATGGTCCGTCTGGAGCAGGAGTTCACCACCGAGTGGATCCGAGAACGCACCTGAGCAAGCCGGTCGGCTCGCCGCAGGGCCGTCCGGTCGGCTCGCCGACGCGCGGCACCACGGGCTACAACCGACTGCGCCGCAGCGACCGGTGGCTGGTGCACTCCCCGCGGGTGCGCACCGCGTTGACCTCCGCCGCCGACCCGCTGGTGGTCGACCTGGGCTTCGGGGCGCTGCCGATCACCACCCTGGAACTGGCGGCACGGCTGCAGACGGTGCGACCCGATGTCCGGGTGGTCGGCCTGGAGATCCATCCCGACCGGGTGCGCACCGCCCGGCAGGCCGCCACCGCCGGCGTCGACTTCGCGCTCGGCGGTTTCGAATTGGCGGGCCTGCGACCGGTGCTGGTGCGCGCGTTCAACGTGTTGCGCCAGTATCCGGTCGACGAGGTGGAACCCGCCTGGTCGCAGCTGTCGAGTCGGCTGGCGCCGGGTGGGCTGCTGGTCGACGGCACCTGCGATGAGCTGGGCAGGCGGTGCTGCTGGGTGCTGCTGGACGCCGAGGGTCCGGTCAGCCTGACCCTGGCGTGTGACCCGTTCGCCATCGAAAAACCCTCCGATCTGGCCGAGCGGCTGCCCAAGATCCTGATCCACCGCAATGTCGCGGGTGAGGCCATCCACACCCTGCTGGAGGCGGCCGACCGCGCCTGGGCCGCTGCGGCCGGACAGGGGGTCTTCGGGCCGCGGGTGCGGTGGCGGGCGATGCTGACGGCCCTGCATGACGCCGGTTTCCCGGTCGATCCGCCCCGGCGACGACTGCGTGACGGGGTGCTGTCGGTGCCGTGGGCCACGGTGGCCGGGCGCGGCTAGCCTCGAACACATGCGGATCGCCCTGGCACAGATTCAGTCCGGCACCGACCCTGCGGCCAACCTCGAGCTGGTCGACCGCCACAGCCGGGAGGCCGCCGACGCCGGTGCAGCGCTGGTGCTGTTTCCTGAGGCCACCATGTGCCGGTTCGGGGTACCGCTGGCCCCGGTGGCGCAGCCGCGCGACGGCCGGTGGGCCGATGGTGTGCGCCAGATCGCCGAGCGCACCGGCATCACGGTGGTGGCCGGCATGTTTTGTCCGTCGGGGGACGGCCGGGTCACCAACACCCTGATCGCCGCGGGTCCCGGTATCGACGCCCATTACGACAAGATCCACCTGTACGACGCGTTCGGCTTCGCCGAGTCCAAGACCGTCGCCCCGGGCTCGCAGCCCACCGTCATCACCGTCGACGGTGTGGGCGTGGGTCTGACGCTGTGTTACGACGTGCGCTTCCCCGAGCTGTATCTCGAGCTCGCCGACCGCGGCGCCCAGCTCATCACCGTGCACGCCTCCTGGGGCGCCGGTCCGGGCAAGCTCGACCAGTGGACGTTGCTGGCGCGGGCCCGGGCAATCGACACCACCGGCATCGTGGCCGCCGTCGACCAGGCCTACCCGGGAGAGGAGATCGCTGCGCGCGGCCCGACCGGGGTCGGCGGCAGCCTGGTCGCCTCGGCGACCGGCCAGATCATCGCCGCGGCGAAGGCCGATCCGCAGCTGGTCGTGGCCGATATCGACCTCGATGAGGCGGCCCGCGCCCGGGAGACCATCGCGGTGCTGCGCAACCGGACGCAGTTCGCTAAGGCACAATCGACTGCGTGACCGATCCCTGGGCTCGCCCCACCGACGAGGTGCCGCCGCCCCCGCCCCCGCCGAACCCGGCCCAGCCAGACGCGTCGTCGTCGGTGTCCGACAAGGTCAAGGGCCTGTTCCGCGATCCGCTGTCGATCGTGCTGGTCGTCGTCATCGTCCTCGCGCTGAGCCTGGCCGGCGCCGTCGGCGCAGAGCTGATCGCCCGCAAGATCGCCGATGACACCGTCTCGCGGGTCACCTCCTGCGTCGTGCAGGACTCCGTCGACGTGTCGTTCGGCCCACGGCCGTTCCTGCTGCAGCACTTCGCCAAGCACTACAACAACATCACCGCGACCACGGCGGGTAACCGCATCCGCGAGGCCGAGGGGATGAAGGCCGAGATCGTCATCAACGACGTCCGGGTCACCGGTAATCCGGAGTCACCCGGCACCGTCGGCGCGCTGGACGCCACCATCACCTGGTCGGCCGACGGCATCAAACGCACCATCCAGAACGCGGTGCCGCTGATCGGCAGCTTCGTCAACGGCGTGACCACCAATCCCAGCGACGGCACCGTCGAACTGGAGGGCACGCTGGGCAGCATCGTGGCCAAGCCCGAGGTGCGCAATCAGGAGCTCACCCTGACCGTCGAACAGCTGACCGGGCTGGGATTCGTGCTGCCGCGCGAGAGCGTGCAGCCCGCGCTGGATGCGTTCCTGGCGCAGATGACCGAGAACTACCCGATGGGCATCCACGCCGAGAGCGTCGAGGTCACCGAGGACGGTGTGATCGCGAAGTTCGCCACCCGCAACGGCGTCATGCCGCCGGGGCGCAGCGGTGACGGTGGCGATCCCTGCTTCGCCGGGTTGCCGTAACTAGAAGGGCTCTTCGCTGCCGCCGGGGTTACACCCGGCGGCGACCAGGGCGGCATCGTCGACGACGGGGCGCCACGGCTCCAGATTCCAGCTCGTCTTGCCGGGTTCGACGAACTCTGCGAACTGCCAGTGGCAGTTGAATTGCGCACGCATGCCCGCGATCTCGGCCTCGGGCGCGAGTGTCAGCACCTCGGCCCAAGCCTGGTCCTGCTGGGCCAGGGTGCCCGGTATCGCGGCCTGCGCGCGGCCGGCCGCACTGGGATATACCCGCAGACTCTTCAGATCACCCCACTGCACCCATTCGGTGTGGTCGATCAGGCCGAGTTCGGCGATGGCCACGGGGGCCACGGCGGCAGGGCTCAGCAGCAGCCCCGCCGAGCAGAGCGCGACAGCGACGCAGCGCATCGGGTCAGCGCGACTTTCCTTGGATCTCCAGCAGTTTGGGCCGGACGTCGACCAGGTACACACCGGCGGCGCAGGCGCCGATCGCGGCGCCGAAGCCACCGCTGATCAGCAGGCTCAACGCCACCCCGGCACCCAGGATCAGCAACCAGACCGGCTTGGTCAGCTTGCCGGCAGCGGTGTAGGCGTCGGGCCGTTGCATCGCGGCATGGATGAACGCGTAGAGCCCCACCAGGGCCACGACAATGCCCAGGGCGAAAAGAATGGCACCCGCCAGGTTTGCAAGCATCACACTTGCAGCCTATGCGGGTGCCATCGGGTTGGCGAACTTACTTCTGTGTGACCTTCTTGGCCGGGGCCTTCTTGGCCGGAGCGGCCTTCTTGGCGGCCGGGGCGGCGGCCTTTTTGGCCGGGGCCTTCTTGGCCGGAGCGGCCTTGGCGGGCGCGGCCTGCTCGGCACGCTTGGGCAGCTCGACGCCGACCAGCTTGGCGGCGCGCTCACCGACGGCGCGGGTCTGGGTGGCGACGGTGCCCAGTGCGTCCTGGGTCAGCTCGACGGCCTGGTCGGTGACCTCCTCGACGCGCGAGGCGGCTTCCTCGAGGGCGGGCTGGTTGCGCAGCCGCTCCAGGGCGGCCTCGCCGCGCTCGACCAGCTTGTTGTACTGGCTCTGCGCCTCATCGGCGTACTTGTCGGCGAGCTTGCGCAGCTCCTCGGGGGTCAGCTTGTCGCGCAGCTCGTCGAACTGGCCGGGCAGGTCCTCCTGCAGCTTGGTCAGTCGGGCGCGGCTTTCCTCGACGCGGGTTCCGGCGTCGGTGCGGGCGTCGCCGGCGCGGTCACGCAGGGTCTCGACGATCTCGTTGACCTTGGCCAGGGCCAGGTCGGCCGCGCCGACCGCGGCGAGCAGCGGGGCCTTCAGGTCGTCGATGGTGGGCTGATTCTTCTCGGTCATGGCATTTCCTTTCAGATGTTGGACGGTTGTTGCGCAGCCGGCGGGTCTGCGGGTTCGGCGTCGGCCGCTGTATCGGCCTCGGTTTCTGCTTCTGCTTCTGCTTCTGCTTCGTTCTGCTGACAGAACGACGTGTAGATGTCGAGCAGCACCTGCTTCTGCCGTTCGGTGATCGCGGTATCGGTGACGATCGCGTCCCGGACCAAGCTGGCCTCACTGGGTTCGAGGATCCCGGCCTGCACATAGAGCACCTCGGCAGACACACGCAGTGCCTTGGCGATCTGATTGAGCACATCAGCCGACGGTTTCCGCAGCCCCCGCTCGATCTGGCTCAGGTATGGGTTGCTGACGCCGGCCTTCTCGGCCAACTGCCGCACCGAGACCTGGGCCGCTTCGCGCTGGGTCCGGATATAGCTGCCGATATCAGAGGCAGCGCTGCTCACCACGGCGGCAAGATTTTCGTCCTGCGACATGGTGCGCACCTCGAATCCGTCGGGTTCCTGCTGACAGAACCCACGGTACGAGCGAGTGCTAACAATTGCAAGCACTCTGCTAGCACTCTCAGAACAGCAGCTGCGCCGCCGTGTAGATCACCAGACCGGCCAGTGCGCCGACCACGGTGCCGTTGATCCGGATGAACTGCAGGTCACGGCCCACATGGAGCTCGATCCGGCGGCTCGCCTCATCGGCGTCCCATCGCTCGATCGTCTCGGTGATGATCGCTGTGATCTCCGTCCCATACTGCGCGACCAGGTGCTGGGCGGCCCGGATGATCCAGTTGTCGACCTTGTCGCGCAGGTCGGGATCATCGCGTAGCGACTCCCCGATCCGCACGACGGTGTCGGCCACCCGGGCGCGCAGCGTCGAGGACGGATCGTCGACGGACTCCAGCACGATGCGCTTGGCCGCCGACCATGCCGTCTCGGCGGCGCGGGCGACCTCGTCGCGCGCCATGATCTGTTCCTTCACGTTCTCGGCGCGCTGGATCGTCGCCTCGTCGTTCTGCAGGTCGCCGGCGAATTCGAACAGGAACTTGGTGGCCGACCGGCGCAGCTCGTGGTTGGGGTCACGGCGCACCTTGTCGGTGAAGTCCATCAACTCGCGGTGGATGCGGTCACCGACCAGATGATCGACCCAGCGCGGGGACCACGTGGGCGAGTCCCGCTCGATGACCCGCTCGATGACCTCGCCGGAGTTCAGCGACCATTGGAAGGCCCGGTCGGCCAGCAGCTGCAGCAGCGCCTCCTGCCTGCCCTCGTCGAGCAGGCTGGAGAGCACCCGTCCGATGGGCGGTCCCCACTTCGGTTCGGCGATGCGCTTGACGATCATCCGGTCCAGCACCTGCTGCACGTCCTCGTCGCGCAGCATCTCCACCAGCACCCGCAGCACCGTGGACACCTCGGCGGCCACCCGCTCGGCGTTGCGCTGATCGGCCAGCCACTTGCCGGTGCGGGCGGCCACGTCGGCGTCGCGCAGCTTGGTGGAGATCACCTCGGCGGACATGAAGTTCTCGCGCACGAAGGTGCCCAGCCCCTCGCCGAGCTGATCCTTCTTTCGTTTGATGATCGCGGTGTGCGGAATCGGGATACCCAACGGGTGCTTGAACAAGGCCGTCACGGCGAACCAGTCGGCCAGAGCGCCCACCATGCCCGCCTCCGCGGCGGCCCGCACATAGCCCACCCAGGGTGCGGCACCGCGTGATTGCAGCCAGGTGCACACCAGGAAAATCACCGTCGCGCCGACCAGAAAGCCGAGCGCAACGACCTTCATGCGGCGCAGCGCGCGCCGCCGTTCCTCATCGGCCGCGGAGTCGGCTCCGGCCAGGGACTCCGCGAAACTCGTGTGTACCACTCCCCCATCATCCGCTACCGCACCGATCGCCCGCCCACCGTATTATCGAGTCGACCTAGTGAACGGATTCTCACGACTGTGGCACAGCAGACCTCGGCAGCGGTGAAGACCGACGGCCGTAAACGACGCTGGCACCAGCACAAAGTCGAACGGCGAAATGAGCTGGTAGACGGCACGCTGGAGGCCATCCGGGCCCGCGGCGCAAACGTCAGCATGGACGAGATCGCCGCGGAGATCGGTGTTTCCAAGACCGTGCTGTATCGCTACTTCGTCGACAAGACCGATCTCACCACTGCGGTGATGATGCGATTCGCGCAAACGACGCTGATCCCGAACATGGCGGCGGCGCTGTCATCTGATCTGGACGGTTACGCGTTGGTGCGTGAAGTCATCCGGGTCTATGTCGACACGGTCGCCGCCGAACCCGAGCCGTACCGGTTCGTCATGTCCAACAACTCGTCGAGCCGGACCAAGGCGGTCAACGATTCCGAGCAGATCATCGCCCGGATGCTCGCGGTCATGTTGCGCCGGCGCATGCAGGCCGTCGGCATGGACACCGGCGGGGCGGAAACGTGGGCATTCCACATCGTCGGCGGGGTGCAGCTGTCCACCCACTCGTGGATGCAGAACCCCCGGATGAGCACCGAGCAGCTGATCGACTATCTGACGATGCTGTCGTGGAGCGCGCTGCGCGGCATCGTCGAGGTCGGCGGATCGCTGGAGAAGTTCAACTCGCAGCCTCATCCCTCCCCCGTACTGCCGTCCCACCTGCTTGACTAGCGTGCTGTGACCCCAGACAACAAGTCCGAACTGTCGAAGCTGTGGAGCCACGAGCCGCACACCTACCTCCGGTTCCGACCCGGTGATCTGGTCTCCGATATCGACGCCGACGCGACGCCCGGTTTCACCGGGTCGAAGTCCGATGCCCCCGCGCTGCACGCCGAACGCAACGAACGCTTCGCGGGGTTGCAGGAGATGCTGTATGCCAACAGCCGCAGCGGCGACCACCGCTCGGTGTTGCTGGTGTTGCAGGGCATGGACACCGCAGGCAAGGGCGGCATCGTCAAACACGTTGTGGGAGCGGGCAACCCGCAGGGCATTCAATACAAGAGCTTCGGTAAGCCCACCGAGGAAGAGCTGTCACACCATTACCTGTGGCGGATCAACAAGGCGCTGCCGGCCGCCGGGCACATCGGGGTCTTCGACCGGTCACACTATGAGGACGTACTGATCGTCAGGGTGCACAACCTGGTGCCACCGGATGTGTGGGGTGCGCGCTATGACGAGATCAACGCCTTCGAGAAGGAATTGGTCGAATCCGGCACCACCATCGTCAAGGTCGCCATGTTCGTCTCACTCGACGAACAGAAGCAGCGGCTGGCCGAGCGACTGGACCGGCCCGACAAGTACTGGAAGTACAACCCCGCCGATATCGACGAACGGCTGAAATGGCCGCTGTACCAGCAGGCCTATCAGGCCATGCTGGACAAGACGTCGACCGATTACGCGCCGTGGTACATCGTGCCGTGTAATCGCAAGTGGT
Source organism: Mycobacterium sp. NPDC003323 (assembly GCF_053589535.1). Taxonomy (NCBI): domain Bacteria; kingdom Bacillati; phylum Actinomycetota; class Actinomycetes; order Mycobacteriales; family Mycobacteriaceae; genus Mycobacterium; species Mycobacterium sp. NPDC003323. The sequence continues at coordinate 83,059 of NZ_JBSFSB010000011.1, forward strand.
ACAGCCGACTTGCCGTGCTGGAGCTGTTGATCGAGGCACTCAAGAGCATGGACCTGACCTGGCCGCCGGCCGAGTTCGACGTCGAGGCGGAGAAGAAGCGACTGGCGCAGGCCTAGCCGCGCCTACTTGACCAGGGTGAACTGGCCGATGTTGGTGATGCCGCGGCGGAAGAAATCGGCGCAACCGACCAGGTACTTCATGTACCGGTCGTAGACCTCCTGGCCCTGCATGGCGATCGCCTCGTCCTTGGCGGCTTCCAGGTTCGTGGCCCACATGTCCAGCGTGCGGGCGTAGTGGGGCTGCAACAGGTGGATGCGCTGCAGGTCGAAACCGGAGTCTGCGGCCAGCTTCTCGATGTCCTCGACGGCCGGCAGCTGCCCACCGGGGAAGATCTCCTCGCCGATGAACTTCATGAACTTCAGGTCGCTCAGGGTGACCTTGATGCCGTTGGTCCGGAAGAACTCCTGGGTGTGCGCCAGGATCGTGTGCAACAGCATCCGGCCGTCACTGGGCAGGATGTTGTATGCGCGCTCGAAGAACAGCGGGTAACGCTCGGCCTTGAAGGCCTCGAAGGCGCCGATCGACACGATGCGGTCGACGGGCTCGTCGAACTCCTCCCAGCCCTGCAGCCGGATCTCCACGGAACGGTTGGTCTCGATCTTGGCCAGCCGCTCACGGGCGTACTCGGACTGCGCCTTGCTCAGCGTGATGCCGATGACGTTGACGTCGAACTGGGTGATCGCGCGTTCCAGCGCACCACCCCAGCCACAGCCGATGTCGAGCAGCGTCATCCCCGGCTCCAGTGCGAGCTTGCCGAGCGCGAGGTCGAACTTGGCGTTCTGCGACTCGTCGAGCGTCATGTCATCGCGCTCGTAATACCCGCACGTGTAACCCATGGTGGGTCCGAGGAACAGTGCGAAGAAATCGTTCGAGATGTCGTAGATCGACTGCGATTCCTCGTAGTACGGCTCCAGCTCGGACTCAACTTTTGACATACGAAAGCTATCCTTTGTGTCCCTACAAATGGATGCGGTCGTGGACCCGACAGAGAGGGTGCCCCCGCACCGTGCCGTTTGACTGTACCCTAGATTAGCCTAGCTAACTTATTAGTCGTGCTCAGTATGTATAGAATCCCTGGCCCGACTTCTTGCCCAGCTGACCGGCCTCGACCATGCGCAGCAGCAGCGGCGGCGGGCCGTACAGCGGCTCCTTGAACTCCTCGTACATCTTGTCGGCGATGAGCTTGAGGGTGTCCAGGCCGACCAGGTCCGACAGCCGCAGCGGTCCCATCGGGTGGGACAACCCGCCGACGACGGCCTTGTCGACATCCTCGACCGAGGCAAACCCGGACTCGACCATGCGGACGGCCGCGAGTAGGTAGGGCACCAGCAGGGCGTTGACGACGAACCCGGACCGGTCCCCGCAGCGCACGACCTGCTTGCCCAGCGCCTCGGCGGCGAACTGCTGGGTGCGTTCGATCGCCGCGTCGCTGGTGACCAGCGTGGAGATCAGCTCGACCAGCGGCAGCACCGGCACCGGGTTGAAGAAGTGCAGACCGAGCACGCGCTGGGGATTCTTGGTGGCCGCGGCGATCTTCATGATCGGGATGCTGGAGGTGTTCGACGCCAGCACCGCGTCGGGGTCGGTGACGATCTCGTCGAGCTGGGCGAAGACCTTGGTCTTGACGGTGTCGTCCTCGATGATCGCCTCGATCACCAGCTGGCGGTCGGCCATCTCGGCCATGTCGGTGGTGAACGACAGCCGGGCCAGCGCGGCATCCCGGTCGGCCTCGCTGAGCTTTCCCTTGGCGGCCGCGCGATCCAGCGACGCCGTGATGCGCGCCTTGCCCGCGTCGAGATACTCCGCGGCCGGCTCGTAGACGACCACCTGGGCGCCGGCCTTGGCGCACACCTCGGCGATACCGCCACCCATCTGCCCGGCGCCGATGACGCCGACCCGCTCGATACCCACTGCTTCTCCTCATCCCCGAAAAACGGCGTCAGGCCCCGCCCGCAGGTGGCGGACGAGGCCTGACGCTATCAACTCATGACTCAGTGGAACTGACCCTCTTCGGTCGAACCGGCCAGCGCGGTGGTCGAGCTGTTCGGATCCACCGTGGTGGCGATCTTGTCGAAGTAACCGGCGCCCACCTCACGCTGGTGCTTGGTCGCGGTGTAACCGCGCTCCTCGGCGGCGAACTCGCGCTCCTGCAGCTCGACGTAGGCCTTCATCTGCTCGCGGGCGTAGCCGTGAGCCAGGTCGAACATCGAGTAGTTCAAGGCGTGGAAGCCGGCCAGCGTGATGAACTGGAACTTGAAGCCCATCGCACCCAGCTCGCGCTGGAACTTCGCGATGGTGTCGTCGTCCAGGTGCTTGCGCCAGTTGAACGACGGCGAGCAGTTGTAGGACAGCATCTGGTCGGGGAACTCGCTCTTGACGCCTTCGGCGAACTTCTTGGCCAGCTCCAGGTCCGGGGTGCCGGTCTCCATCCAGATGAGGTCGGCGTACGGCGCGTAGGCCTTGGCGCGGGCGATGCACGGCTCCAGGCCGTTCTTCACCCGGTAGAAGCCCTCGGCGGTGCGGTCACCGGTGATGAACGGCTGATCGCGCTCGTCCACATCGGAGGTGATCAGGGTCGCGGCCTCGGCATCGGTGCGGGCGATGACCAGGGTCGGGACATCGGCCACGTCGGCGGCCAGACGCGCCGAGGTCAGGGTGCGGATGTGCTGCTGGGTCGGGATCAGCACCTTGCCACCGAGGTGGCCGCACTTCTTCTCCGAGGCCAGCTGGTCCTCCCAGTGCGAACCAGCGACACCGGCGGCAATCATCGCCTTCTGCAGCTCGTAGACGTTGAGCGCGCCGCCGAAACCGGCCTCACCGTCGGCCACGATCGGGGCCAGCCAGTTCTCCACCGAGCGATCGCCCTCCACCTTGGCGATCTGGTCGGCGCGCATCAGCGCGTTGTTGATGCGGCGCACCACCTGGGGCACGGAGTTGGCCGGATAGAGGCTCTGGTCGGGGTAGGTGTGGCCGGACAGGTTGGCGTCACCGGCGACCTGCCAACCCGACAGGTAGATGGCCTTCAGGCCGGCGCGGACCTGCTGGACGGCCTGGTTACCGGTCAGCGCGCCGAGCGCGTTGACGAAGTCCATCTCGTGCAGCTGCTCCCAGAGCACCTCCGCGCCGCGGCGGGCCAAGGTGTTCTCCTCGACGACGGTGCCCTGCAGCGCGATGACGTCGGCCGGGGTGTAGGTGCGCGAGACGCCCTTCCAGCGTGGGTTGTGGTCCCAGTCGTGCTGGATCTGTTCCGGGCTCTTCGGCGTGCCAACGGTGGACATGGCTGCTCCTTCGATAGTGGCCAACTCGGCGTTATCTGTTAACGCTGCAGCGGTTTCGCTGAGCTGATAGACCGAGGATGCCTCATCAAATATCCGCAGGTCCACCCGTTTAACCTGCCAATTTTCTCCAACCGGTCATGCCAATTTGCTAATCTTGCGAAGAAGCCTTGGCACTTTACCGGTTCAGAAGCTACTCGCCGGTAGCCGATATCCGCTGGTCAGTACGCCCGTACTGTTAAAACTGGTCGATCACAGCGCGAAGACCGATGCCACCGCTTTCGTCTCGTCGCCGACGGCATATGTGAGCGTTGTAACAGTGCGATCGGCGAGCTCCGACCCGAACTTGTCGGTCGAGCCTGCCGGGTGGGTGTGCTTGATGATCTCCAGCCGGTCGCCCAGCGCCACCGGCAGATCATGCTCGATGGTGACCCGCAGCGGGTTCTTGAGCAGTTCGGGCTCGGTGGCGAGGTAGTCCTCGACGACGCTCCAGTACACCGAGTTGTTCATGTGGTCGAAGATGTCGATATCGCTGACCCGCACCGGGTACGGGCGCACCTCGTCGGCATCCTCGCGGCTACCGGCCTTCAGGTAGGTCTTCCAGCGCAGCCGATTCACGTCGGTGGTGCGCTGCAGGCCGGCCAGGAAGTCGTCGGAGATGCGCGCGGGACCCTGCGTCTCGCGGTTGATGTTGATCCAGAACGCCTCGGATTCCATCAGCCCGCCCTTGCGTCCGTCGATGCGGACCCGCATCTCGCACCAGCGGTTCGAGGTGCCCGAACACCACCGCCGCAGCCGCAGCATGTCCTTGAACTCGATCGGCTCGATCAGATCGACCATGGTGCGGCGCACGATCCAGAGCGGATGGGTCTCCTCATAACCCATCTCGCGCAGCTGGTCCGAGCCGATGTCCTGGATGTGGCGGGTGGCGGCGTCGAACTTCAGCCGGCCGGCGCGGTCGACGTCGGCGACGCGCAGCGGCCACTGCGTATCGAACACATCGGGGTGCGGATCGGGTACGGGCATCATGGTCTTGGCCAAGCCGGTCATGTTTCCAATATGGTCTGCGAACAATGCAAAGCCAACATTTGCAACGGCTTAGGCTGGTGCGATGGCCAAGACCTTCGTCGGATCGCGGGTGCGCCAGCTGCGCCGCGAGCGGGGCTTCAGCCAGGCCGCGCTGGCCCAGATGCTCGACATCTCCCCCAGCTATCTGAACCAGATCGAGCACGACGTACGGCCGCTGACGGTGTCGGTGCTGCTGCGGATCACCGAGGTGTTCGGCGTGGACGCCGGATTCTTCGCCTCCCAGGACGACACCCGACTGGTCGCCGAGCTGCGCGAGGTCACCCTGGACCGTGACCTCGACGTCGACATCGATCCCGCCGAACTCGCCGATGTCGTCAGCGCCCATCCCCAGATCGCCCGCGCCATGGTCAATCTGCACCAGCGCTATCGCCTGACCACCACCCAGCTGGCCGCGGCCACCGAGGGCCGGTTCAGCGCCTCCGAATCGGGATCCGGCGCGATCACCATGCCGCATGAGGAGGTGCGCGACTACTTCTATCAGCGGCAGAATTACCTGCACGAGCTCGATACCGCCGCCGAGGACCTCACCATCCGGATGCGCATGCACCGCGCCGAGTTGACCCGTGAACTGTCCGACCGGCTGACCCGCGTGCACGGGGTGCGCATCGTGCGCCGCACCGATCTGGGCGAGGGCGTGCTGCACCGCTTCGACACCGAGACCCGCACCCTGGAGCTCGGCGGCCACCTGTCCAGCGGCCAGTACGTGTTCCGGCTCGCCGCCGAACTCGGCTTCCTGGAGTTCGGCGACCTGATCGACAAGCTGGTCGCCGACGGCAAGTTCACCAGCGACGAGTCGCGCACGCTGGCCCGGCTGGGCCTGGCCAACTACTTCGCCGCGGCCATCGTGCTGCCCTATCGGCAGTTCCATGAGATCGCCGGCAGCTTCCGCTACGACGTCGAGCGACTGTCGGCGTTCTACGCGGTGTCCTACGAGACGATCGCGCACCGGTTGTCGACGCTGCAGCGCCCCGACATGCGCGGCGTGCCGCTGTCCTTCGTCCGGGTCGACCGGGCGGGCAACATGTCGAAACGTCAGTCGGCCACCGGATTTCACTTCTCCTCCAGCGGCGGCACCTGCCCGCTGTGGAACGTCTACGAGACCTTCGCCAACCCCGGCAAGATCCTGGTGCAGATCGCCCAGATGCCCGACGGGCGCCACTACATGTGGGTGGCTCGCACCGTGGAACGGCGAGCGGCGCGTTACGGCCAGCCCGGCAAGACCTTCGCGATCGGGCTGGGCTGCGAACTGCGCCATGCGCACCGGCTGGTCTACTCCGAGGGCCTGGACCTGGCCGGCGACCCCACCGTCTCGGCCACCCCGATCGGCGCGGGCTGCCGGGTCTGCGAGCGCGACAACTGCCCACAGCGGGCCTTCCCGGCGTTGGGCAAGGCGCTCGACCTCGACGAGCACCGCAGCACGGTGTCCCCGTATCTGGTGCGCAGTACCTAGACTCGGGTCCGTGAGCGCCGATACCGCCCCTGCCCGTATCCCGCCCGGCGGATTCCGTGAGCTCGGCCCGCTGAACTGGGCCATCGCCAAGATCGGCGCCCGCGGCATCCGCGCCCCCAAGTTCCACCTGTTCAACGTGCTCGGCCAGCACCGGTTGCTGTTCCTGGCCTGGCTGCCGTTCTCGGGTTACCTGCTGTATGCGGGCAAGCTGGACCGCAAGGACGCCGAACTGGTGATCCTGCGGGTGGGACACCTGCGCAACTGCGAGTACGAGCTGCAACAGCATCGCCGGCTCGCGCGCAGCCGTGGGCTGACCGCCGACATCCAGGCCGCGATCTTCGAGGGTCCCGACGCCGAGGGACTGGCCCCGCATCAACGGGTGCTGATCGCCGCAACCGACGAGTTCGTCATCACCCGATCGATGTCGGCCGAGACCTGGACCGCGCTGTCCAAGCTGTACAACCGCGCGCAGATCATCGAATTCTGCACGCTGGCAGGGCAATACGATGCGCTGGCCGCCACCATGGAGACGCTGCGGATCCCGCTGGACTTCCCCGACTGACCGGCAACCGCGCACTCAGCACAATGCGCTGGAGGCCACCACCCGGTCACCGCCGAGCGCCTTGGCCTCGTACATCGCCCGGTCGGCGGCCGGGATGACGTCCCCGAGCCCGGAGTCCAACTCGACGCACACGGCCACACCGATGCTGACGGTGACGGCAGGCTCGGCGGGCGCGGCGACGGCCGCCCGGATCCGCTCGGCGACGACCTCGACCTGCCCGGCCGGGATCCGGTCCACCACTAGGAACTCCTCACCACCCCAGCGCACCACCACCGCGTGCGGGCAGACACTGGCGCGGATCCGGCGCGCCGTGCGGATCAACACCTCATCACCGACCGCGTGCCCGAGGTTGTCGTTGACCCATTTGAATCCGTCGACGTCGATGAGCAGCGCGCACAGATCGGTACCCGCGGCAGCACCCTCGTTGAGCCGGCGCACCGCGAACTCCAACCCGCGGCGATTGGTCAGTTCGGTCAGCGGATCGGTCAGCGACTGGATGGAACTGCCCTGGAGCAACCAGAACCCGAACTGCAGCGCCGGCAGGACGCACACCGTCACCGCCAGGGCGATGACCGCTCGCGACACCGCGACCTGCAGGCCGTAGTCCGAGAGGACCATCCACGTCGCGATGCCGATGACCGAGGCGGTGCACCACAGGATGTGGGCCACGTGCAGTCGCGGACCGTGGAAGAAGACCACGTAGCCGCCGGCGCACAACAGGATCAAGATCCCGGACATGGCCAGGCTGGGATCGCCGAACAGCAGCGCCGACAGCGTCATCAGGATGTCGACGCCGACCACCAGCGCCGCGGAGGTGCGTTCGGTGGGCCACGGCCGCAGCACCCAGCGCGCGGACCAGGCCAGCGAACCGATCGACACCACGGCCCAGCCGATCCGGATCAGCGGGGTGTCGTTGACCGGCGGCATGAATGCGTTCAGGGCACCGAGCAACCCCATGATCGTGCCGATGCCGGCGATCATCCACCGCAGGATCGGCAGCAACCCCCGGGCACGCAGGAACTCGATCCGCCACTGATAGTCGTCGCGCTGGCGCCACCACTGAACCAGCAGGTCACTGCGTCCCCCGTCGCCCACGGGGACATTGTCACAAATTCGCTACGCAGCGTCCTGAAAGTGCGCGAGCTACAGGTAAGTCACACCCAGCACGGTGAGGGTCAGCAGCACCGGCGCCACCGGCACCGACCACAGGAACGCCGTCCACACCCGGTCCTGGCGCTGATGAGCGCGCCAGCCCAGCGCCGCCACGGCCGCGGCCAGCACGACGATCACCCCGGACACGACCAACACCCAGAACGGCACATCGCTGGTGTTGATCGCCAGCGAGATGGCCAGCAGCCACAGCATGTGGCCGATGACCAATCCGCCGATCGCGGCGACGATCACTGCCCGGGACGGCACACAGCCTCCGTCAGAAGTTGATCATGTGGCCGGCCAGGCCGTGGATGGCTTCCTGCAACGCCTCCGACAACGTCGGGTGGGTGTGCACGTTGCGGGTCAGCTCGTTGACCGTCAGATCCCACTTCTGCGCCAGTGTCAGCTCGGGCAGCAGCTCAGAGACATCGGGCCCGATCAGGTGCCCGCCCAGCAGCTCGCCGTACTTGGTGTCGGCGATCAGCTTGACGAAGCCGGTCGGATCGGCCAGACCGTGCGCCTTGCCGTTGGCGGTGAACGGGAACTTGGCGACCTTGACGTCGTAGCCCTCGTCGCGGGCCTGCTGCTCGGTCAGACCGAAGCTGGCCACCTGCGGCTGGCAGAACGTGGCGCGCGGCATCATCCGATAGTCGCCCAGCGTTAGCGTCTCGGCACCCCCGATGGTCTCGGCGGCCACCACGCCCTGTGCCTCGGCGACGTGGGCCAGCTGCAGCTTGCTGGTCACATCACCGATGGCGTAGATGTGGCCCACGCTGGTGCGCATGTGGTCGTCGATGTCGATGGCCTTGCGCTCGGTCAGCGCGACCCCGGTGTTCTCCAGCCCGTAGCCCTCGATGTTGGGCGCGAAGCCGATGGCCTGCAGCACCTTGTCGGCCTTCAGCTCCTCGGTCTTGCCGTCCTTGCTGACGGTGACGGTGACCTCGTCACCGGAGTCCTCGATGGACTCCACCTTGGTGCCGGTCAGGATCTTCACGCCCAGCTTCTTGTACTGCTTCTCGATCTCCTTGGAGACCTCGGCGTCCTCGTTGGGCAGCGCGCGCGGCAGGAACTCCACGATGGTGACGTCGACGCCGTAGTTCTTCATCACGTAGGCGAACTCCATGCCGATGGCACCGGCGCCGGCGATGATGATCGATCCGGGCAGCTCCCGGGTCATGATCTGCTTCTCGTAGGTGACGACGTTCTCGCTCAGCGAGGTGCCGGGCACCAGGCGCACCGAGGACCCGGTGGCGATGATGGCGTTGTCGAAGGTGACGGTCTCGGTGCCACCGTCGTTCAGATCAACTGCGATGGTGTTGGCGTCGGTGAACTTGCCGTAGCCGTGGATCTCGGTGATCTTGTTCTTCTTCATCAGGAAGTGCACGCCGGCGACGCGGCCGTCGGCGACCTTGCGGCTGCGGTCGAAGGCGGCCCCGAAGTCGAAGCTGGCCTCACCGGTGATGCCGAAGGTCTTGGCCTCCTTGGTGAAGATGTGCGCCAGTTCGGCGTTGCGCAGCAGCGCCTTGGACGGGATGCACCCGACATTCAGGCAGACGCCGCCCCAGTACTTGGGTTCGACGATCGCGGTGTTGAGGCCGAGTTGGGCAGCACGGATGGCCGCCACATATCCGCCGGGTCCGGCTCCGAGTACGACGACGTCATAGTGAGTCACGGATACCACCTTATCGGGGTCGCCGGGCGGACAGAGATTGAGATGCTGGCAATATGGGTACGCCCCGTCGAGCAAAAACCCGTCCGGGTCTTCGGCTGCTCCGAATACCTTTAGGTGTGTCGCACCGCGACCAGGAAGGCAACATCATGCCGAAGCACATGGCGCCTCACTTCGAGGACGTTCAAGCCCATTACGACCTGTCAGACGACTTTTTCCGGCTGTTCCTGGACCCCACCCAGACCTACAGCTGCGCGTACTTCGAGCGCGAGGACATGACGCTGGAAGAGGCCCAGTTGGCCAAGATCGACCTTGCGCTGGGCAAACTCGGCCTCCAACCAGGCATGACGCTGCTCGACATCGGCTGCGGCTGGGGTGCCACCACGCGCCGGGCGGTGGAGAAATACGACGTCAACGTCGTGGGTCTGACCCTGTCGAAGAATCAGGCCGAGCACGTGCAACGCAGCTTCGATGCGATGGACTCCGCCCGCGACCGCCGGGTCCTGCTGCAGGGCTGGGAACAGTTCGGTGAACAGGTCGACCGCATCGTGTCGATCGGCGCGTTCGAGCACTTCGGATTCGATCGCTATCGCGACTTCTTCCGGATGACCTACGAGGCGCTGCCCGACGACGGCGTGATGCTGCTGCACAGCATCTGCAACTACAGCCGCGAGGCGGCGCAGGCCAAGGGTCTGCCGCTGACCATGGAGGGCATCCGCTTCGCGAAGTTCATCGCCGAGGAGATCTTCCCGGGTGGGCGGCTGCCGTCCATCGACATGGTGAAGGACTACTCGGCCGAGGGCGGTTTCACCCTGACCCGTGAGCATTCGCTGCAACCGCACTACGCGATCACGCTGGACCACTGGGCCGAGGCGCTGCAGGCGCGCCGCGAGGAGGCCATCGAGATCCAGTCCCAAGAGGTCTACGACCGGTACATGAAGTACCTGGTCGGTTGCGCCGACCTGTTCCGCAACGGCCAGATCGACGTCGTCCAGTTCACGTTGGAGAAGTCCGCCAAAGGCTGACCCGCCGGTCGGCGAGTGCCGCGACGAGATCCGGGTCGTGGCTGACCAGGACGACGGCGGCGCCGTCGGCGGCGATCTGGCGCAGCAGCGCCACCACCGCGGCCGTCGCGATCGGATCGAGCATCGCGGTGGGTTCGTCGCACAACACCGTGCCCGCCCGCTGCGCGAGCACCCGCCCCAGACACGCCCGCTGTAATTGCCCGTCGCTCACCTGGGCCGGGTAGCGCGCGAGCAACTGCGCGTCCAGCCCCACCCGGGCGGCCAGCGTCTCGACATCGGCGCGGCCGCCGCGGATCGCGACGGGTTCGGCGATGATGTCGCGCAGCGTCCAGCGCGGGTTGCACACCAGACGCGGATGCTGGGCCAACAGCGCGACCGATCCGCGGGGTGCGCTGGGCTCACCGCCATACCTGACCTGCCCGGCATCGGGTCGCTGTAATCCGGCCAGCACCCGCAGCAGGGTCGTCTTGCCGCTTCCGGATTCTCCGCTGACCCCGGTGATCGTGCCGGCCGGGGCGTCGAGGTCGACGGCGTCGAGCACGGTCCGGGTGCCGAACCGGACCGTGATCCGCCGCGCCGAGATCACGTGGGCACCGTCTGCAGCAGAGCACGGGTATAGGGATCGGCGTCGGCCGCCGCATCGACGAGCGGCGACTGGCGCAGCATCCGACCGTTGCGCATCACCGCGATATCGGCGCACACCGCGGATCGCAGCAGCGCGGGCATGTCGTGGGTGATCACCAGCACGGCGGCACCGTCCGCGGCGGCCTCGCCGAGCAGCCGCCACACCAGCGCGGCGTTGTCGGGGTCCAGGGCCGAGGTCGGTTCATCGGCCAGCAGCAGGCCCGGACGTCCCGCCAGGGCGGCCGCGATCGCCGCACGCTGGGCCATCCCCCCGGACAGCTCGAACGGATAGCGGTGCGGCGTATCGGCCGGCAGCGCGACGGCCTGGCACAGCTGGGCCGGTGTGCGGTCCGCCTGCAGACGGGCGCAGATCTCGGCGAGCTGCGAACCCACCGTCCGCACCGGGGTGAACGACGTGGCCGCGGACTGCGGGACCAACCCGATGTGTCGCCCACGCAGTGCGCGCCAATGTTTCTCGTCACCCGCGCCGACCTCCTGCTCGCCGACGAACACCCGGCCGGTCACCACCGCGCCCGGCGGCATCAACCCCGTCAGGGCCGCGGCGACCAGCGACTTACCGCACCCGGACTCGCCCACCAGCGCGGTCACCGATCCGGCCGGCACGTCGAGGTGGACTTCGTCGAGCACCCGCACCCGCGCCGCACCGCGGCCGCGACGGATGGCGATGTCCACGGTCAGCGCGTCCAACCTCGCCCCGGTCACCACACCTGCCCCACGGGTGCTCGGTGCCGTCGCCGGGCCGATGCGCCGGCACCGGCGAAGGCCAGTGCGGTCAGCACCAGCGCCGTCCCCGGCACCGCCAGCGTCCACCACGCACCGCTGAGGACGGCACCGCGCGCCTCGCTGAGCAGGGTGCCCAGACTGGCCCGGTCCGGGGACAGTCCCACGCCCAGGAACGACAGCGTCGACTCGTGCCACACCGCGTGCGGTAGCAGCATGATCATGGCGACGAGCGCCTGACCGGTGACGGCGGGCAGCAGATGCCGGCGTGCGATGAACCACCGGGATGCGCCCGCCAGCCGCGACGTCTGCACCCAGCCCGCATCGGCCACCGCGAGCAGTTCGGCGCGCACCACGCGGGCCACCGCGGGCCAGTGCGTCACGGCTATCGAGGCGATGATCGCCAGCGGCGCGCCGCGCCACATCGCGGCGATGACGATGCCCACCACCAGGTGCGGCAACGCGTTGACACCGTCGACCAACCGCATCACCACGGCGTCGAACCAGCCACCGAACACGGCCGCGGCGACCCCGACGAGCAGCCCCAGCAGCGATGCCGCCACCGCGCAGATCGCCGCGATCACCAGTGAAACCCGCAGTCCCTCAGCGGTGCGCACCAGCAGGTCGTAGCCCGAGTGGTCGGTGCCGGCCCAGTGCGCCGCACTTGGTGGACGCAGTGCCGCGGAGAAGTCGGCGACCTGCTCGCCGGCCGCCAGCGGGATCGCGACCGCGGCGAACGCCATGAGCGCCAACAGGATCCACGGTGTACGCGCCCTCATGCCCGGATCCTCACCCGCGGATCGATGGCGACGGCGGCCGCATCCGAGAGGGCCGAACCGGCCAGCACCGCCAGGGCGGCTCCCACCGTCAGCGCCGCCAGCAGCGGGAAGTCCAGGGCCGCAGCCGATTGCACCAGCACCGCGGCCATGCCGGGCCAGCCGAAGACGGTCTCGACGATCGCCGCGCCGGCGATCAGTTCCGGCAGTCGGGTGCCCAACAGCGCCAGCGTCGGCAGCACCGACACCGGGGCCACGTGCCCGCGCAACAATGCCCAGCCGTGCACCCCGCGGGCGCGGGCGGCGCGCACCGCGTCGGATTCGACACCGGCCGCCACCGCGGCGCGCATGGTCAACAGCAGCCACGGGATCATCGACACCGTCAGCGCCAGCCACGGCAGGATGCCGTGGTGCACCACCCCGGCGACGGTGTAGTCGGCCCCCGGCGCGGCGGCGCCCGATGCCGGCAGCCAGCGCAGCCCCACGGCCACCGCCATCACCAGCGCCATCGCGACCACGAACGGGGGAACCGCGGCGAACACCACCGCCAGGCCGGTACAGCAGCGGTCCACCCAGCCACCGCGGCGCATGCCGGCCACGGCACCGAGCAGGATCGCCACCACCGCCGCGGACACCAGCGCCGCGCCCGACAACATCAGTGTGAACGGCATGCGTTCGGCCAGCACGGTGGTCACCGGCTGCGACTGCGTGGAGGAGAAACCGAGGTCGCCGCGGACCAGACCGCCGAGCCACCGCCACCACGCCTGCCACCACGGCACGTCGGTGCCGTAGGCCGCCCGCATCGCCGCGCGCTGCGACTCGGTGGCGAACTGATAGTTGCCGCCCAGATAGGCGGCCAGCGGATCGAACGGAGACCGCGACGCGACCCAGAACATGGCCGCCGAGATCGCGATGGTCAGCGGGACGGCGACACCGATGCGGATGCCGAGCAGTCTCAACGGCGCCATGCGGCCAGATTCCACCAGGGGCCCCACCCGACCCCGTGCGAATGCGGTTCCAGGATGGGCGCGCTCTGCTGCCAGCCCAGATCGCGGTAGCCGTAGGCGTGATCGACGAACACCAAAAACACCTGCGACGGCGCGGCGACGTAGGTGGACTGGATCCGGCGGTACAGCTCGTCCTTGGCCGCCCCCGACGGCGCCGCACTCGCCCGCTCCAGCAGCTCGTCGAGGCCCGGCGCGGTGAAGTTGCCGGGGTTGGCATACGGCGAGGAATCGGCGACCCGGGTGTGCAGGGTGTCATAGACCTGGGCGTCGATGCTGTAGGGCGTCGAGCCGCCGCCGAGCACCACCGCGCTGTCGCCGAACCGGGTGTCGATCTCATCCCAACTGGTGCCGCGCGGGCTGACGTCGACCCCGAGCGGGCGCATCGCGGCGGCGAAGGCCACCGCCAGATCGCGCCGCAGGGTGTCCTGGGCGTTGTAGAGCACCTCGAATTGTGCTCGCGCTCCGCCCTTTTCGCGAACACCGTCGGCACCGACCCGCCAACCGGCGGCGTCGAGCAGACGCCGGGCACCGTCGGCGTCGAACCGGAACTCGGCCGCCGGGTCGTGGGCCCGGCCGTAGACGGTGGCGACCGGGGTGCCGGCCGGCCGGCCGTAGCCCACCAGCACATCGCGCACCAGCGCCTCGCGGTCGACGCCGATGTTCATCGCCGAGCGGGCGGCCACGTCCGCGGTGAACGCATTACCGGCCGGCAGCGCGATACCGCGCCAGTCCGCCGAGGCGACACCGACGGTGCGGATCCCGTCGGATTCGATGGCGTCGAGCAGCCGCGGCGGCAGGCTGGTGCCGTCGACCGCGCCGGAGATCATGGCCTGTGCGCGGGCGTTGGCGTCCGGGGTGTAGGTGTAGACCACCCTTTTCAGCTGGGCCGGTTCGCCCCAGTAGTCCTCGCGGGCGACCATGACGGCCTGATCGGGCCGCAGGCTTTCCAGCCGGTAGGGCCCGGTACCCACCGGTTCGGTGTTCACGGCCCAGTCCGCGGCCGGTGCCGCCTCGATCTTCTCCGACGGCAGGATGCCCAGCAGCAGATAGGGCCGCGGGTCTGCGGCGGTGTTCAGGACGACCGTGACGGCGTCGGGTCCGTCGGCGGCGATGTCGATGATCGGCGCGATGGACGTCGAGATCTCCGAGGCGACGGCCGGGTCGCGCACCGCGTCATAGGTGGCCACGACATCGGCCGAATCGAGGGCACTGCCGTCGGAGAACACCACGCCGGTGCGCAGCGGGATGCGCCAGCGGTTGGGTCCCGCCGGTTCGGGTTCCCGACCGGCGAGGGCCGGAACCAGATCGGGCAGCTCGGTGTCGGTGTCGGCGGCCGGACGGAACAGTCCGTCGTACAGCGGTGAGACGCCGGACTCGGCGTATCCGTTGACGGGGTTGTAGCCGCCCAGTTCGTAGCCGTCGGACAGCACGATCTGATCGGTGGTGCCGTCCTGGGACGCCGCGCTGCAGCCGGCGAGCAGGGCGACGCACAGCCCCACCGCCAGTCGTTTCATGTGTCCATCTGAACACATGAAACAGAAAAGTTCAGCGCGTGAGCCCCGGCACCGGGCAGGCCTCGGCAGCTTCGGCGACGATCCTGGTCTGCTCGTCGACCGGGCGCTGCCCGGCCTCGTACATGGCGCCGGTGATCGGCGGCCCGAGTTCGGCGTTCTCCTCGTCGGTGAACACCCGCCCGCGGCTGAGGAACCGCTTGCCCTCCGGAGATTCCAGGCTGAAGCCGCTGCCGCGGCCGGGCACCACATCGATGATCAACTGGGTGTGCTTCCAGACGTCGAACTGCGGTCCGGAGATCCACACCGGCACCCCGTCGCCCACGTCGAGCACGCCGAGCAGGATGTCGCGGTCGCCGACGATGAAGTCACCGTCGGGGTAACACATCGGCGACGACCCGTCACAGCATCCACCGGATTGATGAAACATCAACGCCCCGTGCTGTTTCTGCAATGTGCTCAGAAGCTCCGCCGCGGGCGCGGTGATCAGGGCTCGGCTGGTCATGTCTTCAGGTTACGCGCACGGTATGAATGAGCACATGGCTATAGATCCACCCGTCGCTCCGCTCGCCCAGGAAGACCCGCATGTCTGGCTGGAAGACGTCACCGGCGACGGCGCCCTGGACTGGGTGCGCCGACACAACGAACCGACGCTGGCCGAGTTGGGTGATGCCTATTTCGAGGCGATGCGCGCCGAGGCGCTGGAGGTCCTCGACACCGATGCCCGCATCCCCTACGTCCGGCGCCGCGGTGAGTATCTCTACAACTTCTGGCGTGACGAGGCCAATCCGCGCGGGTTGTGGCGGCGCACCACCCTGGACAGCTACCGCACGGATCAGCCGGACTGGGACGTCGTCATCGACGTCGACGCGCTCGCCACCGCCGATGACACCAACTGGGTGTGGGCCGGCGCCGACGTCCTGGAACCGGACCATTCACTGGCCCTGGTCAGCCTGTCGCGTGGCGGTGCCGATGCCGTCGTCATTCGCGAATTCGACATGCGCACACGCGAGTTCGTCGCCGACGGTTTCGAACTGCCGGAGGCGAAGACCCAGATCAGCTGGGAGGATCCGGACACGCTGCTGGTCGGCACCGACTTCGGCGAGGGGTCGCTGACCGATTCCGGGTATGCCCGGTTGGTCAAGCGCTGGCGGCGCGGCACCCCACTGACCGATGCCGTGACGGTGTACGAGGGCGAGCGCGCCGATGTCATCGTCGCGGCATCAGTCGACCGCACGCCGGGATACGAGCGCACGCTCATCAGCCGGGCGGTCGATTTCTTCAACGACGAGATCTACGAGCTGCGCGGCGAAGAACTGGTGCGCATCGATGCACCGACCGATGCCTCGGTGTCGGTGCACCACGACTGGTTGCTCATCGAACTGCGCACCGACTGGGACCACTACCGGGCGGGGTCGCTGCTGGCCGCGGACTATGACGAATTCGTCGCCGGCACAAAGAACCTGACGGTCGTGTTCGAGCCAGACGCGCGGACCAGCCTGCATCAGTACTCCTGGACCCGCGACAAGCTGGTGGTCGTGACGCTGGCCGACGTCGCCAGCCGGGTACAGATCGTCACCCCGGGATCCTGGACGTCCGAGGAGCTGGCCGGGGTGCCGGCCAGCTCCAATACCGTGATCGCGGCGGCCGATTCGCACAGTGACGAGATCTTCCTGGATTCAAGCGGTTTCGTGACCCCGTCGCAGTTGCTGCACGGCACGGCCGACGGGCCCGTCACCGCGATCAAGCAGGCGCCCGGCTTCTTCGATGCGACGGGTATCGAGGTGAACCAGCATTTCGCCACCTCGGCCGACGGCACCGCAATCCCCTATTTCGTGGTGGGCCGCCCCGGCGCGACCGGTCCGACCCTGCTCGGCGGGTACGGCGGCTTCGAGGTGTCGCGCACACCGGGTTATGACGGAGTGCTCGGCCGGTTGTGGCTGGCACGCGGGGGCACCTACGCCCTGGCCAATATCCGTGGCGGTGGCGAGTACGGGCCGAGATGGCACACGCAGGCGATGCGCGAAGGCCGCCACCTGGTCGACGAGGATTTCGCGGCCGTGGCGGCCGACCTGGTGGCCCGTGGCATCACCACCGTCGAGAAGCTGGGCGCTCAGGGCGGCAGCAACGGCGGGCTGCTGATGGGCATCATGCTGACCCGCTACCCCGACCGGTTCGGGGCGCTGGTGTGCAGCGTGCCACTGCTGGACATGAAGCGCTTCCACCTGCTGCTGGCCGGCGCCTCCTGGGTCGCCGAGTACGGCAACCCCGATGATCCGGCGGACTGGGAGTTCATCTCGAAATACTCGCCCTATCAGAATATTTCGGCCGAGCGGACGTACCCACCGATCCTGATCACCACCTCGACGCGCGATGACCGGGTGCATCCGGGGCATGCCCGCAAGATGACCGCGGCGCTGGAGGAGGCCGGGCACCCGGTGAGTTACTACGAGAACATCGAGGGCGGGCACGGCGGGGCGGCCGACAACGCGCAGGCCGCGTTCCGGGCGGCGCTGATCTACCGGTATCTGTGGCGGACGCTCGATCACTGAGATCGATGACGGTTGATGACTGGGCGGAGATCGCCCTGATCGGCGCCTTCGTGGCCGCGATCGGCACAATTTTCGCCGACTGTGCCTCGCGCCGTTCCGTCGCCCGCGCGCTGTACTGGACGTGCGCCTACATCGCCGTCAGCTGCCTTGCCTTGGCGATGGTGCCGATGGGCTGGCACCACGTCATCGTCATCACCGCCTTCGGCACCGTTGCGGCCGTCGGCTACGCCTACTTCGAAACACCCTTCATCAAGATCAAAGGCCGCATCTACGCCGCCGAGGTCCGGCACGCACGCCCCGACCCCGCCGACGGCGAGCAGCCAGATCTGTCCCCGCCCAGGGAAATCGAGACATACGACGGCCGCCATTCAGCGGCGGTCGTCTGGTGGCTGATGGCGGCGGGGGCGTGCCTGACGGCTTTCGGATTGATCGTGACCCGGTGGCGGCCCGAACTCTTCGTGCTCGTGGCGATCGGGGCTGCCATCGCCGGATTCTTCGGTCTCGATGACGGCTCCCGCGGATTCCCGTATGCCAGGGGTCATCTGTTGCCCTTCCGCATCGCTGCGGCGGCATCGCTGGTCGGCGCCGGGATCCCGCTGTGGTGCTACCTCTACGGCTACCGGCGCGGGTCACGCAACCCCGGCTATGGCAAACACGACGCAGCGCGGCAACGGCTGCGCAAGCGACGCCGCGGACGCTAGGCTGACGCCGATGTCCGGATCATCGGTGTTCCTGCGCTATCTCGTCATCCAGGGAATGACGTTGACGTGCGGCATCGTCGGGCCGATTTTCCTGATCGTCTACTTCGCCGCCCAACCCGACGCCACCATCAAATGGATGTACTGGGCGGGACTTTTCATCACCACCGCAGACATCCTCATCGCGCTGGGCATCACCTCCGCCCTGACCAAGGGCGACCGCGCACCGCTGGATGTCAAAACCGCGCTGGCCATGGAGAAGTTGCGTCAGCGCTTGGAGAAGCCGTCCGCCTGACGGGCACCGCCCAATCCGCTCAGCAGCGCCACGATCACGCCGATGATCAGCACACCACCGCTGACGGTCAGGGTGAGGTTCAGCCAGACGTGCATGCTGTCGATCGCGTGCTCGACCATCACCTCGGCGACACCGCGGATGTTGCCCGTCGTCCGGTTCAGCGCGTCCTCGACGTAACGGCGCCCGATCTCGATGCCGGCCCACCCCGCCGCGCCGACCAGCAAGCCCGAAACACCAAGCGCGCCAATCATTTTGCCCCGGCGCCGGGACGCGGCCAGCGTCAGCAGGGCGAACACCCCGGTCAGCACCGCCACCCCGATACTGGCCCACGGGCCCCACACGGCGACCGGACGCAGCTGGCCCGGTCGAAGACCGCCTGCGGCGTCGGCGGTGATCGGGACCTGCATACCGTCCGGGACCTGCACGCCGAAATCGGTCAGCGTCTGCCTGATCGAGGTGTCCTCGAGCATCGGCGTCAGATCGACCGTCCACTGGCCCTGGGCGTCATCGGTGAACAGCCACCGGTGCACCACCCGGTTGGCGGCCGCGAACTGGCCGGGAAATACCTCGCTTGAGGTGTAGCCGTTGGCCGCGGCACCGATCAGGGTGGCCTGCGTGCCGGAGGTACCGGTCGCGGCGGTGATCTGGTCGGTCAGTTCGGCGGCCATCGGCTGCTGCAGCGCCGGATCGCGCGCTGCACCGGCCGCCAGGTCGGCGTACCCGTCCTCGCTGACCACGTGCTGCTGGGCCCACAGCGCGGGCACCGTGACGGCCAGCAGCGCCGTGGTTACCAGCCAGAGCAGGAGCGCCAGCAGTGACCGCATGGCACTCCCTTCACATCAGTCCGATAGCGCGCGTCCCACGATCAGCGGATCGGGCTGCCCGATCACCTCGTAGTCCTTGTTGTCGTAGTCGAACTTACTCAGCACATGGCGCATCGCGTTGATCCGGGCGCGTTTCTTGTCGTTGCTTTTCACCACGGTCCACGGTGCGGTCTCGGTATCGGTCCAGGCGAACATGTCCTCCTTGGCCGCGGTGTAGGCGTCCCATTTGTCCAGCGATGCCAGATCCGTCGGGGACAGCTTCCACTGCCGGACCGGGTCGACCTGGCGGATGGTGAAGCGGGTGCGCTGTTCGTTCTGGGTCACCGAGAACCACAGCTTGGTCAGGCTGATGCCGTCGTTGACCAGCATCTGCTCGAACAACGGGGCCTGGCGGATGAACTCGGCATGCTGCTTGGGGGTGCAGTACCCCATCACCCGCTCGACGCCGGCGCGGTTGTACCAGGACCTGTCGAACATCACGATCTCGCCGGCGTGGGGCAGGTGGTAGACGTAGCGCTGGAAGTACCACTGGGTACGTTCCTTCTCCGTCGGCTTCTCCAACGCGACCACGCGTGCGCCGCGCGGGTTGAGGTGTTCCATGAACCGCTTGATGGTGCCGCCCTTGCCTGCGGCGTCGCGGCCTTCGAAGACGATGACGTGGCGCAGCCCGTTGGCCTGGCTCCACTTCTGCAGCTTGAGCAGTTCGATCTGCAGCAGCCGTTTCTGCTCCTCGTACTCGGTGCGCTGCATCCGCTCGTCGTACGGGTAGTTCTCGCGCCAGGTGTCGACGACGTCGCCGCTGGGCATCAGCAACAGTTCGGGATCGTCGTCGTCATCGTCACGGACGGCGTAGCCGGAAACATCCAAAGTCACCGGCCGAAGCTATCCACCCGGACGTACCGGACGGTGACGCCCGGGTGAACAGCAAGAGATCTACTTCGCCGCGCGCTTCGGCCGGGCCAGCGCCATCTTGGTCATCATCCTGTTCATCCGGGCCAGCGCCTTGAGCGAGTTGTTGTAGTAGTTGCCGCCCGCACCCACATTCGTCCGCGGCACGACCACGGTCTCCTGGCGGCAGAACTTGCGCACCCCGTCGCCACCGCCGAAGCGGGCCCCGATACCCGAGGTCTTCCAGCCGCCCATCGGTGCGGTGGTGCACATCAGGTTGGAGATCACGTCGTTGATGTTGACGGCACCGCAATCCAGTTGCAGGGCAATGTCCTTGGCCCGGTCGACGTCCTTGGAGAACACCGCCGCGCTCAGACCGTACGGGCTGTCGTTGGCCAGTCGGACCGCCTCGCCGACGGAGGACACCTTCATGATGGGCAGCGTCGGACCGAAGGTCTCCTCGGTCATACAGGCCATCGAGTGGTCGACGTCGACCAGCACGGTGGGCGGGTAGAAGCTGCCCTTGCCGTCGGCACGTTTGCCGCCGGTGAGCGCCTTGGCGCCCTTGGCCAGCGCATCGTCGACATGCTTGGCGGTGACCGCGACCTGCGACTCGTCGATCAGCGCGCCGAAGGCAAAGCCGTCACCGGCGCCCACCTTCAGGTTGTTGACGGCCTGCACGACCGCGTTGACGAACTGGTCGTAGACCGGTTCGAGCACGTACACCCGCTCCACCGAGACGCAGGTCTGCCCGGCGTTGAACATTGCGCCCCACACCGCGGCATTGGCGGCCAACGGGATGTCGGCGTCCTCAAGGACGATCATCGGGTCCTTGCCGCCGAGTTCCAGGCTGACCGGGGTGAGCCGGCGCGCGGCGCGTTCCATCACCTTGGCGCCGGTCGCGCTGGACCCGGTGAACTGGATGTAGTCGCTGGCGTCGATGACGGCCTCGGACACCTCGCGTGCGCCCTGGGCCAGGGCGAGCACCTCGGGCGCGCCGGAGTCGAGCCAGCCGCGCAGCAGCACCTCGGCGGTCAGCGGGGTCCGCTCGGACGGCTTGAGCAGGACCGCGCAACCGGCGGCCAGCGCACCGATGGCATCCATCATCGCGTTGGCGACCGGGTAGTTCCACGGCGCGATGATGCCGACGACGGCACGCGGCCGGTAGTGCACGGCGATCTTCTTGATGGACAGGAACGGCAGCGGAGCCGGGCGGCTGTCCGGCGCCATGGCCTTCTCCACGGTCTTGATGTAGTACGACAGGATCATGATCAGCAGCGGCACCTCTTGGGCCGCATCGGTCGCCGACTTACCGGTCTCGGCGATCAACAGCTTCTCGATCTCCTCGCGGTGTTCACCGAGCCACACGGCGTAGCGGGCGAGCACCTTGGCGCGGCCCTTCGCGCCGCGGGCCTCCCATTCCTTCTGCGCTTCGCGCAGGCCGGCGGCGATCTGGGGGACGTCGGCGGCGTTGGTCCACCGCACCTCACCGGCGACCTCGCCGGTAGCTGGGTTCAGGATGATCGAGACATCAGAGCGGTCTGCAGTGGCAGTCATAGGCACATGCTAGACCCGGCCTGTGACGTAGCTCGCACCGGGGTTGACACCTGTCAAGTCGAGCGCAGGGTGCCCTTGATATAGCTCGCCTGCCCGAGGTGCTGAGCGCAGTCGTCGACGATGCTGACCAGCCTCGCGCTCGCCGTGACCGGAGGGTCCCAGCTGTCGTCGATGATGCGCTTGAGCTCGGCATCGTCGAGCGAGGCGAGGTACTCCAGCGTGACCTTGTGCACCGCGTGGTAGTAGCCGGCGAGCAGGTCGGCCGGGGCGCGCACCTTCGCCACTTCCTCGGGCGTGTGCCCGTAGCCCATATCGTTGCCCGGCAGGTCCAGCGCAAAGCGTTCCCGCCAGCCGTCGCGGGTCCACACCTGCTCGGTGCCGGCGATATCGCACAGCTGCAGATCCTGGCCGCGTGCGCTGTGCCAGATCAGCCAGGCGATGCTGTTGGCGCCGGCGACGGGCTGCCACGACGACACCTCGTCGGACAGCCCGTCGGTCAGCTCATCGACATGCTCGATCAGTCGCGTGAACGAGTCGCGCAGGAGTTCTCTCGCGGCATCAGTCATATCGCCAACCTACGCGCGCACGCCCTCAGTGCGCCGCGCCGTGGAAGACCGCCTCGACGTTGTTGCCGTCCGGGTCGCGCACGAACGCCCCGTAGTAGCCCGGGTGATACTCGGGCCACAGCCGGGGCGCATGCAGCGATTCGGCCCCGAGTTCGACGGCCGCGTCATGGAACGCCTGCACGGCATCGGCGTCGGCGGCCTGGAAGGCGAAGTGTGTCTCCCGGTTTGGGCCGGCGGCCTCACCGGCGCTCATGTCCGCGATCCAGAAGTCGGGTTTGCCCTCGGTGCCGTAACCGATGGCGACGTGATAATCCAGTTGCCGGGTGTACCCCAGCACGCCGAGGACCTTGTCGTAGAAGGCCTTCGACTTCTCCCAATCCGCGCAGTTGATTCCGAAGTGATCCAACACACGCTCACCGTACATTCGGGGTATGACATATGAGCTCGTCATCCGTGGTGGAACGATCGTGGACGGCCTCGGCGGGGAACCGTTCGTGGGTGATGTGGCGGTGTCCGGCGGGGTGATCCGCGAGATCGGGGATATCGCGGGGACCGCCGAGCGCGAGATCGACGCCACCGGGCTGCTGGTCACACCGGGCTTCGTCGACCTGCACACCCACTACGACGGACAGGCGATCTGGAGCGACCGGATGACACCGTCCTCGGCGCACGGTGTCACCACCGCCGTGATGGGCAACTGCGGTGTCGGCTTCGCGCCGTGTCGCCCCGAGGATCACGAGACGCTGGTCGACGTGATGGCCGGTGTCGAAGACATCCCCGGAGTGGTCATGGTCGACGGCTTGCCGTGGACCTGGGAGACCTTCCCCGAATTCCTCGACGCCGTCGCCGCACGACAGCGCGATATCGATGTCGCCGCGTTCCTGCCGCACTCCCCGCTGCGGGTGTACGTGATGGGTCAGCGCGGGGTGGACCGCGAACCGGCCACCGACGAGGACCTGGCCCTGATGCGCAAGTTGGCCGCCGAGGCGGTCGAGGTGGGCGCCCTGGGCTTCGCCTCGTCGCGGCTGACCATCCACAAGACCGAAAGCGGGCAACCCATCCCGAGTTTCGATGCCGCACAGGCCGAGATCGAGGCGATCGCGCGGGGTGTCGATGATGCCGGCGGCGGGCTGATCCAGTTCGTGCCCGACCTGTTCGCCACCGACTACGAGCAGGCCCTGCAGACCGTGTTCGACGTCGCCACCGACGTCGGCCTGCCCGTCACCTTCACCCTGGCCATCGGCAATGCCGGGCCGCCACTGCACATGGACGCCCTGCAGATGGTGGAGAAGGCCAACGCCGGCGGCGGCCAGATCAGCGCGCAGATCTTCCCGCGCCCGATCGGACTGGTGCTCGGACTGCAACTGTCGGGCAATCCGTTCGTGCTGTACCCCAGTTACCGCGAGATCGCCGATCTACCACTGGCCGAGCGGGTTGCCGAGATGCGCAGACCCGAAGTGCGTCGGCGCATCCTGTCCGACACCCCGTCCTCCGACGGGCATCCGCTGATGTTCGCGGTGCAGGCCTGGGACTGGATCTTCCCGCTCGGCGACCCGCCGAACTACGAACCGTCTCCGGCCGACAGCATCGCCGCGCGCGCTGCCGCCCGCGGGGTCAGCCCACTGGAGGAGGCCTACGACCGGGTGCTCGACGATGACGGCCACGCCATGCTGCTGGTGACGCTGGCCAATTTCCGTGATGCCTCGTTGGACACGGTCGCCGAACTGCTCCGCCGCGATGACGTCGTTCTCGGCCTCGGCGACGGCGGAGCACACTACGGAATGATCTGCGACGCAAGCTTTCCCACCTACATGCTGACGCACTGGGTACGCGACCGCGCGTCGGGCACACTACCGGTGCAACAGGCGGTACGCGAGCTGACCTCAGTTCCCGCCGGTATCGCCGGGCTACACGACCGGGGGCGGATCGCGTTGGGGTACAAGGCCGATCTCAATGTCATCGACACCGATGCGCTGCGGCTGCACCGGCCGGTGGTGGTCAACGACCTGCCCGCCGGCGGACGTCGGCTGAATCAGAGCGCGGACGGTTATGTCGCCACCGTCGTCTCCGGGGTGGTCATCGCCGAGAACGGCGCGCCCACCGATGCCAGGCCCGGGCAACTGGTGCGCGGACGCCGATCGGCGCCGACCGCATGAGCCGGGTCCAGCCGCTCGCCCCGCCGTGGAGCGAGCACGATGCCGCGGGTATCGGCGCCTGGGGCCATCCCGACCGGACATATGAACCGCTGCTGCTGGTGCGGATCTTGCAGCGCCACCCCGCGATGGCAGCCAAGCTGCGCGCGCTCGGCGAATCCCTCTACATCGACACCACGTTGCCACCGCGCGTGCGCACTATCGCGATCCTGCGGATCTGCGCGCTGGTCGGCTGCGCCTATGAATGGGGTGGGCAGGCCGCGTTCTGGGGACCGATCGCCGGGGTGTCCGACGCCGAATGCGACGGGCTGGTCACCGGTGCCGATCCGGGTTGGTCCGATGCCGAGCGTGTCCTCATCGCTGCCGTCGACGAGCTCGAACGGTCCGGTTCGTGGTGCACCGCAACGTGGGATGCGTTGGGGCGCAGCCTGTCCGACGAGCAGCGCATGGAGCTGTTGATCGCCGTCGGCTGGTATCGGACCATCTGCACCCTGTGCAACGGTCTCGACCTGCCCGTCGAGGGCTGGATGCGACCCTGGCCTATCGCTTCAGTGCCGGGTGCTGGCTCCTGAGCAGCGGCAGCAACACCCGCCGCGGCAGCGCCTCGAAGATCTTGGCGCTGATCTGGTTCGGCAGCCCTGGGATCACGCTGCCCCGATTCTCGGCGAGCGCGTCGACACCGGCCTTGGCCACTTCCCGCGAGCGGACCCACATGAACTTCGGGAAGGCGTCGGCGAACGTGCGCTCGTCCATCCCGGCG
Organism: Mycobacterium sp. NPDC003323; assembly: GCF_053589535.1. Classification (NCBI taxonomy): domain Bacteria; kingdom Bacillati; phylum Actinomycetota; class Actinomycetes; order Mycobacteriales; family Mycobacteriaceae; genus Mycobacterium; species Mycobacterium sp. NPDC003323. The sequence goes on from NZ_JBSFSB010000011.1 coordinate 108,293, forward strand.
ACCTGGAGGAACTCGGTGCGTACCGGGCCGGGGTGCAGCGCGGCCACGGTCACGCCGGTGCCGGCCAGCTCTGCGCGCAGCCCCTCGGTGTAGGACCGGACGAACGCCTTGGTGGCGGCGTAGCCCGCCTGGCCGGGAAACGGTTGGAATCCCGCCGTGGACCCGACGTTGAGGATGGCCCCTCGCCTGCGCGGCACCATCTGCTGCACGGCGCGGGTACACAGATCGATCAGCGCCTCGACATTGACACGGACCTGGGCGATCTCGGCCTCCGGGGTGGAGTCCACGACCGCTCCGATGGTGCCCAGGCCGGCGTTGTTGACCAGGATGTCGACGGTCAAACCGCGCCGCTCGATCTCGGCGAACAGCTCTGCGCGCGCGTCGGCATCTGCGATATCGGCCGCGATGACCTCGACGCGGACCCGGTCGCCGAGTTCGGCAGCCAGTTCCCGCAGCCGGTCCTCGCGGCGCGCCACCAGCGTCACGCCGTGTCCGCGCGCCGCGAGCTCGCGGGCCAGGTCGGCGCCGATGCCCGCGGAGGCTCCGGTGACGACGGCGGTCGAGGTGGGCGAGGGTGTGGGAAGCGACATGCCTTCCGAACCTACGCCGTACCCTCACCCCATGAGCGTGAAGGTCGACCTGGACAAGCTTTCGGACACGCTGGCCGATTTCCCCTTCGGTTATCTGATCACGGTCGGCGACGACTTTCGGGCGCACACCGTGGCGGTCGTGCCGGTCTTCCAGAACGGGGTGTTCACCATCGGTCCGCTCGGCAACACCACCGCCCGCAATGCCGCCGCGCATGCGGCCGTCACGGTGCTGTGGCCGCCGCGGGAACCGACCGGATACTCGTTGATCGTCGACGGCACCGCCGAGGTGACCGACGACGGTCTGCGGCTGACACCGAGTCGCGCGGTGCTGCACCGCAGCCCCGACGGGGTGCACGACTGCGTGTCGCTCAAGGGCTGAGTTATCCACAGATCGGCCACCGGGACTGTCGCCGAGCACGTTTCGTGGGCTGCTATTGAGCGATGTTGGACCACATCCTCGCGGCGAACGGCGGGGTGTTCTCGTCCGCACAACTTCGTGCCGCCGGCGCCGTATCTCGAGGTTTCAGCCGAGTGCGCCACGGCTGGTACGCCAGTCCGTCCGCTGATCCGCAGGTGGTCCGCGCCGTGGCAGCCGGCGGCGTCCTGGCCTGTACTTCGGTACTACGACGCCACCAGGTGTGGGTCCTCGATTCCGCTCTACACATCCGGTATGCGGAGCGAGCCCAGCGCGCACGGCCCGGCGTTCGGTCCTGCCATCCGTACCGATTCAATCCACCGATAGTCGGGGCGGTCGACCCGCTGGATATCGCCATCGCGTCCGCGGCGAACTGCCTGGATGCCGAGGGCCTGGTGATCGTTCTGGACTCGATGCTGAACAAACGGATGATCGAGATGGCCGACGCACGTGACATCGTGTCGGCGTCGCGGTTTGCCCGGTTGCAGCTGGCCGAGCGATGCGATCCCAAGAGTGAGTCCGGTACGGAGTCGATGATCCGGTTACGACTGCTGGCACGGCGGATTCATCTGAGGACCCAGGTGGACATCGCCGGTGTCGGACGTGTCGATTTCCTGGTCGGCGATCGATTGATCATCGAAGCCGACAGCCGGGAACATCATCTGCCCGGATATCAGTCCGACCGGAGGCGGGACCGGGTGGCCATCAGCTTGGGGTATCTGGTGATTCGGCTGACGTATGAGGATGTTGTCTACCGCTGGGACATGGTGGAGGCCGACATTCTGACGGTCATCCGCAGAGGAGCACATCGAGGCTCGGTCATAACGTCGGCGTGAGAGCGTCGATAACCCGGATACGGGCTCATCGACGCTCCCAGCCCGACATCACGAAAGGCCCGGCCCCGCGAACGGGACCGGGCCTTCCTGAAAATCCAGGACTTCCAAAAAACTTAGAAGTCCATACCGCCCATGCCACCGGTCGGGTCGCCCGCAGGTGCGGCGGCCTTCTCCGGCTTGTCGGCGACGACGGCCTCGGTGGTGAGGAACAGCGCCGCGATGGACGCCGCGTTCTGCAGCGCCGAGCGGGTGACCTTGACCGGGTCGGCAACGCCGGCGGCCAGCAGGTCCTCGTAGACGTTGGTCGCGGCGTTCAGGCCGTGACCGGCTTCCAGGTTCGACACCTTCTCGGCGACGACGCCCGGCTCCAGACCACCATTGAAGGCGATCTGCTTCAGCGGAGCCGACAGCGCGACGCGCACGATGTTGGCACCGGTCGCCTCGTCACCCTCGAGCTTCAGCTCGTCCAGGGCCGGAGCCGACTGCAGCAGGGCCACGCCACCACCGGCGACGATGCCCTCCTCGACGGCGGCCTTCGCGTTGCGGACGGCGTCCTCGATGCGGTGCTTGCGCTCCTTGAGCTCCACCTCGGTGGCGGCACCGGCCTTGATGACGGCAACGCCACCGGCCAGCTTGGCCAGGCGCTCCTGCAGCTTCTCGCGGTCGTAATCGGAGTCGCTGTTCTCGATCTCGGCACGGATCTGGGCCACGCGACCGGCGATGGCGTCGGAGTCACCGGCACCCTCGACGATGGTGGTCTCGTCCTTGGTGACGACGACCTTGCGGGCCTGGCCGAGCAGCGCCAGATCGGCGGTCTCCAGCGACAGGCCGACCTCTTCGCTGATGACCTGGCCACCGGTGAGGATGGCGATGTCCTGCAGCATGGCCTTGCGGCGGTCACCGAAGCCCGGCGCCTTGACGGCGACCGACTTGAAGGTGCCACGGATCTTGTTCACGACCAGGGTCGACAGGGCCTCACCCTCGACGTCCTCGGCGATGATCAGCAGCGGCTTGCCGGACTGGATGACCTTCTCCAGCAGCGGCAGCAGGTCCTTGACGGTCGAGACCTTGGAGCTGACCAGCAGGATGTAGGGATCCTCCAGGACGGCTTCCTGACGCTCGGCGTCGGTCACGAAGTAACCCGAGATGTAGCCCTTGTCGAAGCGCATGCCCTCGGTGAGCTCGAGCTGCAGGCCGAAGGTGTTGGACTCCTCGACGGTGATGACACCCTCGTTGCCCACCTTGTCCAGCGCCTCGGCGATCAGGTCGCCGATCGACTGGTCGCCGGCGGAGATGCCCGCGGTGGCAGCGATCTGCTCCTTGGTCTCGACCTCCTTGGCGGTCTGCAGGAGACGGCCGGTGACTGCTTCCACGGCCTTCTCGATACCGCGCTTCAGGCCGAGCGGGTTGGCGCCGGCCGCGACGTTGCGCAGACCTTCGCGAACCAGGGCCTGGGCCAGCACGGTGGCGGTGGTGGTGCCGTCGCCCGCGACGTCATCGGTCTTCTTGGCGACCTCTTTGACCAGCTCGGCGCCGATCTTCTCGTACGGGTCCTCCAGCTCGATCTCCTTGGCGATGGACACACCATCGTTGGTGATCGTGGGGGCGCCCCACTTCTTCTCCAGGACGACGTTGCGGCCCTTGGGGCCCAGCGTCACCTTTACGGCGTCGGCGAGGCTGTTCAGGCCCCGCTCGAGGCCGCGACGGGCCTCTTCGTCATACGCAATTGTCTTGGCCATTGCGAAGTGATTCCTCCGGTTGGGAATTGCACGTCTTGTTGGTCGGGTTCAGTGCCCGCGACGGACGGCGTGGGTGTGCTCCCTGCCTCACCGTCCCGACCTGGCACTCACAGATCGAGAGTGCCAAGGTCATTTTTAGCACTCGACCATGGCGAGTGCAAGGAATCAGGCGCGCAGCCCGTCCTGGATGACGGCCACCACGCGGTCGGGTACGCCGTCGCCGTACAGCTGCGCACTCTTGCACACCAACAGCAGGGCTTTGATCTCGGCGACGCCGACATCCGTGCGCACGGTCCCGGCCCGCTGGCCCGCGCCGAGCAGCTCGCCGATGGTGGCCATCAGGTCGGCCTCCGCGCCGGGCGCGGCGGTCTCCAGGTCGATGCCGTGGCCGGCCAGCGCGTCGACCAGGCCGTGATCGCGGGCCCCGGTGCGCACCATCTCACGCAGGAAGGCAAATAGCGCCCCGCCGTGCCCCTCGGTGGCCAGCAGTGCGCGCGCACCTTCTTGGATGGTCCGCATCCGATGCTCGAAGACCGCCCCCAACAACGCTTCCTTACTCGGGAAGTGCCGGTACACGGTCCCGGCGCCGACGCCCGCGCGCCGGGCGATCTCGTCGATGGGCACCCCGAGTCCGTCGGCCGCGAAGGTCTCGTAGGCGACCTCCAGGACGCGGGCACGGTTGCGAGCTGCGTCCGCACGCATCCGACACCTCCGGGAACCAAATAAGCGGGGCGCGCGTTCCGTATATCACCGGAACCAACCCCGACGACAGGAGTTTCCCATGGCCCGCTGGACCACCGACAACATTCCCGACCAAACCGGACGCACCGCCGTCATCACCGGCGCCAACACCGGCCTCGGATTCGAGACCGCCAGGGCGCTGGCCGCCAAGGGCGCCTCCGTCGTGCTCGCCGTCCGCGACACCGACAAGGGCAAGCGCGCCGCCGCCCAGCTCACCGGGGATGTCACCGTGCACGAACTGGATCTCGGTTCGCTGAACTCGATCCGCGCCGCGGCGACCGAACTCAAGGACGCCCATGACCGCATCGACCTGCTGATCAACAACGCCGGCGTGATGACGCCGCCGAAGAGCACCACCGCCGACGGGTTCGAGCTGCAGTTCGGCACCAACCACCTCGGCCACTTCGCGCTGACCGGCCTGCTGCTGGACAAGCTGCTTGATCTGGGAGACTCGCGCATCGTCACCGTCAGCAGCAACGGCCACAAGATGGGCGGCGCCATCCACTGGGATGACCTGCAGTGGGAACGCTCCTACAGCCGGATGGGCGCCTACAGCCAGTCCAAGCTGGCCAACCTGCTGTTCACCTACGAACTGCAGCGCCGACTCGCCGCCCGCGGCAAGACCGTCGCGCTGGCCGCCCACCCCGGCACCTCCAGCACCGAGTTGGCCCGCAACCTGCCCGAGGTCGCCCAGCGGGCATTCTCGGTCGTCAGCCCGCTGATCAGCCAGAGCGCCGCGGACGGCGCATTGCCGACGCTGCGTGCCGCCACCGACCCGGGCGCCCTCGGCGGGCAGTACTACGGACCCAGCGGTGTCGCCGAGTTCAAGGGCGCGCCGGTCGTCGTCGCCTCCAGCGACCAGTCCTATGACATCGATCTGCAGCGCCGGCTGTGGACGGTGTCCGAAGAGCTCACCGGAGTGACGTTCAGCATCTAGCGTGGACGGGGTGTCACTGGTCGTGCCGCCCTATCCCCCGCCGCGCTACACCGCGGACGAGCCGGAGGTCAGCGCGTGGGTCCGCCGCGCTGACGCTCCGGCCGACCACGAATCCCTCGGGCTGGTCCGTTACCACTACCTGGCCAACCAGCAGCAGACCGGCGGCGACTACGGCCTGTACCGTATCGAGCTGAGCGCCGACGCGGGCGGACCCGGGCCGCATTTCCACCGGGCGATGAGCGAAGCCTTCTATGTGCTCTCCGGTGAGGTGCAGATCTACGACGGCGCGCAGTGGTCGACGGCCGGCCCGAACGATTTCCTGTACGTCCCGCCGGGCGGCATCCACGGCTTCCGCAACACCGCCGACGCCCCCGCCGCGATGTTGATGCTGTTTGCGCCCGGTGCTCCGCGTGAGCACTACTTCGAAGGTCTGTCCCAGCTGGGCGACATGACCGATGACGAGCGCACCCAGTGGTTCATCGACAACGACAATTTCTTCGTCTGACGCGACACCCTCCTGCGGATATGCGAACCCGTAACCCCTTGCCCTAGACTGCCCTTCGACCAGATAGGAGTCTCGGGTGCCGGCTTACACAGCCTCGAATCCCGGCACCGCCGGGGCGCCCAGCACCCAGGATTTGCGGAGCTGGCAGCGTCGGGCATTGGTGAAGTACCTGACGGCCAAGCCGCGGGACTTCCTGGCCGTCGCCACCCCCGGTGCGGGAAAGACCACCTTCGCCTTGCGCATCGCGTCCGAGCTGTTGGCCGACGGCACCGTCGCCCAGGTCGTCGTCGTGGTACCCACCGAGCACCTCAAGACCCAGTGGGCGGCGGCCGCCTCCCGATTCGGGATGTCGCTGGATCCCAAGTTCAGCAACTCGGCCGGGCACACCTCCAGCGATTATCACGGCATCGTGGTCACCTACGCCCAGGTGGCCAGCCACCCGACCCGGCACCGGGTCCGCACCGAGAACCACAAGACGCTGGTCATCTTCGACGAGATCCACCACGGCGGTGACGCCAAGTCCTGGGGTGATGCGATCCGCGAGGCCTATGACGACGCGACGCGCCGCCTCGCACTGACCGGGACGCCGTTCCGTTCCGATGACAGCCCCATCCCGTTCGTCACCTACGAGACCGACGCCGCCGGTTTCCAGCGCTCCAAGGCCGACCACGTGTACGGCTACTCCGACGCGCTGGCCGACAGCGTGGTGCGCCCGGTGGTGTTCATGGCCTACTCCGGTGAGGCCCGGTGGCGCGACAGCGCCGGCGACGAGCACGCGGCCCGTCTCGGTGAGCCGCTGACCGCCGAGCAGACCGCTCGGGCCTGGCGCACGGCACTCAACCCGGAGGGGCAGTGGATGCCCGCCGTGATCGCGGCCGCCCACAAGCGGCTCATGCAGAAGCGCGAACACGTGCCCGACGCGGGCGGCATGATCATCGCCTCCGACCAGACCACCGCCCGCGCCTACGCCAAGCTGCTGACCACCATCACCGGCCTCGAGCCGACGGTGGTGCTGTCCGACGACCCCACGGCCTCGAGCCGCATCTCGCAGTTCTCGGAGTCCGCCACGCCGTGGATGGTCGCGGTGCGCATGGTGTCGGAGGGTGTCGACGTGCCCCGGCTTGCCGTGGGCGTCTACGCCACCAGTGCGTCGACCCCGCTGTTCTTCGCCCAGGCGATCGGGCGCTTCGTGCGCAGTCGCAAGAAGGGCGAGACGGCCAGCATCTTCCTGCCCTCGGTGCCCAACCTGCTGCAGTTGGCCAGCGAGATGGAAGCCCAGCGCAACCACGTCCTGGGCAAGCCGCACCGCGAGTCCGACGGCCTCGATGACGAGCTGATCGAGGACGCCAACAAGACCAAGGACGAAAAGACCGATCAGGACCGGGGTTTCGAGTCGCTGGGCGCCGATGCCGAACTCGACCAGGTGATCTTCGACGGCTCCACCTTCGGCACCGCCGCGGCCGCGGGCAGCGACGAGGAGGCCGACTACCTCGGCATCCCCGGCCTGCTGGATGCCACCCAGATGCGCGACCTGCTGAGCAAACGCCAGGACGAGCAGCTGCAGAGGCGCACCGCGGCGGCCGCCGCCACCGGCGCTCCGCCACCCCCGCGGACCACCCACGGCCAGCTGCAGGAACTGCGGCGCGAACTGAACGCGCTGGTGTCGATCGCGCATCACCGCACCGGTAAGACGCACGGCCAGATCCACAACGAGCTGCGCCAGCTGTGCGGCGGCCCGCCGTTGGCGGCGGCCACCGGCGAGCAGATCAAGGCCCGCATCGACGCGGTGCGCGGGTTGCGCTCAGGTCAGCACTAGAGTTCCAGCAGCTCCGGCAGATCGGCCACCGAGTCGATGACGTGGTTGGGTTGCATCGCGAATTCGTCTGCGGCCCAACGGTCCAGCGTCTGCTGACGGAACTTGCCAGTGCGCACCAGCACGCCGGTCATTCCCACCACCTGGCCGGCGAGCACATCGTTGTTCAGATCATCGCCGACGATGTACATCTCATCGGGCTCCACCCCCAACCGCGCGGCCGAGGCCAGAAAACCCTCGGGTGCGGGCTTGCCGACGGCGGTGGCCTTGCGGCCCGAGCACTCCTCCATCCCGTGCAGGTACATGCCGGTGTCGATCCGCAGTCCCTCGGTCGTCGTCCACGACATGCTGCGGTGCATGGCGACCACCGGGACGCCCTGCGCCATCCAGTCGTAGACCCAGGACAGCGTGACATGGTCGTATTCCGGACCGGCCCCACCGAGCAGCACCACATCCGGGGTATCGGGCATCGGGCCGCCGCGGGCCTGCACCGACGACTGCAGGTCGACACCGGGCATGTCATCGGCGATATCACCGCTGTTGACCAGGAAACAGCGCGCGTCCGGATAGCGGTCGCGGATGAAGTCGGCGGTCAGCACCGCGGCGGTGATCACCTCGTCGGGGGTCACGTCCATCCCGGCGTCACAGAGCAGCGCCGCGATCTGCACCCGGGTGCGGGTGGTGGTGTTCGTCAGATACGAGCGCGCGATCTGGTTGGCGGCCAACGTCTGCAGTGTCTCGCGGGCCCCCGGGATGGGTTCCCATGATGTGACCAGCACACCATCGATATCGAAGAGGACGCCGCCGGTAGCCATGAAGCGAGATTAGGCGTACCACTCACTGTCGGCCACCCACACCGATGCCGTCGCCGCCACCGACCACGCCCAGTCGGCCGGGACATCGATCAGCACATAGCGTTTGGTTCCCGCGGCGGTGGCCGCCACCAGTGTCGCGACGTTCGCCCGGCGCTGGAACCAGGTCTGGCGCACCGTCCAGCCGATGATCCCCGCAGTCTGCACGCAGTCGCGCCGGCGCTCGACACTGCCGGCACGCGTCACCAACCAGTCCGCGTCCACCCGATGCCCCAGTGCGCGTACCCGATCCACCGCCAGCACGACGCACACCCCGGTCAGCAACGCCCACAGCACCCAGACCCAGCCCGGCACCGCGAGGAACGGCAATACGACCGCCGCGACCACCGGCAACGCCATCGCCCGCACCCACCGCCGCCGGGTCGCGGCGGGCCCGTGTGACACCAGCGGACCCGTGACCACATCCGCGCGTCCGGTGAGCTGCGCCAGCACGTCCCGAGCCGTCGCCGCCGGGCAGGGCGGCAACAGCAGCGAGGACTCCCCCGCCCCGGACACACCGGTCATCACGGCATCCAGCCGCGCCCCGCCCACGACACGCACCAGCAGCGGCTCGATCAAGGTGCCGCCGCGCAGTCGGCGCAGATCGTAGGTGTACTCGCGCACCCGGACCAGCCCGTGAGACAGGCCGACCGTGTCGGTGTGCCGGGTCAGCACCAGGTTGCCGTAGGTCAGCAGGGACCGTGCCACCGCCAGCGGCACCGACACCACAAGAAGGGCCACCACCATCCAGGCCTGCAGACGGTCTGCGAATCCGGCCTGATAGACCATGCCGATCAGCGCGCCGACGGCCACCAAGCCGGACAGGCTCAGCGGGCTGTAGCGCAGCCACGACGGCTGCCACCGGGCCAGCGCAAGCCCCGGATCGGGTTGCGCCGATTCGCCCAGCAGCGTGGCGCGCAGCTGGGCGACCTGTTCGGAGCGCACCGCGTCGAGGCGGAACTCGTTCTCGCCCTTGGCCTCCTGGCCGGTGCTGACCCTCAGCACGGTCAACCCCAGCAGCCGGTGCAACAGCCGGGCCTCGGTGTGCACCGAACGAATCCGGTTGCGCGGCACCGAGAGTTCGTTGCGTTGCAGCACCCCGCTGCGCAACGAGACCTCCTCGTCGTCGATGCGGTAGGTGGTGGTGAACCAGCGGGCCAACCCGAACGCCACGATGAGACCGACGCCGAGCAGCGACCACAGCGGGTTCTGGGTGGTGGAGCCCAGCACGACCGCACCGATGAGCAACGGGATCTGATTGAGCACCTCGTGTATCGGGTGGACCACCAGCATGCGCGGGGAAAGCCGTTGCCAGACCACCTCACTCATGTGGCGTCGTGCCCGCCGAGGGCGGCGATATCGGTCAGCTGGGCGACCACCTGATCGGCCACCGCGGCATCCAGCGCCACGATGCGCACCGCACCGGCCGAGGATGCCGTCGTCACCGTGACATTCGCCAGGCCGAACAACCGGTCCAACGGTCCGCGGTAGGTGTCGACGGTCTGCACCCGCGAGATCGGGGCGATACGGCGCTGCTGCACCAGCCACCCGGTGCGGGTGTACACCGCCTGCCTGCCGATCTCCCAGCGGTGCACCCGGTAGCGCCAGATCGGCACCACCACGATCGACACCAGCGCGGCCACCATGGTGGCCACCGCCACCGTCAGGTGCAGCCACGGCATCCTGCCGTCCAGCACGAACCAGGCGATCTGCCCGACACCGACGGCCGACCAGGGAATCGCGGCACCCAGCGCCCACACCAGCGGTGCACTTCTACTGGGTGGATGCGCAGGATCGGCCATCAGTACGCGGGCACCCATGTCTCGAGCATGGCCTCCGGCCGCCGTATGTTCTAGTCATGAGCCAGAAATGGACCGAAGCGAACGTTCCCGACCAGTCCGGCCGCACCGCGATCGTGACGGGTGCCAACACCGGGCTGGGCTATGAGACGGCCCGTGTACTCGCCGAACGCGGTGCACACGTGGTCATCGCGGTCCGCGACACCGCCAAGGGCGAGGCCGCGGCAGGCAAGATCCGGGCCGCGAGCCCGCAGGCGCAGGTCGAGGTCGTCGCCCTCGACCTCGGCTCGTTGGATTCGGTGCGCACCGCGGCCGACCAACTCAAGTCCGGTCATCCGCGCATCGATCTGCTGATCAACAACGCCGGCGTGATGTACCCGCCCAAGCAGGTCACCGCCGACGGATTCGAGCTGCAGTTCGGCACCAATCACCTCGGCCATTTCGCACTCACCGGGCTGCTGCTGGAAAACGTTCTGGCGGTGCCGAATTCCCGGGTGGTGACGGTGGCCAGCATCGCCCACCGCAACCAGGCCAAGATCCATTTCGACGATCTGCAGTGGGAGCGCAGCTACAACCGGGTCGCCGCCTATGGCCAGTCCAAACTCGCCAACCTGATGTTCACCTACGAGTTGGACCGCAGGCTGACCGGCAAGTCCGCGCTGTCGGTCGCCGCGCACCCCGGGGTGTCGAACACCGAACTGATGCGCCACACCCCGGGAACGGGACTGCCCGGCTACAACACGCTGGCCAACCTGGTGACCAACTCCCCACTGGTCGGTGCCCTGGCAACGCTGCGGGCCGCAACCGACCCGGCCGTCCGCGGCGGGCAGTACTACGGTCCGGCCTTCCCGGTCCGGTCGATGGGGATCGTCGGGCACCCGCATCTGGTCAGCTCGAGCGCCCAGTCCCATGATCAGTCCATCCAGCGCCGGTTGTGGGCGGTGTCGGAGGAACTGACCGGCGTGACGTTCCCGGTCTGATGCGCTCGGTCTCCGAACACCAGCAGGTCATCGCGGGCCTGATCGCGGCGCGTGAACCCGTGGCGGTCGCGCCGGGTGACGCGTTGGGCCTGGTGCTGGCCGCCGATGTGACCGCGGCGTTGTCACTGCCGGGCTTCGACAACTCGGCGATGGACGGTTTCGCGGTGCTGGCCGCCGATATCGCCTCGGCCTCGGCCGAGCACCCGGTGACGCTGCCCGTCGTCGACGACATCCCGGCCGGACGCACCGATATCCAACCCCTGCGTCCCGGCACGGCACAGCGCATCATGACCGGTGCGCCGCTGCCGCCGGGCGCCACGAGCGTCGTCCCCGTCGAGGCCACCGACGCCGATTTCACCCGCACTGCCGAGCAGGTGCAGATCCGCGCGGCGACCCGGGAGGGCCAGCACATCCGCCGTGCCGGTGAGGACGTCGCCGCAGGCACCACCGTGCTGCGCACCGGTCAGCGCCTCACACCGGCGGCGCTCGGACTGGTCGCCGCGCTGGGCCTGCCGGAGGTCAGCGTCCTGCCGCCGGTGCGGGTGCTGGTGATGTCGACCGGGTCGGAACTGGTCGCGCCCGGACAGCCGCTGCTGCCCGGCCAGATCTATGAATCCAATGCGGTGATGCTCGCCGCCGCCGTCCGCGATGCCGGCGCGCAGGTGGTCGCCTCGACCATGGTCGGCGATGATGTCGCCGCGTTCCGTGCGGCGTTGGAGTCGCATGCCGGGCAGGCCGACCTCGTCATCACCACCGGCGGGGTCAGCGCCGGCGCCTACGAGGTGGTCAAAGAGAGCCTCGGCGGCACCGTCGAGTTCACCAAGGTGGCCATGCAGCCCGGTATGCCGCAGGGCGCCGGCCGGGTCGCGGGGGTTCCCATCGTCACGCTGCCCGGCAATCCGGTCAGTTCGCTGGTGTCCTTCGAGGTGTTCCTGCGCGGACCGCTGCGCGCGGCGATGGGACTGATCGCCGACCGTCCCCGGATCACCGCCACCCTGACCGAGGACCTGAACTCCCCCCTCGGCAAACGGCAGTTCCGCCGCGGGGTGTTGGCCGGGACCACCGTCACCAGTTACGGTCCGCCGGCGTCGCACCACCTGCGCTGGCTGGCGTCGGCGAATTGCCTGCTGGACATCCCGCCGGATGTCGACAAGCTGCCCGCCGGATCCCAGCTCGACGTGTGGGACCTGTCAGCGGGCTGACCGCTTACGTAGAATCGGGAGCCAACATGGCCAGACCTGCGCGCTCACCCGATGACCCCAGCTCGGAAGCACAACGCTTCATCGAATTGGTCCGTTCCACCGTTCCGCCGCTGCATCCGGCCGGCCTCCCGTTCATCGCGGGCGGCCTCGGTGTGGCGGCCGCCGGCCGCAACCGCCGCTGGTTGCGCAACACCGGCCTTGGCGTTGCCAGTTTCTGCGCCCTGTTCTTCCGGCACCCGCCGCGCGTCGCCCCGAGCAGGCCCGGCGCGGTGGTGGCGCCCGCAGACGGCCTGGTGACGCTGCTGGACACCGCGGTGCCGCCGGCCGAACTGGGTCTGGGCGACGCCCCGATGTCGCGGATCAGCATCTTCCTGTCCATCTTCGACGCCCATGTGCAGCGCGCGCCGGTGGCCGGTGAGGTGATGGGCGTGGTGCACCGGCCCGGGCGGTTCCTGTCCGCCGACAAGGACACCGCCAGCGAGGACAACGAGCGCAACAGCCTGTGGATCCGCACCCCCGACGGTGTCGACATCGTGGCCGTGCAGATCGCCGGCCTGATCGCCCGGCGCATCGTGTGCACCGCGCGCACCGGCGACAAGCTGGAACTGGGTGAGACGTACGGACTGATCCGGTTCGGCTCCCGGCTGGACACCTATTTCCCGCAGGGTTCGCGGATCCTGGTCGAGGCCGGCCAGCGCGCCATCGGCGGCGAGACGATACTGGCCGAGCTGCCGTGATCAAGGCGCGGATCAAGACGCCGGCGGTGAGCCTGCGCATCCTGCCCAGCGCCTTGACCGTCGCCGCGGTCTGTCTGGGGCTGTCGGCGGTCAAGTTCGCGCTCGACGGCCGGCCCACCGAGGCGATGGCGCTGCTGGCGGCGGCGGCGATCCTCGACGCATTGGACGGGCGCGCGGCACGCATGCTCAATGCCACGTCCAAGATGGGCGAAGAGATCGATTCGCTGGCCGACGCGGTGAACTTCGGCGTCGCCCCGGCCTTCATCGTGTATGCCACGCTGCTGGAGCACTCCCGCATCGGCTGGATCGTGGTGCTGCTGTACGCGGTGTGCATCGTGCTGCGGCTGGCCCGGTTCAACGCCATGCTCGACGTCGATCTGCCCGCCTACGAGAAGGAATACTTCATGGGCATGCCGGCCCCGGCCGGCGCCATCGGGGCAATCGGTCCGATCGCCTTGATGATGGAGTTCGGGCACGGTTGGTGGACCTCCGAGTGGGCGGTGTCGCTGTGGATGATCGGTGTCTCGCTGCTGACGGTGAGCTCCATACCGATGCGCAAGGTGCACACGTTCAAGGTGCCGCCGAATATGGTCGCGCCACTGCTGGCGCTGCTGGCCATCCTGGTCGCGGCCGCCATTCTCGAGGGTTACCTGGTGATCCTGGCGATCATCGTGGCCTATGTCATCCACATCCCGTTCGCCGTGCGCAGCAAGCGCTGGGTCGCCGCGCACCCGGAGTCCTGGAACGACAAACCCCGGCAGCAGCGGGCCACCCGGCGCGCCATCCGCCGCACTCAGCAGCCGCACCGGCGCTCGGTCTCGCGTCTGGGTCTGCGTAAGCCGCCGGGCCGCAAATGACCGAACTCGAGAGCTACGACGAGAACCCGCTGACCCATCTGCGATTGACCGCCCGGCTGAACACCTCGGCCCTGGACAGCCGCCGTGGGGTGGTGCGACTGCATCCGGAGGCCATTGCCGCGCTCGGCATCCGGGAATGGGATGCGGTATCGCTGCTGGGCGCCCGGACCACCGCCGCGGTGGTCGGTATCGCACCCGCGGGCACACCGGCCGGCACCGCCTTGCTCGACGATGTCACGCTGTCCAACGCCGGGCTGCGCGAGAGCGCGACCGTGGTGGTCGCGCCGGTGATCGTGCAGGGGGCCCGTGCCGTCACGCTCACCGGATCACGGTTGGCCACCCAGTCGGTGTCACCGGCCACGCTGCGGATGGCCCTGCTGGGCAAGGTGATGACCGTCGGCGACACGGTGTCGCTGCTCCCCCGGGATCTGGGGCCGGGCACCTCCACCTCGGCGGCGAGCACCGCCCTGACCACGTCGGTGGGCATCACCTGGACCTCGGAACTGCTGACCGTCACGGGCGTCGATCCCGCCGGACCGGTGAGCGTGCAACCGAATTCGAGCGTCAACTGGGGTGACGGCATCGTCGACGGGGTCATGGAGGGCACCGCCGGAGCCCCCGCACGGGCCGAGCGGCCCAGCACGCCCGCGGTGGCGCTGGACGATCTGAAGGGCGCCCACAAGCAGGCGGACAAACTGGCCGAGTGGCTCAAGCTGGCGCTCGATCAACCCGAACTGCTGGAAAGCCTGGGCGCGACAGCGCATCTCGGCGTGCTGGTGTCCGGGCCCGCGGGCGTCGGAAAGGCCACCCTGGTGCGGGCGGTGTGCGCCGAGCGCAACCTCGTCGAATTGGACGGCCCCGAGATCGGGGCCCTGCAGGCCGAGGACCGGCTGGCCTGTGTCAGCTCGGCGACGGCCGAGGTGCGAGCCGGCGGCGTCCTGCTGATCACCGATATCGATGCGCTGCTGCCGTCGGTCGCCGAACCGGTCGCCACGCTGATCATCGCCGAGCTGCGTAACGCGGTGGCCACCAAGGGTGTCGCCTTCATCGCGACATCGGCGGTCCCGGACAACGTCGACACCCGGCTGCGGGCACCGGATCTGTGCGACCGCGAACTCGGGCTGAGCCTGCCCGACGGTGCCACCCGCAAGGCGCTGCTGGAAGTGCTGCTGCGCGGCGTTCCCGCCGTCGATCTCGACCTGGAGAAGGTCGCCGAGCGCACCCCGGGGTTCGTGGTCGCCGACCTGGCGGCCCTGGTGCGCGAGGCCGCGTTGCGTGCCGCCGCCCGGGCCAGTGCCGACGGGCAACCTCCGGCGCTGACCCAGGACGATTTCACCGGGGCCCTGTCGGTCATCCGGCCGCTGTCGCGGTCGGCCACCGAGGAGGTCGCGGTCGGCTCGGTCACCCTCGACGACGTCGGCGACATGGTGGCCACCAAGCAGGCGCTGACCGAGGCCGTGCTGTGGCCGCTGCAGCATCCGGACACCTTCGCCCGCCTCGGTGTGCAGCCACCGCGCGGGGTGCTGCTGTACGGCCCGCCGGGCTGCGGCAAGACCTTCGTGGTGCGTGCCCTGGCCAGTTCGGGCCGGCTGAGTGTGCACGCCGTCAAGGGCGCCGAACTGATGGACAAGTGGGTCGGCTCCTCGGAGAAGGCGGTGCGCGAATTGTTCCGCCGGGCACGCGATTCCGCGCCGTCGCTGGTCTTCCTCGACGAGATCGACGCGCTGGCACCGCGCCGCGGGCAAAGTCATGACTCCGGGGTGACCGATCGGGTGGTCGCCGCGCTGCTGACCGAACTGGACGGTATCGAGCCGTTGCGCGACGTCGTGGTGCTCGGCGCCACCAACCGTCCTGACCTGATCGACCCGGCACTGCTGCGGCCGGGCCGGCTGGAACGGCTGGTGTTCGTCGAGCCACCCGACGCCGAGGCGCGCCGCGACATCCTGCGGACCGCGGGCAAGTCGATACCGCTGTCGCCCGAGGTCGATCTGGACGCCCTGGCCGATGAGTTGGACGGGTACAGCGCCGCGGATTGCGTCGCGCTGCTGCGGGAGTCGGCGTTGACGGCGATGCGACGCTCCATCGATGCCGCCGATGTCACCGCGGCCGATGTCGCCGCGGCGCGTGAGAACGTGCGGCCGTCGCTGGACCCGGCGCAGGTGGCGTCCCTGCGGGATTTCGCCGCGAACCGGTAATCACCGGTGGCTTCGGATTCGCCGGTTCGATGAAGCCAAAACCGCCCACGTAGACTGGGTTCGTACCACCGGTCATACCCACCGTCGCGCTCCCAGTGAGTGCTCATCGGTCTTTGACACCCCGACCCAACCCGATCGGAGTGCCATGCTCGTCGTCCTGCTCGCCCATGCCATCGCGACCGCGGTGGCGCCGCTGCTCGTCGCCCGCTGGGGCCGCCTCGCCTTCTATCCGCTGGCGCTGGTTCCGTTGGGATCGCTGGCCTGGGTGGGACTGAACTGGCCGAGCGCCGATCGCACCCCAACGGTGCACATCCCGTATGTCCCGGAACTGTCGATGGACATCACGCTGCGATTCGATTCGCTGGCCGCGATCATGAGCGTGCTGGTGCTGGCCATCGGTGCGCTGGTGCTGTTCTACTGCGGCGAGTACTTTCACCATCACGAGGGCCGGATAGAGAAACGGCTACCGAGCTTCGCCGCCGAACTCGTGGCGTTCTCGGGCGCGATGTTCGGCCTGGTGGTCAGCGACAACATGCTGTTGCTCTACGTCTTCTGGGAGACGACGACAGTGCTGTCGTTCCTGCTGGTCGGGCACTATGCCGAGCGCGCCACCAGCCGCCGCGCCGCCACCCAGGCACTGCTGGTGACGACCTTCGGTGGGCTGGCCATGCTGGTCGGCATCATCGTGCTCGGCGAGATGTCGGGCACCTATCTGTTGTCGGAGCTCATCGCTGCGCCGCCGACGGGAGCGGCCGCCAGCGTCGGTATCGCGCTGATCCTCATCGGCGCGCTGTCCAAGTCCGCCATCGTGCCTCTGCACTTCTGGCTGCCCGGCGCGATGGCGGCGCCGACACCGGTCAGCGCCTATCTGCACGCCGCGGCCATGGTGAAGGCCGGCGTCTATCTGGTGGCCCGGTTGACACCTGGCTTCGCCGACACCGCGTTCTGGCGGCCGATGGTGGTCGGGCTCGGGCTGTTGACCATGCTGCTGGCCGGCTGGCGCGCGGTCCGCGAATACGACCTCAAACTCATCCTGGCGTTCGGCACCGTGAGCCAACTGGGCTTGATCACCATCATGGTCGGCACCGGTGGTCCCGACATGATGCTGGCCGGGTTGGCCATGTTGTGCGCGCACGCGATGTTCAAGGCCGCCCTGTTCATGGTGGTCGGCATCATCGACCACGCCACCGGCACCCGCGACATCCGCAAACTCGCCGGGCTGGGCCGGGCACACCGGCCGCTGCTGGTCATCGCGATCGGCGCGACGGCCAGCATGGCCGCGCTGCCACCGTTCTTCGGGTTCATCGCCAAGGAAGCCGATCTGGAGACGGTCCTGCACAGTGAGGTGCTCGGTCCCTACGCCCCGGCGGTCCTGGCCGGCATCGTCATCGGTTCGGTGTTCACCACCATCTACAGCCTGCGTTTCCTGTGGGGTGCGTTCGCCGACAAGGGCACCACCGAACCCAGCGTCCGGGTCGCCGAGCTGCACCGCCCGCCGATCAACTTCATGCTGCCACCGGCGATCCTGGCGGCCGCCGGTCTGCTGTTCGGATTGTGGCCGTCCGGACTGGACGCGGTGCTCGACGATTACGCCGCGACCATCCCCGGTGGCTCGAACTACTACCTGGCGTTGTGGCACGGTCTGGGATTGCCGCTGCTGCTGTCGGTGCTGATCCTGGCGGCCGGCACGGCGGTGTTCTTCGGCCGCGCCCGGTTGCCGCGCGCCAAGACCCGCTACACCCCGTTGGGCAATGCCGACCGGATCTACGACGAGGTCATGCGCGGCCTGGACGTCCTGGCGGTGCGGTTGACCGCGCAGACCCAGCGCGGCTCGCTGCCGACCACCCAGTCGGTGATCCTGTGCACGCTGGTGCTGCTTCCGGTGGCCGCGTTGGTGTTCGGCGCGCGCAACCGGCCCGAACTCGCGCTGTGGGATTCGCCGCTGCAGGTCGTCGTCGGCCTGGTGATCCTGGCCGCCGCACTCGGGTCGACGGTGATGCGCAACCGGTTGGCCGCCGTGCTGTTGGTCGGGGTGACCGGGTACGGCTGCGGTGTCATCTTCGCCTTCCACGGCGCTCCCGATCTGGCGCTGACCCAATTCCTGGTCGAGACACTGCTTCTGGTGATCTTCGTGCTGGTGCTGCGGACACTGCCCGCCGAGGCCGACCGCTCCAACGTCAACCGCAGCCGGCT
This sequence comes from Mycobacterium sp. NPDC003323, assembly GCF_053589535.1. Lineage (NCBI taxonomy): Bacteria > Bacillati > Actinomycetota > Actinomycetes > Mycobacteriales > Mycobacteriaceae > Mycobacterium > Mycobacterium sp. NPDC003323. The sequence goes on from NZ_JBSFSB010000011.1 coordinate 126,683, forward strand.
GCCGCGGGCGGCGCTGTCGCTGGCGGTCGGGACGGCCGTCACCGCCCTGGCGGTGTTCGCGATGGCCGCGCGCGACACCCGACCCATTGCCGAACTGCTCCCGGATGCCGCGTATCTGCGCGGGCACGGGGCCAACACCGTCAACGTGCTGTTGGTCGACATCCGCGCCTGGGACACCATGGGTGAGATCTCGGTGCTGGTCGTCGCCGCGACCGGTGTCGCGTCGATGGTGTTCCGTAACCGGCGATTCGGGTCGGCCCCGCGGGTGTCGCAGGCCAAACCGAGCACCGTCGGCCAGCCCGATATCGGGTTGATCGGGGCCTACAGCCCCGCAGTCGGCGACGTGACCTGGTTGCGCGGCAGCGAACTGCGCGATCCGCGACACCGCTCGCTGGTGCTCGAGGTGGCCACCCGGATCATCTTCCCGCTCATCATGGTGCTCTCGGCGTATCTGTTCTTCGCCGGGCACAACACCCCCGGCGGCGGTTTTGCCGGCGGCCTGACCGCCGGCCTGGCGCTGGTGCTGCGATATCTGGCCGGCGGCCGGTACGAACTCGGCGAGACGCTGCCCCTGGACGCCGGCAAGGTGCTCGGCACCGGACTGGCACTGTCGGCCGGGACCGCGGTCACCTCGCTGTTCCTCGGCGCCCCGGTGCTGTCCTCGGCGGTCCTGCATCTGGAGGTGCCCATCCTGGGCGATATCAAGCTCGTCACCGCCCTGTTCTTCGACCTCGGTGTGTATCTGATCGTGGTCGGCCTGGTGCTCGACATCCTGCGCAGCCTGGGTGCCCGCGTCGATGTGGAGATGGCCCGATCATGATCACCTACCTCGTTCCCCTGGTCCTGATCGGCGGACTGACCAGCGCAGGTGTGTATCTGCTGCTGGAACGCACCCTGACCCGAATGCTGTTGGGACTGTTGCTCATCGGCAACGCCGTCAATCTGTTGCTGCTGAACGTCGGCGGCCCGTCCGGTAAGCCGCCGATCTACGGCCGGGGCAGCAGTGATGCCACGTCCACGGCAGATCCGTTGGCCCAAGGCATGATCCTGACCGCCATCGTCATCGCCATGGGCGTCGCGGCGTTCGTGCTGGCCCTGGCCTACCGGTCCTATCAGCTGACCACCGTCGAGGAAGTCAGCAACGATCCCGAGGACACCAGGGTGGCCGAACGCGCCGACGAGGATGTCGTCGACCGCGACATCCCCGATATCGTGCCGTCGCGCGACACCGACGCGCCCGACGAACTCGACGCGCTTCCCGGTGCGGAGGGGTCGCGCTGATGGCCGTCGCACAGATCCTCACGCCGTTACCGGTGCTGATTCCGACCATCGCCGCCGCCGTGACCATGGTCGCCGGCCGCAGTCCCCGCATCCAGCAACTGATCTCGCTGACCGCGCTGTCCGCGGTCGTCGCGGTGTGTGCGGTGCTGCTGTATCTGGTGGACCGCGACGGCACGGTGGCCGTCCAGGTCGGCGGCTGGGGCCAGAGCGAACCCGGCATGGGCCCGCTCGGTATCACCCTGGTGGCCGACCGGCTTTCGGTGCTGATGCTGGTGGTGTCGTCGATCGTGCTGCTGGCGGTGGTCTTCTACGCCATCGGGCAGGGCATCAGCGACGGTGACGAACGCCAACCGGTCTCGATCTTCCAGCCGACGTATCTGATCCTGTCCGCGGGCGTCTGCACCGCCTTCCTGGCCGGTGATCTGTTCAACCTCTTCGTCGGGTTCGAGGTCCTGCTGGCCGCCAGCTTCGTGCTGCTCACCATCGGCGGCAGCGCCGAGCGTGTGCGGGCGGGAATCGCCTACGTCATGGTGTCCATGGTCTCGTCGCTGATCTTTTTGATCGGTATCGCGCTGGTGTACGCGGCCACCGGCACCCTCAACATGGCCGAGGTCGCGGTGCGGCTCTCCGATGTTCCCGACGGCACCCGCACCGCGCTGTTCGCGGTGCTGTTGGTGGCCTTCGGCATCAAGGCGGCGGTGTTCCCGCTGTCGGCCTGGCTGCCCGACTCCTACCCGACCGCGCCCGCACCGGTGACCGCGGTGTTCGCCGGCCTGCTCACCAAGGTCGGTGTATACGCCATCATCCGGGCGCACTCCCTGATGTTCCCGGGCGGCAAGCTGGACAACGTGCTGATGATCGCCGCGCTGCTGACGATGGTGATCGGCATCCTGGGCGCGATCGCGCAGAACGACATCAAGCGGCTGCTGTCCTTCACCCTGGTCAGCCATATCGGCTACATGGTGTTCGGCATCGCGCTGGGCAACCACCTGGGCATGTCCGGTGCCGTCTACTACGTGGCGCACCACATCGTCGTGCAGACGACCCTGTTCCTGGTGGTGGGTCTGATCGAGCGGCAGGCCGGCGCCTCGACGCTGCAGCGTCTGGGCGGACTGGCCGCGGCCAGTCCGCTGCTGGCGTTCATCTTCGTGGTCCCGGCGCTCAATCTCGGTGGTATCCCGCCGTTCTCCGGTTTCATCGGCAAGGTCGCGCTGCTGGAAGCCGGTGCCCAGTCGGGGACCTCGCTGGCCTGGGTGCTGGTGGGCGGCGGCGTGGTGACCAGCCTGCTGACGCTGTACGCGGTGACCCGGGTGTGGACCAAGGCGTTCTGGCGGGCCCGCGCCGACGCCCCCGACGGTGCGCTGTCCAACACCGTTCCGGCGGCCCTGATCGACGATGACGACGACATCGCGTTCGCCGACCGCAACGATGTCGGGCGGATGCCGATAGGGATGCTGCTACCCACCGGCGCCCTGATCGCGGTGGGCCTGGCGCTCACGGTGTTCGCCGGCCCCATCTACGCCTACAGCGAGCGGGCCGCCGAGCAGATACTCGACCGCGGCCAATACATCTCGGCGGTGTTGCGATGAGCGCCCGCGCGAAGATCCGAGGAGCACGATGAGGAGGATCACGCTGCGCATCTGGACGCTGTGCTGGCTGGCACTGGTGTGGATCCTGTTGTGGGGCACGTTCTCTGCAGCCAATATCGTCGGCGGTCTGGTCGTCGCACTGATCATCACGCTGCTGCTCCCGCTGCCTCCGGTACCCGTCGAGGGCCGCGTCCGCCCGCTCGCGCTGCTGCGGCTGATCGGCTATGTGGCGGTGAAGCTGGTCGTGTCGTCGTATCAGGTGGCCTGGCTGGCCATCAAGCCCGGCCCGCCGCCGGCCACCGCGGTGCTGCGCGCCCATCTGGCCATCAAGTCCGATCTGGTGCTGTCCCTGGCGGTCGGTGTGCTGACGCTGATCCCGGGATCGGTGGTGCTGGAGATCGACCAGAAGCGCAGACTCATCTATCTGCATGTGCTCGACGTCGGCTCGGAGAAGGCCGTCGAGAGCTTCTACCGGCAGGTCGAAATCGTGGAACGGCTGATGGTCGCGGCGTTCGAGCGGGAGACCGACTGGCGGCCGTCTGCCGAGAAGGAGGACGCCTGATGCACCTGGTGTGGATCACCGCGGCGGTCATGTTGTCGGCCGCCGCCGCCATCACGATCTACCGGCTGCTGGCCGGGCCCAGCACGCTCGACCGGCTGGTGGCGCTGGATGCCTTTGTCGCGGTGTCGATGTGCGGTATCGGGACCTGGGCCGCGTTCAGCCGGGACAGCACCGTCACCTACAGCCTCACCGCGCTGGCGTTGATCAGCTTCGTGGGGTCGGTGAGCGTGGCGCGCTTCCGCGTCCCCGACCGCGACCCCGATGATCGGAGGGCACGATGACCGTCGTCGACATCATCACCGCCGTCCTGGTGCTCGGCGGATCGGCATTGGCACTGACCGCCGCCATCGGTGTGGTGCGATTCCCGGACACGTTGACACGCATGCACGCCGCGAGCAAGCCGCAGGTGTTGGGCCTGCTGCTGGTGCTGGCCGGGGCTGCCGTCCAGTTGAGCGGACATCCCGATGTCGGCATGGTCGTGCTGGCCGGGCTGTTCACCCTCATCACCGCGCCGGTGGTGGCCAACCGCGTCGGGCAGCTGGCCTACCGCGAGCAGAACGTCCGCGAGAACATCGTCACCGACGAGCTCAAGCACAACCCGCTGCCCAAGCCGGACTAGCTACTCCGACAGCTGGAACTCGACCATGGCCGCGACCGTCTCCACCGCCTCGCGCAGGGCCGCCAGCCGCGCCGCCGCATGGGGTGCGGCCAGCACCGCGTAGCGGTCGGCCTGACCGATCGGGATGCGGGCGGCCAACGCATACAACCGATCTCCGGGGTGTTGACCCGGCTCGGGACCACCGAGCAGTACCTCCCGCGGCGGCAATTCGGCATCGCGCGCGGTGGCGATCCGCTCGAACAACGCCATCACGGCATCCTCCACGGCGGTGATATCCGCACCGGTGACCGACGGCCCGTCCTCGTCGGGCCACGGCACGATCTCGGCGCGCGGATACGGCGCGTCGTCCAGCCACCGCGCCACCCGGATCCGCTCGCCCAGGATGCAACGCAGCCGGTACTTGCCGCCGCCCAGATCGGCGTGCTCGACGATGCGTGCCAGCGCGCCGACATCGCTGCGCACGTCTCCGCCGCCGACCTCGCGGCCGGCCTCGATCAGCACCACCCCGAACTCGGGTTCACCGGCCAGACAGTCCGAAACCATTGCCGAATAGCGCGGTTCGAAGATGCGCAGCGGCAGTTCCTCCCCGGGCAGCATCGCCACCTCCAGCGGGAACATGGCGGTCACAGTTCCAGCTCCCCGATCAGCGAGTCGACCACGGCGCGCAGGTCGCCGTCGTTCTCCTCGGCGACCCGACGTTGCCGCTGATAGGAACCGCCGAGCCGGTAAATGCCCTCCACCCGCCGCAGTTCGTCGGCGCATCCCAGCGATGCCGCCACCGGTTCGAGCCGGTTCAGCAGATCATCGAGATCCTCGGTGACCAACCGCTCATTGCTGTCGGCGTCCAGGATGATCACCGCGTCCAACCCGTACCGGGCTGCGCGCCACTTGTTCTCCTGCACATGCCACGGTGGCATGGTGGGCAGTTGGTCGCCGGCGTCCAGACGCCGGTCCAGATCCACGATCAGGCAGTGCGTCAATGCGACCAGCGCGCCGAGCTCGGCGATATTGGACACCCCGTCGAAGATGCGTACCTCGATGGTCCCAAGATGCGGGGACGGCCGGATGTCCCAACGGATCTCGTTCATGTGATCGATGATCCCGGTCTTCTTCTGGTCGTGGACGAACCGTTCGAAGTGCGACCACTTCTGGAAGTGGAACGGCAGACCCGCGGTCGGCAGCTGCTGGAACATCATCGCCCGGTTGCTGGCGTAGCCGGTGTCCTCACCGTCCCAGTACGGCGAGGACGCCGACAGGGCCAACAGGTGCGGGTACTGGTTGAGCAGCGAGGTGATGATGGGCATCACCTTGTGCGCCGAGGAGATCCCGACGTGCACGTGCACACCCCAGATCAGCATCTGCCGACCCCACCACTGGGTGCGTTTGATCAACTCGGCGTAGCGCGCGCCCTCGGTGAGCTGTTGCATCTCCCATTCGGCGAACGGATGGGTGCCCGCGCAGAACAGTTCCATCCCGCGCTCTCGGGCGATGCGGCGCACCGGCACCAGGGTGTCGTGCAGATCCGTCATCGCCTCGGGCACCGTGTCGCAGATGCCGGTGACGACCTCGACGGTGTTGCGCAGCAATTCCTTGTGCACGTGCGGGGTTTCGCCGATCTCGGCGATCACGGCCGCGGCCTCGTTGCTCAGGTCGCGGGTCACGGGATCGACGAGCGCGAACTCCCACTCGACACCAACGGTCGGCCGGGGTGACCCGGCGAAGTCGATGCGGTTCTTACTCCGCGGAGATGACACCGCAGGCCACCCGGCCGCCGGCGTCTCCGGTGGCCAGCGTCTGCTGGTCGGGACCGGGGGTGCCGTTGATCTGCTGGTACTTCTCGGGCGGGATGTTGCCGAAGTTGTCGGCGTTCTCGTGGATGACGATCGCGGTCTTGCTGCCGGCCAGCAGCTCCTCGGCGGTGAACGCGTCGGTCGTGGTGACCAGCTTGGCCGAGCCGTCGCTGCGGACCTGCAGCGAGCTCAGGTCACCGCTGGAGGGGTGGCCGGAGTGTCCCTCGGCCTGGAAGTGTCCACCGGCACTGGTGAAATCGCCCTCACAGGTACCGACCTGGTGGATGTGCATCCCGTGGAACCCCGGTGTCAGCTCACCGGTGCCGGTGGTCTCGACGGTCACCGTGGCGAAACCGTCGGCGAACTCGATGGTCGCGGTGGCCACGTCGGTGCCGTCGGAGGTCTTCAGATCTGCGGTCAGCGTCTGGCCCGCACCGTGGGACTCGCCACTGCCATGGCCACCGCCGTGGCCCTCGTCGGCCGGGGCCGCTGCCGAGGGCGACGTCGATCCGGTCCAGACCGGGGGCGTGGTGCCCGGCTCGGTGGCAACCGGCTCGTTCGGTGCGCAAGCGGCGGCAATCGGCACGGTCAGTGCGGCGGCGGCGAGAAGACGAATCGAGGCTGAGATCGGCATGTCCGAGAGCCTAGCCGGTGACCGCCACGATGACGCCCGGCGGTTGCTCTACGAGCTCGGGACGCCTGGGCTCCACCGGAGCTTCCAGCAAGCGGCCGACCTCCTCGGCGGCCTCCTGCTCGCCGGGCTCCTCCCCGAAGAACACGGTCGTGGCCGGCAATCCCTCCAGGACGAGGTTGCCGGTTTCGGTCACGTTCCAACCGTCCTCGCGGAGCCGGTTGGCCGTGCCCTCGGCGGCGCCGGCGATATCGGAGGTGTTGAACACCCGCACCTCGGCGTCACGCGCTTGCGGCTCGGGCGACGGTTCTGCACTGGAAGTGGGACTGCTGGTGGTCGTGGCGGTGATGGCGACCGAGTCGGCGTCATCCTCGCCATCTGAGCCCATGTACTGGAAGGCGATCAACAGGAACGCGACACCCAGGAACAAGAGCACCATCACCATGGCGCGCAGGGGCAGCCCGGAAGAGTCTCGCTGGTTCATCGGGGCCAGCCTAACCGGCTCACGTGATGTCGAAACCGAGCCGCCGGGCCGCCTTGGCCTTCTGCCGGCTCGCACGCACCCTTCGCAGCCGCTTGACCAGCATCGGGTCCGCGGCCAACGCCTCGGGCCGGTCGACGAGGGCGTTGAGCACTTGGTAGTACCGGGTCGCCGACATCGAGAACAGTTCCTTGATGGCGTCTTCCTTGGACCCCGCGTACTTCCACCACTGGCGCTCGAACGCCAGAATGTCGTGTTCGCGGCGGGTCAGCCCGTCCGCGGGTTCGGAGTCGTCCCCGGATTGGCCGGTCCGCGCGATGGCGCCATCCATATCGCTGTTGGACCCTTCCGATCACTCGCAAATGACAATGGTGTGGTTCGGCGATCATTCAATCACGACGCCGGGAGTTGAGGCGTCATCGCTTCCCGCGAGTCGGCTGACTTAAGCTTGCCAATTGTGGCTGTCGTACCGATTTGCATTGTGGGCGATCCCGTCCTGCACACCCCGACCATCCCGGTGCCCGTGGGCGCCGACGGGACACTACCCGCCGGACTGGCCGAACTCATCGCCGACATGTACGACACGATGGACGCCGCGAACGGGGTTGGCCTGGCCGCCAACCAGATCGGTCGCACGGAGCGGGTGTTCGTCTACGACTGCGCGGACGACCGGGGCAGGACGGCGCGTCGACGCGGCGTGGTGATCAATCCCGTGCTGGAGACCTCCGAGGTTCCCGAGACCATGCCCGACCCCGATGACGACGACGAGGGTTGCCTGTCGGTGCCGGGCGAGTCGTTCCCCACCGGCCGCGCGTCGTGGGCCCGGGTCACCGGCCTGGACGCCGACGGCACCGAGATCACGCTGGAGGGCAACGGACTGTTCGCGCGGATGCTGCAGCACGAGACGGGGCACCTGGACGGCTTCACCTACCTGGACCGGTTGATCGGCAGGCACGCTCGGGCCGCCAAGAAGATGGTGAAGGCGAACAAATGGGGCGTTCCGGGTCTGAGCTGGATGCCCGGCGAGGACCCCGACCCGTTCGGCCACTAGCGCATGGTGTCCGTCGGTGCCCGGGTGTCGCTTCGGTACCAGATCCCCGGCGGCCTGACCGACGTCGTCGGTCATCTGGAGGCGCTGCAGCCCGCGGTGGTGGTGCGCACCAAATCCGGTGAGGTGATCGAGATCGACCCGGCCGACGTGGTGTCGGTGCGCGAGTTGTCGCACACCCCGGTTCGCAACTCCGAGATCCGGGCCCTGGAGCACGCCGCGGCGCTGGCCTGGCCCGGCACCGCACAGCATTGGCACGACGGCTGGCTGCTACGCGCCGGCGCCGGCCACACCAGCCGCGCCAACTCGGCTGTGCCGCTGCTGTTCTCAGCATCGGTGGCGTCCGTGCCGCAGATCATCGCCTGGTACGCCGAGCGCGATCTGGATCCCTGGCTGGCGCTGCCCGAGCGGCTGCTGCCGACCAAGGCGCCGGGCATCAAACCGACGCGCATGCTGGTGCGTGATCTGTCCCCCGCCCCGTTCACGGACGCCTCGCTGTCGCCGATCCCCGATGCCCGGTGGCTGCGAACCTACGAGCGCGATGTGCCGGTGGAGATCCTCACCGCGGTGATCGACGGGCAGGTGACCTTCGCCGGTGCGGGTGCCGCCGTGGGCCGTGGCGCGGTCACCACGGCCCCGGACGGCACCCGCTGGCTCGGTGTGTCGTGTGTGCGGGTCGCCGAATCGGCGCGCCGACAGGGGCTGGCCCGGTCGATCTTCGCGGCCCTGTCGTCCTGGGGTGCCGAACTGGGCGCGACCCGCACCTACGTGCAGGTGCTCGACGACAACACCCCGGCGCTGACGCTCTACGGATCTCTGGGGTTCCGACTGCACCACCGGCACCGCTATGTGCCCGCGTCCCAGTTGATCTGATGCGCCGATCCGGCGTTATCCGTTACTCGGATCCGCTGTTCTCGCCGGTGTCGGTGTCCTTGTCGGAGGCGTCGGTGTCGGTGTTGGAGGTGTCGGTGTCGGTGTCGGCGTCGGCGTCCTGCTCGGCCTCGACCTTTTCCTCCGCGTTTTCCTCCGCTTCCTCTTCCGCCTCGGCTTCGGCTTGGGCCTGTTCGTCGGCCTCCTTCTCGGCCGCGGCTTCCGCTTCGGCCTGTTCGTCGGCCTCCTTCTCGGCCTCGGTCTCGGCGTGAGCCTCAACCTCGCTGCCCGGCTTTGTCTCCAGTTCCGCTTCGGCCTGTTCGTCGGAATCTGTTTCCGTTGCCGCTGAGAGGGTTTCGGATCCGCCCGGTGTGCCCTCGGCATGAGTCGACAGGCTGACCGTCACCGCCGAGGCGTTCGGCAGCGCCGTCGGTGAATCGTTGGTCAACTCGGCCGTCTCGGCCGTCGCGGCCGTCGCGGCGCCGGTCGTCACCCCCGGCCAGCCGATCGCCTTGGCGATGATCTGACCGAAGGTCACCAATGCCGCCAGCGGCCCGATGCGCTGACCGGCGATGTCCAGCGTGAGCGGGAAGCCCATCATGCCGGTGGTGGTGTTCATGCCGATGGCATTGAAGATCGACCCGCCGATGCCTTCATTCGCGATGCCCGTGACGCCCGCGCTGAACAACCCACCGAACTCGATGTCCAAGTTGTGCAACGTGGTGTCGGTGAGCAGACGCGCCGCATTGAGCATCGGCACCAGACCGTCGAGGTTGAGCGTGGCCCCGTTGAGGAACGCATCCACCATCTTCGCCGGGATGTTGATCAGGTCCTGCACCGCACCCGCGAGGTCACCAGCGAGGACCGAGGTGACCACAGCGTGCAAGCTGTTGGCCAGTGCCACGGCCGGGCTCGCGAGCGGCCCGATCAATCCCATCGCGATCCCGCTGACCGGCGACGAGACGAGGTTGAGTACCTCCTTGAGCAGCGGGACAACCTGCGGGGGCGTGCCTTCGGGCAGGATCTTCGGGATCGACTGGAGCAGGATGGCGTGCCAGCCGTCCAGCGTCTGCAGGCCCGCGTCGGTCTGCACGCCGGGGTCCACCCCGAACAATGTGGCCGCCTGCACTGCGGACCGGGCGTTGTCGAGCACCTGACCGATGACGTCGCCGAGTTTGCCCGGGTTCTTCAGCACCTGCTCCAGATAGCCGGCCTGGTTGGACAGGAACTGTCGGAGCAGGATCGCAGGCGCCTCGGAGAAGCTCTCACCGATCTGATCGGCACCCGCGTAGGCCGTCTCGAACGCCTGGATCCAGGGTTCGAGCGGGTCATAGGCCGCCGTCAGCTGTACCGCGGCCGAGGTGAGGGCCGGCGGAGTCGGTACCGAGTCCGGCACGGTCACCGGGGCCATCGCGACGACGCCGGCTGCCGCCACGCAGACGGCGAGAGACCTCCGAGAATGTGCTGCGACCTGCATGAATGCTCCTGACTTCAAGGGGTAGGGGGCGGAACCTACCGAAGAGTAAATTACCGAGAAGTAGGGCGTATCCAGAATACGCAAACAGGTGTCAACTATTTCGTTGGCAATGGTCAGCGCGATACCGGCTCGCCGCGAGTGTGCCGTCGGGCCGACGCCAAGTATCTTGGATCGTCGTGCTGCCGCCCGCTGATCTACTCGACGCCAACCGTGAGGTCCAAGCCTCACGCGCGCTGCGTCTGCTGGCGACGTCCAACCTGGCCGTGTACGCGACCCTCATGGAGCGCCACCTGTTCGACGGCGTCATCGCCGAGGCCGATCTGGTGGTGCGACTGGAACGCGATATGGCGGACCTGGCCACCGAGGGCGAGCAGTCCGGGCTCGCGCTGATCAAGTCCTGGTCCAGTCAGGGCTGGTTGCACCGGGTCGCCCAAGCCGACCGAAACGTCTGCTACCTGACCCAGGACGCCCGGCGCGCCCTGGACTTCGTCCGCGGCGTCCGTCGCAACGACACCATCGCCACCGGCGGGTCCATCAATGGCATCGCCGCCCGGCTCAAGCAGGTGGCCATCCGCGCCGGTGGCGACCCCGACCGGATCCGCGCCGGTATCGAAGCCGAGATCGCGGCGCTGCACGCCGAACTGGACGAACTCGACGCCGGGTTGCGCCCGGATCCCGACGTGACCTCCATGCATGACGAGGCACGGGCCATCGCCATGCAGATGGAACGCCTGATCACCGATATCGGCCTGTACGGCAACATGATCGAGCAGGCCACCGCGGCATTGGACGACCCCATCGAGACCAATACCGAATACCGCGACCGGCAGCGCCGCATGTACGCCGACTACCAGGCCGCCTGGGATTCCGCCGGCCGCGATTCGCACCGGGTGTTCCTGCGCATGATCAACGATCCCACCCAGCGCGCCGAGTTCGAGGCCGATATCGCCACGGTCGCCTCGGCGCTTCCCGACCTCGACCCCGCGCTGCGGCGGGTGATGGCGGGTTTCTTCGAACTGGTCGGCCATCAGATCGACGAAGTGGAACGCATCCAGCAGCGCTGCGCGCAGCGGGTGAAGCGGTTCACGGCCTTCGGCACGCTGGAGCAGAGCCGCGGCGTCGCACGTCAGTTGAACGAGGCGATCGGTGCCGCCCGCGCCCTGTTGAAGGAGTCACTGACCGACTCACGGCTGGCCATCGAGGTTCCACTGGCCCGCCACGCCATCAGTTCGGTGGGCGCGTTGAGCTTCCGGATCAACGATCTGTCCTCCCCCAAACCCGCCGAGGTCGCCGCCGGCGAGGTCGACTTGTCGACGTTCTCCTCACTGACCACGCAGGTCGACGCGCCCGCTCTGACCGCGATGCTCAATTCCGCTCTGCCGGTGTCTCTTCCGGATGCGCTGTCGATGCTGGACTCGCCGTACCTGGGTCATGTGATCGTGCTGTGGTCCTGGGCGCTCAAGCAGCCGGCACCGGTATCGACGGATTCGGTCACCATCCGCTTCCATTCGCTGGACGGACAAGACCGCGAGATGGAGGTCCCGCACCTGATGTTCACCGAGCCGATCACCGAAGGCGCCTCATGACCGACACCTCCACGCCGAAACCGGAAATCGACTTCGCCTCCCTGCCGGAGGTCGACCGGACCGGGCGCAGCACGGGTACCCGCAAGCCCCGTTTCGACGGTGATGTCAGCGTCATGCCCGACCGGGCATGCTGGGCGCTGCAGCATCTGCTGACCCGCCGCTATATCAGCAGCGAGTCCGACCCGGACATCTACAGCTGGATCCTGGAGTACCGCAACGATCTGGCGGTGCGGCTGTCTGAACTCGATCTACAACTGCAGATCTCGGCACAGGTCGACATCGCCTATATCGAGCAGGCGCGCTACGAACCCACCAAGGGCGCCAAGCTGTTGCGCCGGGAACCGCTGGGCACCTACGACTCCATCCTGGCATTGCACCTGGCGCAGATGATGCGTGCCGGCGGCGACGTCAGCTTCATGATCACCCGCGACGAGATCCACGGTCTCTTCTCCGGCGTGCTCAACGACACCGACCGCGACACCGTCACCTTCACCGCGCGCATCGATGCGGCGGTCGCCCGGTTGGCCGGTCTGGACATCCTGCGCCGCACCCGCGACGACGAGGACTCCTACACCGTCAGCCCGGTCATCACCGCCATCATGACCGCCTCGGTGATCACCGAACTGCAACAGCAGTTCGAGCAGCTGCTGAAAGGTGGTGCCGAGTGAGCGAGCAGTTCCATCTGTCCCGGTTGCAGGTCATCAACTGGGGCGTCTTCGACGGCTACCACTCCATCCCGTTCAACGCGGGCGGCTCGCTGATCGCCGGGTCCTCCGGCAGCGGCAAATCCTCACTGCTGGATGCCATCTCGCTGGGATTCCTGCCGTTCAACCGGCGCAACTTCAACGCATCCGGCGACAACACCGCGGCCGGTTCCAGCGCGGGCCGACGCACCGTCGACAAATACGTGCGCGGCGCGTGGGGCCAGCGCAGCGACGGCGGCACCAGCCAGGTGATGTACCTGCGCGGCGACGGCACGACCTGGTCGGCGGTCGCGGTGACCTACACCTCCAATACCGGGCGCACCATCACCGGGCTGGTGCTCAAATGGCTGACCGGCGAATCCCGTTCGGACTCCTCCAGTCGTTTCGTGCTCGGCGATGGTGACCTGGACATCGAGAACGTCTGCAACCGTTGGGCGGCGGGACGATTCGACAGCAAGGTGTTCACCGACGGCAAACAGTCCGGGTGGCGGTTCTCCACCAAAGTCGAATCGCAGTATCTGGCCCAGCTGTACGCCTCGATCGGCATCCGGGCCTCCGAGGCCGCCCAGCAGCTGCTGGGCAAGGCGAAATCACTCAAGAGCGTCGGCGGTCTGGAGCAGTTCGTCCGCGACTTCATGCTCGACGAGCCGGACAGTCTGGCCCGGCTTCCCGAGGCGCTCAAACAGATCGACCCGCTGGTGGAGGCGCGCGAGTTGCTCGCCGTCGCGCAACGCAAGCGCAAGATCCTCGGGGATATCGAGTCCATCCAGGTGCGCTATGCCTCGGAGTCTTCCGATCTGGGCATCATCGACCTCGTCGACATGCCGATGGTGCGCGCGCACACCGATCATCTTCGGCTGCGACAGGCTCCTGCGCAGATCGAGGCGCTCGACGGGACCATCGATCAGTTGGAGAACGAGTACGCCGACATCACCCGACAGCTCAATCTCGCCAAGGCCGAAGGTGATGCCCTCAACGCCCAGATCAGCGGTGCCAGTGCCAGTATCGGTCCGCTGCAGTCCCAGGTGGCTGCGGCCGAGGCGCAAGCCGAGGAGGTCACCCGCCGCTACGCCGCCTACGCCGAGATGGTGAGCGCGCACGGCCAAGAGGTGCCCGAGAACGCCGACGAGTTTTGGAATCTGCGTGAGGAGTTGAGCAAGCAGGCCGCCGGACTTGCGGTCCAGCTCGACCGTGGCAGAGAGTCCTCCACCGACGCCGAGTACGCCCAGAAGGCGGCGCGGATGGCGCGCGATCACGCCGCCAAGGAGCTCAAGCGCGTCGAGCAGGTCGGCTCCGCACTGCCGGAGTTCGCCGTCACGATGCGTGAACACATCTGCGCCGCCGTGGGCATCGAGCCTTCGGCGCTGCCCTACGTCGCCGAATTGATGGACCTGCGTCCCGAGGAGACCCGCTGGCGGGCGGCGGTGGAGAAGGTGTTGCGCTCCGTCGGGCTGCGGCTGCTGGTGCCGGATCAGCACTATGCGAAGGTGCTGCGCTTCGTCAACGAGAACAACATGCGCGGCCGCCTGGCGCTACACCATGTGCGGGTCAATCCGCCCGACCGGGAGCCTGAGCCGAACACCTTGGCGGGCAAGCTCTTCGTCGTCAACCCCGACCATCCGTGCGCACCCGAGGCGCTGGACGTGCTGGCCGCCGCCGGTGACCACATCTGTGTCGACAGCCCGGACCTGTTCGCCCGGTTCCGCCGCGCGGTCACCGATACCGGCCTGTATAAGGACTCCGACCGATTGGCCATCAAGGACGACCGGCGCCCGCTGAAACCGTCGGAGTACATCTATCAGGGTGATATCACCGCCAAGCTGGACGCCCTGACCGCCGAGCTCGCCGACGCCGAGGACGTCTTCGCCAGCGCCCGGCTGGCCGCCGACGACATTGCCGCGCAACGGCAGAAGTGGCGCGATCAGGCCGCCGCCTGCAAGGCCATCTGTGAGCAGTTCCCGCAGTGGAGTCATATCGACACCGACACCGCCGACGGGCATGCCGACCGGTTGCGCGAACAGTATGACCTGTTGATCGCCGACAACCCGGATGTGGAGGCGCTGAGCATCCGGGCCGAGGAGTGCTGGAACGACATCCAGACGCTGATGACGCGCCGGGGTGCCATCCAGACCCGCCGAGACGATCTGGACGCCCGTCGCACCCGACTACTCGACCTGCAGGACCGGCTCAACCCGACCACGGTGTCGGAGGCGGCCACCGATCTGCTCGACCGCTACGCCACGCAGATCCCGGTGACCCTGGAGTTGCTCAATCCCGAACCGTACCGAGAGGCGTTGTTCGCCGCGATCCGGCGCGAGCGGGATCGACTCACCGAGAGCCGCAGGCGTTCTCACGACGAGTTGGCGCGCATCATCGCCACCTACGACACGTCGTTCCCGGACGCCATCCCGAATGACTCCGATGATCTCGACGAGCGGGTGCACGATTACGTGGCGGTGTGCCGACACATCGACGAACGCGAACTGCCGGACGCCTATGAGCGGATGATGCGGCTGATCACCGAGCAGGCCCCCGATGCGATCCTGACCCTGCACCGCGTCGCCGAGCAGGAGGCCCGGCGTATCGCCGAGCAGATCGACCGGGTGAACACCGGTCTGGGTGCGGTGGAGTTCAACCGTGGTACCCGGCTGACCCTGCGCGCCACCCCGCGCAGTCTGGCCGCGGTCTCCGAGCTCACCGATATCGTCAAGGCCATCTCGCGGCGCATCGCCGAGGTGGGCCTGGGCGACAAGAAGGCGATCCTGGAGCAGTACGCCGACATCTTGCGGCTGCGCAACCGGTTGGCGGGCAATACTCCCGAGGATCGGGTGTGGACCCGCGACGCGCTGGACGTGCGCAACCGGTTCACCTTCGACTGCGCCGAATGGGATGTGCGCACCGAGGATCTGATCCGCACGCACAGCAACGCCGGTGACAACTCCGGCGGTGAGCAGGAGAAGTTGATGGCGTTCTGCCTCGCCGGTGCGCTGAGCTTCAACCTGGCCAACCCCGAAAGTGGGGACAACAAGCCCGTTTTCGCCCAGTTGATGCTCGACGAGGCGTTCTCGAAGTCCGACCCCCAGTTCGCCCAGCAGGCACTGCAGGCGTTCCGCAAGTTCGGCTTCCAGCTCGTCATCGTCGCCACCGTGCAGAACGCCACCACCATCCAGCCCTATATCGAGGGTGTGGTGATGGTGTCCAAGACCGAGCCCAGCGGCCGTAACGCCCGGCCGGTGGCCAACGTCACCACCAAGACCATCACCGATTTCACGGCGCTGCGGCGTGAACTGAAAGTCCCGGAGCCTGTCTGATGCGCGTAGCGACCTGGAACGTCAATTCGATTCGCACCCGGGTGGACCGGGTGACCGACTGGCTGGCCCGCGCCGATGTCGACGTGCTGGCCATGCAGGAGACCAAGTGCACCGACGCGCAGTTCCCGACGATGCCGTTCGCGGCGTTGGGGTACGACGTGGCGCATGTCGGGCTCAACCAGTGGAACGGGGTGGCGATCGCCTCCCGGGTGGGCCTGGACGATGTGCAGATCGGTTTCGACGGCCAGCCGGCATGGCAGGGGGTCGCGGAGGCCCGCGCCATCGGTGCCACCTGCGCAGGGGTGCGGATCTGGAGTCTGTACGTGCCCAACGGCCGGACGCTGGCCGATCCGCACTACCCCTACAAACTGGAATGGCTTGCCGCGCTGAAAAATACCGCATCGGCATGGGCCGGTCCGGTGGCGCTGGTCGGTGACTGGAACATCGCGCCCACCGACGAGGATGTCTGGGATCCGGCGTTCTTCGAGGGATCCACGCACGTCTCGGCGCCCGAGCGCGCGGCATTCCAGGCCATGCTCGACAGCGGGTTCACCGATGTCGTGCGACCGCACACGCCCGGCCCCGGCGTGTACACCTACTGGGATTACACCCAGCTGAGATTCCCGAAGAAGCAGGGCATGCGGATCGACTTCATCCTCGGCTCGGCCGAGTTCGCGCAGCGGGTCACCCATGCCGAGATCGTCCGCGAGGAACGAAAAGGCAAGACGCCCAGCGACCACGCCCCGGTGCTGGTGGAGTTGTCGTCGTGATGGACATCCTGCCCAAGGTCGAGCTTTCCGACACCGATGTCGCCGATGCGCTGAGCCGCGCCGTCGCGTTGGCCGATCTGATCCTCGACGTACTTGCCGAGTTCGACCCCCTCGGTGTGCGAGCGCACCTGGAATTCCTCGAGGCGCCGGGCACCGACGCCTGGGAGCGCAAGGACCGCGACGCCCGGATCAGCTGGTGGATCTGGCGGGTGGGCGCGCTGGACACGGTCGCGGTGGCCTGGCCCGGTGCGCTGGGGGCCATCGTGAGCCGGCTACCGATCCAGGATCTACTCGGGTTCGCCTCGCAGGCGCTGATCCTGTGCGCGGTGGCGCGCGAGCACGGGGTGACCGATCGCCAGACCCGGGTGCGGATGCTGGCCGCAGTGCTGTGCGGGCGGACCATCCCGGATCCGCCGGCGCCGGATGACGACGAGCCGTGGCCGGACGGACTCGTCGCCAAGCTGTGGCACCTGGCGGGCATCCTCAACGCGGTCGGCGATGAGCTGGCCAAGCGCCCGCATCCACGGGCGATCTACCGCTATGTCGGCATGATCCCGCTGGTCGGCGCGCTGGCCGCCTATCTCGGTGAGTACGGGGCGCTGCACCGTGCCGCCAAGGCCGGCGAGAAATGGCTCAGGACGGTTTGATGCCGACGGTGATCAGGTCGGAGATCGGCGTCCAGAACGGTCGCCGCACCCGATGCTGGTCGTCGACCAGGAAACCGGCGTCCTCGAAGAGTTGACGCATCGCGTCCGGGGTGGGCGCATGCGCGGGCGCGCCCAGGCCGGCCGACAGCGCATGCAGCGGGGGGAACGGCTGGCGCGGACTCATCGTCGTGACGGCGACCATCCCGCCCGGGCCGAGCACGCGGTGGAACTCCGCGAGCGCCGACGGCTGGTCGAAGAAGTGGAACGCCGAGGTGGTGACTACCGCATCGAGGAACTCGTCCCGGAACGGCAACTCCTCGGCCGGCGCCGTCATCCAGCGGATCTGAGCGGAACGTTTCCGCGCCTGCGCCAGCATCCCGTCGGACATGTCCAGGCCGTAGACCTCCTCGGGTCGCAGCTCGCGCTGGATGCGGTCGGCCAGGATGCCGGTGCCGCAGGCGATATCGGCGATCTGCGTGCAACCGCGTTGGCGCAGCTGGGCGATTACCTCATCCTGGGCCGGCTTGTACACCAGACGTTGCAGACAACCCGTGTCATAGGCCGGGGCGGCGAAGCTCCAGAATTTGGTGATGGCGTCGTTGAAAGCCCGGCGTTGCGCGGTGGTCACTGTCC
The DNA here is from genome assembly GCF_053589535.1 of Mycobacterium sp. NPDC003323. NCBI lineage: Bacteria > Bacillati > Actinomycetota > Actinomycetes > Mycobacteriales > Mycobacteriaceae > Mycobacterium > Mycobacterium sp. NPDC003323. The sequence goes on from NZ_JBSFSB010000011.1 coordinate 144,682, forward strand.
CGAGTGTAGGCGCGGGGCGCTACGCCGAGAATCTCGCGGCGGTCGCACAGTACGCACGTTCGGCCATGGCAATGCCGAGCGCATCGTGGCGGTGGCGCCGGCCGGGATACGGGTAAGGCACCGACGCGCCGAAAGCCCCGCACCATGATCGGATGCGGGGCTTTCGCTCGCAGTTCCCCGGAATCGGGGAACGGGGATTATTCGGAGGGGTTGCCGGCCTCACGCGGGCTGGATGCCGGACCCCGAGGACTCTTTACGCCCTGAAAGTTGCGTTCGAGATCGGGCCCGTCGACAAATCGGATGCTGCCGAGGAAGGGCAGTTCGATGATCTCCTCACCGTAGAAGTCCCACGGGCTCTCCCACGCATCCTCGGCCTGCGCCGGCGCAGCTACCCCGACCGCCGCCGCGGCAAACCCTGCGGCGATTGCCCCCACAATCAGCTTCTTCATTTTGCTATTCCCCCTGGAATATGTCGCTGTGCTGATCCGGACGACGAAGTCGACGGACCGTTGCCATCTACGTTATCCCAGCTAGAGCCGATCTTGTTACAACCAATTTCCGATTCAAGATCTGGAATTTCCGCTCGCAAGGTTACGATCTTGAATTCGCCATCGTCGGAATTTCGGGTGAATTGCATACGCAAATATCAACGCGCCTAGAAACAGCCTTCCAACTGCAGAGATGCTAGCTTTGTCCAGCAAGATCGGCACGGGCGCGTACGTGTCGCCGGTCTGCGAGTTCAGCAAAGAACTGGCAACTTCGGTCAGCCGGGATCTGCGGGGTCGAGTCGGACTGCCGCGGCATCGGACCGGCCCGAACCGACCCCGCCGATCCGCCTCGATGATCCCTCGGCATTCGCAGCGCGATGCGTTACCTTGTACGAGTCCACACGGGAGCACGCACCAGCGCGCTGAGAGGACGGCTAGGGCCGTCGACCGTACGAACCTGACCGGGTAATGCCGGCGTAGGGAGATGTGTAGATGAGTGTGTCCGTTGGTCCCATTTCCGGTAGCTCCAAGTACTACTCGCCCACCGGCGTGCCGTTTCGCCGCGTGCATCTGAGCACCGGCGAGCACCTCGATCTGTACGACACCTCCGGCCCGTACACCGACGACAACGCGCTGATCGATCTGGAACGTGGCCTACCGCGGCGCGGCGGCGTGGTCCGCGACCGTGGCACCCAGCTGCAACGCGCACGCAACGGCGAGATCACCGCCGAGATGGCGTTCATCGCCGAACGCGAGGGCGTGCCGACCGAACTGGTGCGCTCCGAGGTCGCCATCGGACGGGCCGTGATCCCGGCCAACCATAATCACCCCGAGAGCGAGCCGATGATCATCGGCAAGGCGTTCGGCGTCAAAGTCAATGCGAACATCGGCAATTCGGCGGTCACCAGCTCCATCGCCGAAGAGGTCGACAAGATGGTGTGGGCCACCCGCTGGGGTGCGGACACCATCATGGACCTGTCCACCGGCCGCGATATCCACCTCACCCGGGAATGGATCCTGCGCAACTCACCGGTCCCGGTCGGCACCGTGCCGATGTATCAGGCGCTGGAAAAGGTCAACGGCGATCCCACCAAGATGACGTGGGAGTCCTACCGCGACACCGTGATCGAGCAGTGCGAGCAGGGTGTCGATTACATGACCGTGCACGCCGGGGTGAAGCTGGCACACATCCCGCTGACCGTCGACCGGGTGACCGGCATCGTCAGCCGTGGCGGTTCCATCATGGCCGCCTGGATGCTCGCTCATCACCAGGAATCGTTCCTGTACACCCACTTCGACGAGATCTGCGAGATCCTGGCCCGATACGACGTCACCTTCTCCCTGGGCGACGGGTTGCGGCCGGGCTCCATCGCCGACGCCAACGACGCGGCCCAGTTCGCCGAATTGGAGACCCTCGGCGAGCTCACCAAGATCGCGAAATCTCATGGCGTGCAGGTGATGATCGAAGGTCCCGGACACGTCCCCATGCACAAGATCGTCGAGAACGTGCGCCTGGAGGAGGAACTCTGCGAGGAGGCCCCGTTCTACACCTTGGGCCCGCTGGCCACCGATATCGCACCGGCCTATGACCACATCACCAGCGCCATCGGCGCCGCGATCATCGCCCAGGCCGGTACCGCCATGCTGTGCTACGTCACCCCCAAGGAGCACCTGGGACTGCCCAACCGCAAGGACGTCAAGGACGGGGTGATCGCCTACCGGATCGCCGCGCACGCCGCCGACCTCGCCAAGGGCCATCCGCGGGCACAGCAGCGCGATGACGCACTGAGCAAGGCCCGGTTCGAGTTCCGGTGGGCCGACCAGTTCGCGCTGTCCTTGGACCCGGACACCGCCCGCGACTTCCACGATGAGACGTTGCCCGCCGAACCCGCCAAGACCGCGCACTTCTGCTCCATGTGCGGCCCCAAATTCTGCTCCATGCGCATCACGCAGGACATCCGCGATGCCATGAACGACAAATCGGTGGAGTTCGCGGAACACGGTAATCGCGTCTATCTACCCTTGGTGCCATGAACTTCCTACCGCTTCCCCAACCGGGTCGGACGCCGCTGCGGGTGATGACGATCGCCGGGTCCGATTCCGGTGGCGGCGCGGGCATCCAGGCGGATATGCGCACCTTCGCCATGCTCGGCGTGCACGGCACCGTGGCGATGACCGCGGTGACCGTACAGAACTCGGTGGGCGTCAAGGGTTTCCACGAGATCCCGCTGGACATCATCGCCGGACAGATCAGCGCGGTGGCCTCCGATATCGGCATCCAGGCCGCCAAGACCGGGATGCTGGCTTCGGCGGAGATCATCGGTGTGGTCGCCGAGACGTGGCGGGCCGAAGGGCTGGCGGGCACCGTCCCGTTGGTCGTCGACCCGGTGTGCGCCTCCATGCACGGTGACCCGCTGCTGCATCCCTCGGCGCTGAACTCGGTACGCTCCGAACTGTTCCCGCTGGCCACCCTGGTCACCCCGAACCTCGACGAGGTGCGCCTGATCACCGGGATCGACGTAATCGATCCGGCCACCCAGAAGGACGCCGCCCGGGCACTGCACGCGCTGGGCCCGCAATGGGCACTGGTCAAGGGCGGACACCTGCGATCCTCGGAACTGAGCCCGGACCTGCTGTTCGACGGCACCGAGTTCCACGAGTTCAGCGAGCCGCGGGTGGACACCGGCCATGACCACGGTGCCGGTGACACCCTGGCCGCGGCCACCGCGTCGGCTCTGGCGCACGGCTTCTCGGTCCCCGACGCGGTCGCCTTCGGCAAAGCCTGGATCACCGAGTGCATCCGCGCCGCCTATCCCCTGGGCCACGGCCACGGTCCGGTGAATCCGCTGTTCCGGCTGCAGTGATGACCCTCGAGCAGATCGCCGGCATCGCGCACGAACCCGCCGGCACACCGCAGGGGACGGTGCTGCTGACCCACGGTGCCGGCGGAAACCGGGACGCCACGCTGCTGGTCGGACTCTGCGACGAATGGGCTCGCCGGGGATACCTGGCCGTCCGCTACAACCTGCCCTACCGCCGCCGACGGCCGAAGGGGCCGCCGTCGAACTCCGCCGCGTCCGACCAGGACGGCATCGCCGAGGCCATCGCCTGGGCGCGCGGGCTCGGGCACGGTCCCGTCATCGCCGGTGGACACTCCTACGGCGGACGGATGACGTCGATGGTGGCCGCTCGGGAGGCGGGCCCGGACGTCCTGGCCCTGACGTCGTATCCCTTGCACCCGCCCGGCAAGCCCGAGCGTGCCCGCACCGAGCACCTGCCCGATATCACCGTGCCGACGGTCTTCACCCACGGCACCGCCGATCCGTTCGGCACCCTCGACGAGGTCCGCGACGCCGCCCGACTGGTCACCGGATCGACCGAAATCGTGGCGATCACCGGCGCCCGTCATGATCTTGTTTCCAAGACTTTGGACGTGCCGGTGCTCACCGTGTCGGCCGCGGTTATCTTTCTTTCATGACACAGCCGCCGGAGTACCCGCAGGGCTACCAGCCGCCCCCACCTCCGTCTGGGCAGTACCCCGCGCCGCCGGCCGGACACCTCCCGCCGCCCCCACCCCCGCCTCAGCCGTACACCAACGCATACGGCCAGCCGTACCCGTCGCCACCGCAGCAGTCCGGCACCAACTGGTGGGCCGTCGTCTCGCTGATCTTCGGCGTCATCGGTGGCGTGCTGATCAGCGTCGTTGCCGGCATCGTCGGCCTGAGCAAGGCCAGGAAGGGCCAAGGTGGCCGCGGGATGGCCATCGCCGGCCTGGTCCTCTCGGCACTGTGGGTGATCGTCGGTATCGCCGCGGTGGCGCTGATCGTGGCCAATCAGGACGAGATCGCCGACAGTGAGTTCGCCGACATCTTCGATCCGAACTCGGTGAACGCTGCCGACATCGGGCTGGGTGACTGCCTGTCGGAGATCCCCTCGGACGCCAGCCTGGTCGCGTCGGTCAAGACCGTGGACTGCGCCGAGCCGCACAAGGGCGAGGTCTACTTCGTCGTCGATGTGCCCGGTGGCGATTTTCCTGGTCAGGCCACGATCCTCGACTACCAGGACCGTTGCCAGCCGGCGCTGGAGGAGTTCTCCCCGGCCGCCATGGCCGATCCCGAGGTCGGCATGTTCGTGCTGTACCCGACCGAGGACTCCTGGAAGCGCGGCGACCGCGCGGTGACGTGCATCGCCACCACCGACGTGCCGCGTACCGGATCGCTGCAGGAGTAGCGTCTCAAGCATGTTCGACGCCGTCATCGTGGGCGCGGGTTTCGCCGGTATCGGCGCCGCGATCCAGCTCAAACGGTTGGGAATCGACAACATCGTCCTGCTCGACCGCGAGGACGATCTGGGCGGCACCTGGTATGTGAACCACTATCCCGGGCTGGCCGTCGATGTCCCGACCACCACCTACTCCTACTATTTCGAGCCCAACCCCAACTGGTCGAGGCTGTTCTCCACCGGTCCGGAGATCAAGCAGTACGCCGACGATGTCGCCGACAAGTACGACGTGCGCCGCCACATGCGGTTCAACACCGTCGTCGAGGGCGCGCGCTGGGATGACGACGCCAAGGCCTGGCAGGTGAACCTCGCGGGCGGTGAGACGCTGACCACGCGCTACCTGATCACGGCCACCGGCTTCCTGTCCCAGCCCAAGCTGCCCGACATCCCCGGTATCGACAGCTTCGCCGGCCGGGTCATCCACACCGCCGACTGGGATGACGAGTTCGATCCGGCCGGTCGCCGGATCGCGGTCATCGGCACCGGCGCCACCGCGGTGCAGCTCATCCCGGAGCTGGCCCGTTCGGCCGCCGACCTGACCGTCTACCAGCGCACGCCGATCTGGGTGGTGCCCAAGATCGACCTGCGGTTCGGCCCGCGCACCAAGAAGCTGTTCGCGCGCGTCCCGGCCACCCAGCGCGTGCTGCGCTGGCTCACCGACTCCATCTACGAGTGGATGGTGACGATCGGCGTCGTCTACTACAAGACGTTCCGCGGGCGCGGCAACATCTCGGCCGCCGACCTGTCCAAGCTGCACCGGTTCATCACGATCCGGGACAAGGAGCTGCGTCGGCGACTCACCCCGGATTACGACTTCGGTTGTAAGCGGCCGACATTCAGCAACGGCTACTACCGCGCGTTCACCAGGCGGAATGTCCATCTGCAGGATGTCGGGATCGACCACATCCAGTCCGACGGCATCGTCGCCCATGACGGCACCAAGAACGAGGTGGACACCCTGGTGCTGGCCACCGGTTTCGACCTGTGGGAGGCCAACTTCCCCGCCATCGAGGTCATCGGCCGCGACGGTCGCAACCTCGGAAAGTGGTGGCGTGAGACACGCTTTCAGGCTTATCAGGGTGTGTCGATGCCCTACTTCCCGAACTACCTGAGTCTGGCCAGTCCGTACGCCTTCCTGGGGCTGAACTTCTTCAACACCATGGAGTATCAGATGCGGTTGATGGACCGGCTGTTCTCCGAGGTGCAGCGTCGCAAGGCCACCACCTTCGAGGTGACCGAGGAGGCCAACACCCGGTACCTGGACCGGATGACCGAACTGCTGGGCAATTCCCTGTTCACCCTGGGCAACTGCGCCAGCGCGCGGTCCTACTACTACAACCCCGCCGGTGAGCCGACGCTGCTGCGACCCACCACCACCGACACCGCGATCAGGGAAGCCTCCGAGTTCCCGCTGAGCGACTACGCAATCAACTGAGCCTGAGAGGAATTCCGTTGGCCGAGAAGAAGAGTTCGACCGGTACCACTGTGGCAGGGGTTTCCCTGGTCGGCGCCGGTCTGGCACACTTCGTCGCTCCACAGCTCTTCGAGCCGATCACCAAGCCCGCCTTCCCGCGGGACACCGCCCGGCACATCAAGACCAACGGCACCATCGAGACCGCGATCGGTGTCGGACTGCTGGTCCCCCAGACCCGCAAGCTCGCGGTGCTCGGCGCGCTCGGGTACGTCGTGTACCTGGGCGCCAACGCTGCACGTAACAGGTAGCCGCCCTACACTGCTGCCGTGCACATGCAAAGGCGGCTGGGAACTTTCGATGCCGTCGTCATCGGACTGGGCTCGATGGTCGGGGCCGGCATCTTCGTCGCACTCGGCCCGGCGGCCGCGGCCGCCGGTTCGGGTCTGCTGATCGGTCTCGCGGTCGCGGCCGTCGTGGCCTACTGCAACGCCACCTCCACCGCGCGGTTGGCGGCGATCTATCCGCAGTCCGGCGGCTCCTATGTCTACGGTCGGGAACGGCTCGGCGCCTTCTGGGGTTACACCGCCGGTTGGAGCTTCATCGTCGGCAAGACCGCGTCCTGCGCGGCCATGGCGCTGACCGTGGGCGTGTATGCCTGGCCGGAGTATGCCCATGCCGTGGCGGTCGCGGCCGTCGTCGCACTGACCGCGGTGAACTACGCGGGAGTTCAGAAATCCGCGCTGCTGACCCGGATCATCGTCGCCATCGTGTTGGCGGTGCTGGCCGCCGTGGTGGTGACACTGACCGGGGCGGGCTCGGCGGCCCGGCTGCAGGTGGGCGCCGATGCCGACCTGTGGGGTGTGCTGCAGGCGGCCGGGCTGTTGTTCTTCGCCTTCGCCGGTTACGCGCGCATCGCCACCCTCGGTGAGGAGGTGCGCGACCCGGCCCGCACCATCACCCGGGCCATCCCCATCGCACTCGCCATCGCCTTGACGGTGTACGCGGTGGTGGCCGTTGCGGTGCTGTCGGTCCTGGGCAGCGACGGGTTGGCCACGGCGACCGCACCGTTGGCGGATGCCGTGACCGCGGCCGGGCACGCGAATTTGGCCCCGGTGGTGCAGATCGGCGCGGCGGTGGCCGCGCTGGGAGCGCTGCTGTCGCTGGTGCTCGGGGTGTCCCGGACGACGCTGGCCATGGCGCGCGACCACCATCTGCCCTCGGCGCTGGCCGCGGTGCACCCACGGTTCGGCGGACCGCACCGCGCGGAGGTCACGGTCGGGGTGACGGTCGCGGTGCTGGCCGCCTTCGTCGATGTGCGTGGGGCCATCGGCTTTTCGTCGTTCGCGGTGCTGGTGTACTACGCGATCGCCAATGCCAGTGCCTGGACGCTGCGGCCGGCCCGGCGGGTGATCCCGGTGGTGGGATTCGCGGGCTGTGTGGTGCTGGCGTTCACCTTGCCGCTGACCTCGGTGGTGTGGGGCTCGGCGGTGATCGCGCTCGGTGCCGCGCTGTATGCCGGGCGACGGTTTACCGTGTCCTGATGGCAAAGCTGTCCTTGAAGCCGAATTGGAAGTATGTCGGACCCGACGCCGATGTCGTCGCCCCGGACGAACGGCTGAGCTGGCCGCGCACCCTCGGTATCGGCGCCCAACATGTGGTGGCGATGTTCGGGGCGACCTTCCTGGTGCCGGTGCTCACCGGCTTCCCGCCGGCGACGACGCTGCTGTTCTCCGGGATCGGCACCATCGGATTCCTGCTGATCACCGGCAACCGGCTGCCGAGTTATCTCGGGTCGAGCTTCGCGGTGATCGCCCCGGTGACCGCGGCCGTGGCCGCAGAGGGCACCGGCAGCGCGCTCGGTGGCCTGATCGCGATCGGGTTGCTGCTCATCATCATCGGCGCGGTGGTGCACCTGATCGGTACCCGCTGGCTCGACCTTACGCTGCCGCCGGTGGTGACCGGCGCGGTGGTCGCGCTGATCGGGTTCAATCTGGCCCCGGCGGCCAAGAACAACTTCGAGCAGGGACCGCTGGTCGGGATGGTCACCCTGGTGCTGCTGGTCGGAGCGCTGGCGTTCTTCAAGGGACTGATCGGCCGGCTGGCCATCTTCGTGGCGGTGGTCATCGGATATCTGCTGGCGTTGGCGCTGGGTGAAGTGGACACCTCGGCGATCGCGCAGGCCGCGTGGTTCGGGCTACCCGAGTTCCAGACGCCGACCCTCAGCCTCGCCGTGCTGCCGATGTTCCTGCCCGCGGTGATCGCCCTGGTCGCCGAGAACATCGGGCACGTGAAGTCGGTGAGCCAGATGACCGGCACCGACCTGGATCCGTTGATGGGTCGGGCGCTTGCCGCCGACGGGGTGGCCACCGTGCTGGCCGGCGCCGGGGGTGGTTCGGCGACGACGACGTACGCCGAGAACATCGGGGTGATGGCCGCGACGCGCATCTACTCCACCGCCGCGTACTGGGTGGCGGCCGTGGTGGCGATCCTGTTGTCGTTGTGCCCCAAGGTGGGTGCGGCGATCTCGGCCATTCCGCCCGGCGTGCTCGGTGGCGCGACGATCGTTCTCTACGGTCTGGTCGGTGTGCTGGGCATCCGGATCTGGCTGACCAATCACGTCGACTTCTCCAAGCCGGTCAACCAGATGACCGCGGCCATCCCGCTGATCATCGGCATCGCCGATTTCACATGGCAGGCCGGATCATTGACGTTCACCGGTATCGCGCTCGGTGCCATCGCGGCGCTGGCCGTCCACCACGGCATGACGGGGCTGGCCGCTATTCGCCGAGCGCGTTGACCACCCGGGAGAACATTCCGGGCAGTGCCGCCGAAGCCGGGGTGATCGCGGTTCGCACGGGCCCGATCGCCGTGGCGTGCAACAGGGCCGCGGTCAGGACCCGGTAGCGACGGGTCAGCGCACGCCAACGCCGGTCGTAATCATCGGTGCGATCGGACACGATGCAGTCCACCAACAGGTCGGCGGCACCGAAGGCCAGCCCCATCCCCTCTCCGGTCAGCGCGTCGACATAGCCGGCGGCGTCACCGACCAGCAGGACCCGGCCGGCGGCACGGTGTCGCACCCGCTGCCGCAACGGGCCCGCGGCGCGGTCCGGTCCGTGCGGGAGCCCGTGGAACCGGTCCATCAGCGTCGGGAACTGTTGCAGGTGCTGATCGAATCCGCCCTTGGTGGTCTTCAGGATTGCAACGCCCACACAGTCATTTGATACCGGGGTGACGTACGCCTCGGTGTCGCGGCCCCAGTACACCTCCACGCAGTCCGACCACGGGGCGGTCTGGATGTGTCGGCGGATGCCCCACCTCCGGCGCGCGGACTCGGTGGCCTGCAATCCGAGCGAGCGCCGGATCGGCGAGTGCAGGCCGTCGGCGGCAGCCAGATGGCGGGCGCGGAATCCGGCCGCGCACACCGAGTCGTCGTCCTGGGTGATGTCGCCGACGTCGGCGTGCACGATCCGCACCCCGGCGGCGGTGGCGGCCTCGGCGAGCGCGGCGTGCAGCACGGTGCGGCGCACCCCGCGACCGGGCCCCCTGGTGAATCGGGCCTCGGCGGTGCGTCGGCCATCCAGGTAACGGATGCCGTGAAACGCCCGGCCCGCGGGCTCGACGCCGAGCTTGTGCAGATGCGCCAGCGAATGGGGCATCAAGCCCTCGCCGCACGCCTTGTCGATCGGTCCGCGTCGGGGTTCGACGACCACGGTGTCCAGCCCGGCCTGCGCGGCGTGGACCGCGGTGGCCAGTCCGGCCGGTCCGCCGCCGGCGACCAGCAGATCGATCACGTCAAGCTCTGCAGCGCTTCGTTTTCCACCCGGATCCGGGTGCGCAGTAACAAGGCGTTGGCGAGGGAGAACACCGCGGCGGTGATCCAGGCGCCACCCACCAGCGGAAGCGCAGCTCCTTCCAGGACGACCGCGACGTAATTCGGATGGGGCACAACGCGGTACGGTCCGCCGGTGATCCGCGGCGCACCCGGTACCACGACGACCCGGGTGTTCCACTGCTTTCCCAGGCTGGTGATGCACCACCAGCGCAATGCCTGGGCCAGGACCACCACCCAGAAGGCCGGCCAGATCCAACGCTTGCGGATGCGTGCCTCGGCCACCGCACCGACCAGCAGCCCGCTGTGCAGCGCCACCATCACCGGGTAGTGCCCGGCCCCGAACTCGCGGCCGCCATTGGCCGTGCTCCACTGCAGGTTTCGCTTCGACACCACCAGTTCGGCGATGCGTTCCACACCGACCAGCAGGATCAGGACCACAAAGCTCCGCATGTCAGCGCCACCGCAACAGCACGAGTTCGGAGCAGAAACCGGGTCCCATCGCCATCAGCACACCGGGGCTGCCGGGTGCCGGGCGTTTACGAATGGTGTCACGCAGGACGTGCAGCACCGACGAGGACGACAAGTTGCCGACCTCGGCGAGCGATTGCCAGGTCAGGTCGAGGGCGTCCGACGGCAGCGACAGCGTGTCGATGATGGCCTCGATGACCTTGGGTCCGCCGGGATGACTGACCCAGGTACCGATATCGGTGACGTCGAGATCGTGATCGGCCAGGAACCCGGTGACGTCAGCACCCAGGTAGCGGCCGACGAAGGAGGGCACTTCGGCGCTGAGCACGATCTCGAAGCCTTGGGTGCCGATATCCCAGCCCATCGCGTGCAGCGAGTCCGGATACAGGTGGCTGCGCGAGTCCAGCACGTCGGGGCCGACGGGGTTCAGCTGCTGCGCGCGCCGCTCCCCCACGGCCACGACGGCCGATGCCCCGTCACCGAACAGCGCCCCGGCCACCAGCGTCGGCATCGACGGATGGTGTTTGCTTGTCAGCGAACAGAGTTCGACCGAGACCAGCACCGCCACCTTGTCCGGGGCACCCCGCAGGTAGTCGTGCAGCCGGGCGATTCCGGCGGCGCCGGCGACGCATCCGAGACCGAAGATGGGCACCCGGCGCACATCGGGACGCAACCCGATGCGGCCGGCGATGCGCGCGTCGAGGGAGGGCACCACCGCGCCGGTCACCGTGGTGGTGATGATGAGGTCGACATCCTCGGGCCGCAGTCCCGCCTCGTCGAGCGCCCCCGTCAATGCCGCCGCGCCGAGTTCGGTTGCACGGTCGATGAAGAGGTTGTTGGTCGCACCGAAATCGGTGAGCCCGGGATACTCCTCGAGCGGGCGGACCAGATATCTGCTGTTGACCTTGGCGCTCTTGTGCAGGCCGCGGACGATGTCTTCGACACCCTCGTATCCGGGCAGCGCGAGGATCGCCTCGGTGATCTCATCCTGGGTGTAGCGGTGCGGCGGCAGAACGCCGTGCACGCCGGCGATGGTGCTGTATCGGGGCATTTCCGCGAGATTAGTTCCCATACCCCTGATACGGGGCGCTACCTTCAGTGGTTCAATCCGATCCGATCGTGCAGTTTGGCCAACGGTTTCGGAGCCCACCAGTTCCACCGGCCCATCAGTTGCATGAACGCGGGCACCAGCACCATCCGGACCAGGGTGGCATCCATCAACACCGCCAGTGTCAGCCCAAGTCCGAACATCCGCATGAACGACACATTGGCCGCGATGAGCGCGGCGAAGGAGATCGACATCACCAGTGCCGCAGCGGTTACCACCCGGCCGGTGCGGGCCAGTCCGAGTGCGACGCTCTCCCCGACATCGGCCGATGTGCGCTCCGATGCCAACCAGTACTCCCGGATGCGCGCGAGCAGGAACACCTCGTAGTCCATCGAGAGGCCGAATGCGATGCAGAAGAGCAGCACCGGCACATTGGCCACCAGGGTCCCCGTCGCGGTTGTTCCAGCGCGCCGAGGTGACCGTCCTGAAAAATCCACACCATGGCACCGAAAGTGGCAGTCAGCGACAAGATGTTGAGCACCAACGCCTTCGCCGGCAACACCACGCTGCCGGTCAACAAGAACAGCAGGCAGAAGGTGATCACCGCGATCAGTGTCAACACCAGCGGTAGCTTGGCGCCGATCGCCGCGACGCTGTCGCGGTCGGTCTGGGCCACCCCGCCGAGCACCACCCGGCGTCCGTCGGGGCCCGCTATCGCATGCAGCCGGTCGAGCTGCGCCGCGGAGGCCTCGGAGAACAGCGGCGCCGAACTCGACACTCGCAAGAATGCGCTGCCGTCCCGTTGAACCGGCGGCGCCACCCCCAGAACATCGGGCGCCGAGGCCAACTCACGGGCGAAGCAATCGAGTTCGGCCTGCGCGACCCCGGTGGAGTCCGGGATCACGACGCTGATCTCGGTGGCGAAGTTGTTGGCGAAGTCCTCCCTCAGCCGGTCGCCGACCTGATGCGCCGATGCCGACATGGGCAGCACCCGGTCATCGGGGAAACCCCATTTGACCCCGGTGAACGGCAACCCGAGCAACACCAGCAGCACCACCACCGCCACGCCGATCGGGGCGGCCCGATGCAGCACGAACTTCGTTGAGCGGTACCAGAATTGTTGCTGCACCGGTGTGGGTGTGCGGACGCGCTTGCCCTTGACCCGGTCGCCGAGCAGCACCAGTGCCGCCGGGGTGATGACGAGCGCGGCGATGGCGGCGAAGACCACGGTCGCCACGCCGGCATAGGCGAACGACTTCAGGAAGTACATCGGGAACAGCACCAGCGTGGACATCGGCAGTGCGACCGTCGTCGCCGAGAACACGACGGTGCGACCCGCCGTCACCATGGTCTGCACCAGGGCGTCCTCGGCCGAGGCGCCGTCGGCCAGTTCATCGCGGTAGCGGCTGACCATCAGCAACGTGTAATCGATTGCCAGGGCCAGTCCCATCGCCATGCACAGATTGAGCGCGAACACCGACACGTCGGTGGCAAAGGTGATCAACCGCAGCACGGCCAGCGAACCAAGGATGGCCATCACCCCGACCACGACGGGCAGCGCCGCGGTCAACAGCCCGCCGAACACCCACACCAGGACCAGGAAGCTGAACGGGATCGCGATGGACTCCATCACCAGCAGGTCGCGCTGGGACTGTTCGGTGATCTGCGTGTTCACCATCGCGATGCCGCCGGCCTGGACGGTCACGCCGTCGCGGTCGTGCACCAATCGGTCCGTGAGGGCTTTGGCGTGCTCCTGGGCGTGCTGTTCCCCGCCCGTGATGCCGGCGACGATCAGCCCTGCGGTGCCGTCCCTGCTGATGAGCTCACCGGCAGCGGGCGGGGGCGCGGTCCAGGCCGAGGTCACCTCGGCGACGTGCTCGGATTCATCGAGCGCCGTGGCGATCTCGGTGCCGACCCGGCGGGCGGCCGGACCGGTTGCCCCGGCCGGGTCGGTGACGATGATCAGCAGTTCCATATCGCCCTGACCGAATTTCCCGGTCAGCAACTCGGCGGCCTCCGAGGATTCGGCGGCCGGGTCCTGGAAGCCGCCTGCGGAAAGTTCCTGGGTGACCGGCACCCCGAAAATTGCTGCAGCAACGGCGATCAGGGCCGCGAAGGCCAGGATCCGTTTCGGTGCCGCCATGGCGTATCGGGCGAGGCGTGCCAGGACGCCGGGGTTGTCCACCCGAACATGGTGCCCGATGCGCGGCGTTACGGGGTCTGCACCTCGACATGCCCGCGGATACGGCCCTGCTCGTCCAGCCAACCCTTGCTCTCGGCGTAGGACAGCATGCCGGTCAGTTGCCGGCGCCACTCCGGGTCGTCGGTGCGGCCGGCGAGTTCGGTGAGATCAGCGGGGTCGACCCAGGAGTGGGCCGCGGTGAGCACGACGACCTTGAAGGCGGAGAAGTCCTCGGGTTCGACGACCTCGACGGCAGGCGGCGTCACCCGGGTGTCGATGCGCAGGTACATGTCGGTTCCTAACCTCGTCGATTGCGGCTGTCGCGGGCCGGCACGCCGTTGACGCCCTCGATCGACCGGGCATAGGTGCCGATCGTGTAGGCCAGTGCCGGTGCGGTGATTGACAGGGCGCGGTGGTCGACATTGTCCATCCCGTCCCGGGGGCCACCGTAGTTCGGATCGAAGGGCGCCCCGGCGCGTCCGCCCCACAGCCGGGCCTGGACCGTCGTCTTCTGCTGATTGGCTCCCGTGGTGAGCCCGCCGACGGGCACCCCGGCGGTCAGGAACGGACCGTAATCACCGGTCATGTCCAGCGGCATGTCGGCCGGCCGGACACCGGCGAGGTTCAGATAGCCGGCCAGCGTGCGCTCGATACCCGCCGAGCCCTCGGGCACCGAGTCCGCCGCGATGGCCGGGTTCGGCTGGCCGGACTGATCTCCGTCCAGGGTGAAGTAACCCGGATTCGGAGAGCCGATCATGTTGGCGTCCAGATAGGCGGCGATATCGTTGATCCCACCGTCGTCCAGACCCGTCAGGTACTTTCCCGCCGCGCCGAGGCGTTGCGACCCCCAGAAGGCGAACCGCACGGCATTGTCGATGCGCGCCGCCGAGCCCAGCTGATCGGCGATGGCCAGCAGTGCCGCCACCCCGGTCGCGTTGTCGTTGATGCCGGGGCTGCGCGGGGCGCTGTCCAGATGCGCGCCGGCCACCACCACATTCGCGGTGTCCCCGGTGGAGGTCTGTGCGATCACACTCTTGGATCGCGCGACGCTGGCCTGCCCGTCGAGTACCAGTCGCACCGGGTCGTCGGTGCGGCGCAGCGCGGCATTGGTGGTGCGGTCGATGACGGCGACCGGCAGTGTCAGCTTCTGGTAGTAACCCGGCTCGAACAGGCCCTTGGTGCCGCCGTCGCTGATCACCAGCAGGCCGACCGCTCCCTTGGCGACCGCGGCGTTCTGTTTGGCGACCACCGAGCATTCGGTGTCGTCGACGATGACGAGTGCGCCGCGGACATCGCCGTAGTCGGCGGCCTTGCACCCGGCGGGTTCGTCGGGGCGCAGCGACAGCCCGCGGACACCGCCGCGCGGGGTGGACGCCAGCGGTGACGCCTGGGTGACGGGATAGCTTCGCCCGGCCACCTCCAGCGTCGGCTTGCCGGGATCGCCCATCTTCAGCCATTCGAACTCGGGCGTGCTGATCTCGAACCCCTTGTCGCGCAGCACCTGGGAGATGTAGTCGACGGTGGCGTCGTAGCCGGGCGTGCCGACGGCTCGGCTGCCGTCGTTGGACTCGGCGATGTCGTCGAATCGCTCGAGGTGGGCGAAGATGGCCTCGGCGGTGACGTCGTCGGCGAGATCTCGCGGTCCCAGCGGGGCGGGCTCGGGTGCCGGACTGCACGACGCCAGCGCCAGCGTGGTGGCGGCCGCCGCGAGCAGGCGTCTCATGAGTTGGTCAGGGTATGACGGGTGCGGTCCTCCCGCACCGGTACTCCGTTGCGGCCGCCGATGTCCTGGGCGTACAGCGCCGTCGCATACGCGACACCGCGCCCAAGGATCTCCATGGCGGTGGCGTCGACGTGTTCGAGGGTGTCGGTGGCCTTGTGGTAGTTGGGGTCGAAGGGCTGGTCGGCTTGCCCACCCCAGATCTCGGCCTGCTCGGCGGTCATATTCTCCTCTGCGCCGGAAAACAGCCCACCGGAGGGAATTCCGGCTTTGGTGAAGGCATCGTAATCGGACCGGCCATTGAAGCTGGTGTCCTGGGCCGGTTTGCCGGCGGCGTCGAGGTAAGCGACGAGCATCCGTTCGATTCCCGCCGAGCCCTCCGGGACGCGCGGCACGCTGCCGTCGGGTGCCGGAGGCGCGGACTGGTTGCCGTCGTAGGTGAAGTATCCCGGGTTCGGAGAGCCGACCATGTCGAAGTTCAGGTACAGCGCAATATCTTTCAGCGCCTCGACGTCGAGTGAGGAGATGTATCGGTCCGAGCCGATCAGGCCGACCTCCTCGGCGCCCCAGAATCCGAAGCGCACCGCGTTGCGGACCTCGGGAGCGCTACCGAGTTGCAGTGCGGTTTCCAGTACCGCGGCCACACCGGAACCGTTGTCGTTGATCCCGGGGCCCTCGGGCACGCTGTCGAGGTGGGCGCCCACCATCACGACGTTGTCGGTGGCCCCGGTGCTGGTCTGGGCGATGATGTTCTGACTGCGCTCCACATTGACGCCCGCCTCGAGCCTGATCTCGGTCTCGGCCGGGTTGGCGCGCAACCGGGCACCCTCGCTCTTGGTGATGCCCAACACCGGGATGGTCACCTCGGTGTTGCTGCCCAGGGTGCCGCCGAACTCGTCGACCGGGCGCTCGACATTGTCGGCGACGAGCAGCGCCACCGCCCCGCGTTTGGCGGCAACTGCCTGCTTGTCGCTGAACGGACACGAGCCACGGTCGACCAGCACCACCGCGCCCTGGGTGGCCAACCCCTCATAATCGGCATCGGCGCAGCCCGGTGTCTCGTCCACCGGGGCGGCCACCAACGGTCCCCGCACGCCCTCGGGAGGCGTGCCGATGGTGAAGCTCATCGGCAGGGCGGCGACCCGGGATCCGGCAACCTCGACGGTCGGTTCTTCGGCGAAGGGGATGCGGACCTCGAACTCCGGCGTCTGCACCTCGAAGCCCTTGTCACGCAGCGCTTTCACCACGTAGTCCACGCTGGCCTGATAGCCCGGGGTCCCCAGGGCGCGGTTGCCGCCGTGCTGATCGGCGATCTCCTGCAGCCGGGTCAGGTGCGCCATCATGGCGTCGGCCTCGAGCCGCTTGCTGACCTCCTCGGCGTAGTCGGCTGCCGCGACATCCGGTTCCTGCGCAGACTGCGGTACGTCGTCGTGCCCGCATGCCGCGACGAGGGCAGTCAGGGCCAGCATGGCCACCAGGGACCGTGAGGTGCGCTGCATGGAAACCCACGGTAGCCGACGGTCAGAGAATATCTCTGAGGAGCACCAACGCGATCAGCAGCGGCAGACTCGACAGTCCGCCGGTGTCCGTGGCGAACACCGTGAACGTCCGGCTACCGGCCAGCAGCACCTGCGGCGTATAGAACTTCACCGCGCGCAGCGCCTCCTGATACTGCGCGGGTGTCCCATCCCCGGTCAGGGTGAGCACGCCGGTCGCCGAGTTGTAGTTCGCGGTGACCGGGTTGCCCGCGGGCCGGGTGTAGCTGAGCACGTCATCGGTGTCATGCCCGACGGTGATCGCCAACGTGACGCTCGACAGTTTGTCCGAGGTCGGATCCGTCACCGCAATCAGCGGGTCGACGGTCACGGCCGGACTCCCGGCGGTATAGAGCAGACTGCCGACGAGGGAGGTGACCACCAACGGCGGCAGATTGATCCCGCTCACGGTCAGCGCCGTCAGTCCGGGCAGCAGGCTGGTCGCACCCAGCGCGTCGGTCACCTTGAACTCGATGGTCCGCACTCCGATCAGTGCGCCCGACCCGGTCGAGAAGGTCACCGATTGAAGGACGGTCTGATACGCGGCCGCCGAAGCGTTACCCGTGAGCGTGAGGACACCGTCCTCGTAGGACCCGGTGATGCCGTTCGACGGGGTGAACGTCAACTCGTCGGTGGGGTCGCCGCCCAGCGAGATCGTGACCGTCGCCCCCGACAGGTTCTGGCCGGGGTCGTCGACGATGGTGACGACCGGCGAGACGATCGTCGACTGGCCCGCTGTCACACCGCCGACCGGGGTGGCCAGGATGGTCGGTGCGGCGTTGAGCACGGCGACCACGGTCAGTGCCGTGACACCCGGCAGCGCCGAAGTCTGGCCCGCGGCGTCGGTGACGTCGAACTCGATGGTCCGCACCCCGATCAGGGTGTTGCTCGCGGTACTGAACGAAACCGACTGCAGCACCGTCTGGTAGGCCGCCGCGGATGCGTTCCCCATGAGTGTCAGCACGCCGTTCGCATATGTTCCGGTGATGTTGCCCGATGGAGTGAACGACAACACGTCGGAGGGGCTTCCGCCCAGCGCGATGGTGACCGTGGCGCCCGAGAGCTCTTCGCTCGGGTCGTTGACGATGGTGACGATCGGCGACACCGTCGTCGACTGGCCCGCGGTCACCACACCCACCGGCAACGCCACGATCGTCGGCACCACATTCACCGGTGCCACCACCGTCAGCGCCGTGATGCCCGGCAGCGCGGAGGTCTGGTTGGCGGCGTCGGTGACCTCGAACTCGATGGTGCGGATTCCGATGAGGCCGTTGCTGCCGGTGCTGAACGACACCGACTGCAACACCGCCTGATACGCCGCAGCGGAAGCGTCACCGGTCAGTGTCAGCACACCATTTGCGTACGTACCGCTGATGTTTCCCGACGGGGTGAACGACAGCACGTCCGTCGGGTCGCCGCCCAGGGTGATGGTGACGGTCGCTCCCGAGAGTTCCTCACCCGGGTCGTTGACGATGGTGACGATCGGCGACACCGTCGTCGACTGACCCGCGGTGGCCACCCCCGCCGGAAGGGTCAGCACGGTCGGCGCGGTGTTGAGCGCCGCCGACACAGTGAGCGCGGTTATGCCCGGCAGCGCGGAGGTCTGGCCCGCGGCGTCGGTCACCTCGAACTCGATGGTGCGGATCCCGATGAGCGCGTTGCTGCCGGTACTGAACGACACCGACTGCAACACAGCCTGATACGCCGCCGCGGAATCGTCACCGGTCAGTGTCAGCACACCATTTGCGTACGTACCGCTGATGTTTCCCAACGGGGTGAACGACAACACATCCGACGGATCCTCACCGAGGGCGATCGTCACCGTCGCGCCGGACAGGTTCTGGCCGGGCTCATTGACGATCGCCACGATCGGCGACACCGTGGTCGACTGACCTGCCGTCACCGCTCCCACCGGAGTCGCGACGATGGTGGGTGCGCCATTCAGGGCGGCGACCACGGTGAGTGCGGTGATGCCCGGCAGCGCGGAGGTCTGGCCCGTGGCGTCGGTCACCTCGAACTCGATGGTGCGGATCCCGATCAGGGCGTTGCTGCCGGTGCTGAACGACACCGACTGCAACACAGCCTGATACGCCGCCGCGGAATCGTTTCCGGTCAGTGTCAACACACCGTTGGCATACGACCCGGTGATATTGCCCGACGGCGTGAACGACAGCACATCCGACGGATCCTCGCCGAGGGTGATCGTCACCGT
>NZ_JBSFSB010000012.1:0-144397 GCF_053589535.1 Mycobacterium sp. NPDC003323
AGAGTACGTTCACGGGGTCAATGCCTCGGCGGTCTGCCCGGGCTACGTCGCCACCGACATGACCGCCGCACTACCCGGCGTCGATCCAGAAGACACGCCGGCTTCGCCGGCTATACCGTAGATTCCTGAGTCATACTGTGCTGCAATCGTTTTCGAGCATCGGGGAACTCGCCGTCACGCTTCGCGTGACTTTGAATGTTACTGTCTTGCAGATGGTTTCGCGCTTCGCGCTCAACGCCTGCATGCTTCCTCGTTTCCATTGCCTTACAGTCACTTTCGGAATGCTCCGCATTCCTTTGTCATACCTACAGTGTAGCAACAGTTTTGCCACCACGGCGCGTGCACATCCATAAGATCCAATCTATTTCAATTGCTGCCCAGGCGATTACGCTACTACCCACCCGTGCGGGCCTTGCGGTTCCTGTCTCGTAACCCTCATGCCTAACCCATACACAGCCGGTACTCCAGCCCAGGCCTCTGCCCACCAGGCCGCCCCACCACGCTGGCTCCGCCAGCACACCCCGTTAGACCTCCACGACGACTCTGCGCGACAGCGGCCGGCCGGACGTCCTCGTTACGCACTGCCCCCGGCCGGCATCAACGATCCACGGGCACATCTATCCCGAAAGCCCGGATACGCAGCTATCGATCCAGCCGGATTGAGTACGTCACGGGTGCCTCGGTCGTGACGCTCTGACGCCTGCTATCCGGCCGACCCAAGCGTACCGACGTATAACGCACCGCCGAGATGCCACTCTGCGTGCGGCATTCCACAGTCGGGGCGATACCCCCGGCCATAGGCATTGAGTCCGCACCTGTGCTCCGTCAGGGTCGATCCCGGCCAGATCTCGGCGATGCGCTGCCTCGCCACGCCGACGCACTCCCCGCGGGCGATGGGGTCGCTCGCCCACAACGTGGCGCCGGCCCTGTTGCAGACCAACACTTTCCAGCCTTTAGTCGGCGCTGCCGCGCCAAGGTCCCACCGCCTGAGCTCCCGGCGAACATCGTCCTCGGCCAGACGATTCCACCCCAGTGTTCCGTCCGGGAGAATGGCGTATCTGCCGTCGCCACTGATCTGTGTTCCTGTCGGCCACATCGCGCTACTCGCTCCCCGCCTGCACGCGGGCTCGCTGGCCACCAATCGCGTCGATCTTCGACGGGTCGGCCCGGTATCGGCCTCCGTCTGCGAACACCGCTACCGCTGTTCTATGCGCGTTGCGAAGCACCCTCAGCGCAGCCTCATATCCAGCCCAGTCCACCACGCGCCACAGCACAGGCCCCATGTGCACGTCCACCCACTGCACCTCACTGCCCCCCCGGTGCCGAACGCCGCACTGGGGCACCACTGACCATTCCGGCGGTCGCGTCCACGTCACCGACACCACCGACACGCCCGGCCACTCCTCACGCTGCTCCCCGAGCATCGCTGTGCCCGCAGCGCCACGCAGAGCCTCACGCACAGCACCGAACGCTTCCAGCACCGCGGACACCTGCGCCGCCGAGGTGAACCGCATCAGGACATCCCCCCACTGCACCGACACCACCGCCAGGTCCGTTCTCGAATCCGACACCGAGATATGCCCCGGACTCGGCCGCACAACGACCAGCGTCCGGGTTACCAGCCCTGACGGAATTACCATTCGATCAACAACCCGAGAACCCAACACCGAAGCAGTCACGACAGAATCCCCTTTCCGCGGGATACCAGGCCAGCCCAATAGCGTGCCATTACCGCCAATTCTACTGTGCTACACCGACAAAATGCGGCCACACAGATGGCCTCTCGATGCTCACGGCTGCCGGCTGAGCGCCACCGCCGCCCGTCTCGTCATCTTCCTCCTCCTACCACCCCGACAGCTGTACAACACACCGCACCCTCCCCACCCCGGTGCCGGGTGGGGAGGGTGCGGTTACAGCCCGCCACGTCAAGTTTCATTGCGGGCATTAGCGGGGTGATGCGATCTCGCCATCAGCAGGTATCGACGTCTTCACTGTCGACGTTGACCGCTGTTGACCACCACCACACGTCGCCAAGGAGGCTCACAGCTGCGGCGGGCAAAACCATTCTGATCGTGCCGGCCTCGCTGGTATCGGCGCCCCCGACCATGTTGTGGTTCATTGCCTGCCCATCGCGTGGCGACTCGAACCAGAAGTACTCCAGCGTCTGCCCGCCGAGCTCGTCGTAGCCCAGTTGGACGAAGTCTCCGTCCGGGTTACTCGCCAGTAGCGACCACAACACTGGGGCGGTGGGAGGAACATCGCCGGTGTAGGTGATGGTCACCTCGGCGGTTGTGCCCTCCCATCCTGGGGTGTCCCCCACACGGACCTGCGTCGAGATCAGATCAACCGGTGCCCCGACCGTGGGCGAGGTACACATCGAGTCCTGGCCGGCCAGTGTCTTCCCGTGCGGAGGCGCTTCAGGCCCGTCTGATGTATCTGTATCCGGCGCGGCTGATCCACCTGGGGCGAGCGGTGGTGCCGGCGAACTGCTCGGCGCAATCCTCGGCTCAGTGACAGTTGTGGTCACCACGGGCGAGGAACGATCAGCCGGTGCTTCATTGCCGGCGCACGCAGCAACTAACCCGCACCCGACGACAACGGCTAGACCGACTCCGCGCAACGAACACTCCGTTCCCCGATTCAAACAAGCTACGCGAGCCGCCATCGCGAAACCGCAGGCTTGCCGATCCCCTGCCCCGGAGCGGCGGATGGTGTGTACGCGACGCGGCAGGCCGTTCGCGACAGACCGGCAGCCTGCCGGGAGTTTCGATCACCCTTTTCGAATATGTGTGGGTATAACGGTTGCCCTGGCGTCGTCAGGCTGCTCGTGAAGACCCCCGCAGGTCACGCAGTAACCGCGCTGAACCCAATGATCAACACCGTTGGGACTGATCCACGCCCCAGTCCACGCATTGCTGTTGTTCCGCACGCCTCGTATTCCCCTTGGGCACGTGGCCGCAGTTTAGGTGATCCGCACCGGAGCCAGGCCACCGCTCACGCTGGGCCCCGGGCCGGCGCCCGCGGGCCCGGTGGGCAGCGGTTGAATGCTGCCCTCGGTGAAATCGCCCCAGTTAGGGTCGGCGTATCCACCAGGACCGTCGAAAGCACCGACCGGCGTAGCCTCCACCGCCCCGACCCGCTGTGCACCGTCTTGATCGGAGGTTGTGTAGCGCTGCGAGGCATCCCGGAGGTCATCTGCGTGGCGCTCGTACCGGCTGGCCACATGCGCGCCTGCCGCTTGCAGAGCCGTTTGGAACTCGCCAAAAGCGGCGGTGAATGCGGCCCCGACCGGCCCATATCCCGATTCCATCGCCGCAACCACCGAAGGGTCTACCTGGCAATCGGCCTGGACCTCGGCGCCGACGGTCCGGCAGGACTCGGCATAGGTGTCAACGGCGTGTGTATCGACTTCAAGCGCCATGGGCGGCTACCTCCCCTTGTGTGGCCTGTGGGGCCAAGTTTACCGCCATCGACCAGAAGCACCCCGCGCTCGACTGGAGGCATTTGCTGAAACGTCGAACACCTATCTGCGAGCCACCCCGAACATGGCACATCTGTCAGACTGCCCAGATGAAGACGGTCCGCCCCCTCGGGCCCGCCTACGCGCGGGCCCGGACGACCTCGGTGGCGACCCGATGAGCGGCCGGCGCGCTTCGCCGACCTGGGCCGCAACCAGCGTCCCCGAGATCCGCCAGCGGTGGTGCAACGCTCTCGATGCGGTAGCTCACCGCTTCTCCGATGTCGGGCTGGCCCCACCAGCCCCGTTCAACGACCGCGCGTCGGCAGCCCGCCGTCGGCAGATGCAGGACCAACTAGCCGCACAGCTGCGGGTCATGCAGACCGAGACGGCCGCCCTACGCGACGCCGCGTTGTTCTGGGTAACGCGTCCGATGGTCGATTTCATCGTCGAAGCAGCGTTGTCATTGCCGGAGTGGACGCCGGCGCTCGCGATCCCTTGTCCCAACGGTCTGCTCTGCTGGGCTAAGCCCGCCGGTTTGGTGCCGTTCGGCGCGCCCGGCTCCGCGACCGCCGACGTCAACTGGGACGGGGTCTGGTGGTGGACCCGCCCTGATGGTTTCCTTCAGCTCGCGCCGGCGAGCCGGTTCGCCAAGCACGCCGACCTGCTGGAGCCGTATCAGGTGACCACCCCACTCTGGGCGGCCAGCAGCATCGTGGTCGATCCCCGCGCTAATCGCACTGCAGAGGCCAACGGCTCCGAGGATGCTCATCCGTTCATCAGTGTCGTCGGCGCTACCTGGCTATTGATGAATCAGGCCAGCACTCAGACGCGCACCCTTTCAGATCCTTCCGGTCCCCGACTAGGTAAGCCGACGCGGCAGAAGGGCTCCGGAACCACGCTGCCGGCGCAGGTGACCCTCGTCGACATTCGGCACAGCACCGAGCCTGCCAATCCTTCCGAAAGCACTGACGAGTCCAATCGTCAGTACAGCCACCGCTGGTGGGTGCGCCCCCACTGGCGCCAGCAGGCCAAGGGCCCGAACCGGAGCCTGCGCGAGCCGAAATGGATTGGACCCCATATCAAAGGGCCCGGTGATGCGCCCCTGATCGAAAAGCCGCGGGTCAACGTCCTTCGTCGCTGACGGTCCGTTGATGCCGCAAGTTGGCGAGTAGCAACTCTGGCAATTCGAATCGCCGGCGGCCGTGTGAACGTAGTCTGATCAAGGCAACTCGTGAACGGCCCGGGGGATGCAAATGACCGAGTTCGACGCAGCTATTCCTGATGAGGTGTTAGCGGCCCTAGATGCCGTCCCATGGGACATCTCACGTCCACCGCGTCACACGCCCCCAGATCTGCTAGCGAAGTTCCCGGCGGCAATGATCGTGGACGAGACTCTGGTCTGGGCATCAATTCGTTGGCCTAAGTCCGTTGGCCGGCCAACGACGAAGCATCTTCATCAGGGCTTTGATATTCAAATGTACCGCAAGGACAAGGTCTATGGGCTGGAAAACGGGGCTGAGCGAGATTGGGATATCAATACCCCCATGCCCAGAATGAGTGTGCGAGATAGCAACGCCGACAACGATTCTCACTACGGCGTCCACATTGTCGCGCACATGCATTCAACAGGGAACAAGGACAGCAAGGGCAGAGATATGTTCTACACCGCCGAGGTAGCGCTGCTTCCTGGGATCAAATGGACTTCGCCGGCCGCTTTGTTCACACAGGGCCGATACCGGACCGTTGATCCCCAAAAGCGGTGGTTCTCATTCCCGGGCCCGGTACGACTAGACCCCTTCACCGTGCAGTTCGTCGTTCCCGAGTTTCACTTCCGGGCGTAACGACCTGCGGGTACGAACTAAAGCGAAAGAGGCCGACGCAATAGGCCGAGGTGCTGACTTACTCCGCGAGCTAACTCGTACAGTTTTCTCCTCTCGTTCGCGGACCTACTGGCTTAGCCTGGTTTCATGGGTAGCAGCGAGACCACCGGCAACGCCGGAGTCGACTTCATCAACGACCCCGACCTGCGTATACGAGATCTGTCATACACCGGCAGTCGTGTGCGCCAGCTGGTTGATCTCGCCAAGGGGTCGTTCTTCGACATGGGCTTCGGGCCACGCAATGGGGACTCCGACAGCTACGACGTCACCGTCGACGAGGAGTGGCCAAGAGACCGCCTAGAGATCTACATCAAAGATAAGCCTCGGGGCCCCGGCTATGTCTGCGACATCGTCTACTACTGCGAAGATCTGCCCGTCACTGTGTATGCGGTTCTGATCAACCGCGGCCGCGGACTTGAGGTCGCCGAGCTGGAGCTGTTCCGCCGCAACTGGGGCTGCTTCGACGACCACGACAACTATCTGCATCCCGATGACCAAGACCCTATCGACCCCGACGAGCCCACGACCCTGATCACAAGCGATACGCTGCGCCGCATCCCGCTCGGGGACATCCTCGCTCGTGTCGAACGCGACCTTCCCGATGATTCGTGGCGCAACGAGGGCATACAGCAGGTGCCCGGGAACACACGCCTGCGGGTCGAGGACCTCTCCGGCGATCAGCGTCGAGCCCTGGAGAACACAACCACGGTGACCGCCAGGCGCAAGGGGCGCCCGGAACTCAGCGACGAGCTGCTGATCGAGGTCGCCGAGGCCTACATCGGTGAAGCAGCCCGCGGCCGTGGGGCGATCGGCCGCCTCTCGACAATGTTCGACCGACCTGAACCGACCATCCGCGACTGGATTTCCACAGCACGCAAACGCGAATTCCTCGCCCCCACCACACCAGGCCGGCGCGGGGCCGCTCCCGGCCCCAAACTGCCCCGCCCGCCTCGGGCGTATGCGGCACCAGACCTCACTCGGGTACGCAGACGTACGGTGCTGCGGATGATCGAGAGGGATCGCATTCTTGATGCCGACATCGGCGAGGATGCCTTGCTCCTGTACACCGTGTCCGGCCTGGTATGCAACGAGGTTGGGGTGGCCAAGATGGATGCGCTGCAGGCAGCGATGCAGGACCCACAGGTGCTCGACGCGGCGCTAAACATTCTGAATAAGGCGCGGCGCCGTCACGCCGCCGCGGCCGCCGGGAGCGGCAACATCGCTTCTCAACCACGCTAAGCCACGCAGTGGGCAGGCCCGGGTTTGGTGGTCTGGATAACCGCTTTTCCTCGTGAGTCAATTGGAGTGAATCTATTTGCGCCGCTATGGCTTACGTACTCACGAAGGTGGTTGCCGTCATGTCTGCACACTCCCTGGCCGACGTGTTGGCGGCATCGCGGCTGAGCCTGCACAGCGCGGTCAACGCCGAGTCCGCCGAGCGGCGACGGATGTTCTGCGTGGACGCTGGCGATCTGGCGGCGACCGTTGCGCTGGATCCGACCGCCTCGGCCGCTGAGCGTGACCGCGCCGCTCTCTACGCCGACGAGGCGCGCGGCATGCTCGATGCCCTTCGCCGGCGCGGGGCCGGCCATGGCTGACTTCGGTCGCGCGCTGGCGCTAGCCTTCACCACCCGAACCATCCGTCGGCTCGCCGCCCAGCATCACCCACTGCCGTCTGATCGGCTCGCCCCCGTCGCAGAGCTCGCCGGCTCGGACGACACCCTGGGGGACGCATTCGACTTGGCTTACGCCGAGCTTGCCAGCCAGTATCGCTGTGAGTACGTCTTCGCCAACAGCCTGATCCACACACTGAGCGCACCGCGGAACACCAGCAATGCCATCAGCGGGTTGCGGGTCTCGATGTCGATCGCCGACTTGATCGTCGCCGACAATTCTGCCGCAGCGTACGAGATCAAAACCGGCCTCGACAGCTTCACTCGATTGGACATGCAGATGCTCTGCTACAGCAGGTGTTTCGAGCATGTCAACGTGGTGACCACACGCCAGAAGGCAAGCCGGGCAGCCGCGCAGACGGCCGCGCACATCGGCGTGGTGACGCTCACCGATGACGGCGCTCTCGATGTGGTGCGCTCGGCCGCTGGCGGGCTGTCTCGTCTCGACATGTCCTCGCTGTTTCGCGTCCTGCGCCGTGGCGAGCTACTGACAATCCTCGGCCGCCATGTCGGTTACAGCATCGACGTGCCCAGCGCCCAAATCTATCGCCGCCTCAACGCACTGTTCATGCAACTGCCGCTCGACACCGCCTACGGCGAGTTCGTCGCCGCGCTGCGTGAGCGCGACCTACGCTCACGCCAAGCTGCCCGGGACGCGCAATTGCCCGCATCGCTGAGTGCCGCAGCCTCGGGTCTGAGCCTCACTCCGCCGGCCTGGCGGCGGCTGGCCGCGCAGCTCGGCCGCCCGGCCCACGAGTTCCGGACCCGCGGCACGCAGAGCAACGGTCACGGGTCAATCAGGAACTTCAACAGCTCCTCGATCCGGTAGCCGAGTTCATAGGTGGCGGGCAGATCCCAGCGAGGAGTAATCCACTGCATGACGATCTCGTCGGCGAGAAGCTCGTAAAGGCGTTCGGTGTCGTCGTTGACCCACGCCTCGATTACCTCACCCTGAGGGTCGACATCCAGGGATGCATAGTCCTCTCCACCGGATTCCGGGATGCGTTTGGGGTACTCCTTGCCGTTGACGATCACAAACCCGTCGGTCTCCACACCGATCCGCTGCGTCGGAGCGCCCGGGGGCACCTTCTCGTCGCGACGCCGTGACGGCAGCTTCGCCGAGGGATCAGCGGAGTCGCGCCAACTCCGCACACGCGCCGGTGTGGTGCCGAGCTGGCGGGCCATCTTGGTCATGCCACCAGCGCGATCGATCGCCGCCCACCGATCCAGCCATAGCTTGTCCACACCCGTCGGGGGCTGATCGCGGCGGCCGCGGCGCGCAATCGTCGCCTCCGACAGCGCTTCGCTGTCGGTGTGCTGGGCGATACGGCGGGCCATCTCCTTGCGCGCTCGCCTGCCTGCCTCGGCACGGCGCATCCGCTCGGGCATGCGTTGCCATACCCCGCGCATCTCGCTGAGTCGCCGCTCAGTGAGTACTTTGAGCGCCTCCTGAAATCCCTGGCCCTGTGGGGCCTGCGATGCCCCGCCGGAGAGCTTCCAGAACTTCACAGCAACTCATCGGGGATGCTCTTGAGCCGATAACTGCCGTTGGTGCGCGTCCCGTCTGGACGCAGCGGGTCCTGCAGGTCCGCCGGGTTGATCCCGTCAGGGACCCGGTAGAACCACGCGTCTGCGAGGCATTCGGTCGGGTAGAGGTCGAAGTCGCGGCCGATGCGCCGGGCGTAACGCAGCGCTCGCCAGCGAGTGAACCCTTCGATGGCGGCGTACCACGCAGGCTGCTGGTGGTGCAGGTAGGGATGCTTGAACGCGCCCTCACCGGTGCCGGCGAGCCGGCCCAGGTAGCTGGTGTAGATGGCCTTGATCATGTTCTCGTAGTCGGTGCGGCCGGCCGCGCGGGCGGCAACCAGCCTGGCGCGCAGAGTTTCTCCGAACTGCTTGAGCCACTGGTGCTGTTCGGGCCACACCCAGGCGGCTTCGATTTGCAGTTCGGCCACGGCCAGACCAGCGCCACCGTTGTCAGGCGGTGCGATGAGCTGTTGTACATCAATCGTGGTCGCCCAGAACGTTGATTCCTTGGTCCACGACATGCCTGGGTGCGGCACCGGCAGCTTCGGTGACAGCCCGTCGAGGCTGTCGGCGGCGGGCACGGTGATCTGGTACAGCCCGAACGGTGGTCGTTGCTCGTCGAACACTGCTGCCTCGATGCTCTCCCACTGTGGTTTGCCGTAGCCCAGGTAGAGACCTTCAGCCGAGGGTAGATACGCCGCCTGCTGGTCGAGTTCGACGTCGGTGCCTTTACCGCGACTGCGGTGGGGCTTGCGCCGCCAGCTGGCTGGGCCCCACCACTGGCCGGGGAACTTGCCGCGCTCGTCGACAGCGGCCGGCAGCGGGCAGGGAAGTACCTTGGCCTGCGGATCGGTCTTGGGTTTGGGACGGGCCCGCCGCATGCCGGATTCGGCGATGTGCACACCCACGCGCGTCCAGCGTGGTGCGGGCAGGGCCTCGTCGATCTCGTGCAACCAGGCGATGCGATCGCCGAGCAGGTGCGCCGCGTCGACCTCATCGTCGGGCAACACGGTGTCGGTGCCTTCGATCCCGATGATGCCCCGGTCGGCGGGGCGCGCTGCCGACGGCTGTAGCGACGTTGCCGGCATCAGGATGAGTTCGATGGTGCGGTCGGTGCCGCCGCTTCCCTCTTCGGCGCTGAACTGGCAGGTGAAGTAGCCGGACTGGGCGTATTTCACTGTGGCGCCGAAGAATTCGGCGACCAGATCGGGTAAGGACGCCTCGTTGGCTTGATCGGCGGGGAAGTTCAGCGCTTCGAGTGCCTCCCCGGTGATCCAGACTTGGGGGTCGCCCTGGTCGGCGCGGCTGCTCCACCGATACTTGGTGGCCAGTTTTCCGAGGTCGCCGGGTTGACCTAGTGGCCGCGATTTGACTTCGCCGGCCGGGGTGACGATGCCGTAGCTGGTGGCGATGAGAACCCGGTGATCGGCCGCCGAGAGCGCCACGTCGTCCCATTGCCGGGAGCGCCTGGGCCAGTGCTGTGGGTCATCGTCGGCGCCGACTGCGGTGTCCGCGATGGTCGCGTTGTCCTCACCGGCTGTCTGGCTGTCGGTGAGCAGGTATCGCTGGACGGTAGGTTCCCACCATCCTCGGGTGGGCCCTTGCTCGGGATCCCCGACAACGACGTCCGGGCCGGGAAAGTCCTCGGGGATCCCGCGGCCAAGCCGGGTGACTACCTGCTGACGGGACAGTGTGACCAGGGGACCGTCGAGTTCGCGACAGCGTTCGGCGGTGATCCAGTCGAGGATGTCGCTGGCTTCGCCGTCCTCGCCGAGCTCGAAGACCCGACCGTCTTTGATTACATAGGTCGTCACGGCCGGCCCTTTCCTGCATCGTCGGAGGTATGCGGGGGCGGCGGTGGCGGTACTTGCAGGGCGAGGCTTTCAGCCAATGTGCCGCGGCGCCATTTGACGCGCAGAGACTCGACGGCTGAGGCGGTGCGGCCTACCTGGATGGCGGCTTCGGTCACCGGCAGTGACAGGTCCAGGGCGATACGCGCGTCGCCGATGGTCCAGGGGCGTCCGCGTTTGGCTGCTGCGGCCCCGGTGCGCTCCGCGCGGCGCTCGCTGTAGCGGCGGCGCTCGGCGCGGGAGCGTCGCTGTGGCGGTGGTGTTGGATCGTCCGACATGGGCGTCGCCTTCCTGCGTAGGCAGTGAGCCCTCATGCTAGGCGTGGGCCACGACTGAGGGATCTTGGGTGGCGCATCGCGTACGGGCGTCAGTCTCACGGCGCGACCGCCGGGCAGGTCGCCGCTGCGATGTTGCGTTCCTCGGTGGTGATCGCGAGGCCATAAGTCACCGCGACGGTGAGGTATCGGGCGATGTAGGGGCAGCGGTACGCCGGGTTCGGCGGCAGCCATGTCAGTCCGGAGTCCGACTTCTCGCGGTTGATCGCGCCACCGACAGCAATGAGGTTCAGCGGATCGTTGGCGAACGCGACGCGCTGGGGCAGGTCCCAATGCGCCGCCCCGGCATCCCATGAGCGCCCGAGAGCAAACACGTGGTCGACCTGGACCGCGGCCGGGTCACTGACGTCGAAGTGGATGGTTTCAGCCGTGTATGGATCGACGAGGACCCCTGACAGGACCTTGCAGCCCTGCGTTCCAGGCTTGACGGAAACATGTTCGAGCTGGCTGCGCAGGATCCGCGAGCGAGTGTCACATCCGCTGTGATCGTTGGGGTCGTTCCAGGCGGGACCGAATGAACACGCCTGTCCCCGTTTGCAACTCCGGTCATAGCCGTCGACTTCAGGCAAGACCTCGACGGTGCGCACCTGATCGAGTAGCGAACCGATCTGCTCATCAGGCACCACAGGCACCACTGGCGCGGACGGGGCTGAGACCGTGGCCGACGACGGCAGCAGTGAGGTCAATTCCTCAGGTATGCCTCCGGCTAGCACGGTCAGTGTTATCGCGGCGGCCGCGGTGATCAGCAAGCGCCGCTGTAGGGACTTCATCTTCCGCTTGATCCGTGTCATGCGGTGCCGCCTTTCAGTGCCGATGGTGATGCAGGCTGCATCACCGAGGGTGTGACCTCATGCTACACCCGTAGTTAGCATGAGGGGTGGTTATCCGCGGGCGAGGTCGCGGAACGAGGACATGTGAAGAGTTGACGCCACCGTGCAGGTTCTCGTTGGCCCGTTCCTGTGCTTTGCCAGGATGAGGTCTGCTTCACCGGCCCGTGGGCTGTCCCGGTCGTAGCCGTCCGGGCGGTTGATAAGGATTACCAAGTCGGCATCCTGTTCCAGCTGACCGGTCTCGCGCAGGTCAGAGAGCTGTGGAACCTTGTCGACACGCTGCTCGGGGCCGCGGTTGAGCTGGCAGACCGCGACCACCGGCACGTCAAGTTCCTTGGCCATCAACTTAAGGCTGCGCGAAAACTCCGCCACTTCTGTTTGCCGGGACTCCACCTTTTTGCCTGAGGTCATCAGCTGCAGGTAGTCCACCACGATCAGCTGCAGATCTGCCTTCTGCTTAAGCCGGCGCGCCTTGGCGCGGATCTCCATCATGGTCAAGTTCGGGGAGTCGTCGATAAACAACGGGGCGTCGGAGATCTCGCCCATCCGCCGGGCCATCCGCGTCCAATCGTCGTCGCTCATCCGGCCGGCGCGCATGTCGGCCAGTTTGATGCGGGCCTCAGCCGACAGCAGCCGCATCACAATCTCCGACTTACTCATTTCCAAGCTGAAGATGACGCTAGCCCGTCCGTGCTTGATTGAGCAGGACCGCATAAAGTCAAGTGCCAGAGTCGATTTCCCTTGGCCGGGACGGCCCGCGACGATGACCATCTGCCCGCCGTGCAGGCCGGTGGTCACCTCGTCGAGATCGGCGAAACCGGTCGGAACTCCTTGGCCTTGACCGCCGCCGGCCTGGATCGCGTCGATCTCGTCCATGGTCGGCTGCAGCAAGTCCTCCAGGGCCACCATGTCGTCGCTGCCGCGGTCCTCGGTGACGTCGTAGACCTCGGCCTGGGCACGGTCGACGACCTCGGCTACGTCGGCGCCGTCCGCGCCGGCGTAACCGTACTGCACCACCCGGGTGCCGGCCTCCACCAAGCGGCGCAGGACGGCCTTCTCGGCGACGATGCCGGCGTAGTAGCCGGCATTGGCGGCCGTGGGAACCGTGGCGATCAGCGTGTGCAGGTAGGGCGCTCCTCCGACCCTCTGCAGCACGCCCCGTCGATCGAGTTCGGCGGCGACGGTCACCGCGTCCGCCGGTTCGCCCTGGCCGAACAGGTCCAGGATCGCGTCGAAGATCTGCTGATGGTTGGGCCGGTAGAAGTCCTTGGGCCGCAACCGTTCGAGCACATCGGCGATCGCATCCTTACTCAGCATCATCCCGCCCAGTACGGACTGCTCGGCCGCCAGGTCCTGCGGTGGCTGGCGACCGCTGTCCAGGTCGGTGTAGGACTCCACCGCCTGCCGGCGCCGCGTGCGCGCTGGAGCATCGTCGAGATCAGTCATGCCGGGATCGCCTCCTCGAATTCGGCCTCGCCTTCGCCCGCGGCCAGCTCGGCGGCAATGTGCGGCCAGCACTGGTCACACACGTTCGCCATCGCCTTGAGCGGCAATTCAGGGCGGTAAACGCCGCGCCCGGATCCACACACCACGCAGTCGCAGCCACCGCTGATCGCCAGATCCATCAGCAGGTCGGTGCTCAGCGACGTCACCGCCGAAACCGGTTCCACCACGGCGGGTTCCGGTCGGTGATTCGCCAGGATGTCCCCGGCCCAGCGCGCCAACGCTTCCGCCAGGGGCATCTCCGGGAACATGCCGGCCACTCGACGCGCCGCCGCTGCCAACGCGGCCACCGGATCCCTCGACCGCCGCCCGAACTTCACCTCGTCGGCCCGAAGCACCTCGGCGCGCAGCTCCGGGCTGG
The DNA here is from genome assembly GCF_053589535.1 of Mycobacterium sp. NPDC003323. Lineage (NCBI taxonomy): Bacteria > Bacillati > Actinomycetota > Actinomycetes > Mycobacteriales > Mycobacteriaceae > Mycobacterium > Mycobacterium sp. NPDC003323. Next base: position 13,420 of record NZ_JBSFSB010000012.1, read on the forward strand.
TCACGGCCGCCACGTCGGCGTACCGGCGGGCTTTGGCGTCGTCAGCGTCGGCACGGGCCGTTGCAGCGGCTTCGGCATCCCAGGCCTGCTGCAGCGGCCGCAACCGCGGCCCGGAACCCACGACGTTGCGCTGGAGGCGCCAGACCGCCAGCTTGTACGGGCGCTGCAAGTCGGCGGGCATATCGGCGCTAAGCACGTCGAGGATCTGATCCGGGCGCCATCCCCGCTTCAACCGCTGCAGGATCTCGCTTCCGAGCTTCCACCGCAGGTGCTTCGGAAGGTTGGCCATCGGCTCGGGCAGCCCATCGAGGACGGTTTTTAGGTCCCCTTTGGGAACCTTCACCTCAGTCGGTCGCGAACCCGGCCGCCGCCTGTCGCAGCGGAGGGTAGGGAGGTACTTCGTTTGGTCTATATAAGGACGCGGCCGAGAAAAGGTGACGGAATCGGGCCGCGAATGGCCGCCGCAGTCGGTGATTACCCGGCCGGAGCTGTCTCGTTCGAGCACCTCGACATCGCCCACGAACTGGCCGTGCACGGCAATCAGCGAGCGGGCACCGCGGCCCCTAGCAGGCCGATACACGATCAGGTCGGCTGCAGCTAGCCCGGCCAGCGCCCGCCCGATGGTCTTGACGTCGTAGCGCCGCTCACCGGCCGCGGCGACAAGCTCAACGATCTGCGTCAGCGCCACCGCGTCGTCGGACAGCCTGCTCCACCCGCACAACAAGCGCAGCACGGCCGCCAGCACGTGACGGCGCGCCCCGCGTAGCTTCAAGCCAGCGGCAGCGCCTTCAACGCGTTCGCGCACCGTGGCCGCGTCGTCGAAGGCGATCCGCTGGCGCGGCGGCCTCGACGACCCCGGCCGGCATACACCGCGCCTGCTGGCGACCGACATGCCGACACTGCCGGCCCCCCCACGACGGGCGGCCCGGCGAACTCCGGTTGAACTGTGTTCAGGGTAGGAGCTACCCTGAGAACTACCTAGCATGGTGTTCTCCCTGGTGGCACAGGGACCGCGATCTCACCGTCTGGCAGCGGTGGTTTCGACACGAGACTCGGAGCGCGTTACTCCGGGGATCTGATGTTCATCTCGTCCCAGACCCCCCCCTTCGGGGGGGCTCTGGCTTGCGGTCCCACTATGGATTTGTCAGAAGTGGCCCCCTACTGCCGGGAACCCGATAACGGAGTCAGATCACCCCCTTTCAATCCGTGGGAAGTCACGGCGCGGCATCCGATCAGCGGGTGACGGTGGACGGCGCTACGGTCCTCCCCCACGGCCAAGAGGCGGGATCGGCCGCCGGGGGCGGGCGTGCCGAGCCGGCGCTCTCTCCCGACGAGGCGACTTTCAGGCACTTCTGGTCACCGTGTTGCTGACAGGGATGCTCAGCGGCGCAGCCAGGGCAACCTCGGCTGCCGAGCGCAAGACCGCCAGCATCGATTCGCCGTCGACCTTTGCGGCGAAGTCGGTGAGCGTGGTGTGCGGCGGCAACTGCGCGCGTACCGCAGCGAGCACAGCGGCGTAGGGCGCGGCCCGGCCGGTCTGCTCCCAGGCAGTTCGCAGGGCGTCGTAGATGTAGCAGTGCGCCACCGCGGAGGCATTACCGGCCAAGGCGCCCGCCGCGGTCGTGAGCACCTCACAGACCACCGACCCCAGCTCCCCGCCTCGCGGGGTACGACCGGCACCGGTGGTTGGACCGCTGGTAGGGCCACCGACATCCACTCGCCGATAGGCCGCACGCAGGCAGGTCGCCAGATCAGCCACGGACTTGCCCTCTGTCGGCTGCATCGGCACCGTCACTGCGCCGTGGTGGCCAATGTGGACCTCCCAGCCGCGGTAAGCGACCTGAGCTGTGCGCGAGACACCCTGCGCGGTGGTCTGGTCGATCTCCTCGACCTGGATCTCATCGTCGGAGCCCGCCTCGGGTCGGATTTCAAAGATGTTGCGTGTCATACGGTTTAGAACCTCCTTCGGATCGGGTGAATGTCGCCGTCATGGCCGGACGCAGCGGCCGGAACCCCACCGCATCGTCGAAACTGAGTTGTTCGGCGATGGGCCGGTTGGACCACAGCACCTCGCAGCGCGCCGTCCGGGAGTGGCCCTGCCCGGTTTTTGCCGGTACCTCCAAGCGCGACCACCCGACCAACGCCTCGTCATAAAGCGCCGACGGGTAGCCGGAGAGGACCACAGCTGCCCGACACGCCACCAGCGCCTCCAGCAGCTCGATGTGCTCAGCGTCGGACTTGAACTCATGGCGATACCCGGCCCCGCCGGCAGTACGGCTGGAACCCAAATACGGGGGGTCGACGTAGAGGCAACAGGAGCGGTGCGCACCGTACTGGGCGATCACATCCAATGCGGGACGGCACTCCAAGCTCACCCGGTGCAGGCGCTCGGCGGCCGCGGCCATGCGTTCGGTGTAACCGTCGAGATAACCCGGCATGCTGGTCGACGATCCCGCTGGGTCTACATACATGCGCCACCCGGTGCGGCGCAGCGTGCCACCACGACTCTGGGAGATCTGTATCCACACCAGACGCGCGACTTCCAGTTCATTCAGCACAGTGAGGTCGGCGTCCCATGCCTGCTGGTGCTCGGCCCGCGAATGCGGAGTCAGCGCGCACAGACGCGCGAGTTCAGCTGGACGCTCACGCAACACCCGCCAGAAGGTGATCAACCGCTCGTCGATGTCATTGACCGTCTCCATCGAGCTCACCGGCTTAGCGAGCAATACCGCCAGGCTTCCGCCGAAGGGTTCGACATAGTGCTGATGGCGCGGAAGAGCCGCCGCGATCCGGGTGGCCAACCGAGTTTTTCCGCCGCGGTAGGCGAACGGCGGCGTACGCGCAGGGGTGGTCACGAGTCCATTCCGGCCGCGCGCAGGAATCGCTGCTGGTAGCGACGGTCAACGCCCGACGATCTGGTCAGTGCGCCGCCGCAGCTCAGATCCCGCATCACCTGGTACCGCTCACCGGCGCCGGCCGCGCCCAGCCGCGTCAGCGCCTCTGCGGTCTCGGCGGCCCTGACGCCTACGCGAGCGGGGTTGTCCAGCAGCGACGTCTCGATGCCAAGGCGACCTAGCACCGTCGCTAGGGTCAGCATCATTGGCACCGACGGGCAGTACACCTTCATGCCGTGCCGGGTGAACCGTGACGCCGCATGCACCGCGCCCCTGCCGATACCTTCGGCCTCAACCAGCCCGCGGCCGAACGCCCACCGGCCGTCTTCATGTAACCCATACTGCCGCAGCGTCTCTCGTGGCCTCGGAACGTGAAGCACGCCCGGCCGTGGGGAACACACGGTTGGCTCGACCAGGGTGTCGAGCACCCATCGCGCGGTGGCCTGGTGAGCGAACTCGAACTGCAGCCCACCGCCTACCCGTCGGCTGGGGGTGAAGGCCAGCAGTGCCCCCAGATGCACGGCACGCACTCGGGCGCTCGTCGATGTCCGGCACAGCTCGACACGCACCGCGGTTGCGAGCTCATCCATCGCCTCACTCACGCCGGCATCCCTTGCCAGGGCGGGGTGAGGCCGCGCCCGCTGACTCCGCGGCGATCTCGCGCAACTGATCCATTGCTGCGGACCACCCTTTGCTCTTGCGGCGCTCGGGGACGAACACACCCGCATAGATCCCGGACTGCTGTTCGGCGGCGACGGCCTCGGCTGCACAGCGTCTCCGAACCGGGCAGCGCTGGCACATCTGTTGCAGATAGGTCCACACCGGCTGCGCGGGCCTCCGCTCGGATGTCCAGAGCTCAGGAGCATCGGGGGTCTCGCGAAAGCACACCGCCTTAGCTCCCCAATGCTCCTCCGTGCCCGCGGGCAGTGATGTCATCGCACCAGGCCCTGCACAGGCGACCGCCCGGAAATCTCGGCGATGAACCGAACCGCCATCGCCGCCACACGAACCGCGGCCGGACGTGCAGGGTCGTCGAAGCGCACCGCCGACCAGAGGGACTCGTATTCGCGCTTGAGGTAACCGAACCCTTCATGGCTCGACGCCAATGTCCGGCCAACCGGCCCGACATCGCCGATGACGCAATGGCATTCCCGCGCGGCCGCCGCGTAGCGCTCCGAAGCAGGACCACTCTCGTAGAGGTCGGCAACGAACCGCAGCGCCATAGCGCCGACCTGCACTGCCTCGGCACGCGCTCTGCCAATCCGATTGGCCCGGACCTCGTCCCAAAGCTCGTCGACCTCTTCAGCGAGCACCATCGCCGCTTCCTCGACCGAGCAGAAGACGCCCGGGAATGCCTCCAGCGCCGTGCGTAGTTCATCGCCGATCGCCAGCTCGGCATTGCGGCAACGGTCTTCGGCGTCGATGGTGGCGCAGGCGCTGAACATCAGGCGCGGTGTTCTCATGATCCGACCAGCTCTCGCACCGGGTGGAGCAGCGCCATACATCCCACGCAGGCGTCATCACCGGGAACGCTGGGCGATCCACATACTGTGCACGCTGCGGTGCACGTCCAGCACGCCATCTGACCCTCGATGAGTACCGGGTCGACAGGCAATCGCCCACACATCGGGCAGGTATCGAACACCGATCGCACCGCACGGCGGCGATGACCAGCGGCCACCCCGCTATGCAGGCCCAATGCGCACGCCGGGGCTTCGACTACGGCAGATGAATCAGCTTCTCGGGTTGATTCGGCTGTAGAGCAGCCGCTACCCTGAGTATGACCGTGCAAAGTCAACTCCTCTCAGTGGGAGACCCGGGACGCAGAAGTTGCGGTCTGTCGTCCTAACCCAGATCAGCCCTCCGTTTTCGCCGGGGGGCTGATCTATTTCTGGGCCCGGGTCATCGCTATGAAAATGTCCGATTGACGGCTCCTGGAGTCAGCGTCCGGATCCGCCATTGCTCACAGAGGCAGCGGCACCACCTCATTCGCCAACCGTGGATCTTGCTGCGCGCACATCACAGCCGACCTAGTTCATCGGTGCAGCCCTCCACGTGGCTGCGCGCTTGCTCGGAGGCCGCCGACGGCCGCGCCCAATACACTGCGCGGCCACGTCTTTCCACACGTACGACAACCCCATGTCGCCGCAGACGCAGCAGCGTCCGGTAGACGCCTGACTCGACCGCCCACGCACCGAAGCCAGCCTCAAGTGCCCGGTGCCGGAACTCCGCCGTCGAAATCGCCCGCCCGGCAGAGCTGTCGATGACAGCCCGCAGGAATGCGCCCAACTCCGCCCTCGTTTCATCGCCGAGGTCACGGGTGTGATGAGACTCCCGCTGGGCCGTCGCAGTCTGCATTTCTGTATGCCGGCTATCCAGTGGGTGCGTGCGCGGACATCGCCAGAGCCAGCGGCAACACCAGCTGTGTCTCCGCGGCAGCGCGCGTCGGCGTGTAGTCCGCCAGCTCGATCACCTCGGCATCGACTTCACTGCTGCTGACGTCGACCGCCGGCTCTGGGGCGTCAACGTCCTGCACACCCTGCCCGTCACCGGCACTCTCAGAGCACGCATCGCCTGCGGCACGGCGAGACAGGACCTGCGCCACTTCCACTCCCGGTGAGCGCGCCGGACCGACGTCCAGGCCGGCGATGATGCGTAGTTCCTTGCGGTTGCGCTTCAAGCCAGGGCCCGGCGCCAGCCGGTATCCGCCCCAGACGCCATGCTCAGGCTGCGGATCCAGGGTCAGGGCGCGTAGGGCGCAGCGAGACTGATAGAAGCACGACCAGCAATCCGCGGCGGCTTCAGCGTCGGGCAGCTGCCCCTCAGGGAACCAGCGTTCGGGATCACCCTGGAAACACGGGGTCATCTGCTCGGGTTCGGTGTCGCGCATCTGGTGCTTGGTCACCTTGTGCATAGGGTCGCCTCCATCGCGGTGAAGGCGCTGATGAGCGCAGAGTTGGGCACGACAAAGCTCCTCATGGGTCAAAGATGGGTGATCGCCGAAGCGTCGGGGCGTCCAGGCGCGACGAAGACAGCACTTCCTGGTGCGCGAGAAAGGTTCCTGTGCAAGCGAATTCGTGGTCGAGATTCGTGCCCCGGGTACAGCTGCTGACGGCCTGCTGGCCGCTTGAGTGCGAACGTGTTACCCGGGGGTGGTTACCAGTGACTCCTCAGCGGGCGCTCCCTCCGGTCTGTGTGACCTAACGCCCCGAACGTATCAAAGCACCGAACACGTTGGCAACATTTACGGCGAAGTCGTTGTGTCGTGCACTTCCGATAGCCGCCTGACCAGTGACATCGCATATGAGCGCTCGGATGTCGGAAGCTGCGGAATCAAAGGTGCCAACAGTGTTAGCGTCTGCTCGACACGGCCTTGAATCTCGGTGTACATCGCGCGTCGAGCCGACTCGGCCACACCGTCGGCTCGCGCCATCTGCACCGCACTCTCGGCGAATCCCAGGACCGCCTCCGCCATCTGCAAGGTGGTATCGGCCGCTGGCGGCACCCCGGCCCCTGATGTCTCCCCACCGGTGATGGCCTCCCGAAGGTCTGACTCGGGAACGCCGTAGAGGTCGGCGAGCACCGGACGTAGCGCCGCCGGCGGGGAGTACTTGCCGAGCTCCCATCCCGAGACCGCCGAGGGCGCCACATTGATGCGCTTAGCCAGCGCAGCCTGGGTGAGGCCGGCCGCGATCCTGAAGTGCTTGAGCTCCCAACGCTGCCGCGCCGGCATCTCCAGGAAGTCGACGAGATCGCCACCGAAAAAGTCCACAATCTTGGTCAACAGCTTCAGCGACGGCGTGGAACGACCGCTGTACAGGCTGCTCAGCGTGGTCGGAGTCACGCCCAACCCGGCGGCGATCGCCTTCTTGGTCATCCCCGCCTTGTCGCAGGCCTCGCGAAATGCTCTGGCGGAGAAAAAGTCAGAGGTGTTGTCTGCCATCAGCGGGTCATCCGACCCGGGCAGTCACTGCCGAAGCCGACCAACCTGGCCGCACAGGGAACCATGGCGCCAGACTGTGACTTCACGAGCCGCGAAGCCTTCAGTAGCCATGGATCGCGGCAGCGCTGCCCTGATCACCAGCGACATACCGCCCGGCCGCGGCGCGAAGGTCCTCGGCATGTTTGGCGAAGTGCTCGGCCACCGCGGTCCCCGAAGCCAGCATGGCCTGCTGGAACTCACCGACCGCTGCCGTGAACTCCGCGCCCACCGGTCCGTATCCGGTCTGCATGGCTGCAAGCAGCTCGGCGTCGGGCTGGACGTTGGCTGCAACCTCGGATGCCACCAGATCGTTGGCCTCCGCGAACTGCAGTATGTCCTGATCGTCGACGCGCAGATTCATGGCAAAAAGGCTATAGCTGTAACTCAGCTGCAAGCAAGACCACCCGAAGCGGGCTCCACCTGTGCGAACAGGCGCGCGACGGCGATCAGGAGTGGCTCGACCACCAGGTGTACAGCTCCGCGAGCGCGCGATCAGTCGGCGCACCGCGCGCCAATACCAGCAGCGAGCGCGCCGTGTCGGTCCAGGCCACCGTGGAGGCTTGGTCGTCGAGCCCGCAGACCAAGGTGCCGGCAGGCTGGGCGGTACCACTACGCCGCCACGGCCCCGGCGACTGGATGTTGCCGGGGCAGACCACGACATCGAGGCCGTCGACAATGCCTGCGAAGGCCGCATCGAGATCGGTGCGCTCAGTGATCACGGTGTACGTCGAGGTGGTGGGCCCGCCCGGGTCCAAGTTGCGCGCACAGTCGACCGCGGCCACCGCCGGCGTCGGCGGATCGACGGCGGCGCACGCCTGCGATGGATACCCAGCCGGCAGCATTGCCATCACACGATCGGCGCCGGTCTCATCGGAGTTGGTCTCCACCGCGGATTCCTCGACCGCTGCCCGCGGGCTCTCGGCTGCGTCCTGCGAAGAGGCGGGAGAGCGGGTCAGCAGCCAGGCGCCCGCGCCCACCACCAGGACCACCACGCCGGCGGCGACGGCCGCCCACAGCAAATTCCCGCCCCGGCGCGGACGCGTCGGGGAGTCGTAGAACCGCTGCCACGGGTTGTCCCCGTGGGAGGGTCCAGGAGAGAGTCCGCCCATACCTGTCAGTATGACCGATGTGACCGCCGCGTTGGCTCTGGAGAACGCGTGTCCACACTGCCAGCATTGGAATCATGACCAACCCGCTCCAGACAATCCTGACCGACCCGGAATTACGCTCGTGGCCCACCCGGAAACACACCGCGAAGCCGGTCGGGCCGCACGAACTGGAAGCGCAAAACATTGCAGCGGAAAGCAATCGAATGTCCGCTTCGCAGGTAAGCATAGATGCGGACGCCGAGGCCGCCATCTCGCGACTAAATGCGTTACTGGAACCTGCACCAGAATTAGAGGGTCCGTCCAATACTGCACTCAATGTTCAGCCCGCCGACGAGACTACCGAATTGGATGCGCTGGCGCCTGCAGATTGCGGTCAAGACCCAGCCGCACAATCTGACGAGGATTCGCAATCTCCGCTCGCGGAAAAAGAGGCGGCCCCGCCGCGCGGATTCGACGCTATCGCCGCCAAGCCGAATGCTGTAGCAGACAAAATTGCGCAATTCCGGGAATGGCTAGCCGCCGGCGGCTGGAAGAATCCTCGAACGCTGGGTTCGGTAGCCGCGGTCGCCGTGGTTCTGGTGACGTTGGCGTTGTCAGGCTCTGGGGATGATCCTGCGGCACCGTCTGCACAGATTGCCGCGGAGCCACCTCCGATCGCCCAGAGTTCGCCGGGGCCCGCCGCTGCATCAGTCGTTACCGACGTCCCTCTGGGCCCCGAATCAGTGCTGTCGGCGACCGCCCGCTGCCCAGCACCCAGCTCGGATCCGATGAACGCCCTACGCCCGGACAGTGCGCAGCCCTGGGTATGTGTTCGGGCCTGGCAAGTCGACGGCCAGCTACTTGAGATTATCTTCGACCGGCCCTATGTCATCAGCTCGGTTGGGATCATGCCTGGGGCCAGCACCGAGGTCGACGGACAAGACCAATGGGTGAAGTACCGCACAGTCAGTCGGCTCACGTGGAGCTTCAACGACCCCGCTCGAACGAAGGTCTCCCAGACCACCGGTGACCGCCGCGAACTCATGGTCACGCCGATCGTCGCGACAGGCTGCAGCTCAGCTCCAGACTGCCCGGTAATCGCCTCGGCGGTCACCATCACCATCGAAAAGACCAGTGAGCCTTCCAACCCCGGCAGCCTGCAGTCTCCGGGATCCGGTTTGGGTGCGGACTACACGGCATTCGCGGTCAGCCACCTGGAAATCGTGGGGCACCCGGCCGGTTGACCGCCGGCGGATCTCCGCCCACCGGCGCGTGTTACCCATGCCTGTTGCCGCTGTGTCCACATGCCTGCAACCGGACTCGGTAGCAGGTTATCTACGCAGCTCAGCTAGATCTGCAGCAGATCACCCATGCCTGAAAGCCAAAAAGCTGGCCGCGCTGGACTCCTCACATGCCAGCCGTGCGTGTTATCCAGAATGCTAGCAATCTACCAGCTAACGACCCGTGAAAACGTCTCGGCTCCTCGCTTGTCTCCGACCGCTCAGCGCCGAGCGTAGCACATGGTGTCAAGTGCAGCGAACGCTCAACGGGCCAGTGCCATCCTTCTCAGCCCCGGTGTCGCATGGATGAGCTCCTCTGGAAAACGACCCACACCAGCGGCATCGTCTTAAGCGTGAGCTTTCGACCCACCGCCGCAGACCGACTCCACCGAGCCTGGGCCCGCCGCCATGCCCACCGCCGCACCGTGCAGCGGGCGACTACCGTCACCTGCCTAGCGCTGGGTGCCATCGGCGGCTTCGGAACGTTGGCGGGCGCCTGCTCACCCAACACCTCCGTCACGGCCGAGCAGATGGCGGTCACACTCAATCGATCAGTCGCAGTCGAAGGCTTCGCCGACGCCTTCATCAACGCCTACCTCAGCGGCGCCAAAGGCCCCACCGCGCTCCCGCTGACGGCATTCACGTCCGTCTCCATCACCGCGCCCCCGGTGCCAGTGAGCGTGATCAAAACAGCGCCGTGGTCAGCCCGTCCACAAGACAGCGGCTACGCCAACATCGACTACTGGTCGGTGGTGATTGGCGCCTTCGTCAAGCCGCTCGGCAAATCACCGCAGCTGTGGTTCTACCAAGTCCCAGTCGCCGTCGTCGACGGGGCGCCGCGGGTCACCTCGGCGCCCGCATTCCTCAACGGACCACCCCCCGGATACGACCCCGAACTGGCCTACCCCGTCGACGTCCTCGCCCACAGCGACCCGGCCGACACAGTGACGGGATTCCTCGACTCCTGGCTGTCAGGAACCGGTGACATCACCCGCTACAGCACCGCCCCCGGCATCAGCGCGTTTCCGGAAACTCCATTCACCCGAATCACCAGCACCTCACTTAAATCCACTACCGAAATCCCCGCCCAACCTGCCGAGGGCTTCAGCACACAAGTACTTGCCACTATCACCGCACAGGACCGAGACCGGATAACGCAAACGCTCAGCTACCCGCTGACAATCTCCTACCGCACCAATAAATGGTTTGTCACCGATATCGACCTCGCACCGAAACTCGGCGGGCGGCTGAGCGAAACCGCCGCAACCACTGCGGCAAACACCCCGACTACCACTCCGCCCTATTCGCGACCGACACTCCCGCGTTAATTAAGGCCACCGACAACACCCCGAAAGGAAAACACCATGAGCGGAATCACCCAAGTGCTCTTGAACCTCTCTACCGAGGTCCGCGGAATCATCATTGCAGTCATTACGATTATCGCCCTCATAATGAGCGCCGTCGTCTTCGCACAATCACGCGGATCGGTCACCAAAGTGCTCGTCGTTCTCGCTTCATCGGTCGTCGCGGGAATCGTTGTGTGGCAGCTGCCCGACCTCATCCGCCTGGGCGTCAGCGACGCGCCCAACCTCACCGGCATCAACAGCCGCTACTGAGCCCGCCTGGTATGAGCTCCACCATCGACGTCACCGTCTACACCCTCGCCCGCAAATTCCCCAAGCTGATCGGGAAGTTCGCAAACGGCAAACCGGTGCCCCTAGGCCCCTACACCTACCTGCAGGTCGGAACCCTCATCGTCGGCGTGGTCACACTCCTGACGATCGTCGCGGTGTTCGACCCGCCCAAGCTGCCGGCCCTATTCGTCGGTGCGGCCATCGTCGGACCCGCAGTGGTCGCCGTGCGACGCATCGGATTCAGCATGGCCCGCACCAGCTCGCGCCTGATCTGGATCAGCCGAGCATGGGCACAGCGCAAGCCGCTGAGCACCGGTGGCCGAGAGATCACCTCCGCCCATTCCGGACGCGCCCCCCTGACCCCTACCGGCGGCCGCCGTGACGTCTTCGAAATGGACACCACCCACTAATGCTGAAACTGGCCCAACCCACCCTCGCGGTCACCGGGAACCTGCGCTGGACCCTCACCGGCGTCGTCTACGCCGAGTGGCTACTGTCTCCGCGGCCCAACGGTCACGAACGCCCCAGCGACAAGCGCGACGTCGTCAACGACCACCGGCACCTGTTCACCGACATCCCCGAGACGACCCTGACCACCGTGGTCGCGCCCCTTGACGTCGCCAGCATCGCCGCCCGACTCACCGCCACAGCCCGTACAGACGGCCAACATTCGGTCGGCTTGTTCCTCCAACACCACCCCGACTACACCGTCGAGGCATCGGCACAGCTCAACGCGATAGAACTGCAGGCTCGGCCCCCCCACGAACGCATCATGTGGCTGTCGGTCCCGCTGTGCGGACCTTCGCGCACCGGAGACCTGCCCCCAGATTTCATCCCCTCGGACAAACACCGCGAGCAGTTCCACGCCCTCGCTGAGGAGGTCCGACGAAAAATCCCGGCCTCCTTCGCACCCACCGCGGTCAATGCCACTCAGATGCACTGGCTCTGGGACCGCGCCCACACCCGCGGCCTCGACCTGGACCCCGCCGCCGTCGACCCATCGGCACCGCGTCCCTTTCCCCACGCCGGCACCACCACCCGGCGGGGACGCATCCGCGGTTTCCGACTCTCCGGAGAACTCGACGAGACTCTGGTCACCGACGACCGCAGGCGTCGCGCCCTGACTCGCGCGATCAAGACCTACTACACCGACAGTGAGCTCGCCCCGTCCTACCAGCAGTTCCTAGTCGTCGACGACTTCGCTACCCGAATGCCCTGGCCAGGTGTCGCCGACCAGATCTTCGCCGTCCTTAATCATTTCGAGGGCGCCGGCATCGACTTCACCATCCACACCCGCAAGCGGGACCGGTCCGAAGCGCTGGCCGCCAACGCCCGAGCTCTACGCCAACTCTCCGAGCAAATGGACGAACGCAGCGACGAGATCAGCTTCGCGCAGAACTTCCTGGTCCACCGCGGACAACAACTGGCCCAATACGACAATCACCTCGAAAGCCGGCCCTCGGAAACCGAGATCCAGTTCTGCCCCATCATCGCGATCTCCGCGCCCAGCTTCGAGGAACTCGAAGACCGCTCGCGCGAGGTGATCCGCACCTTCAACAGCACCGGCGTGAAACTGGTTGCCCCCTACGGCGCCCAAGCTGAACTCTGGGCCGCCAGCCAACCCGGATATCCCGAGACCCGCGCGCGCAGCGACTACACCCATTTCATGCCGACCGACACCTTCGCCTGTTTTATGCCGGTCACCGCAGCACACATCGGCGACGACTCCGGCCCCTTGATCGCCACCAACCGGCTCTCCGGCTTCCACGAGCCCGTGCACTTCGACCTGCTCGGGGCCACCGAGCGCGACAAGTCCGCCAGCTTCGCCATGACAGGCGACCTCGGATCGGGCAAGTCTGTGGCCCTCAAGGTCATCTCAGGGATGGTCGTCGACCTCAGCGGACAGGTTTTCGCGGTGGACCGTTCCAAACTCGGCGAGTACCTGCTGTTCGCCCAAGCGGTGGCCAACGCCGTAGTCATCGATCCGGCCAACCCTGCCTACACCATGGATCTGCTGCGCGTGCTACCTACTGCCGACGCCGCCGAACGCATCCTGCCGGTGTTGATGCGGTTGTTCCAGATCAAAAGCGGATCGCCGGAGGCAGCGCTGCTCTCGGATCTGATCGAACCCAACTACCGGGCCCGCCACCGCATCCACGGACTGCCGGACCTGGTGAACCACACCATCGCACTGGCCCGCGACCACACCACTTACACCCCAGCGATCGAGACGCTGGCCGGCCAGCTGCGGTTCTGGTCGCAGCGCACCTACGCGCGTGCACTGTTCGCCGACGACCTACGCCCGCTGCCCCTCGACGCGCCGATGGTCGTGCTGCGCACCCACAGGCTGCAGTTGCCCGCCGAAGAAGAACAACCCGCCGACGACCCGACCAAACTGTTCGGCGAAGTGATCTACGCCCTCTACGCCACCATCGCCCGAGAGGCGTTGTTCGCCAGCCAAGCGCGATTCGGCCTCCTGGTGCTCGACGAGGCTCTGCACCTGACTCGTTCTGTCGTCGGTCAATCGATCATCAGCGAGTTCGTCGTCGATGGTCGCAAACACAACGCCGCCATCGGCATCGCCTCCCAGGATCCCGCCCACTTCGGCCGATTCCGGCGACTCATCCCAACGCTGTTCATGTTCCGGCAGAGCGACGAGGTGTTGGCCGCCGACAGCCTCAAGATGGCCAGCGAGGACGCTGCGGCCGACCATCTCGTGCAACAGATGACCCGGTTTAGCCCCGGTGAGTGCTTCATGAAGGACCTCAAGCAACGACTCGGCTCGGTCAAGATCGCCCTACCGGCGCATCCCGACCGCGCTCGCGCAGTGCTGACCACCCCTACCCGAGAAGCGATCGCGTGAACTCCAGGATTCGCAAATCCGTTCGCCGGCTGACCTTACTGCTAACCCCAGCCGCCTACAGCCTGCTCACGGCGGCCCCAGCGTGGGCCGCCGTAGGTGTAGGCGTCGGGGCGTTGTGGATCGGGGTGACCGACGGCGACGGGGTGCCGATCGGCACCTATGGACTGTCGTTGGACAACGGAAGCCTGACCAACCCGCAGGCTGCACCCTCAGCCATGGTCCACCACTGGCTCTACAGTGCGTTCCTCACCATCATCGGTCTGGGCATGTGGCTCATCGACAACGTGCTGAGCTTCCAATGGCTCAGCATCATCGCCACCCCCATCGACTTCGTCGGCCAGAAGGTCGCCGCCCTGGTGGTCAGCCCCGCGGTCCTGCTCTTCGTCGGAACGCTGGCCGCAGGCTTCATCGCCGTCAACGTCCTGACCGGCAAGCTGAGCCGCGCGGCCGTGCAGATCGGCACCGCCGTGGTCCTCGCGCTGCTCGCGGTAACGCTGGGCAGCAAGCCCCTCAGTGATCTTGTCGGCCCCGACGGCGGCCTAGCCATGGGCCGCGACATCGGCATCGAACTCACCACCGAGCTGTCCGGAAAGTCCTCCACAGGGGAACAAGCGCTCTCCGACTTCACCACCTCACTGGCCGACAACTTCGTCCGCACCCCCACCCTGGTATGGAACTTCGGCGCCAATCTCGACGCCGACCCCTACAACTGCGGCGGCGCTTGGTCAGCCGCCGTGCAGACCGGAGACATCGACACCGTCAAGGACGCCGTACAAGGCAGCTGTCCCGGCGGCGAGCAGCTGCATCAGTTCGCGATGAACGACTCCAGCAGCAAAGGCGCCACAGCGCTGATGTCGATCCTCTTCGCGCTGTGCGTGCTGGCCGTCTTCGGCTACCTCTGCTACCAGGTCGTACTGCTGGCCCTGTCGGCGTTGTTCTGGGCGATCGTAGCGATCGTCGCCCTCATCGCCGGAATGGTCCCGGGATCACCACAGGGGTTAGCCATCAAGTCCGCTCTCGACGCAGTGTTCGCGATCATCGGAATGACCTGCTATATCGCCATTCTCGGCCTGACCGGCGCGCTCACGTCCGCCATGTTCACCCTCGCTGGAGACGATGTGATCATGGCGATGCCGCTGGTCTCGCTGCTGCTGGTAGCGCTCGTGCTGGCACTGCGCAAAGTCGGAAAAGGTCTCGTCGCCGTCCGAAATCGCGCCGCCCAACGGGCAGCCTCATTCAGTGGGGGAAGCGACGCCCTGGGCAATGGGCTCACCAGTCAGAACAACAGCCCCGGCCTCCTCGACCGCCTCGATCCCCTCACCGCGGTCCCCCATGCCACGCACACCTTTTCGGCGCGGACCAAGAGCGCCGCCACGACCGCCGCGAAGCTCGGAGTGGCTACCGCGGCACCAGAGGTCGCCCCGTTCATCGGGGCCACCGACGCGCTGATGTCCAAGCAAGCCGCCAGTCAACAACGCAGGAAGCGCACGGAATCGACTGCCTCCGAGGTCGACTCACCTCAGCCCCCACGGCAAACCCCCGGGCACCCGCAGTCCGCTGCCCCGCCCCCGAGCATCGGCTCAGCAGACCTGCCCGGTGAATCGAACGCTGAGACCACGACCCGATTCACGCCGCCGGCCGCGCCCCCCGACACGCCACCGAACCCCGCTCCGAGCGCCGAACCCAGCCCATCCCCGCGCTCCCCCACCGCGGCGTCCACGCTGTCTCAGCTCACCCAACCCCCGGCGGAAGACGGTGCATACACACCGACAGGGCTACCCGCCGCAGAGCACCGCTCAACCGGGACCGACGCCGCAATCCTCATGGCCAGACCGGCTACCGTCGAAGAAGCTCAGAAACGATTCCCAGCCCTGTGCGGGCATCTGACCACACGCGGGGACTACTGCATCAACCCCGCGGACACCTGCCCTCATCACCCGCGGCGCACCAGCGCGGCACCGGCGATGCACCCTGCCCTAGCCGACCTGGCCCGCGGCCACGGCGGCTCAGCCTCGACCCCTAACGGTGCAGCTACACCAGCCGACTCACGCGACGTGCGCACTGAGTTGATGATGGGCAACGCGTCCGTCGACCGGCAACGATGACCGCCCTGACGAAACTGACCCTGGCCGCGGCCGCATCCGGCGTGCTCGCCGCCCTGGCCGCACCTGTGCTACTGATCGCGCTCCTGATACCCGGGCAGACTGCGCAGGACTTCTACCAGGCGTGCACCACCGCGCTCGGACCCCGCGCCACCGTGCTGGCAAATCCCCCATCGACGCGCTTGAGTCGCGATGAAGTCCTGTTGAGAATCGTCGATACCGCCACAACACTGGGGTTCGGCAGACAGGGAGCAACCGTGACTGTGGCGATCTCACTTCGCGCGACCGGGTTAGCGAACGCCGCAAACCCCACAGTGCCCGACACTGTGCGCTATGCGCATAGCGCCGTCATCGACGGCGACGGTGTGGGGGCACTTGGCCTGCCCTCCACCTGGGGCACCGCCGCCGAACTGATGACCCCTGAAGTGTCCACCGCCCTCGCGCTCGACCGCATGGTTGACCGAGCGCCGAAATGGCGCGACACCGACCCCGCCGAGCTGGCCTCGACGATCACCGGCATACCCACCGAGGCCTTCCAGGGCCCGGTCCAGACAGCACAAGCACACCTCGACCAGCGCCGCCCCACCATCGAAAACGGCGCCCCGACAACACGTTCACTGCCCTCACCTTCGGCTACGCCCACTCCCACCGCCGCGGCCACAGCCAGCACATCAGCGCTGGTGTCCTCCGCCGACGCACAGTCAGTCGCCTCCACCGCCCCCGAAGCCGCCTCCTGCGCCACAGCGCTGAGCACCCCGATCCCCGGTCTCACCGACCACCCCAACCCCGCCGGCCCGGCGATCGCCGACGCAGCACAACGCCACACCGACACCACCGCACAAACCGATGGTCAGACCGACGCCGCTGCACCGCCGACCGACAGCGCCCAGTTCGTGGCCTCGGTGCTCACCGACGCTCTGCGACAGCACTTCCCGGCCACGGTCACCGGACTGCTTGAGCACGGCCACCGCGCCGACGCCCCCACCGCCGGAGACCTGATCTTCACTGACATCAGCGCCAACGAAGGGCCCCACCTCGTCGGAATCGCCATCGACCCCACAACCATGATCACGCTGCTACCTGGCCGACTCACCCCCGAACCCATCGAGATCGGACCGGCCCGACTCATCCGGCGAATCGAGGTGCCCACACCGTGAACACAGTCCTTCCCACCCAGGGCCCGCTGGATCCCACCGGCGACCTCCTCGGCGACCCAGACGGCGACGAGCAGGCCGACCAGACCACCACGACACCGCCTCCCCTCGGTGACGAGGACACCCAGTCCGGCCCCGTACCGATCCGCGTTCCCCCACTGGGAAGCGCCGCGCATCCGCCCGCCACCGGTTCCGCAGTGCCCGCCGCCACGACGAACACCGCAGCTCCGCCAGCCCCGGGCGGCCCTGCCGCGCCGACGCCCACCACCACAGACACCCCCGCTGCAGCGCCAGACGCAGAAGCGACGACCGACGCCGACGCCGACGCCGACGAGGGCCAAGCCACCTCCGACGCCGAACCTGAGACCGAACCCGATGCCAATACCCAACCGGAGATCCCTCAGGAAGCACTGGACGCCCTCAACGGCCTGGCCACTCTCGGCCCGCAAATCGCCTCACCCCTGCTCAACGCGGCCACCGGCATCCCCGCCGCCGCCCTGCAAGGCGCCGGTGGACTCGTCCCCGCCCTCACCTCCGCCGTTCTGCCCCAGCTGGCGGCCATGCTCGACCAACTCGGCACCACCGCACCCCCCGGATCGCCAGCAGCACGCATCGGCACAGCCGGCGCCGACGGGCTAGCCGGCGCCCTAGGATCACTGGCCGGAGATGGCGGGGCAGCCGACGCCGCCCGCGCCACCAACCAAACGCTGGCACGCCAAGTCGGAGCACTGCGCGACGTGGAACAACAGCTCGGCGACATCCTGGGGCTGTCCTCGGCACGCACCGAAGCTGACAGAGCCAAGATCCAAGGCATCATCGACGACGTTGAAACCGCTCTCACGTCCGCCGGCGTGCAGGGCAACACTCCCGAAGCCCAAGCCGCGGTGCTGTCTGCCCTACGCAGCGCCCTCGACGAAGCCGGTGATGTGGTCAGCGGCGCCGCCCGCGACAAACTCAGCGACGCCGAATTCGTCCGAGGGTTGATCAGCAACTACCTCAGCATTTCCAGCGAGCTCGACACCCTCCACGCCGGTGTCGCCGGCAGCGGCACCGGCGTCAGCGCTGCCCGCGCCGCCCATCAGGCGCTCGGCCTGCCCTACGTCTGGGGCGGCGGCGGCGCCCTGGGCCCAACCGGAGGCGGATTCGACTGCAGCGGCCTCACCCAATACGCCTACGCCCAGGGCTCCGGCGGGCGCATCATGCTGCCACGCACCACCTACGAACAGATCAAGGTGGGCCGACAAGTCCCGATGGGCGCGCTGGCTCCAGGCGATCTCGTGTTCAGCAACTTCTCCGCACCGGGGGTGCCCGAGCACGTGGGCATCTACATCGGTGGCGGCCAGGTCATTCACGCGCCCCAGCGTGGCCAGGACGTGCAAATCAGCTCCGTCCCGTCCGGCGGACAAGCACGGCGGGTGATGTGAGCGGAAGCCAGAAGAAGGGTCGACCATGCCACCGTTGCGCTGGGACAATGACGCTATGACCGCTGCCGAGGAACCCACCAGCCACGATGGATTCGAGATCAGCGTCGACGAAGCGGCATATCTCGTCGAGTATCTGGACCTCATCGGGTTGCTGCCGGAGGTCCTTGCGGTCTACAACCCGATGACCAGCGCGGAGCTGGTCGACGGCTGGAAGGCTCATCAGCACCAACGGCTGACCGAGCGTGGCATCCTGACCTCCACCGGCGCCCTGCCCGAGGTTGCTGAACAGATGCGTACATTGGCCCACTCGCAAGAAACGTTGGCGATCCGAATCACCCCACTGCAGCAGGCAGACACCATGCTGAGGCTGGCGATCGCCACGCGCTACGACCGATTCGTCGTCGCGAGCCGCACACGCGACATTTTCCTCGTTCAGTCGGTTCCGGTGAATGCCTGGCAAGACGCCGTGCGGATGACTTTGGATACCAATCTCGGAACGGCCGAGCCGGCGCCTTTGAGCCACACACTGCAACTCAGCGTCGCCGACGTCAACAAGATCGGCGCAGCGTCGGCAGGGGAGGTCGCCGACCTACTCACCGAGATGGGAATCCACCCCCGCGACGCGGCAGTCCTCAACGCCGCCTCGACCCCTACGGTAGCCACCGAAATCACCGCAGCCCGCCGCGTCGACGGCATTGTGCGTCGATCAGCCACCGCCGTGA
This sequence comes from Mycobacterium sp. NPDC003323, assembly GCF_053589535.1. Taxonomy (NCBI): domain Bacteria; kingdom Bacillati; phylum Actinomycetota; class Actinomycetes; order Mycobacteriales; family Mycobacteriaceae; genus Mycobacterium; species Mycobacterium sp. NPDC003323. The sequence goes on from NZ_JBSFSB010000012.1 coordinate 32,563, forward strand.
CGATCCTGGATACGACACATGGCCGGGTGATGGCCTGGCCGCACATTGGTCCCGATCGAAGCACATGGATCTCTTACGCCGCCGGCGAACCCCACCGCCTCCAGACAGCGATTGCCGGCCTACTCGAACAGTTCGACTCCGAGTAGCCCAAACGCCAACGCCGCTGCACCGCAACGGATACGCGTCCGCTACGAGTCCTCTTGAGAAGCTCTGCCACTGCATCGAGAGTGGTAAAGGTGAAAAGCTGGCCAGCCACTGCTGTCATGATCGTGCTCGCTTCTGCCGCCGCAGTCGCGGTAGGACTACGGCGCACCGCAGCGCCGACGAACTCGTTCCGGGTCGCCGCAGACGCGCTCCCGCCGGTCGTCATCGACCGACTCCGCCATCCCGGTGCGCCGACCTACATGGTCAGCTGGGACCGAGTCGATCGCGTCGCTCTGTGGAGGCCGGTCGAACGCCGATGAAGACCACCAGCAACACCGACAGCGGTACCGGATTCGAACTAGCCATCAGCCTCTTGGTGCTCGGCGCGGCCGGCGGCTGGTTGGGCTACCGATACCTCTCCAATCACCCCACCGTCCTGACGTCAATGGACTTGACCATGCTGGCAGTGATCGGGGCGGCGTTACTCGTCTCACTGGTCAGCTGGGGCCTGGTCTGGCGAGCCCTTCACCCGAGTGCCCCCGCCGACGATGAACTCGACCGCTGGCAGCTGCGATTCCCGGTCCCCGCCGCAACTGTAGGAACCGCGGCCGCGGCCTTTGCCGCCGCGGCAACCCTGATCCGCTGGAAACTCAGCATTGCATTCATGCCCAACGTTGGGATCGCTGCTGCTGCAGCCATCGTCGCCGCAGCATTCACCATTGAGACCCACCAGCTGCATAGTCGGCGAGTGCAGGCGCGCAGCAATCTGATTCAGGCCCTCTACGGCCCCCTGGGACACAAGGTTCCCACGGAGGCCGTCGTCCGCGATATCCACTGGCAGCCGAGATCCGCTGTGCCTGAGACGATCACGATCCGCGCCAGCAGGCCAACCAACACCCGCCTCACCTACAGTGAGGACCAAACACTCGACGACGACCCCAAGACCACAGGCCGTGCCGACGCCGCAACAGTCATCCGCCGCGCCCTCAAAACCCACTGCGGGGCACACTACAAAGTCAGCGCCGACCCATCAGGACTGCGCTTCCAGGCCACCCATCACGTCCCCGAGCAGCTCGACGAGGACCTCGCCGAGCTCACCCGCAAGGTCCGCGAGTTCTTCGGGCCCACAGCCACCGTGACCGGCAACCTAGCCGCGGGCTTCACCATCACCCACAGCGTGGCCACCAAGATGACCGGCGAGTTCCGCAAACGCGTAGCCGAGCAGAACCTCACTGAGCTGATCGGAGGCAACTGGGTCACCACCTGGGACATGCAGCAGGGCACGGTGGTCTTCGCCCCCAAGCCCGACCTGCCCAGAATCGTCTACCCCACCCCGGTGCCCGAAGTGACCTCAATCGACCAGGCAATCGCCGAGTACAAGCAGACGCGCCTGCCCTACGGCATCGATCTCGACCTCAACCCCCAGGAGTGGGACCCTCTCGACGCTCCGCACACGCTTGTCGGCGGCAAGACCGGCGCCGGCAAGACGGTGTACCTACGCGCCAAGATCATGCAGGCCGCCCGCCGCGGCTGGGCAGTGGTCATCGTCGATTTCAAAGGCGGATCCTTCTCCGACCTGGCCGGCTGGCCCAACGTCCACATCATCAGCAGCGATCCCTTCGAGTCCATCGCCACCATCCACCGCATGTACAAGCTGATGGACGAACGCAACGCCAAGGCCCGCTGGAACCCCAAGAGCTGGGAGAAGAACCTGCCCTACCTGCTGGTCATCGACGAAGCCGCGCAGTTCAAGGTGATCCTGACCCGGCTCTGGGAGTCTGGCCTCAAGCCCAAAGGCGGCCCCAAGGAACCACCCACCGTCACCGAGATCGCCGAACTCGCACGACTGTCCCGTACCGCCCGCATCCACCTCGAACTGGGCATGCAGCGCCCCGACCATGACCTGATCGACACCGAGGCGCGCGACAACTTCGGCAACAAGGTCTCAGTCGGTCCGATATCGCGGATCGCCGCCGAAATGCTGTTCGAGGACAGCTATACCGGCCGCAACGTACCCCGCATCAAAGGCCGTGGAATGTCGCTGGGAACCCACGAGACGCCCCGAGAGACCCAGTACTACTTCTGCCCCGCCGCCGACACCACCAACCCCGACGAACAAGCCGTAATCGCCTCCATGCGCCCATCCCGGACACTGATCCCCCGCTACGTTCCTGAGCTGCCCGCCGACCTCGACTCCTGGAACGAGATCGCCGACGCCCCTTGGTTCGATCTGGCCGCACGCCCGGACCTCGACCCCGCCCTGGTGAGTCGCACGATTACCCGCTGGGATGGCGACGCCACCCTCGGCTTCGACACCGAGGCCCACGAGAACCTCACCGTGTGCGCGCGTGACCTCCAGCCCAAGGATTCGGTGGTTATCGACGGCTTCAGCGGAGAGATCGACGGCATCGACGTCGACGACGACGGCACCGTCACGATCATGTGGCAGAAGGACGACGACGGACTTCTCTGCATGTCCAGCACCTCGGCGGGGTCCCACTTCGACATCACCCGCGCGCAGATCAACTCCTCTTGAGAATGCCCAGGCTGGGCCCATAGCGTCATAGCCGGACCTGGTGTACGTCACCACACGACGGCTACGAGAGGAGCCCCAGCGCCATCATGTCGATCGATCTGGGCCCCTTCGGCAGTTTCCCATTCTTCGTCGGCCCCGCGGGGGCGATCGCTAAGTCTGCATTCGACAAACTCATCGAGGAGGCGCAGGACCTGTTCGGCACGGGGGAACAGCCGCAACTTCCCGGCCCTCCCGAGGCGACCCTGCCGCAGTCTCCCGACGGCCAAGGACCAGCTCAAGACCGCATCGACGAACTCAATCAGATGGTGGCTGAGCTGCAGAAGCGCCTCGACGAGCTCCACAAGGCCGGCGACGAGGCCACCTCAGCGACCGGTGAGAACTCGACCCAGGGCCGAACTGCGCATGACCAGATCGTCAGTGACGGTGCGCTACTCGGGTCCGGCCTGGCGCCGCAGGGCAGCGTGCCCGAAGCCGACTCCGGGATGCTGGCGGCGATGCAGCAGCAGATCGACGAGCTCACTCGAAATGTCGAGGACAAAGCCACGACCGCCAATGGCATCGCCGACAGCCTACGCAACATGGGCATGGGCATGCCCGGCCTCGGAGGCCTCGGCGGTGGACCTGGCATGGGCATGCCCGGGCTCGGTGGAGGTATCCCCGGCTTGTCCTCATTGGGCGGGGGTGGGATGGATGTCCCGGAGGTCAGTTCGCTCGGAGACAACGACGCATTGGAGCCTCCCGAAGTGGCATCGACCTCGGATGACGCACTTACTCCACCTGAAGTGAGCGCCGCGGGTATGGCTGCTCCGGAGGTCTCGCCCGGGCCGGAACCTATGCCAGCAACCGCCGCGCCAGCGACGCCTGCACCAGCGCCCGCCCCGACGCCGGCAGAGGCACCCGGCGAGCCCGCAGCAAGCACTTCCGAGACATCCAGCGAAATCACGCTGCCGTCCGGCCAGGTTGTGACCGCACCGAACCCGCAGGCCGCCGCCGCGGTACGGAATGCACTCAACCGGCCCGCCGGTGCCGGCGACGTCGCCACCACCGCCTACACGGGCACCGACGTCGAATTGCCCACTGACGGTGCTGACCCGGGCCGCAAGATTGACCCGTCTGACGTCAAGCCCGGCGATATCGTCGTCTTCGACGACCACACCGCCATCGTCGCCGGCAACGGACAGCTCATCGGGCCTGACGGCAAGCTCGAACCCCTGGGCATCATCAATGACAGCCCCGGGTTCAAGGGCTTCTTCCGCCCCACCGAGGACGCCGCCGACCTCGCCGCACCATCATCGGCCACGGTTCCCGCAGCCCCCACCACCGCCGCCCCGCCGCCGCAGACAACCACATTGTCGGCCGCCGTCCCCGATGACGATCAACCCGACGAAGCCCCTGTTCCCGCTGCTGATCCCGGATTCGGGCTGTCGACAGTGCCACCCACCCATGAGCGTTGAACAGGCCGTCGACGACTATCTCGACGCCGCGCGAGACATCCTGGGAACCACCCAGCCACCCACGGTCCCCGGCGCCCCCACCAGGATCGAGACCCTGCCCAACCCAGACTGGACTGGAAACGCCCACGAGGCTGCCATCGAAGCGACCCGCACACTGCAGCTGGCCCGCGACCGGCTGCAGGCCGCCGCCACCAACGCCGCCGGCTACACCCAATCGGCCAATCAGATTGCCCAGCAGGCAGCGCTGGACCTAGACGCCATCACCTCAGAGTGGACCACTACCAAAAACAGCATCGCCGCGATGCCACCCGGCCCCACCCGCGACGTAGCCCTACTGACCGCTGCCCAGCAGCGCATCGCCGAAGTGGTGACCCTGATCTCGGCCACCACCGCGCGCTACAACGAGGAAGCCGCCAACCTGCGCTCAGAGATGGCCGGCCTCCCCCAGCCAGACACCACCCACGCCGGCGAAACCCTGCCGCCACCTACCCCAAACGCGCACCCGTCGGCCACTGCCCCGCCGCCCCCACCCACCGAAATACCACCACCAGCAATGGACGCCGCAGCGACGCCGATGCCGGGACTGACCGGGGCACTGCCGATCGCCTCACCAGCCATGGGTGCGCCGGCGGCCACGGCACCTATGGCCACTGCCCCGGCCGCGGCCGTGAGCCCGCTGAGCTCCCTGGGATCGCTGGCCCCGTCACAAACCAACCGCCGCACCGCAGCTGTCACTCCACAGCCCGGCGGCGGAAACCCGCTCCGCGGTGATTTCGGCGCCCTGGGAAAACTGACGCCAGACTCCACTCCGGGCGAAGTCTTCGCCGCGGTCCTCGCCGAAGCCAAGGCCCGCGGTTACACCCTTGAAGAGGGATTGGCCTGCGCCGCGACGATGCTGCAGGAAAGCTCCGGCAATCCCCGCGCGGTCAGCAGCAACGGCCTATGGGTGGGCCCCTTCCAGCAGGACACCAGCTACCCGGGACGTAACGACCCCAATACCGCGATCGCCGAGTTCTTCAACCGCCTCGACGACAAGCGCGCCTCCGCCGGCGCCAGCAGCGACATATGGAAGAACATCTTTTGGCTCCAACAGCGACCCGGCATTTCCACTGCCGAGGAAGCCTTCTCCGGCGGCCGCCAGGACTACCTGACCGAGATCCAGAGCCAACTTCCCCGCGCCACGCAGATGTACCGGGATCTGTCCGTCGTCCAAGAGCGAGTCCGTGCATGAGTATCCAAACCGCCATCGACGCCTACCTGCGGGACGCCCGCGAACTACTAGGCACCGGAGCCGCGCCGGGCAACTCACGACGCCCGCGCACTGACGTGCCCCCGGCCCAACCCCAATCCTGGATCGGGTCAGCAGCCGACTCTGCTGGCGCCACCGCCGACCGCCTCGACAACGACCGGGGAAGGCTCGGTAGCGCCCACGACCGAGCTACCCAAGCCCTCGACGCGGCAGCCGGCATCGCTCACGACGCACACAGCGGAATGACGACCATTGAGAACGCCTGGCACAGCGACAAACTTGCCCTCGGACCGTTCTCCAACACTCCCCAGGGCCAGGCCGCTCTCCTCCAAGCCGGGATACAGCGGGTGTCCGAAACCCAGTCCCTGGTCTTCGGCGTCACCACCCGATTCGGAGACCTCGCCACCAACGTCGGCGACGCCATCACCGAATTGCCGACCCCGCTCGACGCAGAAACCTCCAAAGACACCCCAGCCGACGCCGACGAAGACTCAGGAGCCGACGAAGACAGCAGCCAGACCGCGCAGAACGAAGAATCCAACGCGTTGGGCGGCCTACCTGGCGACGAACCCAGCACATTCCCGTCATCAGCGACCGACGCCGCCCCGATCACCACGCCCGCCGGATTCGGAGCCGGATCCGGATCGCCTATGGAATCGCTGCTCAGCAGCATGGGCTCCGGCGCCATGCCTTCGATGGGCCAGCTCCCCCTCAGTGGTGGAATGCCCGGCGGCGGCGCCGCCGGACTGTCCTCGCTGCTGCAGCCACTTATCGACGCCGCCGGATCCACCGACAGCACAGCAGAGGGCGACGACAGCGCCGAAGACGACAACCACGCCGGCGTCGCGTGGAACGGCACCGAGGCCCAACGGGCGATCAAGACCGCCGAACAAGCGCTGGGACTGCCCTACGTGTGGGGAGGTGGCGGCACCGCGGGTCCATCCGGCGGCGGCTTCGATTGCAGCGGCCTGACCCAATGGGCGTTCGCCCAGGCCACCGACGGCCGCGTCATCCTGCCTCGCACCACCTACGACCAGATCAACATGGGACAGAACATCGCCCCCGCCAACATCCGCCCCGGAGATCTCGTGTTCAGCAACTTCTCCGCCCCTGGCGTGCCCGAGCACGTCTCGCTCTACGTCGGCGACGGCAAGATCATCGAAGCCCAGCAGACCGGCGTCCCCGTCAAATACTCCGCGGCACCCACGGGCGATATCGCCGTCAGGCGCGTCCTGTAAGCCAACGCGAGGTCCTCATCGCCTCAGCGTTGAATCCGAGCACGACGATGCGCACGGAAGTACTCCATCGCCTCAGCGCGGGTCTTGGCACTCGCCGGCGCCGAGACGTCCCCCACGACGGCGGCCAAGGTACAGCCGTGCTGGGCTCGGCGGGACGTCATCGGCACTCTCGGCAACCCACGCAACCGAACAGCCAGGAACCCTGCCGGCCGCGGCAGAGAATCCGGCCAGGTCCGACCTGTTCGCCGCATATCAGCATTGAGCGCATCGACGATCTGCGCACCAGTCCAGACGTCGAGGTCCAGCCCCGATCGGGTGAGCACCTCGCAGATCTGGCCGGGATGCACGGCATCGAAGCCTCGACAGCGGGAGATGACGCTCGCGGCAAGCAGCTGCAACTGCAGCGGGCGGGGTTCGCTCTGCCTGGCGGTGTCTGATCGGGGAGAATTCTTCGACGCGGGCCGGCAACGGCCCTTTGGTGAGTTCTTTCCAACGTGAGTTACCCGCCTATCCCTACGGGATGGCGGTAGGTCGCAAACCGCCACGTTATCCACAGGCCTGCGCCGGCTCACCAAATGCCACACCGACGGCCGCCGATACCGCTGAGGGGACGCCATCGACCCGGTGCCTCGACGAACTTCCACAGCAAGACCGGCTTCGCCGAGGACCGCGCGCACGGTCGTCACACTGCGCTGGGAGCATCCCGCAGCCTTGGCCGCGGCCGCGTTGGTCACTGCACAGTGCCGGCCAGTCGCGTGATCGGCGTGCGCGGCCAGCGCCACGCAGACCTTGAGCAGCATCGACCGGCTCAGGTTCACACGCGTGAGAACCGCAGAGCCGGAGGATGTTCCGGCCCAGTAGGCCACTTCTTCGATCCAGCCGGCGCGGCTGGTCCACATCGATGTCGTGGGTGAAGTTGCTCCGGCGACGACGATCCATTGCCGCCGCTGTTCCCGTTGCTTGATCCGAGCCATACGAGCCGACACCCGCGGTCTGCAAGCATCGGCGAGATCACGAAACAGCGCGCCATCGTGTCCGTGCAGAAGGCGTGCGCTATCGTGGTACCTGTCCATGGAGACAAGTCCCTTCGGGGAAGGGCGCGAGCCCACCGAGTCGAGGGCCAACTCGACTCGAAAACTTCAGATTCGAAGCCCTCGGTTGCCGCCGGGGGCTTCGAATGTTTAAGGCGGCAGGTTCGCGCCGAACTATTCAGGTGTAGTGCCGACAGGCCAGATGTGTGTTCCGCCAATGAGACTCAGGTGGAGTGCCGTCTGGGGTCGACAGGGTGATGTGAGGTTTCTCCTCCTTTCGGTGGGCGCGTGTCATCGCGAGGTGTACCGCAGATCCGGCAACCCGTCGCTACGGTCGCCAAGTCACGCCATCACAGGGTGTTGGCGTGAGATGCGTTGTACAGAAAAGGGATTCGCGCGTGAATGTTGGTGATGCGCTACAGAGCAGGTCGTCCCATGCAGCCTCCAGTTGTTATTGGTGTGTCTGGAGGGATCGTTGCACGGCCCGCGCGGGTATCCGCGCATTGACACGCGGATACCCGCGCGCGAGTGCTACGACGGAGAAACTACAGATTCACGCGCGACGGCCCTCGACAGGGCTCACCCACGCGGCGTCGGCGGTCAGGCCACCGCGGTCGGGGTCGAGGTCAACGCCCTCAGCAGTAGAGCCTGCACTTCAGAGATCCCGTGCTCTCGCGCGAGAGCACGCACCGATTCACGGTCTTCGGCCAGGGTGACCAACGCCTCTGGCGACATCAGCGGTTGACAAGCCTCGACGATCAGTTCCTGGACACTTTTCTTATTGAACCCAGCTGCCACTGCGGCCGCGACATCCGCTTCCCGCGGCAGCAACCGCAGGGCCATCTGGGCGGACCGCTTGCGCGTCTCGGTCCCCCGGCGCGTCTTCTGTTGCCGCGTCGGGGGCACGTCTGCAGCGACCTCGCCCGGAGCCGTGTCCAAAGTGGTCGTCATCGCGCATCCTCCTCCGCTGAGCTCGCGCGGGTAGCCGCGCAAGCACCACGGTAGCGCACGATGCGCCATAGAGCGGGATTACGGCGCGAGCGTACGACGCGTGTTGCGTGATCATGCGCTGGGACGTGGGATAGTGCGCTGGGACGTGGGATAGTGCGCTGGGATTCGCCAGGATGCGCCATGACACGGCACAGTGTCGTACATTGTGGGGCTATGGCGACCCCCGATGGCCCACCCGGCGCCATCGACCCAGACTCCCTGCTGACCGCTGACGGCATTGCCGAGCTGGCCGGCGGCATGGTCAAGCCCAACACGGTGCGCTCCTGGTGGCGCAACGGGTCCCTGCCGTATGAGGTCTTCCCTGAACTTGGCGCCAAGTCGAACAAGCGCACCCGCCGCAGCGATGCCGAGCGTTTCCTGAGGCGCAAGCTCGGAGACCTCCCCGCGGCTCCCCTTACGGAAACCTCCATGGCTACGCCCACGGAATCCGACGAACCGCACGCGAACCCCTCCCCCACCCTGCCGTCGGTGAGCAGCGCAGATCTGCTCGACACGTTGGCCTCAATCAAAGCCGCGGCCGACTCCGCCATGCAGGCGCTGATCGCTGAAGCCGAACATCACGCCGAGATGGCCGCCGCTCAGGCCGCTGTCTCTCGCGCCCAGGCCGAGGCTGACACGATCCGCGCTCAGGCCGACGCCAAACGCGTCGAAACCCTCAAGCATCTGCAGAATGTGTTCCGCGGCTACGACCTGGCCCTCGCCACACACCTGCAGCCTGCCTACCCGCCGCATTTCGGCAGCACCGCAGAGCAGCCCCACACTCCCCAGCGCTGATCGCCCCGCGCCGCACCGCCGCCCCGCGCGGGTCACGGCCCGTCCATCTGCCCGATCCGCGGCCACGGCCGAGGTCGCCGCGGCGTTGACGCGACGTCCCTGCGTCGGCCACGCGATGACCGGACCTTGGGCGCAAGCCTCGGAATATAGGTCCGTGAAAAAGTCGCTGACCTGCAGAATACGGGTCTATCACGGACAATCACACGGGCAAGACGACGGGCATACACCGTCCAACGCACGCCCTGGCACACGCCGATCCGCACGCCCGTGTCAACGAACGAACATTCGCCCTCAGGCCCGACCCATTACTCGGGCGTGTCAACGCCCCGACAACCATGGTGGCGTACACCGCGACTCACGCGGCACGACACCGACGTTGACCCGCTCGCACCCACTCACGCATTCCGCGGCGTCACGCCTGGCGTTGACCAGCACATGGCGCCGCAACACCACACGCACCACCAATCACACGGGTAACAGTTCGGACTCACCCGTGTGCGTCGCCAAGAGGCCACGGACGAACAGACCTACGGTGCACGCATGACAATGACCGGACCGGCCCGAACGATCCTCGTGGCCAATCAGAAGGGCGGCGTCGGAAAATCGACCACCGTTGCCGCGGTTGCCGAAATGATCGCTACCGCCGGAAAGCGCGGTCGGCGGGTCCTCGTCGTTGACGGTGACCCACAGGCCAACGTGACTATGGAGGACCTCGGTGTCGACGGCGACCGTGGCCAATCGCTGGCCGCTACGCTGCAGTTCGGGACGCCGCTGACGCCGGTACGCGACGTGCGCACCCACCTCGACGTCATCGCTGGGGGACCGCAGCTGGCCGTCGTGGGCGCAGCAGCCAACACCATCGCCGAGAACGGCATCGACATGGCCACCAATATGCAGACCCAACTTCAAGCACTGTGCGACTCCGAAGGCTACGACGTCGTGCTGATCGACTCTGGGCCCGGAGACGTGCCACTCCTGGACACCTATCTGTCGGTCGCGAACTATCTGCTCATTCCGACCCGGGCAGACCAGGCCAGCCTCGGCGGCGTCGAACGCTTAGCTCGCCGCTTCTGGCGAGCCCGAAAACATGGCGCCTCCATCCAACTGCTCGGAGTGCTGCTCTTCGATGTGAACCCCCGCGCTACCAAACGCAACGAGGAAGTGTTTACACAGGTCAACGACATGCTGGCCGGTAGCGGCACAAGCCCCTTCGACATCACCATTCGATCGGCTCCGGCCGCGGCGGTGGACATGCGCACCCTGCACCGGACTGCTGGCGAACTCGTGGCCCTCGCTCACGACGAACGGCGCAGTCGACTGACCAGACTGCGCGACAAACAGCGCCCCGAACGGGCCTTGTGGTCAAGCGACCCGACTGGACTGGCCGCCGACTATCAGGAGCTCGTGCGCCAGATCGTGTCTCGCCTCGTGAGCTACGAAGCGGCGGCCGTGGGGGAGAGGGTCGGATGAGCACGCCCACACGCCGCAAAGCCGTCTTCGACCCCAACGCTCTTGACGACGACCTCGACGACCTGTGGCCATCCCGGCCCGCGCAGCCCCGGGATGAAACCGGACCGATGCCCGCCGCCACCGAGACCGCAGCGCCACCGAAATCGCCGCCGCAACCACCGGCAGAAGCGGTGTCGGAACCACGTACTCGAACGGCGCCGCGGCTCCCTTCGGTGCCGTCGCCGGGCACACACCAAAGTGCCCGCGACACGGAGCCGGCAGCGCGTCCCACGTCGTCGAAGCGACACCGCCCACCTGAGGCCTTGCTGTCCGCCGAGGTCTATGACGAGCTCTACCGAGTGCAGAATGCCGAGAAGAAGGTGCGACGGGGGCTGGCCAGGACCATGGGCGCCATCGTCCTGGACGCGATCGAGGCCCACGCCAGCCGGCTCCAAACCACGTGGACGGTCCCGCAGATAACGATCGCCGACGGACAGCTCTTCGAGCGTCCGTCAGCAACAGCGGTTCCCCCGCGACGTCGGCACCTGACCGCGCCACGGACGGTGGTCCTGTCCGGTGTCACCGCCGGCAACGCCGAACGTCTCGACGAGCTCGTGCAGCGGTGGGGTGCAGGCACCCGCAGTGCTCTGGTAGAGCAAGCGCTGCGCTACGAGTTCGGACTACTCCCGGGACCGCGGTAGCAGCCTCACACCTGAGGCGATGGTGATGCAGCCTGCATCACCCGCCACCCTCACGCAGCTCAAGACCTAGCGTGGCCGGCCCGGCCCCAACGGCTCGTCGTCCGGGTAGATCTCAGCCCCGCGGTTGTAGTCGCGCGCGATGACGGCCAGCTGGGCAATGAACGCCTCACGAACGAACTGAGCGAAGGTGTAAGGCCGCCCCGTGACCCGTTGAACGATTCGCACCGCCGCGCGCGCACGCCGGTGCAGATCCCGTGGAATGTTGACCTTGCTGACCTCGGTGGAATCCCCGGCGCGACGCCGCGAATCTTGATCAGGCATGGATGGATGCGGGCCGGAACATCCCCTGACTCTTCATGTGATCGACAACGGCCTGATAGTCGTGGGTGACGTCTTTGGCTCGGTAGCCGTACAGCGGCACCGGCGTGTAGTTCGTGTACGCCTCGTCCACGATGGAGCTACGTCGAACCGCAGGGGTCACCTTCGCATCGAAGCCCTCATGTAGATACTCCATCTGCTGGCGATACACGGTCCCGCTGGAGGGCACAGCGCAGGGCACAATGGCCAGTAGCGGAATGTCGATCCGATAGGTCTTTTTAAGCACCGCAAGCTCACGCAGCAAGTCCTGAATGCCCTCTGCTTCCTTGCCTGAGGGCTTCGTGCACGTGATCAGGCCCCAGGATCCCGCCGGGCCCTCTTCCTCGGTCGAGGAGGCAATCAGTGCCGTCGTCACGAGCGCACTGTTCGAGCCGGGGGAGTCGATGAGCGTGACATCGACCGGCGCGGCGGACTCCATGGCCTCACGCAGCCGTGTCACACCACCAGTGACCGCCGGCAGTTCCACCATGAGCTTGTCGAGCGTCGATCGTGCCGCAGGGACCACCGTGAGATTGGGAATCTGCCCTTCCTCGGCGTCGGTGTACACCGGACCTTGATCGTCGTAGTCGGCCAGGACACGAGCAGGACGCTCGATGTCGTCGATGGTGCAGTTCAGACGCAGGACATCAGCCACGGTGGATCCGCTGATATCGGGGTAGCCCAGCCAGGTGCTCGCGTTGGCCTGCGGATCGAGATCGACAACGCGGACACGCAGCCCGGAGGCGGCGAGGAGGACGGCGGTGGTGACCACGGTGGTGGTCTTACCGACACTGCCGGACATGTTGGCAACGGTGTAGGTGGGCATCGAAGGTTCTCCTGTCTCAGGCGGTGGGGCGCCGCCGTGATGCAGCCTGCATCACGGTCGGCGGGGTGGGCGGTGATGCAGGCTGCATCACGGGCGAGCAGCGTCGAGCTGGCGACGTTCCCATTCCGTGGGTTGGTAGCCGACGCGGTCGATCAGTCGTTCGACGTGGGAAACCGCATCGTCATCCCACATCTTGTCCTTCAACTCGGCGGTGTGCAGTTCGTCAGCGGCCACCGCACGATGCCATGCCATCGTGGACCGAGCCTTGTCCGAGTTGCCCTCGACGTGGGAGTCCCAGTCGCGTAGCAGTGCCCGCACCGCTGAGGTCTGGCACCGCACCGCCACCCCGGACAAGTACTGCCGTACGAGGGTTTTGAGTAGCTCTGCGTTGGTGGGTGCAAGTCCGATGAGCGTGGAGCAGGCCTGGCGGCGATGTGCCTGAGCCGCTGCGGCCGCCGCGGCGTCTTCGGCGCGCCGCGCCGCCTCCGGGTCTACCGCGACCGGCTCTTCCTGGGGGTCGTCGCCGGCCGCCGCCGGAGGTGGATCGCTGGCGGTGCGAGCCGGATCTTCACGCGGCGGCGCTGACTCCGTGGGCGTATGGCCGTTGACAGGTCCGAGGCCGCCATCGTCACTGTCCCCGTCGTCGTCGGACAGCGGCGGAGACTGATCGGGGGACGCCAGCGCGCGCACATAGAGATCGAGGTATCCCGTACCGGAATTGATCGCTCCCACCACGTCGGCGCCCGGCCGGTACTCGTCACGGCTGATGCGATGGTCGATGTAATGCTCACCCAGCTCGGCACGGGGATCCTCGACCAGAACGACTCCGAGGCCGTGCGCTTCGGCGCGTGATTCCCGTTCAGCGATGACGCGTTCCGCGGCTCGCGATGCCGTCCAGTTGTGCTGCACGACGAGACGCTGTGCCTCGACCTGCTCGTCTCGGCGACGATCGCTGCCTTGGTCGGGGTCCGTACCTTTCTGCCAGCGACGCGGGGGGCCGTAGGGCAGCATGCCGGACAGGATGGCCGCTTCGGCGCTGGGGAGACGCCCAGTCTCCACGGCCTTGCGAACCTCGGGCGCCAGCAGAAGCAGCGCCAGACGCCGCGAAACCGTGGCCTGGTTGACGCCCAGGCGCTCGGCGATCGCACGCTGGGACAGACCAAGGTCGGAGTATCTTGCGAACAGCTCAGCCTCGGCAAGGGCGGGGAGATCCTCGCGACCAAGGTTCTCGGTCGCCATAGCATCGAGGTCGCCGTTGTCGGCGAGGATCGCGTCGTCGACGACCACGGGGACCGACTGCCGTCCGGCCTCCAGTGCGGCGATCCGGCGCCGATGCCCGTAGATGAGCACGTATCGATAGCCGGCGTCGATAGACGAACCGGCCTCAGGCCGTGCGGCGACGAATGCTTCCCGGCCAACGGCCAGCAGCGGCAGTCGTACCCCGTTTGCACGAACGGAGGCCAACAGCTCTTCCCATTTCGGGTCGTCGGGCTGAGGCTGGGAGCGTTGGGCGGCGTTGAACGGGTGGGGCGCGATCTCGTTGACGGGCAGCTGCAGGACCCGGTGGGCGCTGTCGGCGGCGATGGCCGACATTCCACCGATGAGTCCGGAGTCGTCGGGCGATCCGTCACCGGCTGCGGGGGAGTGGATGTCGGCGGCGTCTCCGCCGGCGAACTGGGCGAAGCGGTTCGCAGTCTTACGCTTTCCGGCGGCTTTCGCGGGCCGGCGTGGCATGCGGGCGGTGGGCGTTTCAGTCACTAGAAGCTGGCTCCTTCCTAAATACCGGTATTACGGTATGGATCGATTGGAACGTACGCAAGAGGACCTCCCGGCGTTTCGTCAAACAGATCCAGTGATGCAGGCTGCATCACCGACAGCGCGCCCCCCAGCCGTCACGTGACGAAACGGGCCGCGATAGATCGGATGGGGAGTCAGCCGAACTAGGAGGGGGCGGAATCGGCCGACCGGCCATCAAGGGCAACAAAAGTACATCGGGGCGTCTTCGGCGGTCGATAGAGCATCGCATCGCACCTGCGGCACGCAAAACTGCGGTGCACTCCGCATGTGCCGCAATGTGCCGTACCAAGCAGCACCGTGAACGGGGCGCCCCAGGAATGCCCATTAGGACACGACGGGGGAGGGGGCGGCTCCGCCCAGCCCTTAGGAGTCCACCGCAGCGCGCCGGCCACAAATGCGAGCATACGTTCGAACGGAGGGCGGGGTCTAACCGGCGGCGCGCCACTCGACCACGACGCGTCAACTTGCTAGCAAAATAGGAAAATCACACGACAGCTAGCGGTGAAACTATGAACAAAGTAAGCTAGGTATCATGAACGCCAGTAACACAGCAACCAAGTCCTCTAGCTATCTGGATCATGGGCTGGATAACATGCTGGGAAGCTGGCCCGAAGAGTCGCCGGCGACGACGGAAAAGGACGCGGCAATGCCCAAAAGCGCCGGCGACGTGCAGATCAGCTTCCGAGCCAGCTTCGACCTGAAAATGAGGTTCGAACAGGCGCTCCTCTTTCGGTCGGCTCGCGAAGGCCGCAGAATTTATGCGAACCATGTCCTCGTCGAGAAGATCGAGGAATTCATCGCCGAAGAGGAGAAGCTGCGCCCGTGAACCTCCACCCGATGCGCTTCATCGTCGCAGCAGTTGCCGTCGCCGTCGCCACGCTGCTCGCCCCTATCCCCGCCGCCGCCAGCCCGACAGTGATGGCGTACCCCGGCATGGTCATCGAGCAAGGGGATAGCGCGTGCGCCATCGGGTTCATCGACACACGCCGCCGCATCGCTTACTCCGCCGGCCACTGCGCCACCACACAGACGGTCACCGACCAGGCCGGCCGACCGATCGGTGTCGTCGCCCTCTCCGAGCACAACCGCGCCGGCCACAAACGAACCGGACCACGCGACAGCGTGATCGACTACCAGGTCATCGCTCTGAACTCCAACGTCCAGGTGACCAACCAGCTCGGACCCAGCGGGACCCGCCCACTGATCACCGAACCAGGCGTCAAGCCTAAGCCGGGAATGAAGGTGTGCCAGCTCGGACCCATCACCGGATCGTCCTGCGGCACCATCGAAGCCGTCCACGACGGATGGTTCACCATGGAAGCCGCAGGCATGACCAGCCAGCGTGGCGACTCCGGAGCTCCGGTGTACACCTACACCACGGCCTCCGGGCCAAAGCCCGTCATCGTCGGCATCCTGCGCGGCCTCAACGGTGGCCAGGTCGCCGCGGTCAGCTGGCCTGACACCATGATGCGCGCCATCTACGCTGCTGCCGAAGCCACTGCCTGACCCTCACTCAGACTCCCGCGCGCATTCATCGGAATACACTGGGACACACAGCCAAACAACCCGGAAGGTCCCACCGCCCGATGCCCGGCCAGCGCACCCCATCAAGCGAAGCGGTCAACCTCCACGTCCGCCGCCAGCTGGCCGCCGCCATCCACGACTGGATCATCACCAATGACTGGACCCAGGCCGAGGCTGCCTCCAAGCTGGATGTCAGCCAGCCACGGATCTCCCACCTCGCCAGCGGGCAGATCGAACGATTCAGCGTCGACGCACTCCTGAACATGGCCGCCAAGGCAGGGCTCCATATCGAGCTGACCGTGACCTCGGCGGCAACAGCGTCCAAAGGTGTGCGTCCTTAAGCCCATGCAGCACAAGCGAACCCGCAAACCGCGGGGACGCCATGCAATGACCCCGGTCAGCGAGCTGATAGGGAAGGGCGCTCATCGTGTCGCATCGAGGATCTGACCCAAACGCGCGAGCCGCCGCGCCGCCTCCACGCACTCGTCCGCAGCCACCGGCCCGTGGCCGGCGCCCAGAACGGTAGCGGCCACGGCCGGGTCCATGTCCCGAAACAGCGCCAACGCCCGACAAAGCGCCCCCGCGTCGACCTCCGAACAATCCCCCATGACGACAGCGCGAGAGCCGTCAGCCGTCGCGCTCTCGCCGGCCGGCATCGGGCCACCTGCCTCGTCAATCGGCTCGGCCTCACTGGGCGGGACTATCGCCGACGGCGCCGGCGGCAACTCATCGAGATCCCCATCGACAACCACTACTGGCGAGCTACGACGCGGCCTGGCCGCGATGCTCTCCTCGATCAACGCCCGCAGGGCCTGAGTCTGTTCTCCCGCATCGAGTTCCCCCAGGCGACTGGCCGCCGCGGAAACGACCTGCCGGGCACCCTCCACCCCCAGCAGCGCGACGTCGTTGGGCGTCACCGGCACCTGCGTGCCCGGCCCCACAATCTCCTGCAGGGGCGCAACCAGGGTCTCCACACCCTGGCGGTACCGGCGCGCATTCGACGCTGATCCACCGAGCTGATCGCGAATGAAATGCCCGAAGTCGTTGTAGCTCTGCCCATCCCGGTCGAGAAGGAAGCGCCAATCCTGATCACGGTAGATCGCCGCGAGCACCTCCAACACCCCACTAGCCGCTCGGCCGAGCTCTCCGAGACGCCGCTGAGCCCGCTCCTGGGGCGTCTCCACCTCAACCACCTCGTGCGACGACACCGACACCACCGAAGTCATACGATCAGCCCGCCCACGGCGCTGGCGTGCGTCCCCAGAAAACGCTGCACCTTGGCCCGGGTTTCGGCATCGGCCCAGGCGCGTCTCAGCACATCGGGCAGCGTACTGGTGAAGGTTCCCAGCAGAGGATCGGCGCTATCCCGAAGACGCAACCGCTCACGGCTGCGCTGGTCCGGCAGTAACCGCACCAGACCGACCACAACGACCGGATGTGCGCCGCGCCCCACCCGCGCCCAACCCATGACCTGATGTTCGATCAACGACCGTCCCAACGGGTCATCAAAACTGCCCACAGGCAACGCCTGAAGTGGACCATCCCCATCCCGTGAGTGGCCCAACGCGCATCGGCGTTGAAACTCCTGATCCGCCAACGACAAACCGCGCAGATACACCGCGCGTAACCCGTCACGTTCGGCCCCGCTCGCCAGCTCAAAGCGCCGGTAGGTCTCGCATAGACCGTCGGTGGTCGCTGCATACTCGACCGCCGCGTCGACCAGCCGTTGCCGTGCTGCAGCGAGCTGCTCGCGCACTTCCGCTAGCTCCCGGAGCTTGTGCTCACGCAGCGCGGCTACGTCATTCCGCATCGAGCTCACGGCGGTCCGCCTCCTCGACCCCGAAGAACTCATCAACCTGCCGTTGCACGCCGACCTCATCGGGTCCCTCAAATACACGGACCTGCCCATCGCAGGGATCGGTCACCTCGACACGTACCGACACAACTCCACTCATCGAAACCTCCACATCCGATCCATCGCGCTTCGACATCTGCCACTCACACTTCCTGGAAACGCTTGATACGACCCATGATCCGATCGGTGGCCTTGCACACGGCCTCCGCAGTCTTGCGGGTCTTCTCCACATCGCCTCGCGCCCAACTCTCGATGTAGGCGAACGATTCACCCTCCTCGCGCAACCCGTACCGCCGAGCCACCACATAGGAGACGCTCTCGGCCTCGACCTCCATCGTCGAGCGCTGTCCACCCGCGCGAGTGTGATACTCACCAGTACGTTCGGTGTGCCCAAGCTCGATGTGAGCGAGCTCATGAGCCAGCGTTTTGGCCTGGTGAGCGTGGCTGTAACTGCTATTGATCGTTACCGTCTTGCTCACCGGATCGGTAGAACCGTCAGGGATCCGCGGATCATCGCCAAGATCCTTGTACACCAGGGCATACCCATGATCGCTCACCTGCGCCGCCAGGTCCTCGTGCATACCCTCAGGAGCACTACCCGACGCCCGGTTGTACGGCACCTGCGGCGGCTGCGGCAGCGGCTTCCCGCTGGTCGACGCAACGTCATAAACAGGTACAGGCTTAAACCCGATAACCTTGCTCTCTTTACGGGAGCCGTTGGCGTCCTCGACCTCAACCTTCTTGACCATCGGAGCGTAGATCCAAATCGCCTTCTCGCCCTTATTGACGCTGCGCCCGAGCTCCTTCCACTTGTTGAACCCCGCAACCTGCTGGGCATCAGGCCTCTGCGCCAAGATCAGCAACTGATTACTCATCGAGTACCGGTGGAACCGTTGCTGGAAGTCCAACCACTCCTGCCACTTCGGGCCAGTGCCCAACTCGGCGATCGCCGTATCAATCTCACGCCGGATGTCCTCAGTCCGCGTCGACTTATCCGCGAACGACACCGGCACACGCACAGCTGAGCCTGCGGCGCCCTCCGACTCGTCGAGTCCGGCGAGCTCCGACAGCAACGCAGCCTCAGCTCGCTCCAACCTCTTAACTCCGCGCGCCGCGCGCGCGTACCCAGCCCGCATATCGCCCGGGCAGCGCCGCGGACCATCGGGTTCATGTTCGGCTCGACACATCGGCGTCCAACACCTCCAGGCAACACACCAGCTAGCGGGATCAGATTCAGCATCGGCAAGCCGCCGCCTGCATTCAAGAGGACCTCGGTGGCCGCTAGCTCCTCTGGAATCTGGCTGCGCGGCTTCTTACCGTCGAAGGCATGACTTCCACGGACACGCGTCGAGTACGTGCACCGCGCCCGTTGACCGAAGGCCAGCGCAAGGTCCTGATCGCGTTTGCCCGCGCCGACTTCCCCGACGGCGAATGGGTCCGACCGATGGACGTCGGCGGCCGAGACCGCTCCGGGCACAGCCGGCTACTGACTCAGCTCGAACGGAAAGGCCTCGTCGAGTCCCGAACCCGCTCGACGGGCAAGCGCGGATCCAAGCTCTACCGCCTGACCACCATCGGCCGCCGCCACGCCGACGACGAACTCCACGATGCCACCGGGATGCCTCGATGATCCGCACAGCCAAGACTGACCCTGTGGCGGTTCGGCGCAGTCCGGCGCGCAGCGGCGGTCGAGTCGGGCAGGGACCCGACACCGTGAAGGCCCAGGTTCAGGGCGGACCTCGACGGGCGACGAGCACAGATTTGCGTGCGGCGGAGGCGCTCCTGGGCTGCTACGAGCAGCGTATGGAGGCCACCGTCTTGGGAGTCTGGGAAGAGGACGAGGATGCCCCCTCCACGGGTACCTTGGTTCCATGATGGATCGGCATCAGAGTCACCACGTCAGCGATACCGACCCGAACCCGCGCACCGTCACCGATGCCGACGACCTCCTGCCGGGACCCGAGTTCGACGAATTCGAGTGGAACATCGACGCCGCAGCCAAGCTGTCCCACGCTGAGACGGCCATCGCCGAATTCACCTACCAAATCACCAAACTGAGTTATCTGCACACCCAGCTACTGGCCGCCCGCGATGGCGTACTGGAACCCGACTGGCGCGACACCATCACCGCCATCACCGCCGACACGACCAGCGATCTCGACGACGCCCAGCAAGCAGCACGCGCCCGAGCCGCCGCCGACCTCGCCAGCATGGCACCCGCAGACTGGGAGCCCGGCAGAAAGGTCGGCTGGCGCACCGCACTGGAGGAATGGTTCGAGGCCATCAAAGCGTGCCTGGCCGACACCGAACGCGCCGAGCGCCACCTGCGCGGCGAAACCTGGATGTCAGCCGACTCCGTCGCCGCGCGCACCACAATGGAGCGCGATCTCGCCACCGCCTCCTACCGAGCCGGTCTGGCCGCCGGCGGCCTGGACGTCGACTGGTACGAATGGCTCATCGAACGCGTCCGATTGTGGCCCGACATGAAGCGCCGCAACGACCAGCTCGACCTCATGACCCTCGAACCTGACTACCGACAGACCATCGAGCACCTGCCGCCGTACTGGGCATGACCCGCCAGCGCGACCACGCCGCCGCCACCCCAACAAATCGGCACTGGTGGAACACACCCGAGCACCTCTCCACCCCGCTGCAGAACCTCATCCCGGGATTCCCTGCGATCGCCGGCCGCCCGATCCCGTACGCGCTCCTGCCCCGACGCGCACGCACCGTCTACGGCAACGCCATGCAGACATGGAGCGACATCGGCAAACACACCCCACAATCCCTGCTGACCTGGAGACTCTCAGGACCCACCACCATCACCGCGATCCTCACCGCCGCCACCGCAGCAGCGGCCACCGAGGCCACCCCACCACCACACACCGCCCACGCCGCCGCCGACCGACTTATCAGCGAGCTCAGCGAACGCGACATCACGGTCCTGTCCCAACGGTCCTGGGCACAGACCCCCACCCCACACGCAGAGCTCGCCGGCCACCTCGGCGTGCAGCCCATCTCGATCCGGCGCTACCAGCGACGCGCCCAAGCCCGCCTCGAGGAACTCCTCACCCAAACCGCCCACCACCCCCTTGTCGGCCACGCCGCCGCGCTGCGCACCAGACTGGGCCCCTACGCACCGCACGCCGCGGTCACCACCGAACTGCGCCGCCTCAACATCACCGCCGACGACATCACCGCCGACCTACTGCTCCACCTCGCCGGCCCCTACCGCCGCCACCACGACTGGTACGACAACACCACCATCGGCGGATCCACCACAGCACGCGCCGCGATCAACAACGCATTCGCCATCGACCCAGCCCCACCCCGCGAAACACTGTTGACCGCCCTCACCGCCATCGGCATGCCACCGCAGACCGCAAACGACTACCTCGAAACACACCTGACTCTGCGCGACTTCGGCGACCGCTGCGTCCCATGGAACACCGACACCACCGCCAACATGATCGAAGCCGCGCTACGCGCGCACAAAGCCCCCGCAACACCCGCCGAAGTCACCGACTTGATCGACATCCCCGAAGTACGCCTAACCACCGTCGCCGCGGTCCTGTCCGACGACCACCGCTTCAGCCGCGCCAGCCGGACCACCTGGGCGCTGCGCACCTGGGAACTGCCCGAGTATGTCAACGTCGACCACGCCATCACTACCTGCCTCGACGCCGCAGGCGGCGCCGCCACCCAAGCAGATCTCATCACGGCAATCCGGTCGACCTTCCCCGACGTCGCAGTGACCTCCATCCAGACCCACCTATCGACGCTGAACTACGTCAGACGGCGCGACGGCCGCATCCGTCGCCGCAAACCCAGAGACCCGTGGCCTGATTTCCCCCACCTGCGCACCGTGCGCGGAGCATTCCATGACCCGCCCCACCAAGCACGCCTCCTCCTACCGGTGACCGCCGATCTGCTCCGCGGATCCGGCCGCCCGCTACCGCCCGCATTCGCAGCTGCCATCCGTATCCGCCCCGGCCAACGAAAAACCTTCGCCAACGAACACGGACAGACCGCCGTGACCTGGAGACTCTCTTCCACCAACGGCGCCACACTCGGATCGATCCGCGCCCTGCTACGCGCCACCGGCGCCAGCGCCGACGATCGCATCGTTCTGGCCTTCGGCCTCACCGAACCCACCATCCACGCCACCCGCCTACCCCCGAACACCCCCGCACACCTGCTGTGGCTACACGTCCTTGGCCGCCCCATCGATGACCCACCCGCCGCGCTGGCAACCGCCTTGGACTGCCCCACACACCAAATCGAGGCAACCCTGCGCGCCCGCGGCGACCACGCCTTGGCCGACCTCCTCCAGCAGTCCTGAACCACTCAAGGCGCGTGACGTTGATCAACCCCGACGCTCGCCGCACCTGGAAATACCCAGTCACCCGTGAACAGCGGTGTTTGATGGGGATTAATGCACACGGGAAGCGGACTGTGGGGGACGGCTGATGCCTGCGCAATGGCTACTTGATGCGACGTCGGCGCTCGGGGAAGTCTGCAAGAAGAAGCTCGCAGGCCCAGGCGAGGCCGAAGCCGCGATCCGGTCCCCGATCGAGACACTACTGGCCGCCGCCGGGCACAACCTGTCACTGTCGGTGGTGCCGCACGACGAGGTCAGCGACAAAGACCGCGGCGTGCGACCCGACTACGCGATCCGAGTCAACGGCGCGATCGCGGGATACCTTGAAGTCAAGAAACCGGGCGCCGCTCTGGACCCGGAATCGTTCACCGGACACAA
This sequence comes from Mycobacterium sp. NPDC003323, assembly GCF_053589535.1. NCBI lineage: Bacteria > Bacillati > Actinomycetota > Actinomycetes > Mycobacteriales > Mycobacteriaceae > Mycobacterium > Mycobacterium sp. NPDC003323. The sequence continues at coordinate 55,268 of NZ_JBSFSB010000012.1, forward strand.
CCTGCGCCAATGGCAGCGCCAGCGCGACCTTCCAAACCTGATCTACACCAACGGCACCGAGTGGCGGTTATACAACCACGGTGAGCTGATCGGCGATCCCGTTCATCTCAGCGGCGGCACCCTACGGACAGCCGGCCCAAAACTGACATGCGGGGACGACTTTGAAGTCCTGCTAACCGGATTCCTCAAGTGGGACCCGATCGACATCACCGGCGTAATCGCACTTGTACGCGAAGTAGCACCGCTGTGCCGGCTACTACGAGGCGAAGTCCTCGACCAACTCGATAAAGAAACGCGCGCCATCGCCGCTGGCGCGCGCGAAAGCGCCCAACCGTTCCACGGGCTGGCCAGGGACTGGCGAGCCCTGCTATTCCCCACCGCCGATGACAAAGTGTTCGCCGACGGATACGCCCAGGCGGTGACCTTCGCGCTGCTTCTGGCGCGCACCGAAAACATCGACATCACGGCCTCGGGACTGCACGAAGTCGGTGTGAAACTGGCCGGGCAACACTCCCTGATGTCTCGCGCGCTGCAGCTACTCACCGACTATGTGGCTGCCGACTTTCGGGTGACACTGGATCTATTGGTACGCGTGATCGGGGCCGTGGACTGGCCGAAAGTGCGTGCAGGAAATAGAGATACCTATCTGCATCTCTATGAGCGATTCCTGGGAGAATACGACCCCGACCTGCGCAAGCTCTCGGGCTCGTACTACACGCCGCACCAGGTGATCGAGGAGATGGTGCGGCTCGCCGAGGATGTACTCGTGCGGCGCCTCGATCGACCAGAGGGCTTCGCCGATCCATCAGTGGTGGTAGCGGACCCAGCGATGGGCACCGGCGGGTACCTACAACAGGTCATCGAACATGTCGCTGAGCGAGTGGAGGCCCGTGACGGCAAAGGAGCAGTCGCAGCAGCGGTCAGCGATCTAGCGACGCGACTCTACGGGTTCGAATTGCAGATGGGCCCGTTCGCGGTCGCGGAGTTGCGCGCTACGGATCTGCTAGCTGACATCGGCGCCACCCTTCCGGAGAACGGATTGGGGTTGTTCGTGACGGACACGCTCGACGACCCGTACGCCGAGCAGTCGCAGCTTGGATCAGGCCTAGAGCTGATCAGCCGATCACGCAAGCGCGCAGCCCGGGTCAAGGCGAAGACGAAAGTCACTGTGGTTATCGGCAACCCGCCTTACCGCGAGCGCGCTGATGGTATGGGGGCATGGGTTGAGAACGGCAGCGGCGCTGATCCGTACCGACCGCTAGACGATTTTCGAGCCGAGGGAAACGGTCGTCATGAGTTCAATCTGAAGAATCTGTACGTGTACTTCTGGCGGTGGGGCACATGGAAGGTGTTTGACGCCAACGCTGATCAGCCAGATGGCGACACCGGCGTGGTGTGCTACATCACGACCTCAGGTTACTTGCGTGGGCCGGGGTTCAAAGGAATGCGCGAGTATCTGAGGCGCAACACCACCGAAGGCTGGATCGTCGATGTTTCACCGGAAGGGCAACGTCCAGAAGTTGCGACTCGCATCTTCCCGGGTGTGCAGCAGCCTTTGGCGATCGCCATCTTCACCCGAACCCCGGACTGTGATCCGCAAGTCCCAGCAATCGTTCACTACACCGCAGTGCATGGCCATCGCAATGAGAAGTACTCCGCGCTAAAGACGTTGAGCTTGGACGGCCCGCACTGGCAGCCCACACGCACAGCGTGGCAGGCCCCGTTCACACCCGCCGCTCAATCTCAATGGGACGATTACCCCGCGCTGAATGATCTTCTGCCGTGGAGCAGCACCGGGGTGACGGCCAATCGCAACTGGCCCAGCGCCCCTGCCTCAGGTGTGCTCAAAGAGCGACTGAAAGCCCTTGTCGCGGAGACTGATTTGGCGCGCAAGGCAGAATTGTTCAAGGAAACTGACGCATCCACTCTTGCGATGACCAAGGATCCCTTCGGCGCTGCGGATACCGAGCCAAACACCACGCGGCCGTTCGCCTCGGAAACCTCGGCCTATCTCAAGTCGCCGGCCATCGTCCGCTACGGATGCCGAAGTTTCGACCGGCAGTGGATCGTAGCTGATCGCCGACTGCTGGATAGGTCACGCCCCGAGCTATGGGCGGCCCGTCGCCCCGGCCAGGTTTTTGTTGTTGAGCAGCATTCGCAACCCATAGCCGACGGACCGGCCGTAGTGTTCTCGGCGTTGATCCCTGATGCCCATCATTTCAACGGGCGTGGTGGTCGGGTGCTGCCGATGATGCATCCCGGTGGCCGGGCGAATGTGGCCAAAGGGCTGCTCGGAGCCCTCTCGACGATCAGCGGCCGTGCCCTATCGGCGGACGACCTTGTCGCCTACGTCGCCGGCGTGGCCGCGCACCCGGGATTCACCCAGCGGTTCGCTGAAGAGCTGGACACCCCAGGGGTGCGGATCCCAATCACCGATGACGCTGAACTGTTCGAACGTGCAATCCACCTCGGGCGTGAAGTGGTGTGGTTGCACACATACGGGCAGGCCTTCACGGAAGGGCACGACGGCGGAATCCGCTATCCGGCCGATGATCCCCGGCGAATCACCAATCTGACCGCGGTAGGTTCCCTACCGGTGGACGCCAGCTACGACCCCGAGGCCGCAGTACTGAGTATCGGGTCAGGCTCGTTCGGTCCGGTCCCGGCGGCGGTCTGGGACTACACGGTCGGGGGCCGCGCCGTCATCAAATCGTGGATCAACTACCGCAAAGCCAACCCGACTGGCCGTCGGTCCAGTGCACTGGATGACATCAACGCCTCGGCCTGGCCAGCAGAGTGGAATGGTGAGCTCATCGACCTGCTTTCGGTGCTCAGTCGCCTCGCCGAGCTGGAGGAGGCGCAAGCTGAGCTGCTCGGACGAATCCTGGACAGGCCAGTGGTTAGCTACTCCGATCTGGCCTCGGCGGGCGTGGATTGGCCGGGTGCGGCCAACGATCCGCAGCGGCGCCCCAATCAGGCTCCGGTAGCCAGGGAAGCCCAGGCCGACGACGATACCGACGGCCAACTCGGATTCACCTTCACTGGAAGCTGACGCCCGCAGGGTCGACCGCGAACAACGCACAATCGTGCAGTGGCGCCAGGCTAGGCGCGGCGAGCGGATGATGCGTCGTCGGAAGTTGCGCCAGTCGCTGGAAGAGCAGATGCCGCGAGCGACCGGACCGATCCCCGCACTGACGACGACCAGGACGCCGCCGAGAACAAGATGAGCGCCGCCGGAAGGACCGCGTCAAGGGCGATGACGCGACCACCCCCGCCGAGCACACCAAGACCGCCGGCACCGGCGAGCAGGCCGACTCTTCGAACGCAGAATCCGGGGACCGCTCCAGTTTGCGACTCATGAGAGCGCGCTGCGACCGTGGGAAACACGCGTGAGTCGCGACACGTCCTCAGCCATCGCTGCAGCTCGGAGCTCCTCTGGATTCGGGTGCTTCGCCGCCCTAGCGTCGAAACAACAGGCCAGAGAAACACCGACGACCCAAGGGACTCCCACTCATGCCCGCCGCGCTACACGTCACCCCCGACGGTGCTTTCACCGCGATCGCCCTCACTGCCGAGAGCGCCATCGTCACCACAATCGGCACCGGCGACCACGCAAGCCTGACTAGCCACGCCGGCCACTACACATTCTGGTTCGTGCCCTCGCTCAAGCCAGTCAACCGCCGCGCTACCGAACTGCTTCTCGCTCTGACCAGCTTTACCCCAGCCACTGTGCCGCTGCTGCGCGGCGATGTGATCATCACCGCCAACGACGCTCGTGGAAACTTGGCCAGCTGCACTCAGCCGCAGCTAGACCATCTCCTCCAAACTCGACCCCGCTGGCGAGACCACCGCCGGATGGCTCGCCGCTACGTCCACGACGCCCAATGCCGCCGCGACGCAGCCAGTCGCGATGAGGACCTGCACCCGGTGCACTGAAACCCAAACACCGAAGGGGATAGCCGTGTTCAAAGCGCTACATGCCAGCCACAACGGATGCCTGTACATCATCGACCTCGCCGGAACCGAGACGATCGCAGAATTCGTGCGCAACAACGATCTCGAATCCCTCAGCAGCAGCGACGGTCAATTTGACTTCTGGTTCACACCCTCGACCCGGCCCAACCACCACCGCGTCAACATGGCGGCCACCGAGATCTTCGCCGCATACACCGACTTCGACACACGCAACATGCCCCTACTGCGCGGCAACATCGTCATCACCGCCCACGACAAGGACACTGGAGCTCCATCGGGACTCACCGCTACGCAGCTCAATGTGCTTGCACACGCTCACCCCCGCGGCCGCCGGGGCCGCCGTCTGACCCGCCGGTGCGTCCGTGATCTTCACCGCCAACGGATCGCCGCCCAGGCCCGCCACGCGGCGGCCCGCGACGAATGGCTCTACGGACGCGTCGACCGATCGTTGGGGCACGAGTAGCGTTGGACAACAACACCGTTCGAGTCACAGACGACCGCCGAGAGGTGACCATCACCTCCCCCAACGGTCAATGCGCTACATTCCGATCTGCGCGCCCAACCGGATTCACCGACACCGACCTCGACCGGGCGCGCCGCATGCGCCTTCGAACCCAGCACGGCCAGATCAACCGAACCCGGCGAATCCCTATCAGGCGCTCAAATCTTTACCTGCACTGCAACACCGGCCCACCGCTATGGCTGCTTCCACGCCTGTCCGCCACGCGCACCAGTGTGTCGGTGGGCTGGCTGTACGTCGTGGTCGCCATCACGCGCGAACCCGCTGCCCACCGGTGCGCAGACACGAGGCGACACAGTGGCTGACCTGCTCGACGCGCTCGCCAGACAAGGACCGGTCGTGGGAATGCTGCTGGGTACTGCGGCACTCGTGGCTGCTGTCGCACTGCTGAGAATGGTCCGACGAATCCGCAGGACCATTCTCGTCGCTGCAGTTCTTCTCGGCGCTGGCGGATCCGGAACCGGCGGCGGCTGGCTACTCCTCGACACCCTTAGCGGCGGGTAAATGCGACGCTTACTGCGCGAAGTGGCGCCGGTCGGCAGGGACGGCGCGCGAGTTAGCGAATCGAACGTAGACCGCCACAACAGCAGCGCGGTCGGCCGCCGACAGCCTGCCAGCACTGCCGCCGTCGTCGCTGCTCTCAGGGGCGTGCTGGCCGTGGCTGTTGGTCATTGCCCGACGCTAGCGGCGGACACCGACAGCGCGGGTTGATTGATCCTCACCGCGGCGAGTGGACTTGCTACCGTTCTCCGTGTGGCTGACTCGACGAGCGAAGTGTTCTCGGCGAGCAAGTTCACCAAACGCGCGAATGGCTCCGGTCTGACCGGCCGCGAGCTTGCCAGCCGACTCGGAGTGACACCCGCGCAGGTCAGTGCATTGCGTAACGGTCGCCGCAACCCTTCAATGGATTCACTGAAGCGGATCGTCGAGGTGCTGGGCGGGACGGCGTCCGACTATCTGGTGCTCCCTGATAAGCCGCGCTGGACGTTACGGCACTTCCGTCTCGCGGCAGGGCTGACCCAGCTGGAAGTGTCCCAGGAGCTGGGCGTGGCGCCGGCTGCGGTATCGGGCTGGGAGGGGCGCCGCTACAAGCCGCCCCGTACCGTGCTGCCCCGCCTGGCCGAGTTGTACAGCGCTGATGAAGCCGACCTCGATGCCGCAGTGGGCTATGACACCATCGCCTCGCCGGCCGAGGGGCTGGTCGCATTGGCCCACTCGGTGATCGGCGTCGTGGAGGTCGCCCTCGATGCGGCTGCCGCCATGGATGGCAGCGACCGCGAGGTGTTGGTCGGTGGAGTCAGCCAGCACTTGGAACGCTCACTTGACACGTTGAGCAGCGCCGTGCGCGGTCTCCCAGAAGGGCAGCTACGGATCGCCGCTGTCGATGCAGTCCGCCAGATGGCCGAGCTCTACACAGCCGCCAACGAGGACTGTAACTAGACAGCAGATAGCGTATCCTTGCCAAGGTCATAGTCGCCGATGGGGGATGCGAATGCCTGCCATGAGCCCGGAGTCCACGTCGAGTGAAATGACGGGCCGCGAGGCTACGGACTACGCCTATGCCATGGCTCAGTCAGTGCTGAGCCTCGGCCGATCCTTGGCCGACACATACACCGAAATCGTCTCCGCGCTTCCCGGCGATCTCCACGGGTTAATCTCCCATGTGGAACAAGCTATTTCAGCGCTATCTGCTCTGCCGGGGCCGACCTCACCCGATGATCAGGGTGTGCACGCGCTGATCGGCGACCTGACCGCGCTCCTAAGCCGCCTCACTGCGCTCACCAACTGAACCGGGCGCGCTGGCCGGGCCGGGCCGGGTGCAGAAGAGGGCCAGCTTCACAACAGGACAGCACACCCCAAGAACCCCCAACGATGAACACAGCTCCCGTTGATCATGTGTTGGCTAGTTGATAGCGTCGCCGAGCGAGACGACTTCCGGGGACGAGGGGAACCCACCATGACCACGCCGACACCGCTTCTGCGGGCCAAACTCACTGCCGTTGCAGTGGCACTGACCACCGCAACGAGCTTGTTGACTGCCTCACCAGCGACCGCAGCCACAGAACCGGGGCGACCAACACACCAACTCGCCGTTGCACTGCTCTCCGAGACAAGCCCCGCCGAGCCAGTCTTCGGAGTCGCCGACTCACACCTGTACAACCTTGGACCTGAAGAACTCACCGCGCGGCTGACCGAACTACGCAACCTCGGCGTCACAGACCTGCGTATCGCGGTGCCCTGGGTCTACATCGAACCCGCGGCCGGCACCTACGACTGGACGAAAATGGACGCCCTCGTCGACACGGCAACCGCGTTGGGATTCACCCTCACCGGAGCGGTCACCGCGACACCCACCTGGGCCGGGGTACCACTGGCCGGGGCTCCAGACCCGGACACCTACGCGGCATTCGCTGGCTCGGTGGCCGCGCGATACGGGTCCCAGATCGACGCCTATGAGGTGTGGAACGAGCCAAACGGCGTAATCTTCTACGCCCCAGTCAATCCCGCGGGCTACACCCGCATGCTCCAAGCAGCATACTCGGCAATCAAAGCCGTAAACCCGGACGCCACAGTGTTAGCCGGGGCGCTCGGTGCGACAGGCACCGTAAACGGGATCACGCTGAGCCCGCAGCAGTTCCTAGCCCAAATGTACGAAGCCGGCGCGGCAGGCTATTTCGACGCACTGTCCTATCACCCCTACCACTACACGCTGCCGTTCTCGGCCGGAGCAGGCACCGCAAACGCGCCGCTGGACCAGGTTAAAGCCCTGTATGACCTGATGGTCGCCAACGGTGACGGCGACAAACAGATTTGGGCCACCGAGTACGGCACAGCCACCACCCCAGGCTGGGGTGTCACCCAGGCAGAGCAAGCCGCGCTGTTGCGCGACTTCCTCACCGCCTGGTCCAGGCTGGCCTACACCGGGCCCGCTTTCGTCTACACCTCGCACGACGCACAAACCGGAGTCCTCAACCACGAGTACAACTTCGGACTCTTCACCTCGGACGGCAGGCCCAAACCAGCTGCACAAGTGCTCGCAGAGCTGATCGCGGCCAGCGGCCTCGGCGAGCTACCCGACTACACCGCGCCCCGCATGTCGGCCGCACGAGACCTGTACCTGCAAATCGCATCCGTCGGTTTTGGTCTAGCCAACCAAGCGCTCGTGCTGCCTCACGCCGCCATCGCCGTCATCTACAACCTCATGCCTGGCCCCCTGCGCCACGCGTTCACCGCAGTAGCCAACGCCGTATCAGCCGTTGTCGCCCACGTCGCGACCGCGATGACCCCCGTCATGGAGGCCGCGCTGGGACTGGTCATCCGCGCTCTGCCGCAGCCCGCACCGGCTGCCTCCTCCCCAGAAGCCGACGAGGATACGCAGGCACCAGGCTCAGCCGACGCGGCTGACGACCGCGACGGCGCAAGCGAGGCGACCAACGATCCGAGCGCTGCAACCACGACCGCGTCGGAGGGCGATACCGATGTCCAGCCCGCCGGTCTGTCCGAGGAGGACGACAGCCTGGAGCTGGTCGACACAACGATTCCGGAGACCGTAGAGGAGATATCGGTCGATCCGACCGTCGTTGCGCAGCCCCCGGCCGTCGAGGAAACCGAACCTGTCGCCGACCCCGGCGACCCCGGCGACCCGGCCGAAGCGGACACCGCCACGGACAGAGACGAATCAGCAGGTGGGACCGAGACCGTCAGCACCGATGACGCGGCCGACGACACCGACACCCAGACCGACGCTGACCCCGATGCTCAAGAGTCGCCCGGCGACGACACCGACACCCAGACCGACGCTGACCCCGATGCTCAAGAGTCGCCCGGCGACGACACCGACACGCCGACAGACACGCACACAAGCCAAGCCCGTGGCGAAGACAGCGCGGTGCAGTCTGACCGCGCGCCGCGGCGCGCACCACGCACGGCTACAGCGCCATCGCCGAGCCGAGCCGCCACGACCGGCGTCACCCGCGCCGATCACCGCGCCACCTCACGGGGATCCGGACGGGACAACAGCAACAATCGGTCCGAGGCCGGCGAATGACGACACCTCGAAACACGCACTGGGCAAGGCGGTGGGTGGGGGCCACGGTCTGCGCGGCGATGATCACCACTCCCGCAGCGGTGATCAGTCCAGCACCCGCACAGGCCGCCAACTCGGTATTCTACGTCTCGGGCACCCGGAACAATCCCGCACCACAACAGATGATCAATCTGGCCGAAATCGGTGAGGCCTTCACCATGTTCGGCGAGCAGGCCTTGCAGATCGGCTACGCCGCAGCACTGTTCCCGTTTCAGGGCGCAACCGCGCTGAACGAATCGGTGGCAGAGGGATTGGCCAACCTCATCGCAGCACTGGAGGCCGCACCCGCAGGGGACGGGTTGGTGCTGATCGGGGTGTCCCAAGGCGACATCGTGCTCACCCTGCTGGAACAGGCCATGGTCGCGGCGGGCACCGCCCGGGACGTGCTGTTCGTGCGGATGGCCGGCCCGTCCGGGGACACCGGCGTGATGGGCCGCAACTGGGGCTTCAAACTGCCCGGGCTATCGTTCATCACCCGCCCAGAAGAATCCCCCTTCGATCAGGTCGTGCTCAACCACGAATACGACGGCCTCGGGCACTGGCCAATCGATCAGCTCAACGTGCTCGCAGTCCTCAACGCAGTCATGGGAACGCTGGCGTTCCACAATCCGAACAGCTACGCGGTGGACCTGTCGACATTCCCGGAATCCGACATCACCACGACCGTGAACTCGCTGGGGGCGACCACCACGACCTATCTGATCCCGGCAACCGGGCTGCTTCCAATACTGCGGCCGCTGCAAGCACTCGGATTCAACGCCGGCCTCCTCGACGACTGGCACCGCACCCTCAAGCCGATCATCGACTCCGCCTACGAACCCGATCAAGCACCGCTGCCGGTCCGCGTCGTGCAGGCGATGGCACGGACAGTGGTCAACCAGATCACCGCCATAGCCGAAGAGATCGGGACGGTTCTGCGGCGCATCGAATCGGCACACCGAGCCCGCACACCCGCGGCGATCGAGTCCGCTTCCCACGCAGACGAGCAGCCGACGACCCAGCGGCTCGACCCAGCATCGCTGACACAACCCCGGCCGGCCACACGGGCAACAGAATCAAGCGCCGACCCAGAATCCGGCGACGCTCACGCCGCGACGCAACCGAATACCGCACCAGCACACGAATCCGACAACGAGCCGTCGCCGCCGGTCGAACCATCGCCCACGCCGGACACGCTGACGGAGGAGCCCAGCAACACCACCCCGGCCGACGAGCCGGACACGTTAGAAGACAACGACAATGCCGAACCCGCGAAGACAGACGAACCGCAGGACGACAACGGCGCGCACAACAGCACGACGAGCACCACCACCCCAGACGCGGACACCGCCACGGATGCCGACACCGACACAGACCGTGACGACCCCGCCGAGTCGACTCGCCCCGGCAGCGACACCACCGCCACCGCCACACCACCACACACACTTCGCAGCGACCAGGACAGCGGCGACACCACACCCACCACAGCCCCGCGCTCACCAAAAGTGGCCACTACGGCTACCCGGCCCGGATCCGCCGATCGCGCCACTGCCCGCGAGGCCTCCAGGCCGTCATCACGCCAGGACGCAGCCCGTCCGTCCCGGGACGCGGGAGGCGAACAATGACCCTGGAAGCGGTGGCCTGGCTGGTCGTGGCTGCAGGAATCCCCTTCGCCGCATGGGACGTGGTGCGCCGACTCCGCGCCGGCGCCGCACACATCCGCCACTGCATCGACACGTTCGAGCCGAGCCCGCCGCCAGACCAGCCGGCCAATCGCCCGACCGAGGCCGCCCAAGGTGACGCCCCGTGAACGGACCGGTCTGCTTATTCCTCGCTGTCGCCACGGTCACAGCGACCCTCACGGTGCTGTGGGCGCGCCACCGAAAAGCCTCACGGTGAGCGGCGCCGTGTTCATCACTGGCATAGGACCGTGGAGTTCGGTGGCCATCCTCGCCGTATCAACGCTTTCCGCGGCGACGATCCTGGCTCGCTATCACCGGCACACCGAGGTGCAGCGTCCCGCGCTTCTCGCTCTTCCAGTTGCCGCAGCAGGGGCGATGTTGGCACTGCTGGTCGTCATGGTGCCCTACCTGATCGCCACTCCGCCCATCGATGACCGGGCACTCGCTGCCACCCTCGCAACGCCACAATGGCTGTGGCCGGCGTCCACGGCCATTGCCACCTGGTCAGGGGTGCTCGCATATTCCATCTGGACCATGCGACTGTTCCACCGCCAGCAAAGACCCACGTCGCCAGCTTCACACCGCACGCGGACGGCCTGTCATGTCTGATCGGCCACCCCGAGAGCAACGGCTGCTCAGCGACCGATCAACACCTGCCGTCATCACCATCCGAACCCAGTTCGCCTACAACACCCACGACGCACCGTCAGGCCGGCCTCCCCGAGTGGCCCGCTACCACAGCCGCATCACCAACTGCGGCGAATTCAGCAACCAGACAACGCACGACGACCACGTAGGCGATGTCTTTCACCGCATGATCGCCGCCTTCGGCGACGACACAGACCTCGAAGTGATAGTCCGGCCCATCGCCCACGGATCAGACCGGGCAGCGCAACAGAACGAACAAGCAGACAGGGAACTCCGATGACGACAACACCGGCTTCCAGCGACACGGCGACCGACAAAGGCAGACCGAATCACTTTGCCGCACAACTCAACCGGCTCTTCGACATCATCCGCCCGCCCGGGCGCGGCCCGTACACCAGCTCTGAGCTCATCGAGTGGGCTCAACGCGGCGGAATGGCACTATCGGGCCCGTACCTGTCGCAGCTACGCACAGGCGGCAGACAACGACCCTCCGCCCACACCATCGCAGTGATCGCCGAGTTCTTCGGGATCAACGGCGAGTACTTCACCGAGCCGGACAGCGCATATACCAGGCAATTGGAAATCGAGCTGCGTTGGCTTCACCTCGCAAACAACCCTGACGTTCGAAGCCTCACCACGACACTGCTCGCGCTGCCAGCCAACACCCGGGAGCGGGTCATGGCCGCCGCCGGCATCTGACTGCCCCCCAAACCAGACCCACCCATCCATCACCCCCGTCAGGAGCGCCATGTTCACCAATCCGTCCCGCTTGGCCGCCACGGTCGTGGCCGCGGCCACCGTCACCGCTCTGACCACCGCCGCTGCTGTCCCGACCCCACCGCCGACCCCACCTCGTCTCGTCGCCGCACACGTGGACCTGACCGCCTCGGCCGGTGTCTATCCGATCGGACCCATCCCGCAAGCATTTCGCACCCTGGGTATGGGCACCGCCCAAGACTTCCTCAACGGCATCGCCGGCCTGGCACAGGTCATTCCCGGCGAGGCCGGACAAGGCCTCAAACAGACCGTCGAGAACCTCGCCACACTGGTCGCCGCGCTGCAGAACGGCATCAACATACCGATCCTGGGCAACATCGCCATCCCCGAGATCGCCGTACCCCCAATGGGTCCCGCCGGAACCATCGACCAGATCAACACCCTCGAATGGTCTACCGTCACCCAGGGCACGCTGTCAGCATTGAAGACCGCCCTGGCCGCCGGCGACGCCGCCGCGGTCATCATCGGCCTGCTCGGCGACATCACCGGAATCGACACCGACATCATCGAAACCCTGGTCAGCGAACTGCCGCTCAACGTACCGGGAACCTGGGACGGGCCATTCTTCTCCGAGGCGGGCAAGCTCGCCATCGTGCCCGCAATCGGCCTGGGCGGCACCAACTTCGCACTCGCCGCACCCACACTTCTCAACGATCCCGCATTCGCCAAGACCGCGATCCTGGCCATCGCTCTGCGCAACCCCAGCCGCACCGGCGGCGGCATACTCTCATTGCTCAACCCACTGTCCTCGACCGTGGGGCTAAACCTCTCAAACGCCGACGGCGCAGCCTCACACAAAGACACCAACAACTGGGGCGTCCCCGTGACCGTCATGGACGGCAACGTCACCGTGTGGGACTTCGCCGCCGCTTACGACATCGTCTCCGACGCCCCGTCCACTCTGCTCAACCCACTGGCATGGCTCAACAGCGGCACCGGAATGCTCATGCCGACCTACCTGCTGCCCCCCAACGTCGACGCACTGTTCGAAGTGATCGGCGACATCACCGGCGGCACCCTGACCGCCGGAACGATCAACCACCTGCTGGAGACCATCGACGTCGGCCAGCTGCTGCACGTCGATGTCGGCCAAGACGGCAACCTGTACGTCACCTACGATTCCGGACGGCTCCCGCTGCTCGAACCCATACAGTTCATCCCCCGCACCCTGTCCTACATCCCCGGCTTCGGATTCTCCACCACCCTGTCAGACTCATTCGCCGACGTGCTCACCCAGCTGGTCGCCCAGGGCTACCACGACGTCAACATGACCGTCGACGCCGACGGCGTCGCGACCTTCACCCGCGGCTTCGACATGGCCGGCACCCAAGCGAACTTCTGGCAGAACCCGATCACCTGGCAGATGGGCCTGGAAACACCACAAACCGTATTCAACTCAGTCATCACCGGCCTGCAGAACAATCTCCTCGACCCGGACAAGGGCAAGTTCGAGATCTTCGGCAACAAGGAGATCGGAAACCTCGTCTACCGCAACGCAATCAGTGTCGCAGTCGCGCAGTACATCTCGCAGACGCTAGAGCAGGTACGTGACACGCTCAATCCGATCATCAACGACGTGCAGGGTGCGCTCACCCCGATCGCGAAGGCGCTCGACGACGCGACCACGCAGGTGAACAAGGTCATCGATGACGGCCTGGCCGGGGTCACCGACCTCGGCGTGGATCTCAACAAACCCATGCTCGATGCCAACCGGTTCGTCAACCAGGTCGGCGACGGCCTCAACAACGGTATCCGCAACATCTTCAACCTCAAGCCGATCGATTCGCCGACGGCACTGCAGTCAACCCCAGACAACGCTCAACAGCGGACGACAACCGCCACGGGGGTGCAGGTCCCGGCGATCACCGACACCTCGTTGCCGCCCGAGTCCGCCATGATCCCGGTGGACAGCGGCCCGGCGACCACTGACACCAACGAAACCGCGGAAGCTGCCGAAGCTGCCGAACAAGTCGATATACCCACCACCGACGATGCCACTACGGACGCAACCGTCCCGGCAACAACAGCGCCAGAGGACCAAGCAACCGAGAGCACCACAAAGTCAAACACCTCCCGCGACGACAACGACAAATCCGAGAACGCCACCGACATCTCATCTGACTCCACGGAGCCCACCAGAACGCAGAAACGACCCGCCAAGCACGGAGCCCGCACCACCGACGACAGCGACACCACCGCGAACCCACCAGCTGAAACTTCCAACGCACCTGCGGAATCGGCCAAAACCACAATCAAAGCCGGCACCCCCAAGACGTCAACGCGCCCAGCCCGTGACGGCCGCGACACCGCTACTGGACCACGCGCGGCGCGCAGTGACCGATCCACGGCACCCGCGGCCTGACGAGGAGGTTCAAGATTGTTCTAGGCTGGCTCGGCGAGACGTCGGCGGGCCAGCCGCCGCACTCGGGGCCGTGTCCCGGTGCTGCTGATTGCGCAGTGCAAGTTTGAGGACGGGGGAAGGGTCAAGGGGTCTGCTGCACGAGTAGGTGACATCTGAGTTGGCTTGCCCAGCGTGGGCGTAGTCGGATACGGGAGTCCGGAGTCAATGGCGCTAACGCGACGCAAGCGTCAGCTGCGCCCGCCCACTCCGCAGCTCAGGTTGTCGTTCAAGTTCAATGACGAAATCGCAGATCTAGTAAGGAGAGTCGCGCACATGAAGTTCCGGTACGAGATTCGCACGCTCGCTACATTGCCATGGCCCCATGGCTTAGGAAAGGGTGAGTTCCCGGAGCTTCGCGATGCGAATGAAGGACCTACTGAAAGCAGATTACGGCGACCCGGCGGTCGATAAGCGGGCTTTCGCGACTGACGATCGGTACCGAGAGATCGCACTTCATTATCTGAGCAAGGCTGACTGGTGTGACACCGTCGTGGAAGTAGTCACTGGTGCGACCCGACTTGCGGCTGGGGTCGACATTCTCGGACACTGGGTCGAGGAAGCCCACTGGCATGACCGCGCTAAAGCATATTGCGACGCTAACGCGGTTGCTCACGGAGATCGCTGGAACGGCGGCCCCTACGTTTCCGGGGGACTATCTGATATCGCCAGGCATTTCGGTGTCAGAGAGTTTCGTTGAGGACGGTCGTCACCGACTCACCTACCTGCGCCTCATGGAGAGGACTGGCATAGGTCCGAGCGAAGTCCTTGTGAAGGTGTTTTCGTGAGCCCAGGCAGCGTGCAGGAACAGAACGACGGGGTACGCACCGTCGACATGCGTCAATTGGCAGTGCCGCGGTCGACCACCCACCGATGCTCGAAAGCAAGCACGCCTGCGGCGGTCTCGAAGTCCGAGTCGTAGTGAATCACCATGACGTCGTGGTCGGCAGCGATCGAGGCGATCAGCAGATCCGCCATGCCGACCGCGCGATGCTGGCCTGCCTGAGCCAGCTTCCGCTGAGCGCTCAGCGCGCGTTGCCAGTCTTCATCACCCGTTGGCAGATACTCGTATGCCAGCCGCCGATCCGCCCACACCTGTTCATATTCAGCCGGGCTCCGGGCGCTGTATAGAGCCTCTGCATCAAGTTGTGCTGTCGTGGCCACGAGGCCAGCCTCAATCAGTGGAGCCAGCCGGGCACCTACCGCGGCTGACCGCATTCTCGCAGCGGCACTCGTGTCGATGAGATATCGCGCGGTTAACGCCATATGTTCTCCCGTGCCTCACGGGTCGCCAGGTCCTGTAATGCGCCCGACTGCAGCCAGGCGACCTGGCGGGCACGAGCCGATGTGGCCGCCGCCTGCTGCAACGCCATCCGAACGGTGTCGGATACGCCGGAAGTCCTCAGTTCCCGTTGCGCGGCCGCCAGTAGATCGTCATCCAAATCGATCAAGCGCTTGGTCATGCATCCACACCGACCCTCCTAGATATATACATACGACCCGTCCAGTATATAGCTATGGGTGCAGCAATGAACCGGACCAACGCGCAACCGCCCCTACCAGCGCGAACGCGAAACCCCTGCTCCCTCCGTCATCTCTGTCGAGAACCCAGGCAAACCTTTAGACTGAGGACGCAAAGGAGAAACCGTAGGGGGAGCAATGGCTATTCGAGGAGAGACCGCAGCCGGCGCACAGGCCGGCGCCAGCGTCGGCATGCACTTATCCTCGGACTTCCCAGAAGTCCCGACCGGCGCCGACACCAAGAGCGCCGCGATCGCCGCCGAACTGCAAACGTTCGTGACCGCCATCAGCACCGACATCACCACCTACAACACCAGCCTTGACCAGGCCCGCGAAGGCATGGTCGCCGCTCCGCGCCGAGTCGACGCCGCCGACCGCGAAGGCGCCGCCGTCATCCAATCCAGCGGAGGGACGTACACCATATGACGACTTTCGCCACCCAGTCCCCGGCGACCGGGCCCTGGAAGACCGCCGACGAAGTAGCCCGCGAAACCGGGCTCCGGCCCGACCTCGTCATGCGCTTCATCCCCCACACCGAAACCCCCAACGGCCCCCGCTACAACCCCCACCACATCGCACTGGCCGGCACCGTCAAGCAGATGACCGACGCCGGCGCACCAGCCGACGCGATCGACTCTGCAGTCCGCGAACTCCTCCATCGCCCAGACCTCGCCGCCGGTGCTCAGCTCGCCCGGTCCCCGAAGGGTCGAACCGGTCAGTTGCTGGCAGTCGGCGGTGTCAGCGCTGCCATCGCCCTCCTCATCGGCGGCGTGGTCGGCGGATTCATCGGATCGAGCAACGGCAGCGCCACCACAGCCGCCCCTGCACCCGTCACTGTCACCGCGACGGCGCCATCGCAGGAGCTGCCTGGCGTCCCCGCGGCTGTCGACCCGGTCTGCGATGAATGGGGTGCCCTCAACACCGAGTTCCGCGACAAGAGAGCAGCCTGGGTTGCAACTGACGCGAACATTCCAGCCAGCCAGTGGAACGCTGAGCAACGACGGATCACTATCGCCGTCATTCCGGTTCTGCGAGATGAGGCGACCGAACTCCGTACCCTGGCCAACGAGGCCAGTGATCCAGCGTTGCGTGATCTCCTGAGTCTTAACGCTTCCTATAAAGAAGCCTTCGCTGAGCGGTTGCCCAATTACGTTCCTGCGACGGACAAGCAAGTGTGGAGTGCGGCCGTTGATTTCGGGAACGCGGTGAACAGCTACTGCAATGCGACTAGGTGATCAATGCTTGAGCGGCCGCCCAGCCCGAACGATCTGATTGGCGATAACTGGCCGTCGATCGATGAGGTGGCTTTAGCTACGCTCAGTACTGCCTTTGTGGGGGCTGGGACTGCATCGCAGACAGCAGAGCAGAAGGCGTACACCGACGGCAACGCCTACAACAGCCTCTTGCCTGAAGGCTTCGAGAAGCAGGTCGAGGTGGCCTTCAAGGTCGGCGGAATGGCCGCTGACCTGTCTGCCGCACTCGGGAAGGCCGGCGGCGAAACGGCTGTGGTCGCCCAGGCCGTCATGATGGCCAAGGTGCAGATCACCGTCACGGTCGGCGTGGCAGAAGCCCTGATCGCGGCCAAGCAAGCCGAGATCGCGGCACTGCAGGCTGCAAGTCTGCGTCCTGAGATCCGTGCGATGCGGATCCAGCAGCTGCGCAACGAGATCGAACAGATCACACACGAGGCCAAGAGCGACATTCAGGCCATGTACAACGGCATTTACACACCCACGGCACCCGCCACACCAGGCCTCACCCCGATCACACACAACGGCCCAGCGCCTGGAAACGGCGCACCGCCGGCGGGAAACGGGATGGGCGTTCAACCGCTGAGCTGGGGCGAGGAGAAGGCCGACGGTGCCGGCGCTGACGTAGGCACAGGAAGTGGTTTTGAGGAGGCCGCGCCGACTGAGCAGCTTGCAGAAGGCTGGTCGCAGGAACGGCCGGTGGACTCAAATGCACCGGAAACGCCTGTTTCAGATGCGCAGGCTTTCGCCGAGCAAACCCCAACGGGAGTCCCCACAACCTCTGTGACAGAGCCTGCTGTCAGCAGTGGCGTGCCCACGGCAGCGATGCCGCCCTCGATGGGTGCGCCGTCGGCGAGTGGTGGCGGGTCTGCAAGCAGCTTGAGTAGTGCGATGCCGAAGATGAGCGGCGGCGGTGGCCTGTCGTCTGCTGGTGGCTCGGGCTTGTCGTCTCCTGGTGGTGGTTTGTCCAGCGGTGGAAGCGGGTTGTCCGGCCTGTCTGGTGGGGGTGCTCCGTCGGCGCCCGCTGCCCCGACGCCTACCCAGCAGTTCTTGAGCGGTGTGGGGCAAGGGTTTTCGTCAGCGTCGCCGTCCACGGTCGCGTCGGGTGCGTCCGCGGCGGGTGCGCAGCCGTTCAAGCCGGCGCCGGGTTCGACGATTCCGGCCGGTCCGCCGCCGGCAGCGTCTTCAGCTATGTCGGCGCCGACATCGTCTTCGGCGGGGCCCGTTGCGGCCCCGGCGGCTCCTGCGGCCAGTGCCGCGCCGATGGGGGGTGTGCCGGCGGCGGCTGGTCCGATGCCGATGACTGCCCCGCCTCCCGCGGGAACGCCCAGCGTCGCGCCCCCTCCTGCTGCGCCGGCGCCGGCCGCTCCGGTCGCGCCGGCCCCTGCCGCGCCCGCGCCTGCGCAGCCACCCCCAGTGATGGGTTTGGGCGGTCAGAACGTGGCAGCCAAGCTGGCCAAGATGGGCACGACAGCGGTCGGGGAGGGGCTGCGGACCAGTGACGAATTCAACGCCGCCGTCGTGCTCGTCGCGGCCTTGAACGATCCTGCCGTCGGTGTGGTGTGCGAGTGGGCGTGCGCAGTGTTCCAGCAGCCCGGAGAGACAGCCGCCCGATTCGTAGTGGCATCGCGTGAAGGCTTGTCGTGGATCCCGCCCGGTGTGTACATGCCTGACGGGGTGACGGTGGCCTCGCTGGACGAATCGGTGCCCTACGCGACTCGGCAGCTGTGGCGAGGCATGAAGCCGCCGGCGCGAGTGCTGGCGGCGTACGCGAAGGCGATCGAGGAGCAGCCGCGCATCGTTGTAGCCCGGAAGTGGTTGGGACTGCAGGGTTTGTTCGGTCGCGGGACGGTGTTGGCTGCCGATGATGAGACCGTCGTCAGCCCGAACCCGGTCCTCAACCCGGATGGACGGCACCGTTTGGAGTTGGCGTCCCCGGACAGGTGGTGGGCGCAGGTCCAGGCCATCCCCGACGCCGATATCGCGACACGGATCCGCGACCTTGCCGGCCACGTCGCCCAGGCGCACGACGCGGCGTTCGGTGTCCACGACGCCGACAGCCAGAACTTCGGCGGCAGAGCATTGCGGGTAGCTGCCGTCGAACAGATCGGCCGCCCAGGTGGGGAAGCTGTGTGGCACGCCGTCGAGCAGCAGATGCACTGGACCCGAGCGCAGATCATGACGGCTCCGATCGCCGCACCTGAGCCGCTGTATGAGGGCTGGAACAATGACCTGATTGCGGCCGAGCAGATGCTGCGTGGTTGGGAAGTGCTGTGGTTGGCGCAGCGTGCGGCGACGCGGGCGACGTTGGCGGACATGACATATGCGGCTGCGGCCGCGCTGATGTAGGCGGTTTGACGAGTGTCGCAGTGGTTGGCGCGGCCCGGGGCGGTTCCGTCGTCGACGCCTGTCCCGGTGTCGGAGCATGCTCGGTGGTGGTCCTACGCGCAGGCGTGCGCGGTGGCGTTCCGGCTGGGGGAGGCGCCGCCGGAGATCGATGTGTTCGGTCCGGTGCTGGATCACGACGAGTGCGTGTACTTTTCGGCGACTGCGCAGTACGCCCGGTTGTATGGGGGCGACGGCAGCTACACCACGAATGGGTTCGTGGCGTTCGGTCGGCCCGCGGTGATGGCGGGGGCGTTGGCCGCGTCGGCGTATGTGAATCACCGGCGCAAGGTTGCCGCGAGACGGGAGGCTGTCTCGCGGTGGCGGGATCAGCAGCAGTCCATGGTGATCGGGACGAGCTCGCGGATGATGGTGAACACCGTCGAGCATGGTTGGCTGTCGTTCTACTACTCCGCGGTCAATGAGTATGCGCCTGACCTTCCGCGGTGGGCACTCACGTTGGGCTTCGGAAGCCAGTGCGTGCCAATGCAACTCGTGGGGCCGTGCGTTCCCGCCGCGGCCGTGCTGGTCAGCGTTGCGCTGGACCCCCAGCGGTGGTGGCGGGATCCGCGCCTGGGCCCGCTGCTCACCGGGTAGGGAGCCGGAAAGGCCGGCTGACAGCGGGTCTGCGCCGTTCGTTCCCGGACGAGCAGGGCGCCCAGGGGGCATCCGGGGGGAAGCGATGCGCATCGCGTCATACAACGTCGAGAATATGACTCGTTGACCGCCGAACAGCACGCCGCCTCCGATCACGCACTGATTTGGGCTGAGCTGGAGGACTGAGGTCTCTGGATGAGGGCCCGCTTCTCAGGTCGAGATGGGGTGCGGGTGTCAGTGGCGGGCGGGGTCGAGTAGCTCGGCGCGGGCGTGTACTCGGTTGAGCACGTCGTCGAACGACGGCGGATCGTCGCCGTAGAACAGAGCGGTCATCGCTGAATCATGTTCTCGCCGGAGGTCTTCGGCGAACTGGCCGGTGGGGTCGAACGCGGCAGAGGCGGCGAAACCGCCATCGGGTACGGGGTGGTCCGGGTTGTCGAGGTGTGCGGAGACTTCGAGGGCGCTGGCAACGATGTCGCGGACCATCGCGGTGTCGGCGAGCAGCTCGGTAACCAGGTCGTGCCCGAGTAGGGCCCAGATGTCGTAGAACTGCCGACCGATCCGTGGCAGCCCGTGAGTGGTGTGTCGTCGCGCCGGGTCTACGACAAAGTTGTTGACCCGCAGCAGTTTTTCGATCAGCGTGCGTCCTGGGTGAAGGACCGACACCGAGAATGGCTGTAGATCATCCCAAACGCCATCGACTGCGCTCGCCAGCTGGCGCGCCAGCAGCGACTGCACAGTCCCGTCCAGTGCCGGGTTGGGGCCGCCAGCCTGCCCGAGCTCGATGAGCACTGACGTCGGCTCGGCCAGGCCCTGTGCGGTACCGCGGTGATCGAGGGGTAACGCGAGCCGGGCGGTTTGGGTTGCGGTTCCCAGCCGCCCGCCGGACTTGCGGTCGGTGTAGTTGCCGCCCGTCGTCGACGCCGCGGTCTCCAACATGGTGAGCATCGCGCGCTTTGCGGTGCGCACGTTGGGGAATTCGCCGAGCACCAGCAAGTCGAGGTCCTCGGAGAACCGCTTGATGATGCGCAGCTTCTCCAGGCTCGTCCCGCCTTTGAACACGATCTCGTCGCGGTGGTGTGCGGCGATGGTGCGCAGCACCTCGCAGACCCAGTAGTCCTTTTCGACGGCCAGCGGTTGCACGCGGAGCTGTTCGGCCGCGGTAACGATTGTCGCGGCGAAGACATCGGGATTCTCTTCGCGCCAGAGCGTCACGTCAGGTGCTCGTCAGGCCGGCCAGTGCCCGCACCTCGGTGCGTAGATCTGCTCGGCGCACCTTGTCGGCGAGTTCGGTGCGGCCTGTGCGTTGCAGCAGGTGGCGCAGGCGTGCCCGCACTGAGGCAGGTTCGGTGTCGCTGGCCTCGGCCAGGCGCTCGGCGTCGAGGCGTCCGGCATCGATGAGTTCGGTGAGCCGTGTCATCGCGGCATCAGGGCTTGTCTCGATCACCTGATCCCAGCGGTCGAGCACTTCGAGTGTCGCCACTTCGATAGGGGTCAGGGCGGCGTCGGCGCGGCCGCGGCGAGCCGAGCGGTTCGCGAACCGCACCAGTTCGTAGTCGGCCGGGGGACGTGCGGGTATGGCGTATTCGCCGCGGCGGGGGATCTGGGTGGACAGTTGGAGCGCATTGGCGGCTGACAGTCCGGCTGGCCCGATGCCCGGCACGCCGGCCAGCTCGGCGGCCAGTAGGTCCGGCTGTGGTGGGGCCATACCCAGCGGGGTTTTGAGGCCGCGCCAGTACAGGCCTCTGCGGAGGTGGCGAAGCTCCCCTTGGTTCACCAGCTCGGCGAGCAGGTGCTGTGTGGTCGACGGCGCGGTGTCGAGGTCGGCCGGCTTCCAGAACCGGTTGAGGGAGTTCAGGATCGCCTGGCGGGCGTTCTGGGCTGCGCTGCGGTCGTAGCGGGTGGGCATCGGGTTCACCTCCTTCATGCAACATGATACGAGAAACTGCCGCGGGTTCGGTCGGCGTTGGTACCTGCCAGGGCAAACGTGTCTTCCCGTCACGCTCGACGCAGCGCGCCTAACGGGGATACAATCGCGTTAATTGACGTTAGGAGAGTGGAGTTGTGTCAACGACCGACGAGCTGGAGAAGCTGCTGCAGGAACGATTCGAGATCTCGACGACCCAGTTCGTCGACGCACTGAAATTTCTACCCATCACCCGCCCCTGGGCGGCATCCCTTGCCGAAGACACAGCCCGACTCCTCGACGAGGCGGGCTTGGTTGAAGACCCGGACGCGTTCGTGGCCGCCGGCACCGAGGTCGCCGGCGAAGTAGCGCGTCTGGCGGTCACTGCCTACACCGTCGACGAGGTCGCCTCCGGCCTGGGAATCAGCGCCTCCCGGGTGCGTCAGAAACGCCTCGCCGGCGAGCTGTGGGCCATCCCAGACGGCCAGACCTGGGTCTTCCCGATCCTGCAGTTTGAAACCGGCGATGATGGCGGCCCCACCCGGCAGGTCCGCGGCCTCGACCAGGTGCTCAAGCAGCTGCCCGCCGACCTGCATCCGGTGGCCGTGGCCGGCTTCCTGCGAACCCCGCAACCGGACCTTTTCCATGAGCGCCCCAGGACAGTGATCGAATGGCTGCGCGACGGCGGCGAAGTGGACAAGGCCGCAGCTGCCGCAGCCAACGTCGACTGGTACACCGTGTGACCGCACGCCTGCCCGGCCCCCCACCGCTTGCCGAGCTGCGCGCCATCGGGATCCGCGACAACGAGTACCGGTCCTCGCCCACCGACCAGCTGTGGTGGCGTGTCCACCGCACCAGCGGGGCACATGTGTTGGCCTGGAATGCGTTCCGCGAGAACGGGCCGCGTCTTCGGTTCGACCCGCACCCACTGCCGGTCGGGGATCACCCCGGGATCGGGGTGTGGTACGGCGCCGCCGAACCGCTTGCGGCGCTGGCCGAGTCATTCCAGGCTGACCGCACCATCGACCGGTTCCGCGGTGCGCCCTACCTGACGGCGCTGCGGTTCACACGGGAGCTGCGGCTGCTCGATCTGGCAGCCGACAGTGCCGGATCGTGGCCGACACGAGCCGGCGGCACATTCGCCCTTTCGACCGGGCCGCACTCGATCACCCAGCGTTGGGCTCGCCGGATCGCCGATGCCTTTCCCGATGTCGACGGCGTGCTCTACAACAGTCGCTTCTCGGGCCGCCACTGTGTCGCGCTATTCGTGCCTGCGGTGCCAGCGATGCCGTCGCGTCCAGTGCTGTCGCTGCCGTTGAACCATCCCGGTATGGCGGTGCGGATCGCCACGGCAGCGCGGCAGCTGGGCTACCAGCTTCTGTGAAGGCGCGTGCGGGCCGGGATGCGATGATCGTGGCGTGGAGACTGGATCCGGCGAGCGGCCCGTTGCGGCGGTGCTTGATGCGTCGCTGTTCGACAAGGGCAAGTTTCGGACACAGTCGGTGTCGCGGCTTGCCCAGGACCTCGGGAAACGAGGGTTCGAATTGTGGATCCCGCGGCAGATAGTTTTCGAGTGGGCAGCGCACGCCAAGCCGGATGTCGCCGCGCTGCGGACCACCTACAAGGCGGCCCAGGACGCCGGCCTTGTGGCGGCGCAGGAGCTGCCCTCCAGCGACGCAGCCGACCTCGCCGAATCCATAGAGCGGGTGTGCCGCGCGATCCCGAACGTGACGGTGCTGGAGATGACCGGTGACGCGGCGATCGCCGGCATCCGAGATCAGATCCTCGGGACCGGACCCGGCAGTGTGGACGCGAAAGTTCGCACGGGAGCGTCGGACTCGTCGTGGGTGCGCGACGCACTCGCGCGCGTCGAGGGCCCCGGGAGGATCGTGTTCGCGTCGAGGAACGGCAAGGACATCTGGGCCACCACGACTGCCATGGGACACGCCGAGGCCCAGGTCAAGGTGTGGAACGGTAGCCGGCAGACCTTCGACGAGTTCTTCCCGTACCCGCGGGTGCATCCTGAGCCGGCGATCGATGCCCATACCGCGCAGCGCGTCGTCGCAACCTATTTGCTCTCGCTGCAAGCTGATAGCTGGGAGGCCGACGACCGGCACGGCCCGCCCCCGGAGTGGATCGCGGTCGACGACGTGGCCGTGGGCTCCGACGAGCGGGCCAGCCGCGACGACATCGAGAACCTTCTAGAGCCTGAGGCGGTCCTCGCGCCGGGGGCGCTGCTCATCGATGTCGGTGAGGTGTCGGTGGAGGCTGATGGTGAGGACACGCTGGTGTCCTACACGGTGCGCCTGTTCGCTGATGTCCGCGTAGAAGGCCGCGTGTTCGACAACGACGGGAACACGCTGTTCGACTCGGTCACGATGTTCGACAGAGTGGTGCGCGTGCCGTTTCGGGCGGTGCTGCGCGACGAAACGGTGCTCGATATCGAACAGGTCGGTGCGGCCGAGCACAGTGCCGCTGATCGGCGTTTCCGCGACACCTACGACGCCTACCAATGGCTGCGGTTCGAAGAGCTCGACGACTGGGAGTTCATCACCGTCTCTGATCTGGACGGCGAGGACGGAGTGAAGCTGATCGGTCCTGGGCGGCAGACCGAAACAGCGACTCTTTTCGGCGATCTCGGCGGGGACTGGGAGTTGTCGTTCGAGCACACCGGCGCGACGGTCACCGCGACCTATGACGCCGACAGCAGGGTGTGGCTGGGAAGGCACGACTCGTTCGACCTCTATCCGCCTGTGGGTCTGAGTTCGCAAGTGCCTGGAGCGCGCCGTGCAGCTGTTGGTCCATACGTCGCGTTGGCTGCGGTGTGGGCACATCTGATCACCGGTGCGGCCGACGCCGACGACCAAGAGGATTGAGCCGCACCGTTATCGGATGCCCCATCGGAATGGTCCGTTCTGTTGGAACGGGACCAACGATTCGCCGTTGGGCAAGTGATGCTCGAACTCGGAGCCATCGGCGCGGAGTAGCCCAACGCTGATGTCGTCCCCGGTCTCGTGAAGTGAGGTGACGCGGCACCAGTCCGCGTCGTCGATCCCGAGCTCGAAACCCCTTTCCGGGTTGGGTACGAACTCGCCGACGGTCACTGCGCTCCACCGCTTTTTCGCCCATCCGAGTCCGGAGACGGTGGTGTCGGGCCACGGATCGTCCCCGCGTCGGAGGCGGGCCTGTCCGGCGATCTCTTCGGAGCTGAACGGGTTTGAGTAGTCGCTGAGGTGGGCGCGGACGGCCTGTTCGTAATCGGAGATCTCGTCTTTGGTCAGGCGAACACCCAATGCGATCGATAGAGCCCGCCAGAGAGGGGCGAGCGGGGGTCGGGCCCACTGGCGGCGTTCGAACTGTTCGGTGACGGCAATGCTGTACTGGGCGAACCAGTGAACAGCTTCTTCTGGGTCGCAGTCCCAGATCCATCCGAGGACTCTGCCGATCGAGTCGCCGGCTTGATGGAACCCGGATCGTCCGACGTCGGTGGCCAGCCAGTCGGCCTCGCTGTCCAATGTTGCTCGCATCATTACCAGTAGTTCGTTGTTGTCGTGGACTAGTGCGTTCGCGGGCACGACCTTCTTGTCTGCGGGAACGATATGGGCGACGACTTGGCCTTCCCGGATGACGTGGGTGACTTTTCCGTTCGCTGCGTCGTCGAGAACCGCGCTGAAATGGGTTCGTACATCGGAGGCTCGCAGCATGCGCTCAAGATCAACTTTCATGCCCGAAGACTATCAGACGTACAGGAGAACATCACCTATAACGTACGGCGCAACGTACGGTGCGGCGTATTCATGTGTGGCGAAGTATCGGGACACGGTGCCGGCGGGTCGACAGCGGAACCTGCCGCCGAAGTCCCGTCACGGGGGCGGTGATCCGCGTACACGCTGGTAGCCTGCCGGACGGAGATGATTAGCTGCACTTATCTGCAGCGCACAGAGAACGAAAGGGTCGGGAACATGAAGAACGTCGGAATGACGTTGGTCGCTCTGGCCGGTGTCGCCGTGGCTGGTGTGGCGGTGGCTCCCAGTGCGGGGGCCGAGGAGGCGGTGATTCACCACTTCGGCGCCGGCGCTGAGCTCGTCAACGGCACCGTGGTGCAGGAGTGGACCGTGGCCGACCTCAAGCCCAGCAGCGACGTGATCCCGTACCCGGTAGCCGGGACGCTGTGGGAGGCCACCGCGACGGACACCGCAGTCGAAGGATCGGTCATCCCGATCGTGTCCAACTTCAACGCCCGGGCCCGGAGTGGGCAGACCTACCGGGTGCTGTTCGGTGTAGCCACGCCGCAGGGCGTGAACCCATCCACCCTCGGCCAGGGCGAAAGCACCACAGGCACAATCTATTTCGATGTCACCGGCGACGCTCCCGACAGTGTGGTGTACAACGCGGGCGGGCCGGATCTGGCGGTGTGGGTGCAGCCGCCGCCGGCGCCGCAGCAGCCGGCGGCGCGGTCCGGGTCGGGATCGGCCGCGTCCTCGGGTTCCGGTGCGGGCGGCGCGGCGGCTGCTGAGCCGGCGGGCGCCGAGGCAGAAGAGGTGCCCGCGGGCGAGGCCGCGGAAGCGGTCACGCCGGTCACCGACGGCGCGGTCGTCCCCGTCGAGGGCGGCAGCCAGGGCACCCCGATCGAGGGTGGCAGCGAGGGCACTCCGCTGCCGGCAGGTGACGGCGCAGCAGAGGTGCCGACGGTGACCCCTGAGCCCAGCGTCGCTGGGACGCAGCCTGCCGGGCAGGGGTCAGGACCGGCGCCCGGGCCAAGTGCCGGCACGCCGTTGCCGGCCGAGGAGCCCGGAACCTCTGCCGTGGTGGCGCCCTCACCGGGCGCCTAACGCGCGGTGCCGGCGAGAGGCGTTCAGACGGCGTGGGGGACGGGCTCTTTGTTGTTCCTGGTGGCCTCAGCGGTGGCCTGGCTGGTCAGGTAACCCCAGTCCTTGCGGATCGCGAACATGTAGCTGTGCCACAGCGGAATTGCGATGAGTCGCAACCGTTCCGCTTCGGCCATAGTGGCGGCAGCCGGTGAGGCACTCGCCCGGCGCCACGCCGTGGTACGGGCGAGGTCGTCGGCGATCCAGTACAGCAGCTCGTCGACTGCGGTCGTCTCCCGAGTAACGGTGCCGTGCGGGAAGGTTCGGGTGCGGTAGCGGTACAGAGTCTCGGTAGGACCGACTGTGACGATGCTGTAGCACGGCCCGCTGTGATGATCTTCGGTGTCGGGACGCACATGCGTGGGGGTCGCGTGGTCTAGGGGCAGCGGTGCTCCGGCGACGGTGACCAACTGAGCCTTGATGTGGTCGATCTGCTGTTGCAGGGACGCTGCCGGCCGCTCGGGGTCCGTCCGGGCCTGTTCAGGTGTCGGCGCGGCATCGACGATGTGCTGGTCGGGCGCTGCGGGTGCGGGTTGCTGTGGCAGCGTGCCGGCGGTCGAGGTGGCATCCTGATCGTTGGGCTGTCCGGCGGTCGGGGCGTCGTCGATCAGGACGACGGCCACGACCGCGGTCTTGGTGGCGTCCAATGTGTCGTCGGACACCGCGGTCGGGTCCAGGACGTACGACAGGGCCATGGGGAAGTCGGTCATCCCGCGGTGCGGGCGCTGCCCGGGCGTGTGCGGGTGCACAACGACGTCGGTGATCCACAGGTAAGGGCCGTGATCATCGTGGCCGAGCAAATCAGGGTCACAGCGGTCGAGGGGGAACGCTTCATCTGGGCGGAAGTACACCGGTTCGTCGAGGGTCGCGTAGTAGGTGTCACCGGCGAACAGACGCACAGTCGACCCGGTACGGGGCAGCTGCGTGCCCAGGTCCTCCGGCCCGGACTGCATATGGGTGATTGTGAAGTGAGACATCAAGTTTCCTAGCTGCCGGTAGCGGCTGTGTAGGTGATTCGCAGGCGACCATCCAGCGCCCATCGGAGTCGTCCGGCCGCCGCGCGGTAGAACGCGGCGGGCAGCGGACGTCCCGTCGTGGATGGATCGTCGACGTCGGTGTCAACGCGGGGGACGGTTGTGGTGGGCCAACTTTGAGGGGGCAATGAGGCCAGCAGCCGGTCGACATCAGTGGCGCGCTGGCCCGGGGCGAGCTCGGCAGTGATGCGAGCAAGCTCGGCGGTGACATCGGCGTCCATCTGCTTGTCGAGCTGAGTGAGCAGAGCGACGACATCGGTACGCAGAGGCAGGACACCGTCCTCCCAGCGTCGCACTGTGCGCTGGTCGACGCCCACGGCGTCGGCGAGCCACTGGGCTGATAATCCAAGTGACTCGCGGATCGTCTTGAAGTCAGCGGGTGTCATGCTGGGCGAGTTCCTTACTCATGTCCCCCGGGGTTGTGGATGCCCGCCGCGTCGGACATAGGGGAGGTCAGCGGTGATTCAGGATGGCGTCGGCATGTGTCGCGACCCAGGCCGGTGTCAGACCCTTGTCGACCGATCCAACGGGCCGCCACGGCGCGCCGTCGATGGTGCAGTAGACCGTGTGCCCGTCGTCGCCGATGCGGATCCATCCTGTGGTGTGGCGGGGTCCGTCGGTGATAGTGAGCGTGTAGCCGCGGGAGCCGTCAGCGGCGTAGCTGGGGGCTTCGGCGGATACGGTTGCTGTCGCGGTCATGATGGTGGTCCTTCCGGTGGGGTGTGGCCTTATGCCTGCCCGCGGCTCCATCCTACGCCCTAAGTTAGGGCGTGGCCATTGGCGGGGGAGAGGGGTCTCCGGTGTCGGTCCGGTTTTCTTCGGCGGCGCGATTCGCCGGGGCGGGTGCGCCGTCGCGGACGATCTGCCGGATGCGCTCTCGCGTGTAGCCGGTCCTTTTCGCGATCTCGGCCTGGGTGCCGCGTGGGCCTTGAGCGATCATCTGGCGGATGACGGCGTGCAGGGTTTGTCGTGCGTGTTTCGTTGCCTGCTGGGCGTCGGAGAGGCGGGTTAGGGCGGCGTCGAGGTCGTCCACCTGTAAAGCATAACGCAGTTGGCCAATAGCACTTGACAATGCCAACCGGATTTGGCATTGTCGCCGTGTCGGACCACCGAGAGAGGATCTCCACGTGGAAGCACTCACGCCATGCCAGTCGAGCTGGAGCGTCCCGTTCGGGTTCGCCACCTACGAGCTAACCCAGACGGTCGACGGGCCGATCATCACAGGTGACGGCCAGATCGACCACGGACCTCGGACCTTCCACTGGGGCGTTCAGCATGTTTACGACGACGGGACGCTGCGGATCGTGGTCAGGCCCGGTGACCGCGAAACCTACAGCGCAAGCGGCTATTACATGTCCCTCGAAACACTGGCTGGCCAGCCAGGGTGGCAGTTCAGCAACGTGCACGCGGCACTGGCGGCCGCCAGAGATGAGCTCTTGCGGTGGCCCAACTACCGCCGCGCGCTGGCCGCGCAGGCCTGCACGTAAAGCAGGTTGCCCGTGAATCACCAACGGCCTTGGAAAGTGTACTTTCACCACGACGGCACAAAGACCTTCAGCGACGACGAAACGCGACCGGATAGCTACACCATCGACACCTCGCGACCTATCGACGGAACATCGGCGCACGCAACCGAAGAAGCTGCGACCATCGCGGCACGCCGAGTCTCGCGCAACGGTGGCGAAGCGCGAATAATTCTCTGCGACAAGACAACCGGCATCGAGTCCGAGATCCGGACCTACGCGCCGTATGAAGTGGCTATGGAAGACTTGATGAGGACACAATGGAGCTAGTCATCGAATTCGGGGAAGACGGCCGCGCCGGATACGGCAGCATCCACCGCAAAGGGTGCGGCGACGTCAGTGACCCCGAACTGATCGGCACCGCCAGCACCCGCGCCGAAGCGGTAACGCTCGCCGACCAGGCAACATCCTGGGCGTCCAACGACGGCGAAAAACCAGCCGACTATGGCTACAAAATTGCCTCCTGCGTGAAACTCCCCGCCAGCTAAGTGCAGAAGCGCGCGGCCCGTCCCTAGGTTCGATTCCGACGCGCCGGCGCGTATCGAGTCGAGGCGCTTGCTCGAACTTCCCGCACCGTCACGTCGCTCGACGTCGATCGGCTGCGCGCCACCAAGGCCCGGTCCCAGGCGAGCGGGAGAGCTCCTCTGGAATAGTGCACCGAACACTCCTTAGCATGAGATTTGCGCAGCTCACCAAGGGGTCACCCCGCGACGGTGACCCTGTCCGATGCGCCCAATGATGGGGGAGTGCAGCATGATTCAGCGGACGAAGCCATTCGTGAATGCGCGATCTCCTCTGTCGGGTTCAGCATTGCCGACCACTCGCGAGCTCACCGTCACAACAGATGATGGTGTCGCACTCGCAGTTCGTGACACCGGCTCCAACGCCGCAACGCACACCGTGGTTTTCCTGCATGGACTATGTCTTTCGCAGCTGACCTGGTCGCTGCACATCGACCGCCTTGTGCGTCGGTACGGCCCGGCGATCCGGATCATCAGTTACGACCACCGTGGACACGGGCGCTCGCAGCACGCGCCGATGAACACCTACAGCATCGACCGGCTGGCTGAGGACTTGGCACTGGTGCTGGAAGCGGCGCGTGTGGCTGGTCCGACGACGTTGGTCGGGCACTCCATGGGTGGGATGACCGCACTGGGTTATCTCGCTCGCCCCGCTTCCGGCAGGCCCATCGATCCTGTCGGGCTTGTACTGGCGGCTAGCGCAGCTGGAAAGCTCTGCTGCCGCGGCCTGGGCCAACTGTTGGGGACTCCCGCCACCGCGGCACTGCGTGGTGCGGCAGAGCACGTCCCTGAGCAGGCCATGAAGGCGATGCTCAGCCCTCTGTGCGTGACTCTGCGCCGATGGCGACGCAATCCGCCGGCAGCAACGTTGGCTGCGCTTGCAATGGATGCGCTCAGCACCGTCACCTTGGCCACCGCGGTCGGATTCCTGCCGGCTCTTCGCGATTACGATCAGTATCGGGTCTTGGGATCAATCCGGGCCCGCACCGTCGTGATCAGCGGAGGTGCAGACCCGCTGACACCGCCAGCACATGGGCGCGACCTGGCTGGCGGAATTCCTGGCGCTCGACACGTGCATCTTCCTCGCGCTGGCCACATGTTGCCCCAGGAGGCCCCGCATGTGCTGCACCAGGCGATCCGCCGCGCGATGAACATCGATAGCGCGACCGAGCACGACAACGCCGCGGGTGCGACCACTGCGGCCGCTCCGACGATGGCAGGTGCTGCGTCATGACCGTCGAGCGGAGCCCTCGTGGGTAGGCCGTCTGCGCGGACCGTGGCCATCCGAGACCAGATCCTCGCCGCGCTACGCACTGAGTGGCCGCTGCCGGTATCGACTCGCCGCGTCTGCGAGCTGTTGGGCGCCCGCCGCTACGACGAGACTGGCTACCGCATCTATCCGCAACTGTGCGCCCTCGATCGATTGGGAGTCGTCGAGCGGATCCGCCGTGGCGCTGAATGCCGAGATGTGTTCTGGCGCTTCTGTGGGGACCCGACGGACGCCGAGTTGAACGCGGCGGTCGACGCGATGGACCCACCAGTTATCGAACGTCCACGCCCACCGCGGACAGCGCAACCACCCGACGGAATTGAACGGATTCTGTCGACCCTGGACGGCTATATCAGGGCTCTCGGTCAGGCAGAAAGACGCTTCTCCAGCGCGGCCGCATCAGGTGATGGTGCCGCCGAAGCAGGCGCGGCCAACGATCTGGCAGCGGTGGTTCGCCAGTTCGTCGACCTGTGTGCCCATTGGCCGAGTGAAGGTGAGCCCGCTCAATGAGAACGGTGGTGCCGGTACGGCAGGTGCAGTCTCGGCACGTAGAGCGCCATGTTGCCGAGGCGATCTCGCAGCGGCTCGGCCACCATGCAGCGGATGCGGTCATCGGGTTGACGCGCGAGGCGGGCGGCTCGGTAATCCTGCATCTGAACTCTGGTGGAAACGCGTGTGTGGTCGAGGCGCGGTTGCGGGCGCTCGGATACTGCGTTGAGCCAACGGATTACGACTCGTATGGGCCAGGGCGGTACGGCGTGAAGCTGCGCGTCAGTCCCGGAGATTCGTCGTCTTCGAGGTGGTGCGTGGGCAGTCGTACTCCGCCGTCTGTAGTGCGTCTGGATTTGCCGGGCAGCTACGCCAATCCGCGCGGGATCTGTTCGTATTGCGGCCGTGAGATGCCGGTTCTTGGAGATGCGACGGTGCGGAGGCATACGGGGGAAGGCGGAACGCCAGTTCGGAGAAGGCCGGCAGCGGGTGCTATTGAATCGTAAGGCGGATCGCCGAATCAGTGTGAGTGAGAGCAAGCGTCCGGAGTGGGCAGATCGGATAGATGGCATGCATGTAGACATCCTGGGTGTCGAGGGGGCGCGCCAGCTCGCGGCGGGCCTGCTCGCGGAAGCGCTGCCCCGTCGGTGGTCTCACACAGTGGCGGTGGCGAAGACTGCTGCGGGTCTGGCGAGCCGTCTTTCACCGGGAGCTGTCGATGAGATCGTGTGCGCTGCGTGGCTGCACGACATCGGATACTCCCCGCGCCTGATTGATACGGGTTTCCATCCGCTTGATGGGGCCGCATACCTGGCGGGGTTGTCGGGAACGGGGCAGGTTGCAGCCGAGGTGGTAGCTCTGGTCGCTCATCACACCGGCGCCGTCTTCGAAGCTCGCGAACGAGGTCTGTCAGACGCGCTGGCGGGCTACCCCGAGCCTGATGAAACAAGTCTGGCGATCCTGAGCTGCGCGGATCTGTGCAATGGTCCCGACGGCGCGCCGGTGGATCCCGCTGGCCGCCTCAGCGAGGTCCTCGCCCGGTACCCGGCTGACCATCCGGTTCATCGCGCCGTTGCACAGTCAGCTCCGATGCTTGTCGCGCAGTCTGGTCGGATCCTGGAGGCAGCTCGGGAAGTGTAGTGTGGCATGGGCTTTAGGGCGAGTGTGGTGGGAAGGCCGTGGCCGGAAGCTGCTGTTAGGCGGGTGCGGGCGCGACGGTGATGTCGTCGAGTCCCGCGAGGTGCATCGTCCTGCCGTCGGACAATGTGATGGAGGCGTTCTCGCACCCCGGGTGGTCGACGACGATGTCTATGGCTGTGACGGTGGCGCCGAATTCGGGTAGGTAGTCGCCTGGTTCGATGTCGTGGACGAGTTGCTCGATCATCGTCGCCGTTCCTTGCTGCCGGTTGATGGACGTTGATGCGACTATGCGGGCGCGGCGGTGGCTTCTCAAGAGGAGCTGATCGGTGCGGTTATGTCTGCAGTAGAGGCTCGATGGTGCCGCCGGTCTCGGCGGCGTAGGCGGCTGCTTCGGGGCGTTCTGCTTCGGTGAAAACCTTGATCGCTGAGGGGTTTCTGGGGACGCGGACGAGGATCGTGAAGTCGGCGATGGTGGCGGCGGTGTGTTTGCGGGGCTGGCGGGTGAAGTGGGTTTCGCTCACGGCTGTGATTGTGCTCTCGGGTGCCGACAAGGTTGGGTCAGCGTTGCGGGCGGCGGCGGTAGTGATCGGTGATCGGGCGGCCGTCTCTGGTGTGAGGGCGTACCCAAACCTGTCCCGGCACTGTGGGTCCGCGATCTGGTGGGCGCCACGCGCCGGCGTGGTGGTCCCATGTGTAGCCGGTGTCGAGGTCTCCGGACAGTAGTGGGTTCAGCCAGGCGCTGACGGTATCGGCGGCGCTGTCGAGGTGGCGTAGGGGTTCGGGCAGTGAGGTGGTGGTGGCAATGCGGGTGTAGCCAGTGGACCAGTCGGCGGGTATGTCGATGGTGGTGGGGGGCGGCTGGTTTCGGGTTTGTGCGCGGCGGTCTAGGGCGGTGCGCAGGGCATCACCATTGATGTCGACGGCGCCGGCGTAGAGGGTGAGATCGACGAGGTCGCGGTAGCGGTTGGTGGATCGTCCTGTCGTGTCGCGGTACATGACGCCGATGATCTTGTCGGCGAGTTGGCTTGCCAGTGGATAGAGCGGGACGGCTGGTAGGGGCGACATGCCTTTGACGTCGGGGACTATCGGATTGGGTTGGCGGCGCTCGATGTCGCTGATGGGGATGGTGTCGGCGGCGACGTCCACGGCGAACACCGCGGCGCGGTCGGCGCCGATGGTGGCGGTGATGCGCAGTTTGGTGCCGTTCATGACTCCGGTGAACGGTTCAGCCGTGTCGACGGTGTAGTCGAAAGGGTCGAGGTCGCTGAGGCCGGTGTGGGTGGCGATGTCGTCGAGGACCTGGTGGCGGTCGCTGCGCCCGGGCTCGGTGGCGGTGAGGTCGAGGTCTCGGGTCGCGCGGGCTCCGGGGACGCGGATGAGCATTCCGATGCCGCCGGCGACTACCCAGGGTGGTTCGTTGGCGTTGAATACGCGCGCCATGAATCGTTGAATGACGAACTGGCGCAACAGTTCGTGTGAGGGTTGCGGTGGTTGGGTGGTGCGTGCGTGGCGGGTCGCTCGGGTGCGTAGCGCGACCCAGAATGCTTGCTTGGTGCGGTATTCGCTGGTCCAGGTCATCGGCCGGTGAAGAGGAGTTCGTTGGCGGCGATGAGGTGGGCGGGGGCGCCTACGACGGTGAGGGCGTGTTCGATGGTGTCTCGGCCGGCGCCGTTGGTGAGTGGGTCGAGGGCGTCGGTGAGGTCGGCGATGTTGGCGAGGGCTCGGGTGAGCGTGTCGCGCAGGATGTCGCCGAGGTGGCCGGCGTCGATGCCGTCGGCGTAGAGGTCGGCGATGGTCTGGGCGATGGTGGTTGTGGGGATGCCGGCGACGAGTCGCCAGGGTGGCCACTGTCGGGGGACGTGAAATCGGATCCAGGGGTTGTTGGTGCGCCGGGGTGTGGGCACGGTGTAGTCGAGGTGGTCGGGCTGCAGTGTTCCCAGTTCATAGAGGTAGTGGGCGGCGGTGAGGTGGGATGCCAGTGGGCCTGGTGTGCCGGCGCGTAGCGCGTCGAGTCGTTCGCCGGCGAAGTGGGAGGGTTCGAGGGCTAGCCAGGTAGCTCGGACGGCGTCGAGGGTGATCTCGGTGGGTGCGCCGGCGAAGCGGTAGACCGCGCGGGTGTCGGTGTGGTGGATGCGGTCGGCGGCGCAGAGCTGGGTGATGCGTTTTCGGGTCATGCCGAGGCGGGTGGCCTGGGCTGCGGTGAACATGCCCCACTGGCCGGCCGCTTCCACGGCCAGCGCGAGTTCGGCGTCACGCATCCCGGACATGCTCTTAAAGATACCCTGATGTGGTATCAATTGGGTAGCTCAGGGCTGCTGTTGGTGGTGTGGTCGCCGGGGCACGTGATGCAGGGTTGCATCACGGTGTGGGTGTCGCGGTCCAGGTCCAGCGGGCCGGGTGGCGCCGGCGTAGAGCAGGCAGGTATCCGTCCAGTCCGCCGTTGAACTGGGCGATCACGCGCAGGTTGGGGCCTGCCTGGTGCACTGCAGCGTCGAGGACGTGTTGTCGGCTCAGCCGGCCTGTTGGATCGGCGAACTGTGCGCTGCATTCGCGGCATTGGAGAGTGCCGAACAGGATGGGAGTGCCGGAGTCGCGCTCGACGAACCGCGCGACCCTGATGTTGTTGCCGCTGATGAGGTGTGGGCCGGTGTCGAGGGCGAGGTGAGCCAGAATGTCGAGAACCTCATCGGGCGTTGCCCAGGAGCCGCCAGGGCGACCCGGTGACCAGAGTCTGCCGCCGTTGCCGAACTCGCTGGCGTCCATCCACTTGGGCAGGAGTCTGAGGTACTCGTCGGTCGCGCCGTGCAGGCGCATCTCGGTGGAGGCGAGCACGGTGCCGTCCTGGTCGTGGATCTCTTCGAAGTTGGCGTAGAACATCCGGTAGGGCCACGCGACCTCGTTCTGCTGGCGCAGCGTGAGCGCGACGCCGCGTTGCACGACTGCCTCGACGGTCACCGGTGTCCGGCTGGTGCCGTAGATTCCCCCGGTTCTGGGGTGATCGAAATCCGGGTCGGGCTCAATTGGGCCAGGCACAACGACGCGATAGACGTCACCCGGCTCGGCTTCGCTCTGGCTGTTCATGTAGCGGGCGGCGTACCCGCGCGCGACGCCGAGATGAGTGGTGAAATACACGAGGTCTGGGCGGTAGCGGGGAATCTGGGGCAGCGTCCCTGGTGCCCAGGAGTAAGCAGTCGAGTAGTCGAGGCCGAGGTGCGCGGCGGGGACGATGCGGTCACCGGGCTGCTTGCCGGGCACTCCGCCGTGGTAGTAGCTCCCGGTTCGCATGGTGGTTCGGACTCGCTGCGTCGGGGTGCTACGGGCTGCGGAGTTTGTCGTCGGGAAGCCAGATTCCCGACCCGGGGATCCATTCGACCCAGTCGGGTGTTGTGGCTGAGCCCATGGTGCCGGGTGGGCCCAGGCTGCCGGGGGTTTGGTAGATGGCGTTGTCGGGGAGCTGGTCTTTGGGGAGCCAGTAGCCGGAGTCGGGGAGCAGTTCGACCCAGCCGGGGGTGCCGTAGGGCGAGGAGGGGCCGAGGCCGCCTGGTTCGGTGACCTGCAGGCCGTCGAGTTCGTCGTCGGGCAGCCAGATGCCGGTGTCTTGGCCGATCTCGATCCAGTTGGGGGTGCCGGCGCTGCCCATGGTTCCTGGTGGGCCGAGGGCACCGGGTTCGGTGAGGATGGGCATGCTGCGCTTGTCGGGTGGGCCGTCCGTGTCGGGTTTGTCCGTTTTGAAGTCGACGGCCTGGGTTGCGGATGGGTTCTCGACGTTGTGGGGGAGCTCGGCGGTAGCGGCGGCGAGCTGCTCGGCGATGGTCTGGTATTGGGTGGCGGTCTGCTCGATGAGCTGGGTTGCTTCGGTGATGCGCAGTTGTCCTGCCTGGAGCAGCGCCATTTGGCCGGTGGGGGTGTCGGCCAGAGGGCCGAGGATGGCCTTGTCCTGCTGCCATGAGGCCTCGACTGCGGTGAGGCCGGTGCGGGCTTCTTCGGAGAGTCGGTTAGCCGTGGCGACTGCGGTGGCGGCGCTCCGGTGGGCAACGCGCAGGTTGTCGCGGTTGGTGTCGAGGTCGGCGTGGACGGTGCCGGCGCGCTCGGCGGCTGGTCCGGTCCAGGCGTCGGGTGTGCTGATCTGCCCGCCATAGGCTGGTGGGGTCAGCTCGGGCGGGGTCAGGGTGCCTAGTAGCTGGCGCGCCTGCTGGAGGGCAGCGTCAACGGGATGCATGAGTCAAAGGTATCGCGATGTTGGGAACTTCGAGAAGTGGGTGCTCGGGAAGTTATGCGGGTGTTCCGGGTGGGCGTGTGCGGGCGCGTTCGTAGGCGGCGCGGTAGGCGGCGGGGGTGAGGTCGAGGATGGCGGCGATGGTTGCAGCGTTGGAGTCGCTGAGGGCGACTTCGCCGCGTTCGATGGCGCCGATGGTGGTGGTGCTCAGCGCGGTCGCCGCGGCCAGTTGGGGCTGGGTGAATCCTCGGATTACGCGCCAGTCGCCGGGGTAGCGCTGGTCGGGGGGGAGTTTGATGAAGGACTCGGGGGTGAGGTTGAGGACTGCTGCGACGCGGACCAGTGCGTCGATCTGGGGTGTGGCTTTGCCGTTTTCCCAGTTGTCGATGGTGGCGCGGCCGGTGCGGGAGAGGCGGGCGAGGTCTTGGCGGCTGAGGCCGGCCGAGGTTCGGGCTCGGATGAGGTCCTCGGGATCGAAGCCCCGCATGACGCGTCGGCTCATTGTGGTGCCAGTGGTGTGGGTGTGGCAGTGCGGGCCATGGATGGAAAGTTTGGATGATGGCACCACATACAGCTGCATGCTAGCGTAATAGTTCACGGGTATAGATTGGCATTGGAGGGGGGGTGTAGACATGGCAGTACTAACCGCGGACGCGACAGTCGGGGGTGCGCCTGTTGAAAACACCTTTTCGCTGCAAGATCATTACCGCATGAGTTCAGCACCTGTTTCCGTGGACCCAGCGTCGTTGCGGACCGCCGCTGGTGACAACGACGAATGTGCCGCGAGCTACGACGAGTACCGGCGCCGGGTCGCTGCGTGGATCGACGGTGTCGAAGACGAGATCATCCGATGCCATGGCGCCATCGCGGCTCCCGTGGGGGCGTCCCTGCGTGAGTTCTTCGGCAGGGTGTCGGGCTATGCCGAGCAGACTGGCGTTCGCCGTGCTGGTATGG
Source organism: Mycobacterium sp. NPDC003323 (assembly GCF_053589535.1). Taxonomy (NCBI): domain Bacteria; kingdom Bacillati; phylum Actinomycetota; class Actinomycetes; order Mycobacteriales; family Mycobacteriaceae; genus Mycobacterium; species Mycobacterium sp. NPDC003323. The sequence goes on from NZ_JBSFSB010000012.1 coordinate 93,008, forward strand.
CCCAGAATCTGACGGCCGCGGCGGGACGCTACGAATGCGGCGATGCTGATGGTGCGCAGTCGATCTCTGCTGCAGGCGGTGGCCTGTAGGTGGCTGGAATCCGGGTTGATCCTGCTGAGGTTGGGCCGCGTATCAGTGCGGCGTTGAGCTCGGCAGCGGCCGCGTTGGCGGCGCCTGCTGCGATCACCCCGCCCGCCGCGCCCGGGGCGGATCCCGTATCGGTGGCCGCGGCTGGGCAAGTGGCAGCCAGTGCGGGCCGGCTCAGCGCTGATCTTGCCGGGGGGATCGCTCGGATCACTGAGGGCTCGCAGGCAGTCGCTGCGGCGCTGCAGCGCTATGTCGATGGTGACGCGGCGGGCGCACAGGGCATTTCGGGAGGGTCGGTAGGGGCTGGCTCGGTAGGTGGTGCTGTGCAGGCGGCGCTATCGGCGCTGAATATCCCTGCGCCGCCCGCGGTTTCAATCCCTGACATGCCTGATATGTCTTCTGCGGTTGCGCAGATCCCCGCAGAGCCCGCCACTGTCGACGACGCGTTGCGAGGCGGTGCCGGTGAGGCTGGGATGGAAGCTCACGCGGCGGCGTGGGATTCTGCGGCTGCGGAATTGAGTTCGACGGCTGCCGCTTTGCAGTCGCTGGCGGCAGGGCTACCCAGCTCGTGGGACAGTGAAGCGGCCTCGCTGCTGTCGGCACGGCTGCAGAGCTTCGGTCAGTGGATGAATGACGGTGCGACGGCGGCGGGTGCGCAGGCAATGGCGGCTCGTCAGGTGGGATCCTACTGGCGGTCCGCGGTCGCTGAGCATCCTCGGGCCGAGGATGTTCGCCAGCGGTACCAGCTGCTGCTGGCGGCGTCGACGAGAGCGGCGGCTGGTGATCCGCGCGGCGCGGCGGAGGCTGCCGAGCATGAACGTGCGATCGAAGAGGCCAGAGAGGTTTCGGCGTCGACGATCAACCGCTACGGCGAAGGTGCCGGTGGGGTCAACGACCAGGTGAACAAGCCCGGCGACTCACCGCGCATCAGCGGCGATGGAGATCCCCGTTTGCCGGACAAGCCGGCGGGCGAGATCGGCAGTATCGATGATCCTGCCGCAGCTGACGAGCTGCAGTCTGGTGATGCTGCCCAGGGGCTCGGCGAATCGACTGGCCAGGGGATGCAGTCGGTGATGTCGACGCTGATGCAGATCCCGTCGATGGTGGCCAATGCCGGTGGCCAGATGATGGGTAAGGCCGGTGAATCGGTGCAGCAGATGGGCCAGCAGGCCAGTCAGGCCGCGAGCCAGCTCGGCAATGTCCTCGGGGGTGGCGGATCGCCGGCGGGCGGGTCTGGCCTCGGCAGCGCTGGGCGTAACCCATTGAGCGCTTTAGGTTCTGGCGGCAGCGGATCAGGTTTGGGCGGCGGCGGTGGTGGTGCTGGTGGAGGTGGTCGCACGATGCCGGCCAGTCTGCCCGAGCAAGCGCCAGCCGCTGCCCCGCCGCCGGCCGCGTCTTCGACCACCGCACCATCGACCGGTGCTGGTGCTCGGCCGGGAGGATTCGGCGGTAGCGGGATGATGCCGATGGGCATGATGCCGCACAACCGCGGTGGGGAAGGCGACAAAGAAGCTGCCCGCAATAAAGACTGGTTTCCCGACGAGCCGCTGGTTGCTGACGAGCCGGAGGTCTCCGAACCGGTGGCCGGTCAACGACGTCGCGTGCGGCCGACCGAGACGTAAGAAGGAGTTCAGCCAGTGTCGTTTCACCCCGCGGTGGAGAGTTTCCTGGCCAAGTCCAGGGAGCTGGGCTCGGTGCTGGGCAAGGTTCAGTCGGCGATGTATGACGACCTTCGGGTGCGCCGAGCCGCACCCGAAGAGCCCAATGTGATGCCTGAGATCGATGGGTACGGGGCGCTGACCGACCTGTACCTGGAGGGCATCGTGGGTCGCTATTCCGCGCGGCAGATCGAGGACCTGGTGATGTCAGGGCTACAGGAGTGCTACGCGGCGATTGACGAGCGGCGCCTGGAGGCGGTGCGTGAGGCGGTGCCCGAGTTCGACCAACTCGATCTGGGACTGAGTTGATGACCGCGGTACAGGCAACCCCAGCTGAGCTGGTCGCAGAGTGCCTCGATGGCGGCGTGCGCAGGCTGCTGGGCGGTGTGCACTCACTGACCTCGGCCAGGGCAGTGGTGGTGCGCGTTGACCCGCAGTGGGTGTGGGTGAAGTTCTCCACTGAGCCAGGACGTCTGGCAGCTCCGTGGGAGTTCGTCGACGCGGGCTGGGTGCGCGCCCCTCGCGGCGCCGAGCCAGGGCTGCGAGACGCCTCAGCCGACCCCGTTCTCGTTGTACTGGGGGTTGGCGAATCCGAGCTGCTCGCGGTGAACGCATTGGCCATTGATGAGATCGGTGTGACCTGTACCGGCGGTGAGGGGATGATCGCTCACTGGGCGATGCAGGCGGCCGCGCAAGGGGCTGTCGCCGATGAAGCAGCGATAGCAGGTGCGCGGGTCAGCGCTAGCCCGGATGCCACGGTGGTGATCGCTGACCCGCTGATCGCCGATGACCCGGGGTGGGTGGATGTGTTGGCCGCGGGGACGGCGTGGCCCGTGCGGCCCCTGCGCCGGCCGGTCGCCGCGTGCCCCGATGGAACACCTGGCATCGAGGCCGGTGCAATCGAAGAGGAGTCAATTGACTCGGATGCGCAAAGCGGTGTCAGCGGACAGACCGCCGGCGAGGTGGTGGCTGTGGCATCGGCCGGACTGGTCACCGATCCGGTAACCGCGCCATCCACCCCGGACGCGGAGTCTGCGGAGACGCCGAGCACTGTTGCCGCCGAGGATGACGTCGCGGCGGGGCGCGTGGTTGCTGATTTGGGCCCTGCGACAGGGGATGCCGTCGTCCCCGATCGGCCGCAGGGGCCCTGGATGACAGTGTTCGGTGGTTTCGAGGTAGTCGACGGGACCGGCGCGCCGTTTCAGCCGATGCAGCAGCAGATCATCGGCGCGATCGCATTGTGTCAGCCGATCGTGACGGCGGATCTGTGCGAGATGTTGTTCGGAGATCCTGTGCGGCCGAAGAGTTTTCATGTTGCGTTGAGCAAGATCCGCAACCGGGGGCTGGACCCGCGCTACACGGATGCGGGTTATGTGCTGGAGATCAACTCCGAGTGGGGGCAGTTCGTCGAGCTGGTGGGAGAAGATCCCGCGACCGCCTCGACCGATGCGTTGGCTTCGGCTGCGGCGATGGTGTCTGCGCCGCTGTTCGGTGCGGAGCCGCCGCGGTGGGCCGCGGCTCACGTGGCGGAGATGACGTCTGTGGTGTGCCGGGTGTGCCGGGAGCTCGCGGCTCGCCATTGTGAGGACCCCGCGGCCGCGCTGCGGTACGCGCGCCTGGGATTGGTCTTCGATCCTGGTCATAGTGAGCTCGGACGGATGGTGGAGTTGCTGACACAGGGAGTAGGCGGCGTGCCGGACAGGGGAATCGCATCGTGAGTGATCTCGGGCAGCAGGTGGGCGAGGTGTCGGTGCCGGAGTCGACCGAGGAGTTCTACGCGAGGGAGTTCACGGTGTTCAACCCGCCCGGTTCGATCGGGGTTACCTGCAATGGGCGCGGGCAGATCAGCGCGCTGATGCTGGAGCCTGAGGCGTTGACCAACGACGAAACGCTGGCCGAGGAGATCGTGGCGATCGCGGGGTTGGCGCGGGCCAAGCAACGCATGGAGTTGCGGTTGTTCACGTTGCTCAGCGCCGAAGCGCAGGGCCGGAATCCGGATCCGATCGACAGGTTCTGTCGGCGGACGCAGAAACTACCGACTCCGGAGGAATACCAGGACATGGAGAGCGCTGAGTTCGCGCGGAGGTACCCGGCGTGAGCGCGGCCGAGGATCGATTCGATGCTGGGGTAGCGGCGCTGGGGATCATCGACGGAGGCCGTGCTGACAGTGCGCAGGCGTTGCGGTATTTCACCGCTGCCAGCGAAGAGGACCCGCAGATGTGCGATGCCTGGCTGGGTCGAATGCTGTGTGGTGACAACGAGCCTGGTGTGATTTATCGGGCGTGGCGGTCGCGGGCGAACATGCACCAGCAGTTGTCCCGGTTGCGGGTTCCGCCGGCCCATTTCGTGCCGCGGTTCGATATCGGGATGGGGATCGTCGCCCTCGACCAGCCGATCGTTGACCGCGGGATCCTGACTGCCGCGTTGGCGCGGATGCAGGCGATGCGGACCCCGCCGGATTACGCGGAGGCGTTGGAGACCTTGGCTGAGGCGCCCTCGACGATCGCGGGGCGGTGGCTCGTTGGTGCGATTCACTACAAGGCTCAGCGGTGGCCGGAGGTGATTTCCAGCCTGGGGGAGGAACTGGGCTCCTTCGAGGCTGATCAGTTGTTGCGGGTGGCCGTCGATGTTGCTCTTGGCGGAGCGCATGCGTTCCTGGGTGAGTTCGATGAGGCGCAGCGGTACCTGCATAGTGTCGAGGCCCAGGAGAATTTGCCCGGAGCCAAGCCGGCGGCGAAATGGTTCCTGGGGCTCATCGCGCGGGAACGTGGCGAGGAAGATGCTGCGGTCGCGTTGCTCAAGCAGATCAACGCGGTGGCGCCGTCGGGGGAGGTAGCGGCCGCGATCGCCGATCCCGGTATCCGGTTGAAAGTGACGACGCGTGAGGCGGTGGCAGCCAGGACTGACCCGTGGGACCCTGAGTCGGGGCCCGATGCCGCCGAGCTGGCCGGCGAGCGAGCCGCCGAGGCGCGCGCCAAGCTGTTGGCTGAGGCGACCGCGGAACTGGACGCCCAGATCGGCATGGGTGCGCTCAAGGATCAGATCAAGACGTTCCGGGCGCGGATCCGGATGGCGGCCAAGCGGCGGGAGTTAGGTCTGAAGACTCCCGGTTCGGCCAACCACATGGTGTTCGTGGGCCCGCCGGGTACGGGCAAGACCACGATTGCGCGGGTGATGGCCAACATCTTGGCCGGCTTGGGTGTGATTGCCGAGCCCAAGTTGATCGAGACCGGGCGCCGCGATTTCGTCGGCGAGTACGAAGGGCATTCGGCAGCCAAGACCGGCGCGACGATCAACAGTGCCCTCGATGGTGTGTTGTTTATCGACGAGGCCTACACGTTGGTCCAGGAGCGTGACGGTCGGTCTGATCCGTTCGGTAAGGAAGCCCTGGACACGCTGTTGGCGCGGATGGAAAACGATCGGGACCGGTTGGTGGTGGTGATCGCCGGCTACGAGAACGATATCGATCGGTTGCTTGCGGCAAACGAGGGTCTTCGGGGCCGGTTTGCGCACCGGTTCAAGTTCGAGACCTACAGTGCCGGTGAGCTGGTTGCGATTGCTGAGGCTGTGGCCGTCGGTCGCGACGATGTGCTGGCTGAGTCGGCAGTCGAGGTCCTGCGCGCCACCTGTGGTCGGTTGGCCGAACTGCGGATCGGCGATCGCAGCGCGATCGACGTGGTGGGCAACGGCCGGTTCGTGCGCAAGGTGATCGAGGGTGCTGCTGATTTCCGCGATCTTCGACTTGAGGAGGATCCGCCGGAGGTTCTCGATGCCACGACATTGACCACGATCGTTGGTGCCGATATGGCCTTGGGACTGCGGAAGGTGTTGGCCGCCGAATCCAGCGAGGCCGGTTCGGATCTGACGCAGCTGGTCGAGATCGTGGGGTCCTGATGCCGTTCATTCCGTCTACGAAGCTGCAAGTCACCGGCTACAAGTTCCTGGTGAACCGGCTGACGCACGCGCTGACCCGGCACGACACCTCGATGCGCCACGATCCCAATCGGTCGGCGACGATGGCGGCGATGGCTGGGTTCCTGGTCGCCGCGCTGGTCGCTGTTGGAGCTGTCGCGCTCGCCTACTTCAAACCGCAAGGGTTGCGGGACAATTCGCCGATTGTGCAGGCTCGCGAAACGTCGGAGCTGTTCGTCACGATCGATTCAAAGTTGCACCCGGTGCTGAACCTGGTCTCGGCGCAGCTCATCGTCGGGAAGCCGGATACGCCGGCATTGGTGAAGACGTCCGAGGTGCAGAACATGGCGCGTGGATCGCTGGTGGGTATCGCCGGGGCGCCGTCGCGAGTGTTCCAGCCGGCGCAGATGGATTCAGTATGGACAGCTTGTGATGTGATCGATCGGCCCGGGACGGCACGGCCGGCGGTGACGACGGCGGTCATCGCCAGTGATCAGCAGCAGTTGTTGAGTGCTGACCCGTCGGCGGCGCGGATCGTGCAGGGCCCCGACGAGGCGACCTGGCTGCTCACCGGTGATCAGCGTCGCCGCATTGACATCGACGATACGGCCCTGGTTTTGGGTCTGGGATTGCAGAGGTTCCCCAGCATCGACGTGATCAGCGAGGAATTGTTCAACGCGATCCCGGCGGGGCGGCCTATCAGTTCCCCGGTCATCCCGCAGGGCGGCAGTGTCCCGGGGTATGCGGTAAGCCCGGGAATCGTTGTCGGGTCTGTGATTCGGGTTCCCTCAGGAGAGGACACGGACTGGTATGTCGTGCTCGCCGACGGTGTTCAGAAAATCTCTGAGGTGATGGCTGCGGTCATTCGAAATACCAACGCCTACGGCGCTGACGTGGCGCCCACGGTGTCTCAGGACGTGGTTGCGCGGCTGCCTGCAGCCAATCCCGGATTGGACACGAGTATGTTTCCGGAGTCGCCGCTGCACTCCTCGCCGAGCATGGAGGAACCGGTGACGTGTTGGCAGTGGGTCAAGGCCGCTGGGGAGCAGCAGTCCCGGACGGTGCTGACCTTCCGGTCGGGGTTGCCGCTGGACGCCGAACAGCAGATGCTGTGGCAGCACGAGTTGGTCTCGCGGCCCACCGTGTCGATGTACGCGCCGCCGGGGTCGGGTTTCTTCGTGCAGACCACGGGGTCTGATCCGCGGTCCCCGGCGCGCGAAACGCTGTGGTGGGTCTCCGATGCGGGGGTGCGCTACGGGCTGATGTCCTCGCGGGAAGGCACCTCGACGGAGAAGGCGCTGGGTCTCAGTTCACCGATTCCGGCTCCGTGGGCGGTGCTGGCGATCTTGGCTGACGGCCCAGGGCTGTCCAAGCAGGCGGCGTTGATCAGCCAGGACACGATCGCGGCGGGCAACGGCGATACGGAAGGTGGGCTGCGATGAGTGTGCGTCCCTGGATCCCGAACCGGTCAAGCAAACGGGTCGAGGCCCCGCCGGCCGAGGAGATCACGGTTGCCACAGAAGTGCCGCCACCCAATGAGATTCCAGAGGTGGTGCCGCCCAACAAGTTCCAGAAGTTGCTCCCGTTGTTGATGGGTGTGGCGATCATCGGCATGATCGGCATCTTCTTATCCATGGGCATTCGGCGGATGAGTCCGATGATGCTGATGTTCCCCCTCATGTTCTTGATGGCCGCTGGGGGCATGATGGCCGGGCACGGCAACAGTGGCGGCCCCAAGACCCCCGAGATCGACCTCAACCGGCGCAAGTACCTGGAGATGTTGACCGGGCTGCGGCGCAAGGTTCACTCGCGGGCGGCCGCGCAGTACCGCTACCTCGCGCACTACGCGCCGTCGCCTGACACGCTGGCCGCGCTGGTCAGCAGTCCCCGGCAATGGGAACGCAGCGCCCCTGATCGTGACCCAACCTACTTTTTGGCCCCGCGGGTCGGGGTGGCGCCGCAGAAGCTGGGCGGCGGCATGACGATGAAAGAGACGGCGGAGAAGAAAGATCTCGAGCCGGTCGCGCGCACGGCGGGGGAACGATTCTTCCGCGCCCATCGCGCCGTCGAAGGCATGCCGACGCTGATTGACCTCAAGACCCATCGGGCGGTGCAATTCTTCGGAGAGGGCGATCTCGCCAGCGTGGTGCGCGCCCTGCTGCTGCAGGTGGCGGTGTTCCATCCGCCGAACATGGTGATGATCGCGGTGGTGACCAACAATCCCGGCGCCTGGGACTGGATCAAGTGGTTGCCGCACAACCAGCATCCGCTGCGCCAGGACGCGCTGGGCACCGAACGCATGGTGTATTCGCCGGGCGAGGCTGGCGTGGCGCTCGCCGAGCTCATCGCCGACCGCGGAGACTTCTCTGCCGATGACAAGTACACCGGCGCCAAGCCGTGGTTGATCGTTGTCGCTGACGGTGTGGGTGCGGTGCCCGGCTGCGGCGAGGGCCTGGAAGCCGTGACGGTCATACGTCGCGGCGAGGTCGATGAATCTGGGCTGGAAACCCTGGGTGCGCGGGTGCAGATCGCCTCCGATGGCGCGGCCCGCAAGCGGCGCATGACACCCGATGACCCGCTGAAGTTCTGGCTGAGCCGGGCCGATTCGGTCGGAGTCGAGCAGGCCCGTCAGGTGGCGCGACGGATGACCCGTTGGCGTGCGGCCACCGATGCCCAGATCTTGGCCGGCGTGGAATCGTCGCTGGCAGAGACACCCAAGACCTGGGCCTCGCTGATGGGCATCGACGATATTGGTTCCACCGGCACGAGCACGTGGCGGACGTTCCGCGAGGGTGACCCCGATCGGATGCGCGTCCCGATCGGCTGGACCAAGTCGGGGGCCGTGATGTCTTTGAACATCAAGGAGGAAGCCGAGCAGGGAATGGGGTCACACGGGGTGATCCTGGGAACCACCGGATCGGGCAAGTCAACCCTGCTGATCAATCTGCTGCTGGGTTTGGTGGCCCGGCACACCCCCGAGCAGCTAAACCTGATCTTGGTCGACTACAAGGGTGAGGCCACCTTCGACGGGTTCGAAAAGCTCAACCACACCGTGGAGATCATCAGCAACCTGTCCTCGGGCAAGGACATGATCAGCCGGTTCGAAGAAGTCATGCGCGGCGCGGTGGAGAAGCGGCAGGCCGCGCGCAGCGAGTTGGGCAAGCGGACCGTGGGCAAAAAGTTCCGTGACGCGATGACCTATCTGAAGGCCCGCGAACGAGGGGCGGCGCTGCCACCGTTTCCGACCCTGTTGATCGTCGTCGACGAGTTCACCGCGCTACTCAAAGACCACCCCGAGTTCCGCGATGTCTTCGAGCACCTGGGCCGGCAGGGCCGGTCGGACCGGATGAACCTGCTGCTGGCCACCCAGTCTTTGACCGGGGTGTCGGTCGGCCAGCTGCTGTCGAACTGCGGCTGGAAGATTGCGATGAAGACCGCCAGCGCCCAGGACTCCCAGGCGGTGATCGAGACCAAAGAGGCCTACTACCTCGACAAGATCGGTGAGGGGTACCTCAAAGTTGGCGGCGCCGAGCCGCAGTACTTCACCGCCGCCAACCCGCAGGCACCCTACTTCCCACCGGTGGCCGCGCCTGAACGGACGGACAAACGCGGATCTGTCGGGTTCTCCGGGGTCGCACCGTTTAGCGTCGAGGCCGTTCCGCTGCCCAGGGAGGAGCCCGTCGACGGCGACGGTGCACCGGCGGTACCGGTACACACCGCCGAGGAGATTGCCAGTGCGCCCGAGATCGCCTCGGTGATGCTCGATCAGCTGGCCGGCCACGGGGAGCCCTGCGAGAAGCTGTGGCTGCCCCCGCTGCTACGGCCCCGGCCTCTGGGACAGTTGATCGCCGACAGTGGTCTGGGCGCGGGAGCCAAGGCGGTGCTCGATCTGCCCATCGGGTTGATCGACCGCCCGTACACCCACGCCCAGGATGTGTTCCGTGTTGATCTGACCGACAGCAACCTGCTGTTGCTGGGGCGGCCACGCTCGGGCAAATCCGTTGCGTTGCAGACCTTGGCAGTGTCGGCGGCAGCGCTGAACAATCCTCGCACCGTGCAGATCTACGGACTGGACTGTGGGGCGGACCTCAAACTGGCGGCGTTGGAAGGGCTTCCGCACGTCGGAGGTGTGGCAATCCGCGGCGACGGTGACGGCATTGCCCGGGTGATCGCCGAAGTCACTGAGGTGATGGCCCAGCGCCGCACCCTTTTCCGGGAACTGCGGATCGGGTCGATGGCCGCCTACCGCGACAAGGTGGCAGCCGGTCAAGCCGCCGATGACGGCTATGGCGATGTGCTGCTGCTCATCGACGGGTGGGACAACTTCAAGAAAGAAAACGACAACCACCTCGATGCGGTCGCGAACCTGACCAACAATGGTCTGGCCGTCGGCATTCACGTCGTGGTAGCGGTTCAGGTGCACTCCGAACTTGGCCGGGCGATGAACCAGAGTTTCAGCACCCGAGTCGATTTCAAGATGAACTCCCCGGAGCTGTCTGGGGTCAACAACAAACGGCTCGCCGAGGCGGTGCCCGACGATGTCCCCGGCCGCGGCCTGGACCTGGCCGAGGCGCTGCACATCATGATCGGCGCGCCCCGCCTGGATGACATCGAAGCCGTCGACGACGCTGGGCTGGCCGCGGCTGTCGCCGAGATTGCCGACCGCTGGCAGGGTCAGTCTGCGCGGCGGGTGCGCCGGCTGCCCGAGCGTGTCGAAGCATCCTCATTGGTGGTTCCAACCGAGTGGACCGGATCGAAATGGTCGGTGCCGATCGGTATGTACGAGAAGGACCTCTCGACGGTCATGCTCGACATGCTCACCGACCGCCACCTCAACATCTTTGGACGTACCGGCGGCGGCAACGGCAGCGGTAAGACTCATCTGATCGCGGCGATGATGAAGTCGCTGATGGCCCGCTACAGCCCCGACGAAGTGAAATTCATGGTCGTCGACCTGAAGTCCTCCCAGCTGCTCGACATCATCGACGAGCGCTACATCCTGAGCTGGCAGGGCTGGGAGACCGTGCCGGTGACCAACCCGGCGCCTGGCCAGCCGGCCACCACCAGGCGATCGGTAGCCCACAACGGCCTGATCCTCAACGCCACCGAACTCACGCCGGCGGTCGAGGGGATCGCCAACGCGCTCGCTGGCCGCGCACCGACGGAGAAGGTGGGCATGCAGGAGCGGCGCGAGCGGTCCTGGTGGAGCGGGCCGGAGGTCTTCGTTTTCGTCGACGACTACGCCATGGTCAATAGCGCGGCTCCGCAGGCATTCGCGCCGTTGGCGCCCTACTGGGGTAACGCCCACTCGCTGGGGCTTCACGCCGTAGTGTCGTGCCCGATCGGGCTGGCCACCCGTGTGCTGGCGCAGTCTGGCTCTCTGGTCAAGATGAACAATGACGTCAACGGGGCCACACTGGTGATGGACGGCATCAAGGAGAATGGCCCCATCTTGGGGCTGCGGGTCCAGCCCCGTGTGACGGGTCGAGGTGTGCTCATCACGGCGGCGGGACAAGAGGTAATACAAACGCCAGTGGTAACTGAAATAGAGGACCTCGCGGGAGTGCCCGGATCTATTTAATCGGTAAAACTGCTGGTCGGCGGGCCTGTTGAGAAGGTGCACGCACCATGCAAATATCACGGTAGATTAGCTAGGGGTAGGAAAGGGGAAAATCAATGTTGCAGGTACAGCCCGAAGCATTGCTCATGGGAGGCGCGTCGGTCCTGGGGCTCAGCGCCCAGCAGACAGCGGTTACCGCCGCGGCAATGCCTGTGGTGTCGGCGTTGGTTCCGTCCGGAGTCGACGAAGTGTCGGTGATGGCGGCGGCGGCTTTCGGCGCCCAAGGCATCGAGTTCAGTGCCATGTCGGCCGAAGGCGCGGCAATGCTGACACTGGCCGGCGAGGGCCTGACCGCGGTCGGGGCGGCCTACGAAGCCGGCGACGCAGCCGGTGCAACGCTGATCGTCTGATCCCCAGGATTTGTCGGGGGACGTAACGCTATGTGGCACGGTTTCCCGCCCGAGGTCAACACCGGGCGGCTGATCGCGGGTGCGGGCGCCCAGCCCTACCTGCAGGCCGAGGTCGGCTGGCAGACGCTGGCAGCCGACTTCACCGCGGCTACGACCGCGCTGCAAACACAGATCGCGGTCGTCTCGGGTGCGTGGCAGGGCATGGCCTCCACACAGGCGCAGGCGGCGTTTCAGCCCTACCTGGCGTGGATGGCGACGGTGATCGCGATGGCCCAGCAGCGCGCGGCGGCGGCCGCCGCGCAGGCGTCGGCCTACTCGATGGCGGTGGCAACCACCCCGTCGCTGGGAGAGATTGCCGAGAATCACATCACCCACGCGGTGTTGCAGGCCACCAACTTTCTTGGTGTGAACACGGTTCCGATCGCTGTCAACGAGTTCCAGTACTTCGTGGAGATGTGGAATCGCGCGGCAGGGGTCATGGAGAGCTACGCGTCGGCGACCGGGGTCAACACGACGTTTCCGCCGTTTCCCCCGGCCCCGCCCATCATGGCGGCCCCGGGTGCACCAGAGGCCGGTCTGGCGGCGGTGTTGTCGCAGACCGCGGCCGCGCTGCCGGCGAGTATGGCGCGCAACGCGGTGCTGGCGTCGCTGGGAGCATCGAGCCTGGGAGAGAACGTCAAAGGTCGCGCGCAGGCAGTCGGCCAGCTCAGTGGAATCGCCGGCAATGCCGCAGCGTCGGCAGGCCAGCAGGGCGCCCAGCGCAGCGCCGAGGCAGCCGCCGCAGCGCCGATGGAATCGTCGCAGATGGCGACGCAGATGTCGCAGATGGCGATGCAGGCGCCGCAGATGGCCGCGCAGCTGCCTCAGCAGGCCGGCCAGCTGCTCGGCCAGGGGCCCCAACAGTTCATGCAGATGGCGAGCCAGCCGCTGCAGCAGCTCACCCAGCTGTTCGGTCAAGGCGCTGGTAGTGATCTTGCCAGCCAAGGCATTTCCAACGATGCGCTGATGTCGCACTTCGGTTCTGTGGACCAGATGGGGATGTATGGCACCAGCCCGGTCGGTTCGGCCGGCGGAGCTTACGGCGGGGCAGGACTGCTCGGGTCGGGCAGTTCCGGTGCAACGCTGCGGTCCCCGGCCGGTTGGACCCCGCCGATAGCCGCGGCTCCGCAATCTGAGCTGGCGGCTTCACGTGCAACCGTCGCGGGTAGCGGAACCGGCGCAGTCGGTTCGGGCACCGGGATGATGGGCCCGATGGCTGGCGCGATGCGCGGCGCCGAAGGGGCCATGGTGGCCGTCGACGAACCCGAGGTCGATGAGCGGCACGTGGTTGCCTCATTGGGCTTCGACACCATCGACTCCGGAGATGACGTCAGAGCATGGTGAGAGGAGGGGAGGAAGCTGGGGGTCCTCTTGCGTTCGCCGCAGGGATCGTTTTGGCTGGTAAGGACGGATTAGATGTTCCGCGTCGCTGCTGTTTCCGGCGCGGCCTTCAATGTTGAAGGTGGACTACGTGAGACAGCAAGCGAGCATGACGCAACAACCAACCATCGATAAAGGGAGTGACAAGTGGCAATTCTGAGCACCGACACCGCGGTCCAGGCGGCCGTCGGCCAGGAGATCGGCAACATCGCTGCAGCGCAGAAGGGACAGATCCAGGCGTTCCTCAACGAAGTCCAGGCGCTGCAGGCCCAGTTCCAGGGCGAGGCGGGCATGGCCACCCAGGCCAAGGCCTCACAGCTGCACGAGGTCGGTATCGCGCTGATGGCCGAGTTCGACAGCATCGCCGAGCGGGTCGGCCACGCGACGACCAGCTACATCAATTCCGACGCCGACGGCGCCAGCATGATCGGCAGCAGCGCCGGCGCAGCGTTCTGACCGGTCAAGACCAGCTCGCAACAAGACTGTAGGAGAAACACAAGATGACACAGCAGGTTTGGAACTTCGCCACCATTCACGCGACGATCGGCACACTGCGCGGCAACGCCTCGACCATTCAGGCGGGCAACGAACAGGCCGAGGCCGCCTTGGGTAAGGGCGTCGCGGCCTGGCAGGGCGAGGCCTCGGAGATGTGGGCCATGGAGCAGCAGAAGCTCAACAGCCGTGGCGAGGAGTTCAAGATCGCCGTCGATCAGTACCTCGCGGCGGTCGAGGAGGCCACCCACGGCCAGGAGAACATCGAGAAGGTCAACATGGCGTCGTTCGGCTGACGCCACCACAGCTCGGAAATATAGCGGTATGGGTATAAGAATCCCGTACCGCTATATTTTTGCGCAGGTCACGATGGTGTTTTGTTCATTCATTTGCGATGTTAGGGTCAATTCATGAGCAATCCACAAGACCCATATGGCGGCGTTTTCGAACAGGGCTCGCCAGCCGGCGGGGCACCCAATCGGCGACCCCCCGCCGCCGAACCCCCGCCCGCGCCTGCGCCGCCACCGCGTCCAGCTGAACAGTTCCAGGGGGACCCTCCGGACTGGCCGACCGAGGTCCATCCTGCTGTGGACGGACCGCCGCCACGACATCAGTCTGCCTCGCATAGAGGCTATGCACCGCAAGACTTCCCGCCTCAGCAGCCGCAGTACCGTCCTACTCCGGGTTTGGTCGAGCCGCGCCGTGGGGGGCACTACGCAGGTGGGGATGCCCTGCCGGTTCCAGCGCGTCAGCCGGCCACCGTCGAGGGATCGGTGGGGCTTGATCGGCTTGACGTGCGGCGCCGCAAGGTTCCGCCGAAAGCGGGATGGCGCCGGGTCCTGCATGCAGTGACGCGAATCAATCTCGGACCTGGCAAAGACGAATCGTATGAAATTGGGCTGATTGAAAACGTTCAACGACCCATTCGCACCACATTCACCGTGGCCGTGATCGGCCTTAAAGGCGGCGTCGGAAAAACTGTCGTCTCCGAGGGGCTGGGATCCACGCTGGGGCTGCACCGCGGCGACCGGGTGATCGCGATGGACGCCGACCCCGACGGTGGCAACCTCATCATGCGCCACGGCGTGGAGAATCAGCTGTCCATCCACGATCTCGTCGACGACACCTCGGTGGTCCGCTACCACGACGTGCGGGCGCACACCTCGCAGAACGGAAAGACCCGCCTCGAAGTTCTGGCCGGGCCCGACTACGCCGGCAGTGACCGCGTGATCGACACCACCGACTTCCAGAAGGCGTTGGGCATCCTGCAAGAGCACTACGCGGTAGTGGTGGTGGACTGCGGGATCGGACTCAAGACCGAACTGATCCGATCAGTGCTCGCCGAGGCCGGTGCGGTCGTGGTCGTGACCAGCGCTTCGATCGACGCGATGCACGAGACCCGCGATGCGCTGGCCTGGCTGCGTCACGCCGGCTACCAGCGTCTGCTTGACACCGCGGTACTGGCGATCAACCGGACGGAGTCCGGGCGGCCCAATGTCGATGTCGCGCAAGCGATCGAGCAGTTCTCCCGTGAGATCCGGCCCGATCGGATTTATGAGCTGCCCTTTGACCGGCACCTGCACGAAGGTAAAGAGATCACCTTGGAGCTACTGAATAAGAAGACCCGCCGCCGCTACCTGGAGATCGCCGCAGCGTTGTCGGACCTGTACCCGCGGACCGTGAACTGACTGCGCCTCAACACGATGCAGGCTCGACACAGCGGCGCCGCAGCGGATCGGCGTGAACAGGAGGGGCGGTAATGGCTGCTGCACCAGGAGCTGCCTTGTCGCGGGTGGCGGTGAGATACGACACGACGCAAAAGGACCTCGTCTTGCCGTCGTCAGTCCCGATCGGCGAGTTCATCACCGACGTCATTGACGCGCTCGCCGAGGACGCCGACATAGAGTCGCCCCGCGACGGGCACTGGACGCTGGCGCGCATGGACGGGGCCATCAAACCCGATCAGACGCTCAACGACGCCCGAGTACTCGACGGGGCGCTGCTGGAACTGCGCGCTGTCGCATCGACCGAGCGCTATCGGCCCGTGATCGAGGACGTCGTCGACGCGGTATCAGAAGCTGCCGCGCAGGCGGCCCGACCATTCGACGCGGACGCCGCGCGCCGTGCCGGGCTTGCGGGTCTGGCTGCTGGAGGGCTGGCGCTGTGCGCAGGCCAGTGGGCGTTGTGGTGGGCTAACGGGTTCAGTTGGATATGGATGGCGGTTGGTCTGGTCGGGGCGGCGTCGGCGCTGATCGGGATGACCTCGGCGGCGCTGCGGTACCGGTCGGCGGACGCCTCCACGGCATGGGCGGTGGTCTGGCTCGTGGCGGCTGCAGCGGTCGGCCAGGTTGTGCCGGTGTCGGAGCGCACCGCCGTTCCTGGCGTGGCGCACCTGTTGATCAGCGCGGTCGGGATCGGTATCGCCGCGCTGTGCGCGCTGCTGATCACCCGTCGGCACCTGGCCGCCTACAGTTCGGTGATCGCGATGGCCGCCGCGGCGGCACTGACCTGCGTGGTGGTCGAGTACACCGACCTGGCACCTTCGGCGATTGCGGCAGGCGCCGTCTTGGTCGGGCTGATCGGTTTGCTCCAAGTGCCGCGAACTGCACTGGGTTTGGCGCGAATCACGCTGCCGCCGGTTCTCGCGCCGGGTCAAGAAGACATTGAGGTCGGCAGCGGCGTGGACGCCGACGAACTGGAAACGCTGCGCCTGCGGGCGCAGCGCGCGGTGCAACTGACTTCGGGGTTGATGGTGGCGACCGTGGCGTTGGTGTCCGTGGCGGCCGCGGTGGTCTTCGATCCGAACTCCTACTACGTGCGCCAGATGATCGGGATCGTGGTGTGCGTGGTGCTGGTCTTGGTCATCCGCGGGCGGACCATGCCCAACCAGATCCAGGCGTATGCGATGTTCGGCGGCGCGGTGGCGGTGATTGTTGCGGTCGCCGCCAGAGCCGTGCTTGCCTGGCCTTCGGGGGTGGCGCCGATCGTGGTCATGGTGGTGGTGGCGGCGGTGACGGTGGGGCTGAGTGTTATCGCGATCGTGGTGCCGGGTCGTTCGGTGAATCCGCGGGTGAGCCGATGGGTGCAATGGTTGGGTAATGCCGCGCTAGGTGTGGCGTTCCCGTTGTGCTTTTGGGTGATGGGCGTCTACGCCACGCTTCGTGATCTGAGCCTGGGATGAGCGCGGCTTCGCTCGGGCATGGGCTGTGGCGGCCCGTAGCGGTCGCTGCGGTCGCGATGTTGGTCGCGGTGACCGGCCCGGCGGCGACTGCGGCGGCGCTGACCCCGCCCAGCGTCGATGCCGCCGCGGTGCCGCCGGACACGACCGGGCCTGAGGTTCCCATGGCCCAGCGTGTGGCCTGCCAAACCCCCGGCGTGCTGCCGGGCAGTAACTTCGCCGACCCACCGCCGGGGTGGCGGCTTCTCAATCTTGATGCGGTGCGCCCGTTTGCCACCGGCGCCGGAATCACCGTGGCCGTCATCGACACCGGTGTCACCCCGAATTTCCGGCTGCCCAACCTGCGGCCCGGCGGCGATTACGTCACCGATGGTGATGGGTTATCCGACTGCGACGGGCACGGTACCTTGGTCGCCGGGATCATCGGTGCCGCACCGCATCCCGGCGATGGCTTCGCCGGGGTTGCCCCCGATGCCGCATTGATCAGCATCCGGCAATCCTCCACGCATTTCAGCCCCGAGCGCGCGGCCCCGCCGGGCGACGACCCGAATGCCTCCGAAACTGCGATGGATCTTCGGGCGATGGCGCGGGCGGTTGTGCACGCGGTCAACTTGGGGGCTCAGGTCATCAACATCTCGATGGTGTCGTGCATGAAAGCTGTTCGTCACGCCGATGACCGGGAGCTGGGTGCCGCACTGCGGTGGGCGGCCACTGAGCGCAATGTCGTAGTTGTCGTCGCCGCGGGTAATACCGGCGGGGACTGCACGCAGAATCCGGCGCCGCCGGCAGGAGATCCAGATAGTTGGGACAATGTGGTCACCATCGCGTCGCCGGCCTGGTGGGCCGACTACGTCCTGGCGGTTGGGTCGGTCAACGGTGACGGTGCGCCGTCGACGACAACCCTGCAGGGCCCGTGGATGGATCTGGCGGCACCGGGCGAGCTGATCACCAGCATCGGTAACTATCCCGATGGGCGGTTGGTCAACGGAGTACCCGGTCAGGACGGTGTGCTGGTGCCGATCTTCGGTGATTCCTACTCGGCGGCCTACGTATCAGGGGTGGCGGCGCTGGTCCGCCAGAAATACCCCGAGCTCAACGCTTTCCAAGTGATGAATCGACTGAAGGCCACTGCGCGGGCCGCTCCGACCACCCCAGATCCGGCATTGGGATGGGGAGTGTTGGACCCGTTGGCGGCCTTGACGTGGAATGTGGCCGATCCGGTGCCGGCGCGTCCGGTTAACGAGGTGATCGTCCCGCAACCGCCACCGCCACCGCCGGACATGGCGCCACGCCAAGTCGCGACCTACACACTGCTGGGTGTGGTGGCGATCGGTGTCGCCGTTGTGGGTGTGGTGTTCGCGCTGCGGAGGAAGCAGAGCCGATGAGCAGTGGGAGCGGCCGTCTACAGACCGGTGCAGCATCGGGGTTCACCAAGCCGCCGGTGTGGGGGATGCGGTGGACGCTGTGGCGGACCATCACCGTGCTGGTGGTGTCGGTGGGCTGGGTGGCGGCCACCGTGGGGAGATTGCATCCGGTATGGGTCGCGCTTCCGGTGGTCGTGTTGGCGCTGTTGGCGTTCAGCACCGTCTACCACGTCACGCTGACACGGTGGGTCGAGCGCCGGTGGAGTTGGTGGCGGCGCCGTCGTGCCGCTACCCCGCCGCAGTGGCCCGCGGCCCTGGATGTACCCACCGGTGGGGTGTCGATCGGTGTGGTCTCGGAGAACGAGACGCTGACCATGATGGTCGAGCTACGGCCTGATCCGATCGCGCCCAGCGTGGTCACTGACACCGAGGAACGCACGATCAACACGATCAGCATCGCGCTGTTGACCGAGATGATGAACGTGCTCGATGTCGAGCTCGATTCGATAGACCTCCTCGGCGACGGGTTTCGGGCCGTCGGTGGCTTTTCTGATCTCTACCAACAGATGACCGGGCCCACCCCGGCTGCAGCGGCGCGGTCGAACTGGATCGTGCTACGGATGCGCCTTTACGAGAACTTGGCAGCGATCGATCGCCGTGGCAGGGACGTCGAGTCCGCGCGTCGGGTCGCCGCCACGACATGCCTTCGTGCAGCCGACATGCTGGCGGCGAAGGGGATCGACGCTGTCCCGGCAAGCGCGGCGCAGATCGACGCGGTCAACGCGGCGCTGCACGATGACACACCGACTGTTGATCACTGGTCACACATGGAGAGTCGGCATGGGTACGCCAGCGTGTACTACGCCGATCCCGCGCATATCAGCGTCGATTCGCCGCAGTGGTGGACGTGGACGTTGGCGCAGAGCACATCCACGCTGATCCGGCTTAGCCGCGCTGGCGGTGACACCGTGAACATCGCCGCGCTGGTGCGTTATCGCACCGCTGCTCGTCCGCCGGCTCCGCCGGTGTCACGGCTTGGCCCGCTCTACGGTGTGCAACCGGCGATGTGGCGTCAGTTCCGGATCGGGTACTTACCCTTCGAGGCGCCCATCCCGTCGACCCTGCTGGCCGGGGCGGATCCGGTGATCCCATTCGGACCGACCGGGCCGGTCATCGGATCCATCGGGGACCCCCGAGACAAGGCTTCGGTGCACCTGCCGCTGGCGGGACCGATCACCGTCCTGTGCCAGACTCCACTGCTGCTGCGCCAGGTGGCTCTGCGCGCCAGTGTGACCGGACGTCCCCTGGTCGTGGTGACCGATCGCGCGGCGAAGTGGGAATCGATTGTTGCGGTGGCCGCGTCAGGGGCAGTGGTCGAGTCCATCCCGGAATCGCTGCCCGATAACGCACTTCTGGTGCTTGATACCGACGACGAGTGGCCCGCTACGCTTCCGCAGGTCACGGTGCTGACCAACGATGAGGCCTGCGACGCGGATATCGAGCTCGTCGACGCCGACGCTGAGAATTCCTTCACCCTGCAGACCCGGACCGGCCTGAGTGCGCGCGTGCGAGCCAAACCCACCCACGAGGAGCGCCGCCTGCTCGGGGTCAACCCGCCGGCAGCGCCGCGGGCAGCCACCCGCGATTCGCCGGCGCTGGCGCGCCCGACACGGGCCGCCCGTCCCGATCTCAATCCGACGGGCGTCAGGGCGCGGCCGGCGGGCCAGCCGCGCTCGCCCGCCGACACGAGCGCACCGGCTGCCGCCACCACCGACCATGCGGCCGCGTCCGCCGGTCCAGACCTGGGTGTCCGCTACGAGCGCGGTGGTGCGACCGAACAGAATCGGCCGCCCGCCGCGGTTCCGGGCGGTGACACGCCGCCGCGTCGCACACCGCCGCCCCCGCCTCCTGCGCGTCGGGGCAACGGCCAAGGGCCTGGAGCGCAGCCCCCGCCGCCAGTGCGGCATCTTCGACCAGTCCAATCCCCACCGCGAGGATCCTCGCCAGGGCGGCACCGCAGCGACGACAAACCGTCACCACCGCCCCCGCCTCCGCCATCACCGCGCCGTCAGGGCCCAGGCGGCCCGCCACTGCCGCCCGAACCGCGACGATAGGGACACCCACGATGGCTAAGAAGGTAATCGTCGAACTCGTCGACGACATCACCGACGAGCCCGGGGCCAGGACCACTCAGTTCGGGCTGGACGGTGTGGACTACGAGATCGACCTGGTCGATGACCGACCCCTGCGTGAAGCGTTGAAGCCCTACATGCGGCGGGGCCGGCGCGTCGGCGGCCCGGCTAAGGAACGCGCCGGCACCGCCCGGGGGAGGTCGGATTCCACTCTGATTCGCCAGTGGGCCCGCGACCACGGCCACGAGGTTCCCGCGCGAGGCCGGCTGCCTAGGGCCACGATCCGCGCCTACGATGAATTCCGAAGCCAGTCCCGCGATACCGAGTGACGGTGGGGCTGCCGCAGCGAAATGGGCGAAGTGGTCGACGTTGGTTGCGGCCTGGTCAGGCGGTGGTTCCGGGAGGGCGTTTGCGGGCCCGCTGATAGGCCTGCTGGTAGTCCTCTGTGGATACGCCCAGCAGCGCCGCCAGTTTGGTCGCGGTGGCGTCGGTGAGCCCAATGTCGGCGCGTTCGATCCCTCGTAGCGTGGTGGTGGCAATACCGGCTGCGGCGGCTAGTTGCGGTTGGGTGAGTCCGCGGATGACGCGCCAGTCACCGGGAAACCGCTCGTCAACCGGCACGGTCACGACCAGCTCGATCGGGGCGTCGAGGATGGCCATGACACGGGCGAGGAGGTCGACCTGAGGTGTGCCGCGGCCTGCTTCCCAGGAATGGACCGTCGACTGGCCGACATCGGCGAGCCGCGCAAGATCAGACACGGTGAACTGGTGGTCCCGCCGCACTTCGGCGAACCTTTGCGCATTGAACCCGCGCAGGACTCGCCTGGTCATACGTGGGCTCCATTGGCGGTCATAGCTAGATAGATTCACTGACGAGATATCCGAATGGTCAACTGTGCTGTCATAGACAACTGTCTTAACACGTAACACGGCGCTGAAACCTCGGCGGGAAGAGCGGCATCGACGCGCCAGGCCCCGCCGAGGGCATCCTCACGACCTGGCCATCCGCCTCAGGGCCTGCCGCAGGTGGTCTTGAAAACAGGATGGCCACCGACAACGGTTAGTAATCATGGAAGACCACCGCCGCAACGGCCACGACGCGAAAGAGGCAGCCGCCAAAGGCATTCCGGCGGACGCCCATGAGTGTGACACCCCGGAGCTGGGGCCTGGTGCACCCGAGCATGAGCTGCGAATCTCACCGACCGCAGTGCGTATCGCGTGCATCGTCGCAGTCCTGATCACCGCGGTCGTCGCCGCCGCGAGCTTCGTGCTCAGTTTCGCCTCCCTGGCCGATCTGGCCCAGCGATCCGGCTATCCGGCCGAGCTGGCCAAACTGTGGCCCGTCATCGTCGACCTCACGATCGTCCTGGCCACCGTCGCCGTCATCGTCCTGGGCCCGGCGGGGGTTGGTAGCCGTGCCCACCGACGCTACTTCTGGGCAGTGCTGGCGATCTCGGCGATCATCAGTGTCGGCGGCAACGCCCTGCACGGCTACCTCCCGCCCGACACAGCGCTGTGGCCCTGGTTGGCGGCCTGCATCGCCGCGGTCGCTCCCCTGAGTCTTCTGGCCACCGTGCACGGAGCCGCTACCATGCTGCGCATCTCAGCCTTCGTTTCACGACGCACCCCCGCCGCCGACGCCTCCGCGGACACCCCCACCGCGGAGGCATCCATCGCGGAGGCTCACGACACCCCCGTCAGAGAGGGTGTCGTGAGCCCCGCCCCCCGCAACGGGCAGCGAAAAACCCCCACGCTCGACCTCGAAGAACCCGTCGTCGCGCCGGCCCTCGACCCGATCAGTGCCGACGCCGCCGACCCCGACCCGCGAGCGGACCGGCGGGCCGCCGCGGCTATCGACACGGTCGAGCCCGCAACTGCGCCCAGCGCTGCGACTACAGCCCCTGAGGTATCGACCGGGTGGATGCAGGTCGCCACAACCCTCGTTCGAGACGGGGCAACACAGAAGTCAGTGGACCAGACGGCGCAGGTCCTCGCATTGTGGGACCAAAAGCTGCCCTTCACTGTGATCGCCCGCCAGACCGAACTGCACCACAGCACCGTGAGATCCATCATCGAGGCGGCCCGGCGGCTGCTCGACGGCGCCGAAGTCGGAGCCCGGGCATGAACAGGCCCCAACCCCAGCGGCCCACCACCGGCACTTCCCCGGACACGCAAACACGCGACATCTGGGCCGCAGACGCGCACCTGGCCCGGAGGCTGCGCCGTGGAGCTTGACCTGTGGCCGCGCCAGCACGATTTGCCGCCACGGTGGGACGGTCTGCCTGTCGAATGGGGCAGCTGGTCGGACACCGCGGACATCATCATCTGCCCGCCCCCGCCGCGCCGCCCAAAATGCGTGCGCTGCGGAAGCCACCGAGACCCCCATATGAATCTCGGCCGGGTCTGGACCGAACCAGGCATGGTCCGCGCGATTCGCCGGGCTCAGCTGTCCAATGGGCGCCACCTGGTGGCCCACCTCGCCGCGTTCCGCTGTCCCGACTGCGAACACGACCACGTGATCGACCTCCTCAACGACCAAGCGTGGGATCTCGATCCCACCGACTACACCGACGACGGCTCCTACGACGTCGCCGCCGGCCGAGGCTAGTGGGGCCGTCGTGACCGTTGTCCAGCTCGATCTGTTCGGCGAGATCGAAGCCGCCGAGCTTGCAGATGCTGCAGCCCGAGACAGCGCGGCGATGCAAGCTGCTGCGTTCCTCGTCGAGACACCGTGGCCAGACCTATTGGCGTGGTGGATCCACACCGATGCCACCGAATCGCGACTCGACCACGGCGAGTGCAAGGCCAGCTACCGTCGCAGTCCTGATGGATCGCCCGGCTGGGCCTGGGCGATTTGGCGAGACGGCCTCCGATTCGAAGCCGGCGACTCCTGGGCGGCAGCGGGCGGTTGGCGGCACCGACCACGCTGGTGCATTCCATGGGTCGAGCTGCGCGCCTTCCGCAACGCACACCCTGAGGTCACCGCCCGCCTGCAGGAGCTCGCCGCTGGGCGCGGCGACCCCCACGCCCGCGGATGGCGGTGGTGGATCCCGCCGCACGGCCTCCGGCCGGACGGAATGCACGAGAGCTATATGGAAGGCGAACAGGACCCCGCCTACTACGACGGCTGTCAACGCAGCGAAACGGCGTGGCGCGACCGCCTGGCCGCGTGGAGACTCGTCCTCGACACCGTGCGCAGCGTAAGTCCAATGGTGGTCCTGAAATGAGCGGCAAGCTGTCGAGTGGCCCGCCCGCAGGCGACGAAGAGCTCGCGCGCAAGCTGGTGCAGACGGCGATCTGGATGAAACGCCAGTACCAAGACGCCGGGTTGGTCGTGGCTAGGGTGTTCTGCGAGGTAAAGGGGATTGATTTCGACGCGGTGGAGCATGAGATCCGGCAATCTGCGACGAGACGTTAAGTCCGTTGTGCGCAACGCGTTACCGGCATAGCAGGAAACATGCCTGGCTCGCACGTTCTGCAAGATCCGAGCCGGGGGCGGAACCTCGGCGCGGCGTGTGCTGATGAGTGGCGGGACGGTCTGCCTGGCTATCGCGCTGGATAGTAGGCGGTGGTTCGGTTTCCCGGATGGATGTATGGGGGTCTGACTGCGGCGGTACCCAGAGATCCGGTCAGTGTGGCGTCGTTGACGCACCGCTGTGGGCATATTCGGCCAAGGACCCCAGGCTCGTGCTGATGGCCGGCATCCCACTCGGTGACATCGGCGAGATCGCTGATCTCCCAGCGTGAGACGAAACCTTCGCCAACGGCGCGGTGTTTGCCAATGGAGGTCAGGTCTGCGGTCAGGTCTGCGATCGCATCGGGGTCGCCCACAGCACGCCACGTCAGCGAGGACGCAGGATGGGCCATCACGGGGATGACGCGGCGCTGGTATCGGCCAGCGCTGTCGGAGACGGCTTGGGATCCGATGGTGGGCGCGAGGTGCTGGAGGCGGGATCTATCAGTGCGCATTGTGCGCCAACGGATATCGGGCTCTGTGGGTTGATGGGGGTGTAGGTCGCAGAATGTGGCCATCCAGTGCCAGTCAGCGTCTTGGCCGGGGGTTCCACATCGGGCCAGCGGAAGCTCGACGTCGGCCGGTGCGGCGTCGGGGTGGTAGGTCAGCTGCTGGCCGGCGCAGCGGGCGTCGGCTTTGCGCCGGTGCCACAGCACCGAGGCGAGCAGGCCGTCGAGTGCGATGCCCCATGGGCGTGCGAGGACGACGCCGTGGGGGGTCGTTGCGGTGATCAGCAGGGGACGCATCGGTGTTAGGTCAAGGCCGTGAGGGCGCTGATGGCTTGATCGCGGTGCGTGCGTAGCGCGTCGGCCCAGTCGGGCAGGGGGTCGGGGACGGTGCCGCGCAACGTGGTGGGTGTGGCTGTGGCGCGGATCTGGCCGTGGCCGCTGGCGATGCGGCCGCCGAGGTGTCCGCGGGTGGTGAAGGTGTCGAGGACGGTGGCAAGGAAGCTGATCTCGTTGTCGGTGGCGTTGGTGAGCTGAATCCAGCTCTGCAGGCGTGTGCCGGCAGGCAGGGTCTCGACGTAGTAGCGGCCCAGGGGGCTGGTCTCGTCGGTGTCTTGGGTGGGAGGTTGATGTGTGTTGGGGCGGTGGTCGGCGAGGTGGGTGAACGGCTCTTCGGCGACGCTGAGCACCGCCGGTGGCGCTGGGTCGCTGTGTGGGGGCCGCGGCAGGATGTGGGCGAGTTCGGCGATCTCGGGCAGGACCTTGCCGACGGTGAGCAGCCCGGACATGATGCGCCCAGATGCGGCACCACCGAATACTGCGATGAGCGGGAGCAAGGTTTTCAGTTGGCGTTCACCTTCATCTGTCAGGGGTCGGGCCGATTTGGCGAGGCGGCCGCCGTTGGTGAGCAGGTGGGCCGCCGGGACGGGCAGGGTGCTCTCGTAGTCGAGGATCGCGGCGGTGTGTTGTTCGCCGATGCGGCGCAGGACCCCGCGGAAGCTGGACCCGGACACGATGGGGACCTCAGTCATGGTGCCGTCAGCGGAGAGGATCTTCTCGCGTCGGAACAGCGCAAAGTTGTCTGTTCCCACCGAGCTGTAGTCCTCGCGGTGAACGATGGACGACAGCGCCACGATGTCGATGTCCCAGCGGATGGTGCTCAGTGCGGTCATGGGCGGTCCGCGTTGCGTTGTTCGGCGACGGCCTCGGCGATAATCCGGACCCGCAGGATGCGGGCGGGCAGTTTGTGGCGCAGCTCGTCGATCACGGGGATCGAGGGTTGGCCGAGTAGCGTCGCCAGTTCCAGGCGGCGATCGCGTTGGCGAGGGGCGGGCGCGCCCAGTGTTCCGGAGACATCTGACCACCACCGGTCGAGGGTGTCGGCGCGGTAGGCGGCACGGCGCACACGTCCGGGCAGGGCCTCATCCCAGTAGGTCTTGCGGCGGCGGGGTTCGGCTACCCAGCTGGTGTCCCAGTCGATTCCGTAGTGCAGCAGAAGCAGCAGGCGTTCGGCAGTGTCGGCGGGTCCGGGCAACGGCGGTAGCTCGGGGGCGAGTGCTTGCCAGGTGCGAGTGGGTGTTTGGGCCTCCGGCATGGGCGTCACAGTAGCCGGTGGTCAGAGTCGCGGCGGTGAAGGCGACTGTGGTGGTGTCCTGGTCAGGACGCGCGCGGCAGCCCACAGCGGTGGGGTGCTTCGCCACGGCTGGAGCCGTTCCCATGCGGTCAAGATTTTCGTCCAGGTATCGGCTGGTTGAGACTTGAGGAGCTGGGTTGGTGGTGCTGGACGTGTCAGTTGCGGCCAGGTGGCGCCGAGGGTGCTGCGTAGCCAGCACAGCTCGGCCAATCGGGCGGCGTAGGCGTGGTCCCATCGAAGGACCAGGCCGTCGGTGGCCAGGTGCGCCCATTGCGCGGTCGGTAGCAGGTGGCGGCGTTTGGCGACGACCACGATGACGGCGTCGGTGTGGGGGAGGCCGTCGGGGGCTGTGAGCAGGCCGGCGAGGGTGTGCGGCTGTGGATGCTCATAGACGGTGCCCGGGGCAGTGGCGGTCGCGATGTGGAGGCTGTTCTGGGTGGTGGGTGGCCGGGTGTAGATCCAGGCGCAGGCGGGGCACAGCCGGCGTGTCCCGTAGGGCCAGCTGTCGAGGTCGGTGAATTTCTCACGCACGACGCGCGAGCTGGGCACTGTGGGGCACGGGTCTCCGCACCGCCCGCATGGGGCGTCCTGGGATGTCGGGATGTCGCCGGCAGGGCGGCCGGCGGCGATCCAGGCGGCCGCAGCGGGGTCGGAGAGCATCGCCGCCCCAGGGTACGGCTCCTGGCCGGGTGATCGTCGTTGTGCTGCTAGCGTGGCGGGCACTAAACGCACACTGGGATTGGGAGTGATCGTCTCCCGGCGGCCCCTGGGTGCAGCGACACGCTGGGGGCCGCCCCTCCCCGGCGACCTGCATGGTCCTCTTGCCTCGGATTTCTAGACTTGCTGTGTGAGCGTGTCATCGAGCGGGCGGTCTCCCGGTAGCCGGCCTGGCCGGCGGTGGTTCTGAGCTCGTGGGCGCCAAGACCGCTCGACCCAACCGTGAGCCGTTGGTCGTTGACATCGAAGGCGGCACCGTCTCCGAGCGCGAGATCAAGGCTGCCCGGGAAGTGGCTGCCGATGTAATGAGCGATCGCGACTTCTTGCGGCTGGCAAACCGGATTATCGACGAGGCCCGTGATGGCGACTCCTCGCAGACCCGTGCGGCGCGGGATCGTGACCGGGCGACACCGCGCGATGTCAGTTCAGTCGAATCCGATCGGCTCCGCGCGGAGCTTCCCGCCCTCGACGAGTTTCGTGAAGCCCTCAGTGGCCGGCAGCGCAAGCTGCGCTCGGTGGTGAAGAACCGGGTCCTCGATCGTGCGCCGGCCTCACAGCATCGCGCGGTCCGTACCTTGCTGAGCGAGGAAGACCCCGCGCAGTGGCGGCGCGTGAATCGGGCGCTGCATCTGGCCGCCGGTGATGTGCAGCGTCTGGATGACGCCGATCGCGTTGTGGTACAGCGTTTAGATCGGTTGGTCCAGGCCTACGAACGGGAGAATGACCGAACCCACCGCGTTTATGTGGCCGTGCAGCTTCCCGATACTCACCCTGATGTGCGACGGCTGCGTGACGTGCCGGCGAACCTGCGCCGCGGCTCAGTCGTCGACTTTGACCAGTTCACGGTGACAAGGCACAACCTGCACGAGACGCCCGGACATGACAGTGACCGACATCTGGTGTTTGAGGTCGTGACGAGCCGCGGTATGTACTTCGGTCGATCCGACAGTGTCGAGGACACCACCCACCTGCTGCCGCGGGGTATGCAATTCGAAGTGGCCTCAGTCGAGTACGCGCCCTACGAAAAGGCAGGCGAAACAGCGGGTTTCGGTGAACGAATCGTTATTCAACTGAGGGAGCGGTGATGGCCGAGCAGTGGTTGGTGCACCCCAATAGATCCGAGACCGGCCCTAACAAGGCGGGCCGCAACGGCCACTACCGGGCTGCGCGAGGCCGCGGCCGGCGGCTACCCCAGGAGAGCTGTCTGGCGCGGGTCGTTTTACCGAGCTCACTGGCTGACGTGGCCGACGAGGACGGCAGCGTCACCTTCGCCGGCGAGAGTTGGTCTTTTGTTACCGGCGCCGCCCGCAGTTTCGTGCGCCGCCACATTAACGAGGACACCTTGGCCCCGTTCGGGTTCAAACGCGGTGGTCAGTGGGTGTACTGGGATGGCACCGTGGCAGCCGAATCGCGACACGACGGGAGCGGGGCAGCCACGCTGGTGGAGAACTACCTGCGGGCATTGTTTCCCCGCGGCACCCACATCGAGCTGGCTGAGCAGTCCCCGACCGCGCCTGCGACACGTCGCGCGGCCAGCCAGGAGCGGCGTGCGTGAGCGCTGACCCGCTCGACCTGGAGCAGCTGCGGCGCATCGCGGCCCGCCGGCGCGGGCCCGGCCGGATCCCGCAGCTACTCGAACGCATCGCCGAGCACCTCGAAACCTACGACGGGTTTGTCGCCTGGAGTGGAGGCAAGGACTCCACCGTGGTGGTCGACCTGGCGCGCCGGGTCGACCCCAATGTCCCGGTCGTGTTCTACGACAGCGGTCTGCAGTTCCCCGAAACCCTCAGCTATATCGGAGATCTCGCTGACACATGGAAGCTGAACCTCCATGTGATCCCGGCCGAGCCGGATCTGTTGACCCTTCTGATCGCCGGCGGCGGGTTCGACCACCAGGCCCCAGACCGTGGGCTGGGCGGTCCGCTGGCGGAAGTGATGATCGCCCGACCTGCCGCACTCGCTCACCAACACTTCGGTCAAGGCTCGATGTGGGGTGTGCGCGCACAAGAATCGCCGGCGCGGCGCACCCTCTACAGCAGCCAGCTCGCCGCGTACACCGCATCCCGGACCGCGCGATCGCGGGAAAAGATCCGCGCCGAGCAGGGGGGTGAGGTGCGCCGAAAGGACGGAACAGTCACCCTTGGGCCGATCTGGGACTGGCAACCCAGCCACGTCTTCGAATACCTCGCCGGCCGCGGGATCGCCCCCAACCCTCTTTACAGCAAACTCTCCGCCCTCGGCGCCCCGGTAGACCGGATCCGAGTCGACTCGATCATCGACGCCTCCCAGCTGTCCAACGGCCACATCGCCTGGCTGCAAAAAGGATGGCCCGAACTGTTCGACCGGCTGGCCATGGCCCTACCGCGGCTGCGTGAATGGGTGTAGCCACGGCGCCGACGCCGACCCGCGGTCGCCGCCACCCCTGATCATCGTTTGGTGGGTGGTTCGCGGCTGCATCAGGAGCGGCAACCGGGCGCTTGTGCTGCCCTCGTCGAAGCTGATGGTGCGACTACCCCGGCGGATTGGTGGTCTGGCTTCCCGGTTGGGGCGGCGCGAACACCTCAGGATCGGTTGCCGGGTTCGGGAGCACAACCTCCCGTCCGAGAAGGGATTCCAAGTCGGCCACGCTGTTGCCACGTGACCATGTACCCGGAATCACTCCGCCCCAGCCAAGGATCAGTTCCTCGTAGTTCCCTGTGGGGAGTAGGCCCGGACTGCTGAAATCAGTTTTATTTGCGGTGTCATTGATGACTATCGTCCGAGCCGTGTCGCCGAAAACGATGTCTGCTTCGACATGCCACTCAACACTGGCGTCGGGTAGTCGCGCCTCTATGGTGAAGTTGGTGGCATCGTTCTGCGGGACGTGGAGTTGAAAGCCGTCATGAAATTGCTGGGCGGGGCCGCCAGTTCCTGTGGTGACCACCGCCTCGGCCTCTTCTGAACTTGTCAGATCGAACGTTAGTTTCGGGCCCTGCTGGGCGCCGGTGCCCATCTGGATGGGCATGCACATGAGCAGCGCCCCGTTCTCGGGATCCGCGCGTTTCGTGATCGTGGCGCGTAGCCCGACAATTGCCACGGTACTGGGTACGTTTCCACTGACGGTCACGTTGTAGCGGTTCCACGTCGGCGGTTTTCCGCCAGCCTGGGTCCCCTTCGACCAGAGCTGCGGACAGCTCTGGTCGAGCGGCGGTTCCGGACCGAGTTCTAACCGGTCTGGGTCGGTGACAACGAGGGCGAATTCATACATTCCGGGAATGTTCACAAGAGGGCTGGAGACGCGGATGTCCAGCGGATTGCTTTCCCGAATTCTTTCCTGTTCAGCAGCCTGCTCGCGTTTGTCCGTCTCGTCTTGGGCCTGGTCGGCCCGTTCCTGGCTGTAGGTGAAGCGCCATACAATAATGCCGCCGAGAACGCCGCCGACAAATGCTGTGAAAATGGGCACGAGAATCAATATGACAAGCGTAATTGTGGATTTGCGAGCCAACGCCATGATGGGGCGGAGCGTATCGATGATGTGGCGGCCGCGGGGGGTTCCGGCGTCCGCAGCGCCGCCGTACTCGGGTGTTTCTGTTACCGAATCGGCGGCAGCCGACTGTTCCCCGGACTGAATAGCGTCATTTTCGACGTGGCCCTCGTGTGGCGCGGGCTGACCGCTCGGTGCAGTTGCGTCGTCGCGCGGATCTTCCCCCATCCAAACCCCCCAGGTCCTGTGGGTGTGTCCACTGAATCACAGCGCTGCGCCGATGTCAGCAATATCGTGTATTCCCTGCTAAGGGAGGGCGTATGGGCAAAGGGGCGAGAATCCGGCGAGAGCGCGCCGCGAAGCGCGAGCGCGACGGCAGCAAGGGGAGCCCGAGCACCACGGCGGGTGGGGCAGGTCGCGCCGGCTCGATACCGCCTTGGGCGACTCCACCGGGTGGCAGCGGCGGGGGCAACGGCGACCCGATTTCGCAGCTGATGGGCGTCCTGGGCGCACAGGGCCAGCTGATGGTCGCCGGACGTGTGGGATGCACGCCGCTGAGCGTCGATGAGAGGTGCGCTGTGCTTGCCGGCGTCGGTCTCTACGACGTGCTCGAAACTGTCTCCCGTCTCCAGGGGCAGTGGGACTTGGCCTACACCACTACGCAGCGCGTTGACGTCGTTGAGCGCGACTTCCTTGCCGGCGGGGGCAGTGGCGGCGTGTGCGAGGCAGCCCTCAATCGCGCGATCATCTATAACGACCGTCTTGTCGCCCCTCGGGCGACCGCTCAGCTGCAGCGCGAGATCATTGAGTGCGCATCGCCGGATCCGGCAGCACCGCCCATTGATCGAAACAGTCTGGTGCACCTGCTGTTGTCGATTCTCTCCGAACAGGAATCTGACCCGGAGTTCGCAGGTGACGTACCCACTGACGACGAAATCGCGAGGCTACAAAGGAAATTGCCGAAAATGGGTCTCGAAGAGACCCACGAGTTCGCCCGGCCGCACATCCAAAAGGAGATTGCCTCCTCGCTATTCAACCAGCCACTCAAGTACGAAATCGCGTTGTCCAACACCTACGACTTGTGGTTCACCGAGTGGGCGCCGAGATCAAACACCAAGGGCTTGGGGGAAACCCCAGCAGAAGCCTTCAAGATCGCCACCGGTGTCGAACTGCTCGAAGTGATGCGCCTGGGCGCCCGAATCATCAAGCGTAACAGCGGTACCGCACAGGTACGGTTCACGCGCCAGGAGCTGCTCGCCGATGGTGCCGCGGCCAGCGCAATTGACCTGCTATTCGCCACCATGGCGAGGTCGTTGGAGCCGTACAGAGACGAACTGAAAGGGGATCGCAAAAGGGGTGCAATCGGCAACCAGCGCTACACGCTCACCAGATTTCCGTTCCTGGCCGTGAACGACGACACCTTCGTTCTGCTGCGCCGTCAATGGGTGATCGACCGACTGTGCGGATCGCAGCTCTACTTTGAAGCGTGGGCCAGCTTCAGCACCGCAAGCCTGAGAAATCGGTTCAAGACAGCCATTTGTGACGCGTTTGAGGTCTTCGTCGGGGGGATCTTGCACCGGATCTTCGACAAGTGTCCTCACCTGACCACGATCGTCGATGAACACGAGATGCAGGCCGCGTGGACAACGAAAGACACGCCGTCAGTATGTGACTGGATGATCTTCGGCAAAGAGCACTGCGTCGTGATCGATGCGACGAATCACGCGGTCAAAGACAAGGCGGCGCAGGGGTTGGCGACCTGGGATGAGTACAGCGATGAGATCGAGCAGATCTTCGCCGACGCGAGCGAGGGGAAGTTCGGGCAGCTGCTCTCGACCATCGACCTCGTGAGGACACATGGCGGCTGGGGCGACGAGAAGGTCGGCACGACGACGATGTACGCCCCACTCGTCGTCGTGCCTGACGCCGGCGTCGTCAACGGCCTTCTCACCCAGTTCGACATCAATGTGCGCGGCCACAAGGTCTTCAAACACCTCTCCCCGCAGGTGTACGCGCCGGGCATCGTGCCGATATCCGACCTCCAACTTCTGGAAGGGATGGCCGATGCCGGGGCGACGTGGGGCAACAATCCCAACATGATGGAGCTGATCGCGAACTGGCGCGCGAAGGCTTCGAAATACGGAATGGCATCACTGCAGCTGTACTTGCTTAGCTCGGGATTCCCGTTCTTACCCCTGAGCCACCACATCATAAAGAACAGCGCCAAAGTGATGAGTCTGCTACTCGACGCTGGCTAGACCAATGCCGGCCGATAGCTGCCGCTTGGAAATGAGGAGGAGTGAAACCGCCCTCGGATCGGTGAATGCGCAGCGACGCTGAGTCCGCGGCCGGCATGCGTGCTGCGCGGTCGCCGTGCGCGGCTCATGCGTCTCGCTCGATGAGGGCTTGCGGCCGCCGGCTCCCGGGGCCTGTGGCAGGATCCTGGCATGGGTGGGGGGACTGATCAAAACTGGAGTAGGACCGGCGTCGTTGCGACCGTCATCGCAGCTGTCGCGGCTGTGGTCGGAATCCCGGCCGCGCTGAAGGCTTGCCAAGCTCCTCCCGAGGTCAGCGGTGGCGGTTCGATGCCGAGCAGCACAGTCATGTTGACTCCGCCGCCTACCTCGATGGTATCGCGGCCGCCCGCCACCTCGGCCGATGGCAGCGTCAGCATCCCCGATACAGGTCTTCCCTCCAATCCGAGCCCCGGAAGCGGCAGCGGCGGGGATCTCCCCACCGTTGCCGCGCCGTCACCGGTCGCGCCGCCACCGGTGGCGGCGCAGCCGGCCATACTGTCGGTGAGCGTGGTTCCGCGGATAGGCAACGGAATCCTCACCAAGATCGGCCAGAACACCTATGAGTTGCCGTCGTACCCGTCCAGCATCAACCCGCCGCTAATGACCTTCGATTGGACGTCGCAAGGACCCGGCGGAAAGGTCGGCAGCGGGGACTGCACCGTGAGCGCCGAAATCGTCTCGTCGGCATCTGGGTTCCCGCAGTTTCGGCGCAGCAGCGACTGTTCGGGGAGCCCAAACAGCCGCGTGGAAATCATGGAGCCAGGCTCCTACCAGGTCACCGTCACCGTGGCCCCGCCCGACGGCGGCGCTCCGGTGTCCAACTCCGCTTCGTTCCTCATCGTGGCTCGTGGCGGCTGACCAGGGCGTTGCGCGGCCCGTTCGAAGTGACCGGTGGCGGAAGTCGAGCCAAGCTGGGGCGTCCAGCCGAGATCAGAGACGGGCAGGGGTACCCTGAAAGGAGGGGGCAGGCCCATCAGGGGCGAGGCCCAGCGCTCCATAGAGGGAGACCGGACCATGAGCGTGGGATTGGCAGATCCGTTGCTGACAGCCTTCATCGAACAAGGGGCCAATATCAGTATCGAAGTGGCACCGTACCTGTGGTCGGACCTGGTGGCGCGTCGGACTGCCCTGGGTCTGTCCGCCAACGATCTGTCAGCCTTGCTGCGGATTGAGCCGGGCAAGTACCGCTCTCGCGAGAGCGGGGCGCGCGAGGTCGGCCCGCACCTGGTCGGTGAGCTGATCAAGATGGAGGCGTTCGTTGCCTGTGAAGCTGCCACGCTGGTCGCAGCGGCCCCTGTCGCCGGCGCCGTAGTGTTGCAAGCCGCAACTGAGCACGCTGCCTTCATAGACGGTCGACCCGATGCGGTGACAACGCTTCACCGAGATCCTTACCCGCTCGTTCTTCAGCATGTCGCGGTGGGCCGGGCTGCCGGCGCTCTTAGCCGCGCCGGCCGGGACGTCGAGGTGCACCGCGGGGCGCGGCGCTTTGACCTGGCGGCTCGGCGTCTGGCAGTAGGTCTGGGCAAGAATCAAGCGTCAACCCTGTTCAGGATCGGTGAGAAGTCCTACTACAACGCCGAAAGAGGGGCCAAGCCGCCCCAGGCTGGTCTGATCGCTGAGTTGCAGGCCATCGACGACTTCATCGCCTCTACCGCCACAGAGCTGGAATGGGTCGACAGCGACTCGGTACGTGAGATCGTGATGCTCGACGATCAGGATCTGTTCGAGCGGAACTACCCGAGGGCGCGCACCCGGCGCGATGGTGTTCCGTATCCGTGTCTGGTTCACGCGGTGTGTGCGGCGCGACTGGCCGGCGAGTTGGAAGCTGCCGGGATATCGGTCAGGGTCGTCGTCGACGTGGATGAGTACCGCGGCGACGCTGACCATTCTGCCGATCACAGTTCTTAACCTGCCGATCACTCCCCACCCGGCACAGGGGTGGGGAGTGATCGGCCCCTTCAGTCGGATTCGCCGTGTCGTCGTCGTCGTGTTGTCGGTTGGCCATCGCTCGTTGCAGTGAGAGGGTGCGCGCTGCGTACCTATGAATGTCGGTGTAGCGCAGTAGGATACCCGTTGTGAAGGCACGCCGTTGGGGCGAGCCCAGAAGCCCAGGGAGGGGCGAACGCTGATGCATCTGTATGCCGGTACTGGTGATGGGCCGCTGTTCAATGCGGGCAGTGTGCCTGCGGAGTCGGTGGAGTCGTTGGCGGTGTTGATTGCGGGTCAGCCGAAGCGGTCACTGTTGGATAGTCTTGATTGTGACCCGAAGCGCGACAACGATATCCGTGCCGGATGGGCTGCGCGTGGCCTGGTGGCTTACGCGCAGCATCTCGGTGGTGCGAAGCTAAATGAGGATATCGGGGTGGCGTTGACAGACCTGCTGGGGGATTTGCGCCACCTGTGCGATGCACTCGGCGTTGACTGGGATGCGGCTGTGTCACGGTCGGAGTATGACCACTACTGCGAGGTGCGCGGCATCCTCTAGGATCGCCGCCGGAACTGCGGATTGCTGCGAAAGTGGTTGCAGCGCGGGCTGTTTATGTCGGAGATGCCAGGTAGTATGCAGGTAGTTGGGCACGCGTTGGGCTGGCCCAGGATTCCACTCGGAGGGACTCTGCTATGAGTGATCTTGACACCACTGTCACAGTGATCGATGCGGCGGCGCGGGCACATGTTCCGGTGCTGCTGTGGAGCGACCCCGGCACTGGGAAGTCCTCGGTTGTCAGAGCGTTGGCCGCTGCTGATGGCGTGCCCGTGGAGACGGTGATCGGGTCTCAGCGCGAGCCTGTCGATATCGCGGGATGGCCGGTCGTCACCGATGGTGCGGTTCAGACGTTGGCGCTGCCTGACTGGGCCAAGACTCTGGTTGACGCCAACGGCGGGTATCTGTTGCTCGATGAGATTTCCACTTGCTCTCCTTCGGTGCAGGCGGCGATGCTGACGGTGGCGTTGGAGCGTGTGGTGGGGCGCACGAAGTTGCCTGATGAGGTGCGTATTGTTGCTGCGGCCAATCCGCCGGATCGCAGTGCTGGGGGCGTCGACCTGACGCCACCGATGGCAAATCGTTTCCTGCACGTGGATTTCGCGCCGACTGCCGAGGAATGGCTAACCGGTATGCGTTCGGCGTTCTCGTCGCTGCCCGCGTCGCGTGCGGTTGCCGCTGATCCCCTGCGCAAGGCCGAGGAAGTGGGGGCGGTGTGCGCGTATATCGAGGCGCGCCCAGGGCAGCTGCACTGCTATCCCGACACCGATGAAGCTGCTGGGCGAGCGTGGCCGTCGCGGCGGTCCTGGGAGGCGATGGCGAGGGTGCTTGCGCACCTGCGCCGTGACGACCTGGCGGCGATCAGCACGGTTGCGCTCGGTTTGGTTGGTGACGGTGCGGGCAGTGAGTTCCTGGAATGGCGTGCCAGCATGGATTTGCCTGCTGTCGCGGAGGTGATCGCAGATCCCAGCATCGTTGCGTGGGGTTCGGCGCGTCCGGACCAGGTGTGGGCGGTGCTGTCCGGTGTAGTGGCCTGGGCTGCGGCCAAGGGCACCAGAGACGCATGGAACACCGCGTGGGGTCCGTTGGTCGAGGCCGCGACCCACGGTGCACCGGACGTAGCGGGGGCGGCGGCACGTGATCTGAGCGTGGCGATGCCTGCCGGTGCTCGCCCTCCGGCGTCGGCGCGGCGGTTTCGTGATGTCATGATCGCCGCTGGCTTGGATACCGGGAGCGCGGCGTGAGCGAGGTGCGGGCGCTCAGCGCCGAGGAATGGCGGCGGTTTCGGCTGGCGCGCATGGTGGCTGTCGAGGCGATGCCCTACTTCGCGCGGGCGCTGTTCGCACTCTCGCCGGTTGCTGCGCCGGGACTGAATACATTTGCGGTGGACCGACATTGGCGCGTTTACATCGATCCGGTGATGTTGGGCACCGATGAGGGATGGTCGATACCGGTCGCCGGGGCCGTGTTGCTGCATGAAATCGGGCACTTGCTGCGCGACCACAGCGACCGTGCCGAGGCAATTGATCCGCTAGTGGACCGGACCATGTGGAACTACGCGGCTGACGCTGAAATCAACGACGACCTCATCGCGGCGGGTGTGGACCTGCCCGAGGGGGCTGTCACACCGCAGGGAATCGGCTGCGAGGACGGCCACGCCGCCGAGGTGTATTACCGGCATCTGGTGCCCGAGGGGTCGCCGCCGAAGGCGATCAACACGGATGGCGGCGACGAGGAGGTTGGCGAGGGTTGCGGGTCCGGGGCCGGGGATCGTGCGGTGGCCGGGGAACTGCCCGCTGCTGCGGACCTCGGCAACGGTGCGGGATTGTCTGGCGCTGCCGCTGAGCTGGTGAAGGTGGCCGTCGCTCGGGCGGTGCTGCGCGAGTCCCAGATTGGCGGGTCAGGCCGGGGCACGATGCCAGCGGGCCTGACCCGGTGGGCCGACGCGCAGCTGGCTCCTGCGGTGGTGCCGTGGCCCAAAGTGCTGCGCGCGGCGGTGCGCCGAGCCGTCGAGGATCAGCAGGGTCAGGTACACCACTCGTGGCGTCGACCCAACCGGCGCGCACCCGGCGGTGTACTGCTGCCGACGTTGCGGGCTCCGAAGATCGCGGTTGATCTGGTGATCGACACGTCGGGGTCGATGGGGTCGGCTGACCTGGCGGCAGCGTTGTCGGAGACGCGGGCGGTGCTGCGGCGCACGACGGCCACGGTGCGGGTGCTGTGCTGTGATGCCAAGGCCACGGCGGCACGGCAGGTCCGCTCGATCAGCGAGGTCGAGTTGACCGGCGGCGGAGGGACCGATCTGCGGGTCGGGATTGATGCGGCATTGGCGGCTCGGCCAGCCGCCAACGTCATTGTGTGCATGACCGATGGCGGGACGCCCTGGCCCGCAAGGAAATTGCCGGTGCCGTTGGTCGTGGCCCTGATTGGGGCGCGCGCCAGTGACACCGCGCCCGCCTGGGCCAAAACAGTGCGGGTCGCGGCATGACTGGGCGGGGTGTGGGCGATTTCGGGCAGTGGGTCGATGCGGTGCTCGCCGGTACTGGCTGGGATCAGGGCAGCGTTCGACAGGTCACCGAGCGTGGCGGTGACGATCCGGCGACGCTGGCTCTAGCCGATGGATTCGCCGCTGCGCGGCGGGGGCGTGCAACAAGCGACTCTGGCTGTGGTGGTGCGGGGTGAGTGCGGTGTTATTCGACCTGGCGGTGCGGGTGGCTGCGCGTGATGCCGGGGTGCCGGTGCCCCGGCTGTTGCACAATCCGGCACCGATGCGGGAGACGCGGGTCGCTGTGGGCGTTCGGCGGCGCGGATCGGTGGTGCATGTGCAGGCGGTGGGGTCTGATGGGCACAGACACAGCGGCTACGGTCCCGAGGGGCTCGCTGCGGTGGCACGAGCGAGCGGATGCGCGGGCGGTGATCTGGGCGGCGGGGCGACTGCAGTGGTCGACTCTGCTGCCACGCTGCGTGTGCTGGGCGAGCTGGCGGCTCGTCACGCTGACCCAGCATTGGCCAGTGCGGAGGCGGCAGCGGGTTCGGCGCTGGCCGGGTGGTGGGCCGAACGTGCCGCCCATCCCGGCACCTCGGCAGTGACCGACGTACTGGGCGTGTCTCGGCAGCGGTTCATGCTTGGAGTGGTGCCCGGTGCTGATCATGCGGGCCGGTGGCGGGCAGCGCTGGCGGTCCCGACCGGTGTGGCTGGACTGCACGTGTGGCATCGGGCCGTGACCGGCGGAGACCTGCTCGCGGGGTTGGAACAGATCCGCGAGGACGACGACTGGCATCTGGGGAAGGTGCAGGAGACGTTGAATGCTGGGCGCAGCTGGGACCGCGTCGAGACACTGCATGTGGCGGCGGCGCGGCTGGCGAGCCGCTGCGATGCGACCGATCTGTTCGAGGCGGCGTTGTTAGGTGACCCGCTGTGGCGAGCGCGGGGCGTTCATGGCGGGTTCGTCTGTCGCGGGGAGGTCGTGGTCGGGGCGGGGCCGCAGGCGGGACGCGTCACGGTGCGCGCTGATCGGCTCGATACCCGGTTGCGCCCCGGTGCCGCTGTAATCGGTTGGCCGGGTGAGCCGATGGCGCCGACGCCCGGCGTCGGGGACCGTTTCGGAGGGGACGTGTTGGCTACGGAGGTGGTCGGCGGGGCGTTGAAAGTGACCATCGGGGGGCTACGAAAATCGGGGTATCGTCCGGTGGCCGCAGAGCGGGTGACAGTGATCCCTGCCCCGCCGTCGCCGTCGACCATCCGGTCAAGGCGTGCGGCGGTGGCACGGTTGTACCGGCGTCGGTTCTCGTGGCTGTCGCAGGGCACGACACCTACGAGCGCGCGCCGTGCGGTGCCGCTGGCCGTGATGATCGCCGCTGCCGATGATGAGGCCTTGAGAGGGGAGGGTGGCGATGCGTCGACTGCCTGAGTCGTTTGTGGGTGCGCGCGCTGGTGCGGTGCCGGCTGATTCGCGCGAACAGGCGCGCCCACCTGCTGCTGAGAAACCTGTTGTGGTGCAGCAGGAATGGCCGGGGCGTGAACTGTTGAACTCTCCGATGCTGGCGCGGGTGCTGATGGCTGCGTGGAGTGGAGAGGCAGGCATCTGCGTGCCAGCCTGCCCAGGGTCGGGTAAGAGTCGGCTGATCGCGTTGTTGGCCGGTGCGCTGGCCCATCGGGTTGGATTGCGGGTGTTGGTGGCTGCGCAGACGCGTGAGCAGGCCAGTGAGTTGGGGCGGCGGATCACGGCGGTCAGTGACCGTGCCGCACTCATCGTCAAGAGTGGTGGGCAGCGGGCGGGGCGAGCGGTTGAGGGGGTGCGCACCGTGGCTGGACACCAGGTGCGGTGGGACCGCTCGACAGGTGGGCAGATTCTGATCGGGACGACCGCCCGGTTGCTTTACGTCGATCCGGCTCTGGTCGGGGGAGACATCCTTTTGGTGGACGAAGCATGGCAGGCAACGTATTCCGATGTGGGGGCGCTGGGGGCGCTTGCGCGGCAGGTTGTGTGCGTGGGTGATCCCGGCCAGGTGGACCCGGTGGTGACTGGCTCGACGGCGCGCTGGGACGGCCAGTTGAGTGGACCGCACCAGCCTGCCCCGGCTGCGTTGTTGGCCGCCCATGGTGAGGCGATCAGTGTGCATCGGTTGACGAACTCGTGGCGGCTGGGGCCGCAGACATGCGCCCTGGTATCGGAGCACTTCTACCCGCAGATGCCCTTCACCTCACGGCGGCCAGACGAGTCGGTGGTCGCCAGTGACGGGACCGTGTTACCGGAGTTGGAGTGTCGTCGCGTCAATACCAGACATGGCCCGACTGATCCGGCGCTGCTGGCTGCACTGGTGGATCGGGTGCGGGAGTTGCTGACGTTCGACTACCGGTGCGATGGGGGGCGGGTGGCGTTGTCGGAAGGTGATATCGCCGTGGCGGTTCCCCATGTCGCGCAGGCCGGTGCGGTTCGGGCGTTGCTTTCCGATCTTCCAGAGGTGTTGGTGGGTACGGTCAATGCGTTGCAGGGCATGGAGCGGCCAGCGGTGGTGGCCCTGCATCCCATGGCGGGATATCGCAGCGCTGAGCCGTTTGCGTTGGACGCGGGCAGGATGTGTGTGACGATGACGCGCCATCGTGCGCACCTGACTTTGTGTGTGGATTCGGCTACCGAGGCTGTGCTTGCCCGCGCGGGGGATGACTCCGAGGTCGTGGCGGCGCGCGGTCTATTGACTGCGCTCTAGCCAAGTGGCTCACTTCTGGCCGAAGGCCACGGGAGGTGTCTATCCCTCCCCACCCGGCACAGGGGTGGGGAGGGATAGACGAATGCTGTTAGCGCAATGAGGGGTCGTCGTCGGTGACGAGATGCAGCGAAGATTGACAACCGGTGCGGGATTGTTTAACAACGTGGTGTTGGGAGCCGCTAGGGATCGAAACCTTAGTTTTGCGAACAGAAGTCGCCATGCAACGAAGTTTGACAACTGCGGGATACATGCCGAGAAGTTGTCAATGTAGGCCGGCGATTCTTGTCCATCTTCGCTGCATCTCGACAGTTGGGGGGTAACTGCGGCGGTCTTGTCGGTGGCTTCCGGCATACTCTTTTGTGACGGGCACGCGTGTGGGCGGGCCCGCTGATCCCACGAAGGGGAGTGTCGAATGTCTGTGGTTTCTCTGGCTAGTCCGTTGCGAGTCCGTGGCGAGGGGCCAGTAAGTCTGGCGCGACGGGTGGTTGCTGCCGCCGGTGTGGTACGCGACCTCGACGGGGGCGTTCCCGACGACCGGCAGCGAGCGGTGCTGGCTGCGTTCCCGGGGTGGGGGCCGGTGGCGAAGGTGTTCGATGCGCAGCCCGAAGGGGTGTGGGCCGAGATCGCCGACGAGCTCGACGAGATCGCCGGCGAGGCCGTGGGGGCGGCGGCCCGGGTTGTCGATACGTCTTACTTCACCCCGGCGGCGTTGGTGGCGCACATTTACGGGGTGCTGTGTGCGGCCGGGTTTGACGGGGGTTCGGTGCTCGATCTCGGGTGTGGTTCGGGGGCGTTCCTAGAGCATGCCCCGCAGGACTTGCCGATTGCCTACACCGGTGTCGAAGCCGATCCGCTGTCGGGGGCGATTGCCCGGGCACTGCATCCCGGAGCCACGATCGTCACTGGGGAGCTTCAGCGAGTGTCGCTGCCGCACCGTCGTTTTGATGCGGCGGTCGGCAATGTTCCGTTCTCATCAGCGCGGGTGCATGACGGCGCGTGTAGCTTCTACGGCCCGTTGCACGAGTACTTCATCCGCCGTGCCGTCGACGCGGTGCGGCCCGGCGGCTATGTCGTGGTGGTGACGTCGCGGCACACGCTCGATGGTGCCCGCGCGCTGTCGAGTGCGATCGGCGCACGGGCGGACCTATTGGCGGCGGTGCGGCTGCCGTCGGGCTACTTCGGGGCCGTGGGCACTGATGTGGTCGCCGACGTGTTGGTGCTGCGGGTGCGCGACGGTGACGACGAGCAGCTGGGATGGTCGGCCGGCGATGGTGCGGGCGCGGTGACTCTGGAGCAGACGGTATCCGGGCGGCTGTGCCGGGAGCGGGTCAGCGCCTTTTGGGCGGCGCACCCTGATCTGGTGGCCGGCCGGATGGCCCTGACCGGGTTCGACCGCCAGCCGTTGAGGGTGCATGCCCAGGACCCCGCGGCGGCGGTAGAGGCGGCGTTCGCGGCGGTGGCTCCCCGCCTGGTCGCCTACGGCGTCGACAGCGATGCCGTCGACGACCTCGGCGAGGTGCGGCTGACCGACGATCAGGGCCGCAAAGAGGGATCGTTTCATCTCGTCGACGCTCAGGTGGTCCAGGTTGTCGACGGAGCGCTGGAGCCGGTGAAACGGCCTACTGCTGAGCTGCGCGCGCTGATCGGCTTACGCGACGCGGCGGTGGCGCTGATCGAGGCTGAGGCGGACTGGGACACCCCTGATGACGTGCTAGAGCCGTGTCGCGCGCAGTGCGCCCTGGCCTACGCGCAGTACGTGGAGAGGTTCGGGGCGCTCAACCGTGGCGTGGCCACCACCGGCAAGCCGGATCCCGAAACAGGGATGCCGCGCCTGGGGTGGCGCGCTGCCACGCTGTCGGGATTCCGCCGGGACCCCGATGCGGCGCTGGTGTTCGCATTGGAGGTGTTCGACCAGGACAGCGGAGAGGCTGAGCCGGCGCCGATCCTGACGCGTCGGGTCAACAAACGACCGCAGCCGGTGACCAGCGCCGACACACCTGGGGAGGCGTTGTCGGTGTGCCTGGGTGAGGGACGCGGACTGGACCTTGACCGGGTGGCCGCACTACTGGGCCTCACCGACGCTGAGCGCGCGTTCGACCTGCTCGGGGATCTGGTCTACCGCGAGCCGAACACCGGTCGGCCGGTGCTCGCCCGCGACTACCTATCTGGTGACGTACGCAGCAAGTTGCGGGAGGCGCTGGCCGCCGCGGCGGCCGATAGCCGCTATGAGCGCAACGTCACCGCCCTGGAGGCGGTGCAGCCGGCATGGCTGGGCCGCGACGAGATCCGCATCGAGTTGGGATCGCCATGGGTGGGTGCCGGCGACGTCGCGGACTTCTGCCGTGAGGTGTTCGGTGCTCGCGCTCGGGTCGAACACATAGCTCCGCTGGCGGCTTG
This sequence comes from Mycobacterium sp. NPDC003323, assembly GCF_053589535.1. Lineage (NCBI taxonomy): Bacteria > Bacillati > Actinomycetota > Actinomycetes > Mycobacteriales > Mycobacteriaceae > Mycobacterium > Mycobacterium sp. NPDC003323. The sequence goes on from NZ_JBSFSB010000012.1 coordinate 135,380, forward strand.
GGACGTGGAGGGCAGCCGGCGGTCAATGGCGGCGCAGGCCCAGATCGACTACTGCACCGAGAGGATGGACGGCTTCGAGCTGCTGCAGATCGGTCTCAACGGCGCCGCTCCGGTGGTGTGGGATGAGGTGTATGACTCAGAGTCGCGGACGCGGCGACGGGTGCGCAACGCCGATCAGACCGAAGCGGCCGAGCAGAAGCTCGCAGCGATCCAGGAACGATTCTCGGTGTGGGTCTGGGAGAGCGCCGAGCGTGAGCGTCGAATCGTCGAGACCTACAACGACACAATGAACGCACGAGTGCTGCGTCACCACGACGGCTCGCATCTGACGTTCCAGAGCTTGGCGCACGGCATCGAACTATGGCCGTGGCAGCGCGATTTCGTGGACCGGGCCGTCTCAACACCGGCAGCGTTCTGTGCCCATGAGGTCGGTCTAGGTAAGACGCTGACCGCGGTAGCAACAGCAATGACATTGCGGCAGTTCGGAATAGTAAACCGCGTGGGGCTGATCGTCCCAAATCATCTGATAGAACAGGCAACTCGGCAGGCATACCAGGCGTGGCCGGCGGGACGGTTCCTGATCGTGACCCGCAACGATCTCCACGGTGACGCGCGGCGGCGGTTCGCGGCCCGATGTGCGACCGGGGACTGGGATCTGGTCATCATGACCCACGAGACATTCTCCTCGATCCCGGTCCCGGCCCGTGTGGAACGGCAGTGGCTTGAAGATCAGCTCGGCGAGCTGGAGAACTACGGGCGCACCGTGGGGCACGCCGGCAAACGAATCGCGGCCGCGGTGCGGGCTCTGCAGGGCAAGATTGAGCGGCTGCGGTCGGCCTACAACGACCCGCAGGCGGTCATGTTTTCGCATCTGGGTCTGGACTATCTCATCGTCGATGAGGCCGACAAGTTCCGGCGCCTGCCGGTAACGACACGCGCAGAGGGGTTTTCACTGGGGTCCTCGAAACGCGCACTCGACCTGTTTTTGAAGATCGCCATGCTCCGGCGAGCCCATCCCGACCGGCCACACGCGTGTTTGATGACGGGCACACCGTTTACCAACACGTTGGCCGAGGGTTTCGTGTGGCAGCAGATGTTGGCGCCTGACCAGCTCGACCGCACCGGCCTGGGCCACTTCGACGCCTGGGCGGCGCAGTTCGTGCGCTACGAGGTGCTGATCGAAACCAGCCCCGATGGGGCGGGATTCCGGTCACGGCGCCGGCCCTCGGTGATCCAGAACGTGCCCGAGCTGCGGGTGATGCTCGCGGAGTTCATGTCGATGGTCCGCGCTGACAGCGTAGGGCTTGCACGGCCGGAGGTGCGCCGCCACACCGAGGTCACCACACCCACACCACGGCAGCAGGCATTCATGGACACGCTGGTGACCCGTGCTGATGCGCTGCGCAAACGAGTTGTGAGCGCGGATGCCGACAACATGCTGCTGATCTGTGGTGATGGACGCAAGGTCGCCCTGGACCCGCACCTGGTGGGCATCGACAGCGCCGCCGACAGGGGTGGGGACCTGTCCGAAAAGCACCGGAACGACACCGCCCCGAAGCTGAGCGCTGTCGCTGATCGAGTCGCCGAGATCCACCACGCCACCCGAGACCTGGTGTACCGGGGATCGGCGACGCCGGGGGCATTCCAGCTGGTGCTCTGCGATCTGGGGACCCCACGCCCGGGTGATACCCAGAGCTACGGGCGGCTACGCGAAGCCCTGATCGCACGCGGGGTGTCTGCCGCCATGATCAGGTTCGCTCACGAAGCCACGACCCCCAAGGCACGCGAGGCGTTGTTCGCCGGATGCCGAGACGGCAGGGTGGCGGTCCTGATCGGGTCGACGCCGAAGGTCGGTATCGGGACCAACATCCAGAACCGGCTGCACTCGCTGCACCACGTCGACCCCACCTGGACCGCGGCGGCGTGGGAGCAGCGCAACGGCCGCGCGGTGCGCAACGGTAATCAGCACGACGTGGTCGACATCTACTCCTACGTCACCGAAGGCACCTTCGACGCCTACATGTTTGGCATCGTCGAGCGCAAGGCCCGCGGATTCGAGCAGCTTTACCGCGTCGACGGTCAGGCTCGCGAGATCGAGGATCTGTCCGGTGACGGCACGTTGAGCTTCGGGGAGCTCAAAGCCGCCGCGGCGGGCAATGATCTGCTGCTGCGTCAGCACGAACTGGCCACCAAGGTCCGCAAGTTGCGGCTGGCACACGTCACCGTCCAGCAGAACGTGAAAACCCTGCTGAGCCAGGCAGCCCGCGCAGAAGCCGGCCAGCAGGCCGCCGACGAGCGGATCGACAGGCTCGGGCAGTTCGCCGCCCACAGCTCGGGTATGGCCGCGATCGATCTGTCGGTGGTTGCCGAACGGGCATGCACTCAGAGTGAGCCGGGCCGGGTCTTCTCGGGATATGGGCGCGATTGGAGCGATGGCCGGGTACGGATACGCATCGAGGACAGCGACCCGGGTCGGCGGCTGGTGCTGTCGTTCGAGTATCGCACTCTGTGGGCCGAGGCGGTACCGGGCCGGGTTTGGCGCCGTGGAGCCGGCGCGGTCAAAGCCTGGTCGGAGGCCATGGTCGCTGCGTGGATCGGCGGCATTGACGACGAGCTCGGCGAGACCCGCGCCCGCAGAGGTGAGTATGCCGAGCAGGCGGCCACTGCCCGCACTGTGATCGCGGGAACCGATCTGGCCGAGCCGGCCGATCTGGCCGCCGCCCGGTCAGAACTGGCTGAGGTCAATGCGGCCATCGCAGCGGAACTGTCCGACACCGAGGGCCAGCACACCGCAGCGTGAGCGAGCCGCGGCACCGTCCTGACGTCGAGGGGTGATGCAGGACGGTGCCGCCGGTGGCGAGGCTACCACCGACCGGGCCGCCCCGCCTCGCTCCCTCCCCACCCGGCACGGGGTGGGGAGGGAGCGACTTGGAGACCGCCAATGGGGGGCGGCGGCGGCAGGCGGTGGTGGGGGGACGGTTCTGTCGGTGGGCGACAGTAGAATTGGACGTATCGGGCACGCGTTCGGGCTGGCCCGTCAATCCCATGGAGAGGGGAACTGTCATGCGTGCTATCAGCGAACCGGGCAAGCTCATCGAGGCCATCGCTCCTGTTCTTGGATTCCCGCCGCGTGAATCGTTGGTGCTGGTGACTGTTGTCGAGGGGTCGCTGGGTTGTGTGTTGCGCGCCGATCTGGCCGATGTGAGAGCGGACGGGGTGACGATGATGGTGGGAGCCCAGCCGGTGTGGGCTGCCGATGGCGTCGTGGCGGTGGTGGTGTCCGAGGATCAGGCGCACTGCGCGATGTGCGGGGAGGAGATCAAGGCGTGGATGCGCGAGCTCGATGCGGCGTTGCAGAAGTGTGGGACTGAGCTGCTATCGGTGTTGGCCATCGACCGGATTGAGGCCGGCGGGCAGTGGCACTGTGCTGACGGGTGCGGGGTTTCCGGAACTCTCGGGGACCCGATGGCGTCGGAGATCGCGGCGATCAGGGTTGCCAGCGGGCAGCGCCTTTATCGCAGCCGTTCGGAGGTCAAGGCGTTGATCGCGTTGGACCCCGTGCGGGTGAGGGCGGTCGCGTCGATCCTGGAGTCCGTCGAGTCCGTCGAGTCCGTCGAGTCCGTCGAGTCAGCGGTCGCGGGACAGGTCGACGTGGCTGAAGCAGTGCGGGCGGCGACGTCGGTGGCGAGTCGGCTGGCAGCGGGTGCGGCCATTGCGGATGCCGAGCTGGCCGCCGTCGGCGCCACCTTGACCGACATCGCGGTCCGAGATCAGCTGTTCGCCTTGGCCGACACCGCGACCGCGGCAGCTGCGGAAGATCTGTGGACGGTGCTGGCGCGAGTGCTGCCCGGTGCGTGGCGTGCGGAGGCGCTGGCCCTGCTGGCGGTATCGGCCTACGTGCGCGGTGACGGTGTACTGGCCGGTGTAGCCGTGGATGCGGCACTATCCGAGGCTCCCACGCACCGGATGGCGGCCATGCTTCGGATGTCGCTGGAGGCCGGCCTAGAGCCGGACAAGATCCGCCAGGTGGTCGCACAGGTACGTCCGGCGCCGATGGGCTGAACCGCGCAGGGAGGTGACGAGCGCCTCGGTGCCGATGGCGCCGGCAGTGAGTGGTATTTCGTCACCTCCCTGCGGGGGCATCGGTGCGCCGCGCATACGCCTTGGTGCATGTTCTGTCACCGACACCTCCCCACCCGTCACAGGGATGGGGAGGTGTCGGTGAATCTCAGAGACAGACGTTGTATCGCAACGCGATTCAGTGTGAAACGGTCGGACGTGGCAGGTAGAATCGCTGGTGACGGGCACGCGACCGGCTGGCCCGCAGAGTTCCCACGGAAGGGGAATCGAAGTGACTGCTGTGATGGAACCGGAGACGGAGATTGCCGAGAGGCCGGTGGTCGAACTGCTGGGCAACGGTGTCGAGTCGGGCTCGGTGGTGGAGGTACCAGGTGACGCCGGGCCGACACAGGGGTGGCTGGTCGTAGAGGACGGTTCACCGACCGGTGAGCGGCGGTGCGCTGTGGTGCCGCTCGACGGCGCGGGATCAGTGTTGTCGGGGTCCATGTGGGAGGTGAAGGTGAAGCCGAGCGCGGCGGCGGGGGTGATGCCCCAGTGGGTTTCGGCAGTGGCCGCCGGGTGGTGGGCATGCCGTGTCGCGATTAAGGAGCGCGACACGGCGCAGCGCGAGTTGCGCATTCATGGAGAGCGACTGGAGCGCATCGTCGATGCCGCACATGAATACGCTGATGACAACGACTTGTGTAGCCGGTTTGATGAGTTCATGCGTGAGCAGGGCCTGCGAGCGCGTGTGCGGGAGTATCGCGTCGAAGTGGAGGCGCGCGTGCGGGTCACGGTGCGCGTGAGCGCCAGCAGCGCGGACGCTGCGAGTGACGACGTCGACGACGCGCTGATTGCGGACGCACTGAGTGAACTCAGCAGTCGGGAACTGTACGGGGCGATCAATCGCCACGAGGTTATGGGAGTCGACGACGACTGAGCAGTGAGCAGTGGTGGGCGCTGCGCCAACAGCGTCCACCACTGCTGCACCACCCCTCCCCACCCGGCACAGGGGTGGGGAGGGGTCGTGACCTTGCTGGGTATGTCGGAGGGCGTCGCTAGTGTCGACAGTGTTGACGGGCAAGCAGGTTGGGCGGGCCCATGGTTTCCGAAGGTTTGACAAGAGGGAGAGATTCGATGACTTTCACCGAAGAGCGCGCGGGACACGGCGGGCTGGTGGCGATGGCGGTGCAGCTGGAACGCCGCTGCGTCGGTGACGACAGTCGCGCTGCATGGCAGCTGGCTCAGCGCGTGCGTGAGGGAGCTGCTGCGCTGCTTCCGGCGTTGACGACATTGCAGGCCGACTTCGACCGGCTTAGCGTGCTGGACTCGGATTCGGTGTCTGCAGGAGACTACCGGGAACACGACGAGCACAATGCTGATGTTCGTGAGGATATCGCCGATAGTGCAGCGGCACTTGCTGAGCAGATCGAACGGTTGCTGTGGGCGGCACCTGCCGAGGAGGTGTCTATCCCCGGACGCGCCTGGACGGAGTTTCTCGGGAGGGAGTACGAGCTGGACTTGGAGCATCCCGGAGACGTGACACTCGCAGCGGTGCTCGGCGAGTTGGCCCTATTGATAAACCGTCGCGCCAGCGCCGAGGATGAGCAGTAGGAGTGGCAGGCCGATCCCATTCGCCTTGTGGCGTTGCGGATTGCCTACCGCGAGAGCGCTTAGGGCGGTAGGGTTTGACTTGTCACGAGGGGCAAGCACTAAGGCGGGCCCTGGACTCCCAGTAGAAGGGGAAATGATTGTGATTGACGAGAATTCACCCGTGATGGTTCGGGTGGGTACCGACGGAGCGATGTCGGTGGTGCCGCTAGTGCTCGACGAGCACGACAGCGCCGCCTCGGCGCTGTGCTACCAGATCGGTTGCCGGATCTTCGCCTTGGCGGAGCTGTCCGAGTCGATCGATGTGTGGACTGATGAGGAGATCCTGGTCTACATCGACCGGCACGACCCTGCCGCACTGACCGGGGTCATCAACACGACCGCGACCAGGATCGCGGCCCAGCTCGGACAGGCTCTCCCCGTCCTCGGTACCGCGGTGTTCACCAGCCGCGAGGCTGGTAGGACGATCGGGCTGTCAGGCGAACAGATCGCCACTCTTGAACGCCTTGCATTGGCCTCACCGGTCCGTGAAGTCCTCACCAGTGAGGAGGTCGCCTGATGGGCGCCGCAGCACCGGCGTGCAACGCAGTGACCCCGCTGGTTGAACTGGTCAGCCTCGCAGCGCGCGAGGGCTGGAGCATCGCCGAACCCGAGAGCGACGGCACCTTGGAATGGACTCGCGGAGCCAACCGCGTGGTCGCCAAGTTCACTGTCTCGACGCAGCGGCCCCGCTACTGCGCCCTTGTCAACTACACCGACTACGACGGCACAGGAGAAGCCCAGCTCGGCACGGTCGTGTGGCGCGGCATAGGTAACGGAGGCGACAGCGACGAAGCCGCAGCAAGCATGCGCCAGTGGTTCGCCCAGCCGGTCCGCGCGCTCGATGCGCCGACGCAGTGGTGACGATCATGCGAACAGACAGCACCCGCGGAACAGATGGCCAGTGCGCCGCCGGGGCGGCGGAGCCTGACGAGCAGACACAGACGTGGGAGATCCCGGCCCACAACCTAGAAGCGTTCAAGGCCAAGATCGCGAAAGCCAACAAACGGTTGGCCCACGCGGGCCTGGATGCGCGATTCGAGATCGAATACGAAGAGTTCGAGGTCAAGAAGGCCGTTCGCGTCGACCGCGCCGTGATGAGCCAGCATGAACCGGCCTACATCGTCGAGCCCTGGGTCCGGGCGACTCTCGTCGGGCCGCTCACCCTGCGGCACGGCCACTTCACGTTCGTGGCCGTCCTGGTCCCCGAGCAGGTGGGAATCACCGTGCACTCGGCCCCCGGGCAGGAACTCAACGGATACAGCCCGCGTGGCGACAACACCTGCGATCACTGCCAGGTCGAGCGCAGCCGGTCCCGGCTCTACCTCGTGCGCGATGAGCGTGACGCAACCATCTTGCAGCTCGGGCACTCCTGCATCGAGCTCTACACCGGCGTCCGGCCGAAAGGCTTGTGGTCTCTGACGTTCGACGAGGAACTGGAAGACCTCACCCACAACGACATCGACGGTGGGGTCGGTCCACGACACTACGGTGCCTCGATCGACGCAGTGCTGGCATTCGCGTTCGCTCACTCTGACCGTGGCCGCTCCTACGTGCCGTCAGGAATGTACTCGGAGATTTCCACCGTCAGCAGAGTCCGCACCAGCCTGTTCGCGAACATCGAAGGCCTGCGTGATGCCGACCGTCGCTACTACCGAGCCAAGGCCGCCGAGGCCAGCCAGTATCTGGCCGACATCGACCTGATCGCCGCCATCAAGGCGGCCGTGACCGAGACCGCCGCTGACAGCGACTACGGCCGCAACCTGCGCGTGCTCCTGGGCGGGGAAACGGTTTCTGGGCGCAACGTCGGAATCCTGGGCTCGCTAGTGAAGGTGTACGCCCGCCAGCAGCAGATAGAGGCCGAACGCAAAGCCCACCCCGTCGTCGCCGGATACCTTGGAGAGATCGGTGAACGCGTCAAGGGCATTACCGCCACTGCCAAGACCGTGATCTACCGAGAGGGCGATTGGGGCCACACGACGTTCCTGGTAGCCATCACCGAGGACGGGCACACCATAGTGTGGAACGCCAGCCGCGCCCTGGGCATCGAGTCCGGTCAGCGCTTCACCATCGCCGCGGCCACCGTTAAAGCCCACGAGGTCTACAACGGTGTCGACCAGACCGTCCTGTCCCGACCAGCAAAATTCGAGATCTGTGCAACGGAGGACAACCCGTGAGCCTCGCCGACAGCAGCGCTGCGCACTGTCACGACGACGGTTGCTACACGATCACCCAGACCACCACCACAGTGCGTCACATCACCTACACAGCCGCTGAGGTGAAGTCCATGCTGCGAGCCCACCAAAGTGCCGGCTGTTATCTGAATGAGGATCTGGGCGAGTCGCTACGTGCGGCGGTGCTGGACGCCACCGCGGTCGCAGATCAAGTCGCCGCCGATGCTGAAGAGATTGCCTCAACGTCGGAGTACGACGTCATACGCGTCGGCGCACTGATGCCGCAGGTTGGCACCACCACGCGATAGACCGCGGCCTCACGCTCGATCACTATTCACCGCGAATCAACCAGTCGCCCATGGCATCGACGGACCGCATGGACTCGCCGTACACGGCAACGTGCCCCACCGTTGTCTGAGCGGCGTTCGCGATCGCCTCGATCTGGGCCGCAAGGTCCCGAAGGAAGTCCGCGGCCGCGGCGCCGTCGCCGACCACGGTCTCGGTGCACTCCAGTACGCGGTGTCCAATGGCGCGCACCCCGGCGGACTCGATTCGAAGGTCGGCAATGAGGCGATCGTCGTCATACGCCCAGGCGTTGATGTCGCTCATGTGGCTGACGTTACATGCGAGAGTGTCGCTGTTCGGGCGACTTTCTCGCTGGGCGGGCTGGCGGAGCCAGCGTGGGGGGTGCTGGCGGATGGGGGTGCAGACGTCGAGACCAGCGATAAGCGTTATTGGCATGAGGGAAGTAGCGCTAGGGTGTAGCGACGGTGGTCGAAGAGTGGAACGTAATTGATTGGACGGCAATGGAGATAGCCGGATAAGGCTGTACTGAGAAGGTGGCGGAAACCCGAAAACTGTTGCTACACTGTAGATATGACAAAGGAATGCGGAGCATTCCGAAAGTGACTGCAAGACAATGGAAACGAGGAAGCATGCAGGTGTTGAGCGCGAAGCGCGAAACAATCTGCAAGACAGTGACATTCAAAGTCACGCGGAGCGTGACGGCGGATAACCCGATGCTCGAAAACGATTGCAGCACAGTATAACTCAGCAATCTACGGTATAGCCGGCGAAGCCGGCGGATGCTTCACCCCGGCGTCAGCCGGGGGTCTCCCCACCGCGAAGCGGGGGG
>NZ_JBSFSB010000013.1:0-122405 GCF_053589535.1 Mycobacterium sp. NPDC003323
TCGTCACCCCGTGGTCGCGGTTGCGGGCGACCCGGACGACGTCGTCGCGGAACTCGCGGGGATAGGGCCTTGCCATGTGGGACATCCTTCCAGCCCGCCCACGCCGGGCAAGCCAACTCAGATGTCACCTATTCGTGCAGCAGACCCTTGCCCTGCAGCTGCAACTGGGCGGGATTGATATCGGCAACGCCCATCATGTATGACGAGTCTCTCGCCACTATAAGTTCAAGTCCGACCATCTGATACACCTCGTACAGGACGCCGATCGTGGCGTTGGACACAGAGCCTGAATCTCGAAAATCCGACTGTCGGACCACGCTCAGGTCGCTGTGTCCGACTATCCCGATGATGACCAGTTGTCGATATGTCAGCCATTTGGCCAAGTTCAAAATGTGGTTGAGGTGGCTGGCATCCACATGACGTTCGAAGGCTGCATTCGCATAGAAACGGGCCAACAACTCCACCTTCCGCTCTTCGTAAGCGTCGCGGGCCGCGAGAAACGTCCCTTCGAGCAGTTCTTCCGCCTCCGAACGTAACTCCTGCTGGTCTTTACGTTGACGACGCTTAAAGAAGCCCGGATCCCGTAGCGCCTGACCATCGTTGAGGCGCTCAGCGATGAGCTCATACGCCTGGATAAGGCAGGATCCCACGCGCTCACGCTCTGTCCTAGTCCTTAAGCGCTCCGCGAGTTCGCCGACCGCAGCCTTCATACCGTCCTGCAGCAGGGCGCCAGTCAGGCCTCCAGCAATAGCGCCATCTGGTCCTCCGACTAGAAAGCCCGCCACCCCTCCTGCAGCGACGCCGGTCGCGCCCGCACCCGACGCGATCAGCTTCGTAACGGCTGACGTGCCACCTTCGCTGGTTTCATTTGTCATTGCGCCCCTTGGTTCACAAGCCGGTGTTTGACTGGGTCATGCTCTGCGCCTGCTGTCAGAGTGACCGTGAGCTTCTTCCGAATCGTTGAAAGTCGTTGCAGAACTGATTACACCGGACCCACGGCTAGCTCGCGTACTTCTCCAAGATTCTAGTGGCGTGGGGGCGTGTGCTGTAGGCGGTGGTGAGTTCCTTGCGGGCACGTTCGGCGGCGCTGTCGATGGTGATGGTGTCGAACAGCTTCTTAGAGAGCGTTTCGGTTTTGGTGTAGATCGCTGCGGCACAGGCACGGCGTAGCAGCGCTGACAGTGATCCGATGTGGCCGTCGGTGCGCTGGTAGAGGTAGTCAGCGTGCTCGATGAGGATGCCTTCGTGGTGGCGGGCCAGCACGATGCGGTGGTCGAAGCTGGCCAGCAGTTCTCGCCACTGGCGGCGCTGACGTTCGGTGGTGTTTTTGAAGCCTTCGAAGCTGTATTCGGTAGTATTGCGAGCTAATTGGGCCAAGGCTTCCTGGGCGGTGCCCGCGCGCAGGATGCCGCGCTCGGAGATCCCGATGCCGATCATGATGACGGTGAGTGGGAATTCATTGGCGATGAATTTGAAGTGATTGTTCAGTTCGATCCCGCCGTCGCGCTGCCAATGCAGGAAGTGGATGTCATCGACGAGCAACAGGCGGGTCTCGCACAAGCGGACGAGGTCCAAGGCACGACGGCCGAGTTCGTCGACATTGCCGGTGCGCCGAGAAGGGTGCCCGCAGAAGTCGCAGATAGCTTTGTTGAAGGCGGTCATGCCGGTGTTGCCGCGCATCCCGACCCGGATGACCGGGTGGCGTTCATCCCCGGCAGCAGTGAACGGGCCGTGGCGTCGGACCTCCTGCTCGTGAAAGGTCTTCGCGAACGCGTTGACGGTGGTGCTTTTGCCCAGCCCTGGTAGCCCGTCGATGGCGACGGCGTCTTTGGCTTGCCAGCCGTCTTTGGTGGCATCGGCGTCCATGACGATGGTCAGTTGGTCGTGGATCTTCTTGGCTTGCGGGGTGAAGAACGGGCCGAGGTTGTTGTGCCAGGTGTTGCGCAGTACCCGGTAGTCATCGAATGCGTCGGCGCTGAGCCGGTGCAGTGCGCGGGTGGAAAGCTGTTCGGGTTGTTCGCGTTTGGGGGCGTTGACGTAGGCGAGCCAGCCTTCTTTGCCGGCGAGGGTGACGTTGTCCAGGCCGGTCATGTTCGGTGTTGTGGCGGATGCGCTCACATGTCCTCCATCAGCCGGTAGGTGGCCGTGGAGTCATCGAACTCGTCGTCAAGATCGTCGTCTTCGTCTTCGTGTATATCGAGTTCGTCGACGAACGCCTCGATCGCATCGCTGGGCGGCACCGCTCGTGCGCGACGCCGTCGCTGTTTGGCGTTGTGTCTCTTTTCTGCCAGAGCGTCGAGGTCTGCGGCCAGTGAGGACTGTTCGCGGGAAAGGCGCAGTGCGGCATTGCGTTTCTCGGTGTCCAGGGATTGGCTGAGCGAGCGGCGATCCAGCATGGCCGCGACCGCGAGCCGGTCATCGACGGCGCGGTCGCCGGTGCGCAGGATCTCGCGGACGAAGTCCAATCCTTCCTCGGACATCGGCAGTTCCATGGCTCGGCCCATGTCCCAGGTCAGCGGCATCCATTCCCCGCTGTTCTTGTGGTCGAAGAAGTACACGGTGCGGACATCGTCGGGGTTGACCCGGATCGGCCAGCGGCCGTTCTTCTGCGTGTAGGGGCTGGGCGCCCCCGGCGGATAGGCATCCAGGACCTCGCCTTTGTAGACCCGGCGCCGGATGACGATGCCTTCGGGTCGGCGTTTCACCCACACCAGGGGCAGGAAGTTCAAGGCCAGCTGGGGGTCGCGGGGTGCTTCGATGTAACCGGCCATCTGGACGCCGCGGGCGAACATCTGCGCGGGGCTCAAACCGAGGTTCCACAGCTGCGGTTCGCCGATGCCGTCGTGGGGTCGGTTGTGATAGACGTCGGCGATCCATTCCCGCAGCAGCGCTTCCATCTCAGAGATGAAGTAGAAGCTGTCCAGTTCGGGATGCAGACCGCGCGAATAGATATCGGGGCCTTTATAGCCGGGCAGCTCTTGCAGGAACAGAGTGCGGACCGTACCGAAGAACCGCTCCACCGGGCCCTTGTCCCAGGGGATCTTCACCCGCGCCGGTGCCAGGGAGATGCCCATGCTGCGGCACACACCCAGCATGGCGGAAGATACGAAGATCTTGCCGTGATCGACGAGCAGATTGTCGGGGACGATGGCCGGGGTCGCCGCCGGCAGCGCACCGCCGGGATCCACGCTGTCGCGGTCCACCCACACGTTGCGGGGCACCCCATGGGCAGGCCAGACCGCCCGTGCCGGCCAGTCCGGACCGGCCGGTTTCGGGCGGAAGCACTCATACAGTGCGGCCATGGCATCGATGGCGCGGGTGGTCGGGGTCAGGCGCAGACCGATGATGCAGCGGCTGTACCAGTCCATCGCCACCGTCAGATCCAGGCCGACGTACTTCAAGGTCTGCGGATCCATCGCGTAGACGTCCAGACGGGTGGTGTCCATCAGGACGTACTCCCCCGGTCGCGTCGGCAGCAGCTTGCCGTACACACTCTGCGGCCGGCCGGCGACATCACGGATGTGCTTAGTCGAACCGGTGAACAGCGGCGCCAACTTCTCCTCCTGACTGAGAATGCGGCGCGCTGTCCTCTCCGAAGGCAGACCAACACCCTCTGGCCCGTACCGGGCGATCAGCCGGGCGTTGGTGTGCGCGATGATCAGGGACTGCGAGGGTTTCGATTTGAAGGTGAACTCTGCTTTCACTTCGCGGGCTGTCTGTACCCATCGCGGGTCTTGACGGGTTCCCAAACTCGGCGTGATAGCGCGCCGCGAGATCAACCCGGGCTCACCCCGGAGCTGATAGTTACTGATCCAGCGCTCCAACGTTCGGCTATGCCAGTTCATCTCTTCGCATTTGGCCTCGATACGATCCCCCAGGGGCCGACTTGGCCGATACTGAGGTCGGGGCTCACCGTGTTCGGCGAAATCCTCGTTGCCCGATTTGTACCCGGTAAGTACTTCCCGAATGTGTGCGCCCTTCACGCGCGCCTCCCGACGGCACTCCTCCGGCGCAGCGTCCCACAGCACATCAATGGGATCGCCCGGATCACACATAAGCGGCAAGAGATCCTCGCCGAGGATACGAACGGTCGCCGCGAAAAGCACGTATTCCATCGCGAATCGACACAGATCGCCGGTGCGAATGTCTTCTGCGACGATCTCTGGCAGGCCGTCACCGTTGTGTGTCTTTACGATCCGAAACAGATCAATGCCATCCCGGAAAGTGGTTCCTGCGCCCACCCGCACACCCGCGAAACTCATGACGGCACTCCCAGCACCGTACTGGGCTGCAGCGGGCGAGTGACATCGAAAGTCAGCTCGTGCCGCCACAACAGGTGCAGCAGTGAGCTACGGACCAGTGATTGACTTCGACGTGGAAACTGGGATTCGATGTCACAGAGAGTGTTTCCTGCTAATTGGTCTCGCTGTTGGCGTAGCTCGTTGACGATGGCGCGATTAGTCAGCCAGTCGCGGCGGTAGCCGGATAGGAATCGCACGTTGTCCAGCAGCGCCGGTTCAGGCTCTATCGAAACCACATAAGACCAGCCGAGGAACTGCACCACCCGCCGAGTCCAGGCAGCCAACAGTTGGTACTTGTCTTGGGCGTATCGCTCGGCGCGCATGACGTCGACAACCACCGGACCCAGATCAGTGCCCAACAGGTAATCAAGGGTGTGCCGGACCCGTGTCCCATTCACCGACACCTCCAGCAGGAATGGCTGAGCCACGATGCGGTGCACGATCGGGTCGAAGTCGGCAATCATCAGCGTCGCTTTTTCCAGACGAGATTCGTGCGGCACCAGATCCCGCTCAGTCGACGACCAATACTCACCGGAATAGTGCCGTTGGCCCACGTACCACCGAAAGACCCGTATCGGCTGGGCGCTGTAGAGCTCCACAGGCTGCGCTGCCACGGCTCTCGCGGCACACAGGTCACCCGCTGCGGTCTTGTACGTCAGAACCGCAGAATCAACATCGACCTCGGACTCACACACCATCGCAATACCCACAGCAGGTAAAGAGAATTCTGCTCGCCGTGAGCACGATTCTCAAGAACACCGATTGCGGGACCACCAGGTCCCCGGACTCGGTGATCCGACGCCAGGTGCGGGTGGGGTCTGATTGGGGGCTTCGGTGCGGTCGTGAGCACGATCAGCCTGCCGGCCAGCCCCGACTCGCGATACCGGGAGGACCAGCGCTGGGCTGTGTAGTCGGCGATCTAGAAGCGCTCAGCGGCGCACGCTGGACATGGACAGCGCGGCCCGAAGCCGGCCGACGGCAACCGTGCCGGTTCTGCTCTGTTTTCCAACCGTCGACGCGCGTTCATGTGTCTGAACTCGAGCAATTTGCTCCGGACACTGTTCGCGACGTAGGGGCGACCACCGTTAGACGTCCATTTCGAGCAACTGCGAAAGTGGCCGACTTCCTGTCCGCAGTTCGTTTTGCGCGCGATCAACGTCGGGCGCAGTGATTGCGCCGCGGAGTACTAGCTGCGCGTTAAATCCGATCGACGCACCAGCTACGACAAGAGCTCGGTTTATGCTGGCAATGCCCGCGTCGCGAATCAGAATCTTCAACCGTAGGAACTCTAGGTGGCGCCACGTGATGTAGGGCAAGGTCATTTGCTCGTCGAAGAGCCAACGTCCGTGCCAACCTAAACCTTTTGTAGCCGAGAGAACTTCACGCGCCTGGGCGTCCTTAAATTGCTGCAGGTTGAACTCTTTCACTCTCGCGTGAAGCATGGCTGAGGGGGTGGACTGTTGGACGCTTGCCTCAGCGAGTGTTGAAGCCGCTCGGCGTAAGGATAGGCGCGTGGAACGTGGCAGCTGCGTCCAGATGAGCATTTCTTCGTCTAGTTCAACGTAATAGCAGCCCTTATGCTTTCGCCCTTCTCCAAGCTCCTCGGGCACGTACTGGATGTATCGTCCTTTCCGTTTGTCGATGGTGCCCTGGGGGATCCAGCCGGTCCTGAACGCCACCTTTTCACCGTCGGCGTCAGATAGTAGATCGATTTCGTAGACTGCGTGACCACATAACATCATGTCCGCGATCCAGCTCAGGTGGTACCGGACCGCGGTCTCAAGCCTCGAGGATGGACCAGTCGGTGAAATCAAACCGTCAGTGACCAAATTCTCGATCATTTCGCTGTAGGGCTCGATGGAAATGGAGAAGCCGCTGTCAGAGTCGTCCCGCCAGGGCAGGATATGCTCAGTGTCTTCGGTGAAAATGTGGCCGTAGAAGTTACCCCATCGGAGCTGATCGCGTTGCAGACGATCAATCCGGTCGACCAGGTTGGCATCGCTTTCGGCGGCCTCGTGGGTGTAGAACTGCGTGCGGCGGTGGCTACGGAGACCTTGATGTCGATCACGCATTTGCATCATCTCCGTGGGCGCTGTCGGTGGAAGGGTCGGTGTTGACCGGCTGGACCGCTCGTTCCGCATCGGTCACTCGGTCCTCCTCGAATTGCGCAATCGTCTGTCTCAGCGAACTGAGGTTCGGAGGAACTTTGGTGTCGTCGCCAAGTTGAGGCAGGACGTAGTGAACGAGGAACAAATCGGTTGGCTTCCAAGTGCTTCCGAAATCTCCCGGAGCGAAGGCCGCCACGATCGGCGAAAGCTGGTTAGTCCGCCGGGCATAGGGATTGTCAAAGTCGAAGGAATCCTCGGGGTCGGTGATGTCGTGCTCTTCAAGGAATCGGATTAGCTTCTGTTCGCGGGTGCTGCGCAGGACGTAGAGGTCGTTCAAGGAGAACGCAGAGTCGACATTTGCCATGATCTCGAGCAGGTTTGGTAGGTAGTGCTCGCCGAGCTCGTCACGCCGAGAGTCCCACATCGCCCGGATAGCTTCCCAGATCCCTTCGCCAGCGAGCTCTTGGAGCAAGATCGCGTAGCCGCTGAGTTCCATCATCGCGACGAGCGGTTCTACGGTGTAGATGAATTGGAGGAGTGGTAGCTGTCCCGCCACATCCGCGATCATCCGCCGGCCTGCGGCCTGACCTTGATCGAACAGCGTCGTGAACCAGGCTGCAGCCCGGTCGTGATCGCCATCGAGGATTGCGTCAAATGTTGCATTGAAGACAAACACGTAGGCTTGTCCGTAGAGATCAGGTTGTCGCCGATCATGTGGGCTGGCAGGCAGATTCGGCAGGCACTCAGCGATGTACCCAAGTACCTGTCTCCGCAAGGCACCGTCGAGCGATGACGACTCAGTTTGGTTGGGCCAGTTGGGTTCGTCGAGTGCAGCGCTCTTCCATTGACGCAAGGTATGGTGGGCACCCGCGATGAGCGCTTGGTGGGAGTCGATCTTGTCGATCATTTCTAGTGCCGAAAAGGCGACCATAGCTGCCAGTTTCCAATCCTGAGCATCTATCGCCGACTTTACCTCCTTGATAGTGCGCCCGGTGAATCGCTGTATGATTGCCTGCTGGCCGGCTGCTAGGCGTTGAGCTAAGACCCGCGCCACGTGGTGGTGGACGAACCACGTCGGGGTGACTTGTCGGCCTTCGATGCTTTTCTCGAATATCATTCGCTCGCTGAGCTGTTCAAGCATCTCAACCGCCGAGCGGGGGAAGTTCAGTTCGTAGAGAACATTCCGGTCGGCAATGACACGATCGACATCTGCACTGAGTTGCCGATTCGTGAGGTGCTCAGCAGCGTCGACTAAACCCAGCCACACATTCATCAGCAGCACCACTGAGCGTTGAGCTGCAATCACCCGGTCGCGTTCATGCTCCTCCGCCAGGTACGCCGTCAGAGCGGGATCGTCGGTGGCAGGTTCCACGGCTTCCCAAATGGCCGCAACGATGTGGTCCTCAAGGAGAAGGGCCTCATCGAACAGCAATCGACCGCTCAATGCGCGTATGTGCGTGGCAGTTTGGTCCAGGAAGCTGGTAAAGGAATCCAACTGACCGCGTCCGACGATCACAATCAGCTTGGAGATACCGGCGGCGCACTGTCGCTCTATCCACAGCAAGTCCGGCCCCGTTGGGGTATGCACACCCGTGGATACAGCCAAAGCAAGGTTGGTTTGATCGGCGCTGAGAGTGAACCAGTTGGGGTATCGGGCAATTGACGGCCACCAGGCACTGTCTGACGGGATACGGTTCTTTTGGGATGCGTATATGGCAATGAGGACAAGAAGTTGGCGGGCAACGTCCAAGGGAGCTGCGGAGTTTCGGATCGGGCGGCTTGCGACCAGATCGGTGATCTGGCGATAAAGCTCAAGCGTTTCCCGTCCGTCGCGGTGTGCCTGCTGTTGGCTGCCTTCATCGAGTGCCATAGGTAACGTGGTGACGCGAGAGAGAGCACGCCCAAACCGCGGCGGCAGATCTCGCGTCAAAGAAGCTGGGTCGAAAAAGCCGAATGGGGCGATACCGACGACGGCCAGACGCAGAACCGCTAATAGAGCTAGAAGGACTGCGGCGATGACGCTGATTGCCCGCACGTGATAACCCAACGAGCCGAGCCCGAATAGGACTGTGGTGAACACCAAAGCTCGGACGATACCGCGGGTGTAGACGGTGCTAATCCGCTGTTGCACGAACAGTTTCCGGATATCGCCGGGAACTGAAGCGTAGGCTGTCGACGCGACGACGCCAACGGTCGCGTAGTACAACGCCAGCAGGGTCGCTTCCGCACCGATAAGAACCCCGACGAGCGACTCGTAGTCCTTGGACTCTCGGGTACCGGCAATGTGTTGAATCGGGCCCCAACAGATTTGGGAGAGCGCCGCGCCGATGCTCTCTGTGGCTAACAACAGCAATGTGGCAGCGATTGCAATACCTGCTGATTGGGTCGCTAGCTTTACCGCAACGCCTAGATTCTTGCGGTGCCCGTCGACCTGACTCGATCGCGTTTGCAGCCAGAGGGATCGCCGCACACCCCAACGGTGCCACCGGTTGCGCCAGCGCCACCACTGCTGCTCGGCAAGCAGGCGGAGCCGCAGGCGAGCCGCGACGACCAGCCAGAACTGGCGAATCACAGCACTTCCGCGGGGCCGCGGAGGGTCTCGTCGACGTGCCGCCGATCTTCCAGATCGGCCAGTCGGGGGTCGAGAAATCGTGTGTTCGCTCGGGCCGCCACAAGTTTCTGGACCAGTGCCCGATTGTCGGCTTCGCCCTGCAGAGTTAGCACGACTCTAGTTTGGCCCACTGTGGTGACAAGTTGGGCACCACTATCACGCCGCGTTGCCGTTATCGATGCTGCAGCTTCCGTAGCAGGTGCACGCGGGCGGGTCCATCCCGTGCATATACAAAGACCAGCTAACAGGTTGGTCATCCAACTGGCGGCTCCGCCATCTTCCGCCATTCGAAATGGCGATCCGCCACGCAGAATGGCAATCGACAGCAGGTGCCCCACACCCTTGCCCCCTAACGCTACGCACAGTAGCGTAACTCCGCGTGATCCGCAGCTTCCACGCCGGCAAGCCGTTCGACACCCCCGACGCAGACATCGCCGCCGCGTTGGAGCAGGTCAGCATCCCCACGCTGCTGCTGTCACTGGTGCACATCACCGGCGACCCGCGCTTCATCCGCGACTACAAGCAGGCCGGACTGTTCCTCAACGAGGTGCAGGGATTCATGTCCGAGGAGGACAAGGCCCGCGCCCGCGCCGAGGCCGTCCCGGTGATCGCCGCCTACCGTGATGCCGGCTGCCCGGTCCCGGACCCGCTGGCGCCGGAACTGGTCCGCGAGATGCTCGACTGGGCCGCCTGCGAACACGTCGGCGATGACAACCTGGCCTTGGTCCTCGAGGAACTCGACCTCGACGGCTCCGACCCACGACGCCCCGCCAAGCTGGCCGACACCCGCGACTTCCACGTCGTCGTGATCGGCTGCGGCGAATCCGGTGTGCTCGCCGGGGTCCGGCTCAAGCAGGCCGGCATCGACTTCACCATCCTGGAGAAGAACGCTGGACCGGGCGGAACGTGGTGGGAGAACAGCTATCCCGGCGCCCGCGTTGATGTCGCCAACCACTTCTACTGCTACAGCTTCGAACCCAGCAACCACTGGGACCACTTCTTCGCAGAACAGCCAGAACTGCGCCGCTACTTCGCCGATGTCGTTGCTCGCCACGACCTGGGCCCGCACATCCGGTTCAACACCGAGGTCCAATCCGTCAGCTGGGACGGCGACGCCTGGACCGTCAGCACCGACGACCAGACCTTCACCGCCAACGCCGTCATCACCGCCGTCGGGCAACTCAACCGCCCGCAGATCCCGGACTTCCCCGGCGCGGATACCTTCACCGGACCGGCCTTTCACTCCGCGGCCTGGGATCACAGCGTCGACGTCACCGGCAAGCGGGTCGCTCTGATCGGCGCCGGGGCCAGCGGCTTCCAGATCGCGCCGGCCATCGCCGACAAGGTACAGAGCCTCACCGTTTTTCAGCGCACCGCGCAATGGATGTTCCCGAACCCGATGTATCACGAGCCGGTCGCCGACGGTGTCCGCTGGGCCATGGAACATCTGCCCTATTACGGCCGGTGGTACCGCTTCCTGCTGTTGTGGCCCGGCGCCGACAAAGGCCTGGACGCCGCGCTCGTCGACCCCGACTACGCCGACCAGTCCCACGCCGTCAGCGAGATCAACGCGATCGCACGCATCATGTTCACCGACTGGATCACCACCCAGGTCGGCGACGACCCCGAGCTGCTGGCCAAGGTACTGCCGGACTACCCGGCCACCGGTAAGCGCACCCTGCAGGACAACGGCAGCTGGCTGAGCACACTCAAGCGCGACCATGTCGAGCTGGTCCGCACCCCCATCGAACGCATCACCGAAACCGGCGTCGTCACCGCCGACGGCACCACCTATCACGCCGATATCATCTTGTACGCCACAGGTTTCCGGGCCACTGAAGTTTTGTTCCCGATCACGGTGACCGGCCGCGACGGCGCCGACCTGCACGAGGTCTGGGGCCGCAGACCGTACGCCTACCGCAGCATCACCGTGCCCGGGTTCCCCAACTTCTTCATGACCTACGGGCCCGGCGCGCATCTGGCCCACGGCGGCAGCCTGATCCTGAACTCCGAACTGCAGATGCGCTATATCAACCAATGCCTGGAACGGCTCATCACCCAGAATCTGCGCACCCTGGAACCGCGGCCCGAGCCCACCGCGCAATGGCACCGCCGCTCCCAGGAGGAGATTCGCAAGACGGTGTGGGCGCACCCGTCGATCAAGCACTCCTATTTCAAGAACGCCGACGGCGAAATCCACACCGTCAGCCCGTGGCGGCTGAGCACGTATCACGACGCGGTGTACCAACCCATATGGTCGGATTATCAGGAGGCCTGAGATGCGTTCCGTTGTCGTCGATTCCACCGGCACCGTCCGGGTGGACACCCGTCCCAACCCGCAACTGCCCGGGCCCGACGGTGCCATCGTGGCCGTCGAGGCCACCGCGATCTGCGGGTCCGATCTGCACTTCCTGGAGGGGCACTACCCCATCGTCGATCCGGTCGCACTCGGCCACGAGGCGGTGGGCACCGTCGTCGAGATCGGTTCCGACGTCAGCGGATACCGAACCGGGGACCGGGTGCTGGTGTCTTCGGTGGCCGGCTGCGGCCGCTGCGCGGGCTGCGCCACCCACGACCCGATCCGCTGTGTGCACGGACCCCAGATCTTCGGCTCGGGCGCTCTCGGCGGGGCGCAGTCCGAACTGCTGGCGGTGCCGGCAGCCGATTTCCAGCTGCTCAAGATGCCCGAGGCCATCACCACCGAACAGGCCCTGCTGCTCACCGACAACCTGGCGACCGGCTGGGCGGCGGCCAAACGCGCCGACATCCCGATCGGTGGCACCGTCGCCGTGATCGGGCTGGGCGCGGTCGGCATGTGCGCGTTGCGCAGCGCCCTGACCCTGGGGGCGGCCACGGTCTACGCCGTCGACCCGGTCGAGGCCCGCCGCGCCCGCGCCGAGTCGTGGGGTGCCAACCCGGTGAACTCCCCTGCCGCACAATCGGTTCGCGAGGCCACCGGCGGGATCGGCGTCGACGCCGTGATCGACGCCGTCGGCACCGACACGTCGATCAACGACGCCATCGACTCCGTCCGCAGCGGCGGCACCGTCTCCATCGTCGGCGTACACGATCTGCAGCCCTACCCGCTGCCGGCGCTGGCCTGCCTGATCCGCAGCCTCACCATCCGGCTCACCACCGCACCGGTCCAGCAGACCTGGCCCGAACTGGTGCCGCTGCTGCAGACCGGGCGGCTCGACGTCGACGGGATCTTCACCACCACCATGCCCTTGGACGATGCCGCGGCCGGTTATGCGGCGGCCATGTCGCGGTCCGGCGATCACCTGAAGGTCCAGCTCGCCCCGTAGTCTCGCGCCGGCATCGACGCGGCAGTATGGGACAGAGCCGCCGTGCCACAGACTCCACCTCGTGACTCAGACGCGACGGTCCTTGACGTATTGACGGAACAGTTCCGCAGAGATCGCGCTGTTGGTGAAGATGTCGTTGTAGGTACCCACGCTCGGTCGCGGCGTGCGCTCCAGCGTCACCGGATCATACGAGTACAGGCCGAATTTCGGCTGATACCCGAGGATCCATTCGAGATTGTCGACCAACGACCAGGCGGTGTACCCGCGGATGTCCAGGCCGTCGGCGATCGCCTTGTTCAGCACCGCCAGATGGCGAACGAGGTAGGAGGCCCGGTCGCTGTCATCGGCGTCGGCGACACCGTTCTCGCTCACCCAGATCGGCACACCGTAGGACGCCGCGATGTCGAGGACCTCCCGGAATCCGGCGGGGTCGATGACCTGTCGCATATCGCTGCACTGCACCGACGGGCAGCCGGTGTTGAACGCCACGTTGAGCAACGGGGCGAACTGCGGGTAACCCTTGATGATCGGCATGGACGAGTTGGCCCGGTTGCCGCCGAAGCCGATCACGCTGCCCTGGCTGTAGTACTGGACACCGAAAAAGTCGGCCTTTCCCGCCAATTCGGGGTGGATCTCGTCATCTTCGATGACACCGTTGAAGTTGGCGTCGATCCGGCCGGAGATGACCGCGTCCGGGAACCAGCGGTTGTAGAACTGGCTGAAATCCGCCGCCGCGCGCTGGTCGCTGAGGCTCTCCGGGTTGGCCCCACGCCACGCCACCATGTTCAGCGCGATACCGACATTCGCGGTGGAGTCGAGCTGATGGATGACATCGTAGGCCGCCGCATGTGCCGCGGCCTCGTTGCGCAAGCCGCGCGCGACGAGGTCGGGGCGCAGCAGCGACGGCGGGAAGCCGGTACCGAACGGGATGCCGAAATACGAGGTGAGCATCGAGTTCACCGGCTCGTTGAGGGTGATCCAGTTGTCGACCAGATCGCCGTACTTGTAGGCGAGATAGGCGCTGTACTTCTCGAATTCCTCGGCGGTGGCGCTCGAGGTCCAGCCCGCCGCCTCGGTCGGTGTCCGCCCGATGATGGCCGGCCCACGGAACTCGGCGGGATTGTGCACCCACAGCGGCAGGGTGAAGTGATTGATGGCGACCACCGGGTCCAGGCCCGCGGCCCGCACCGCGGTCAACACGTCGCGGTAGTGCTGGACCTCGTCGGCATTCGCCAGCGCGTCGAGTTGTGCCAGCACCTCGGGCGTGAAGCCGCCGGAGGTGTCCACGCCGGCGGTCGAGGACGAGAAGATCCGGCTCCACTCGATGCCCATGCGATAGGTGTCGGCGCCGACACCGTCGCGGGCCAGCGCGATATCGCCCGGGTACTGGGTGTACTGACCGGGCCCGTTCTCCGGCCGCGCATCGGGCTTCCAGCCGAACAGCAGCCTGTTGAACGGATCGTGCGTCCATTGCCACCAATCGGAGTTGACGTCCAGCGGTGTGCCCGTTCCCATCTCATGCTGGAAACCCGCACCGGCTACACCCCAGTGGAAGCCGGGCGGGAAGGCCAGCGCGCTGACCTCCCCGGTACCGTCGAAGGTGAGCTTGACCGTGCTGCGCACCGTCGTCGTCGGCAGGTAATCCGACAACAACGAGCCGACGAACGGGATACCCCGGATCAGGTCGAAGGGTAGATTCATCAGCCCGCGCAGACCGTGCAGCGCGAACGGCGCCTTGTCGATCACCGAGATGGTGAAGGCGTCATTGCCGCCGTAGGACGCGAAATCGACGACCGGCGTGTAGGTGAATGTCCCGGACTCCTGGTCGATCTCGACGCGACCGAGGCTCGGCCGACCGACCACGGTGAACCTGAGATCGTCGCCGTCGAAGTCGAAACCGTTCAGCGATCCGGTCACCACACCCTCGGGGGTTCGGTCCAGAATCGTCGGACTGAGCGTGGGATAACGGTTGTCGAAGGTGCGCTGCAGGTGCCGTCCGATTCCGGCGAGGAACGTCCACAGACTGGGCGTCGCCGGTTCCGGATCGGGAAGTGCGCCCGAGGATTCCGTGCGCGCGGTCATCACGGTGCGAACTTCGGTCTCACGCTCGGGACTGCTGACGACGACACCGGCCGGGGCGTCGGCGTCCGGCTGCTGAGAGGTCGGTACATCCGCTGTGAGCTCGTCGATCTGCGGTTCGCTGCGTTCGGGTTCGGCCGCCTCGGTGCGCAGTTCGGTGGACGCCACGTGGTGTTGCGGTGCGGTGCTGCGGCGGGGACCGGTGCGCGGCTTCAGCGACTCGGATGCGTCATCGTCGACGGCCCGAGTGTGGTCGCGGTCCCTATCGGGTGCGGGTTCGTCATCGTCCGCAGTGCGGACACTGCGGCCCTTGACCGGAGCATCATCGTCGTCGTCGGTTTCGGCTTTGTCATCGTCGGCTTTTTGGTCTGAGTCGGCGCTCTCGGGCGTGGTCGTGTCGCGGGCTTCGGTGTCCCGCGCGTCCGCGGATTCCGACGAGGACGCGGCGCCGGTGGATTCACCGGTGTCGGCATGCGCGGGGGTGGCCAGCGCCAGACCCGCGGTGACGACCCCGACTCCGAGTGCGAAGGCAAGCCCGCCGACGCGGCCCACCGGGATCTCGGCCGCCAGCGGCGCGGACACACGTCGTCGGTTCATGATTCGACCCCCGAACCTGTTGTCCGAATATTCGGACGCGATGTACAGTATTTCGAATCGATTATTGGCCATCGCCTCCGCGATTGATGGCCGTTTCCTCAACACAACCGAAATTGGCCCCCCGAGGTGAGCACATGCCGAATCCGCCGTCGTCGGCATCGCCACCGACCGACCGCGTGCTGGACATCATCGAGTTGCTGGCGGCGGCCGACCGGCCGCTGAGCCACACCGAGGTCGTCGCCGGCGCCGCCGCCAGTCGCTCGACCACCTACTCGATCCTGTCGGCACTGACCGCGCGCGGGTGGGTGGTGCGAGATGAGGTCGGCGGTTCCTACGAGTTGAACAACGGCGTCTCGGCGCTGCTGCGCTCGCCTCGACACACGCCGGTTCTCAGAGAACTCGCGGTGTCCACCGGTTGCCAGGCACTGCTGTCCCGGCGGATCGGATCGGTCATCGTCACCGACGAGACGGCCGGTATGCCGGGTGTTGCGGCCTCTTTCACCAGTGGATTTCGGCTGCCGATGGTGGCGCCTTTCGGTCGTGAATTCGTGACCGGACTGGATGATTCGGCGCAGGCCCAGTGGTTCGCGGGCCTGGGGGACGCCGCGTCGCCGATTCGCCGCAGGATGACGGCCGTCATCGAGGAGGCGGCACGCCGTGGCTACGTCATCGAACGGATGAACGACGAGATCGTCCGCATCCTGAAGGCCCTGCACGTGTTGAGCGACGGTGGCAGCGACACCCTGAACACCCGGATCGCCGCCGCGGTCACCGAAACCATCGAGATCGACTTCCTGGACTCCGAACTCGACGACGACACTCGCTACGAGGTCTTCGTCATCTCCGCACCCGTCCCCCGCTCCGACGGCGGTGCCGATACCTGCGTGGCGGTGGCGCCGTTCGGCGCGGTCAGTGGTGCGCAGATCCGGGATCTGGGTGGGGCGGTCCGGCGCGCCGCGATCGCGGTGGCCGGGCACGCGCCCGCATCACCCTGATCCGTCACTCGCCGCCCGCGGCGTGCCTGCGCAGGTTGTCGCGCAGTTTGGTGATCCCCTTCTGCATGGCTCGCAGCTCATCGGGTTCCAGGCCGGTGGCCGCCACCAGGTCCATCTCCAAGCCCTGTTCGCGCAGCGCCCGGCCGACGTCGGTCAGACTGATCACCACCTGCCGCTCGTCCTGGGTGGACCGCCTGCGCGTCAGATAGCCCATGGTTTCCAGCCGTTTGAGGATGGGCGTCAGCGTGTTGGACTCCAGGAACAGCTTGTCTCCCAGCCCGCTGACGGTCTGATGGTCCTCCTCCCACAAGGCGACGATCACCAGGTACTGGGTGTAGGTGATGCCCAACGCGTCGAGGGTGGGTTTGTAGGCCTTGCCGTAGGCCAGATTGGCCGAGTACACGGCGAAGCAGAGGAAATCGGAAAGCTTGGGCAGTTCAGCCATGCCCAATTGTAGCGTGTCCGATTTAATCGGGAATGATTCAAAAGGCGGTGGAGTTCTACCCAGCAGTCAGGCCGGAACGACCGACCGACGAGGATTTGAAGGAGAGCACCATGTCCGTTCTGTACACCGCCGCCACCCACACCACCGGCGGACGCCAGGGCGAGTCGTACAGCTCCGACGGCAATCTGGACATCCAGCTGACCGCCCCCGGCGCCGAGGGCACCGGCACCAACCCCGAGCAGTTGTTCGCTGCCGGTTGGTCGGCCTGCTACCTGAGCGCCATGGGCCTGGTCGCCGGCCAGCACAAGGTCAAGCTGCCCGCCGAGACTGCCGTGGACGCCGAGGTGGACCTGGTGAACACCGACGGCGCCTTCTCCCTGGAGGCGCGGCTCAATGTCAGCATCCCCGGCGTGGACCGCGAGACCGCGCAGGCCATCATCGAGGGTGCCCACCAGGTGTGCCCCTATTCGAAGGCTACCCGCGGCAACATCCCGGTGACCACCACCCTGGTCTGACAGTCGCGAAGGCCGGTCATCGCGGGCATTTCGCGATGACCGGCCTTTCGACGTTCAGCGAGCCGAAGGCTGCTGCTGGGTGATGCAGTGGATGCCGCCGCCGCGCGCGAACAGCGGCCGGGCGTCCACCGCGACCACGCTGCGGCCCGGATACTGTTCGGCCAGGATGGCCGCGGCATCGGCATCGCGGGCGTCGCCGAAACTGCACGCGATCACGCCGCCGTTGACCACCAGATGGTTGATATAGCTGTAGTCGACGAAGCCCTCATCATCGGTCAGGGTTGCCGGTGCGGGCATGTCCACGATCTCGAACCGGTCCCCGAGCGCGGCGCGAATCTCCTTGCAGACCACCGTGTCCGGATGGCTTTCGGCGGTCTGGGTGTGCAGCAGCAGCCGGCCCGGCGCGGTGAAGGCGGCGACGATGTCGACGTGCCCGCGGGTGCCGAACCGCTGCGAGTCGCGGGTCAGTCCCCTGGGCAGCCACACCACCTCGGCGGCGCCGATGGTGCGGGCCAGTTCGGCCTCGACATCGGCCTTGGTCAGGCCGGGGTTGCGGCCCGGGTCCAGTTGTACGGTCTCGGTGACCAGCACAGTGCCGCGACCGTCGACCTGGATTCCGCCGCCCTCGTTGACAAGTGGTGACGAGACCACGGGCACACCGGCCGCCTCGGCCACCAGCGCACCGACCCTGGCGTCGCGGTCCCAGCGCGCCCAATCCTGGGCGCCCCAACCGTTGAAGACCCAATCCACGGCGGCCACCGAGCCGTCCTCGGCGTGCACGAACGTGGGCCCGATATCGCGCATCCAGGCGTCGTTGAGCGGCGCCTCGATGATCGCGATATCGGCGGACAGATACTTCTTCGCGGAAGCCATCTCGTCGGGATCGACCAGCATGGTGACCGGCTCGAACTCGGCGATGGCGTGGGCGACGGCCGCCCAGGTCGACCGCGCCTCATGGTGGTCGGCCGCGGTGTCCCCGAGGGAGTAACCCGCCGATGGGAACGCCATCCACACCCGGTCCTGCGGCGCGCCCTCGGCGGGCATCAGATAGCTCACTTCACCACCGCCGTCGCGGCATGTCCCACGCCATACGGCTGCTCGGGATCGACGGGTGCGCTCAGCGATCCGTAGCTGTCCGGCCGCCGGGTCAGCAGGAAGGGGAACAGCTCCAGCCAATCGCGCCGCTGGTCCAGATCCAGATCCGCCACCAGCACCGCCTCCTCGTCACGCGGCGCCGAAACCAGCACGCGGCCATAAGGATCGGAGATGAACGACGACCCGTAGAACGACAGGGCACCTTCGTCACCGGTGCGGTTCGGCACCACCATGAACAGGCCGTTACTGATCCCGTGCCCGACGATCACGTGCTGCCACAGCGGCTGGGTGTCGAAATCCGGGAACACCGGTTCGGACCCGATGGCTGTCGGGTACACCACGATCTCGGCCCCGCCGAGGGCGTAGTTGCGGGCCACCTCGGGGAACCATTCGTCCCAACACGTCGGCATGCCGATGCGGGCACCCAGACCTTCGGGCGAATACACCGGGTAGGCGTCCTCGGGCGGGCCCGCGCGGAAGTAGGTGTCCTCGTAATAGCCCGCCGAGATCGGGATGTGCATCTTGCGGGTGCGGCCGGCCAGTTCCCCGGCCGGGGAAACCAGGATCGCGGTGTTGTAGCCGAGACCGTCGGCGGCCGGGGCCTTCTCGTACAGCGACGCGTGCACGAAGATCTGATGCCGGCGCGCAGCCTCGGCCGCCAGCGCGAAGGTCGGACCGTCCAGCAGATCCTCGGCGGAGTCACCGGGATTCGGGCCGGCCGGGGTGTCGGCCGGGTAGCGCAGCAGCGTGATCTCGGGCAGGAACACCGCCGACGTCCCGGCATCGGCGGCGCGGGCGATGCCGTCGTTGAGCGCGGCGGTCAACTTCGCGGCGTCGGGTCGCCACCGGTGCTGCACCAGCGCGACGCGCACCGGCGGCCGCGTCGACTCGGTGGTCCGCGACAACGGTCGGGCGGGCTCGGCGGTCAGAACGCGCATGTCGACACTCCTAAAACGAATGAGTTTCGTTTATTGTGTGATGAAGCGACGCCGTTGTAAAGACCTGGAGGGAATTCACATGGGACGACCCCGGGTGGCCATCCTGTCTACGGACCGAATAGCCGATGCGGCAATGGAATTGGTCACCTCGACCGGTGGGTTCACCATTCCCGACCTGGCCCGCACGCTCAAGGTCAGCCCGTCCTCGCTGTACAACCACGTCACCGGCCGCGAACAGATCATCGAGCTGCTGCGCGAGAAGGCGATGAGCGCGGTCGATCTACCCGACCTCGACGGCCCGTGGATCGAGGTCGTCGCCGAGATCATGCGCTCCTACCGGCGTAGCTACGCACGCTACCCACGGCTGATACCGCTGCTGACCGCCTATCCCGTCGGCAGTGCGCACGCCGTCAAGATGTACAACGCGCTGGCGGGCACTCTGACCGCGGCCGGGTTCGATCCCGCCGACACGCTGCGCATCATCACGCTGATCGACAGCTTCGTGCTGGGCTCGGCCCTGGATGCCGCCGCACCGGAGGCCCCATGGGGAGGCGGCGACGATGTCGGACCCGAACTGGCGCGGGCCCTGGCCACCGGATCGAGCGTCGCCGACCGCGCCGAGGACGCCTTCGAGTTCGGCCTGACCGTGCTGCTGCGGGGCCTCGCGCCGTGACGAGCGACCGCCAAAGGCCCGCGGAATCGGCGTGTCGCTGACCAGACACGGTCACTGGCGGCGAAGTACGCTCAGCGCGTGCCGACTCCTTGGTCCCGGCGAGGCTTCCTACTGGTGCTCGCCGCGGGTTCGGCCGCCGCGGTGGCCGCCTGCGAGTCCGAACGTCCCGGCGCCGTCGCCGATGACGGATCGGTCACCGTCACCCATGCCTTCGGTGAGACGAGGGTCCCGGCCGCGCCGACCCGCGTCGTCAGCGCCGGGCTGACCGGTCAGGACTGCCTGCTGGCCGTCGGCGTCATTCCGGTCGGCATCACCGAGTGGTTCGGCGGGCAACCGTTCGCGGTGTGGCCCTGGGCCATACCGGCGCTCGGATCGGCCCAGCCCGCCGTGCTCAACCTGGACAACGGCATCAACTTCGAGGCCATCACCGCACTGAACCCGGATCTGATCATCGCCACCAACGCCGGACTGGACCGTGACACCTACGACCGGCTATCCGGCGTCGCTCCCACCATCGCCCAGCCGGGGACGCAGGCCTTCTTCGAACCGTGGAAGGACCAGGCCACCGCGATCGGCACGGCTGTGTTCAAGTACGACGAGATGGCCAAACTCATCGCCGATATCGACGACCGGTTCACCGGGCTGGCCACCGAGCATCCGGAGTTCAAGGGCAGGCGGGCGCTGCTGCTGCCGGGCAGCCTGGACGACGGCGACCTGGTGACGACGCCGCCGGGCTGGCGCACGGAGTTCCTCACCCAGCTCGGGTTCGAGGTTCCCGAGACCGATCCGGTGGTCCCGCGCGATCAGATGTCCGAGGTGCTCGGAGAAGCCGATGTCCTGATCTGGTGCGCCGACGACCCCGAGATCGCGGCGTTGACGGTGGATCCGCTGATCGCCGAGCAGGGCCGGCGCAATGTGTTCACCGGTCGCGACCTGGGCGCCGCGATCACGTTCAGCTCCCCGCTGGCGCTGCCCGCGGTGGCCGACCAACTGCCGCCGATGCTGAGCGCCGCGCTCACCTGAGAAGATATCCGGGTGAACAGCCCGACCCAGACCCCGCCGCGGCCCTCCTATGCGCAGGTCGGTTCGGCCTACTATCCGATCTTCGTCGCCGTCTTCACCGCGCTGGTGATCATCTCCAACGTCACCGCGACCAAGGGGGTGGAGTTCGGGCCGATCATCACCGACGGCGGTTTCCTGATCTTCCCGCTGACCTACGTGATCGGCGACGTGCTGTCGGAGGTGTACGGCTTCAAGGCTGCGCGTAAGGCGATCCTGCTCGGCTTCGCGATGAACATCCTGGCGGCGCTGGCGTTCTGGGCCACCGTCTATCTGCCCGCCGCCGATTTCTACCCCAACCAGGAGCACCTGGAGAACATCGTCAGCGCCTACACGGGCCTGATCATCGCCGGGATGGCGGGTTTTCTGGTCGGACAGACGCTGAATGCGTGGTCGCTGGTGCTGATCAAGGAACGGACCAAGGAAAAACACCTGTGGGCACGCCTGGTCGGATCGACGTTCATCGGGCAGCTGGGCGACACCGTGGTGTTCTGCGCGATCGCGGCCAGCGTCATCGGTATCACCTCGTTCAGCGATTTCCTGATCTACACCGCGCAAGGCTGGTTCTACAAGACCATCGTCGAGGTCGTCATGCTGCCGATCACCTACCGCGTGATCGCCGTCGTCAAGCGTCGCGAACCCACCTACCAGCCAGCTGTCTGATAGGCGTCTAAGGCTCCTCTGGCAAAGCCCACAGACACGTCGAGAACGAACTTACTCGGCGGTAGCTTCGGTAGATGACCGTGACGACGGAAGTGCATGTGCCCGGCGAGTTGGGCACCGTTCGCGATTATGGGGATCAGGCGCTGCTGCTCGAGTTCGACAGCACCGCGGCGGTATTGGCCTGGACCGACACCTTGCAGCGCGCCGCGCTGCTCGGTGTCCTCGACATCGTGCCCGCCTCGCGCACCATCCTGTTGAAGTTGGCGGGCCCGCGCTATCTGGCGCCCACCCGGCAACGGCTCGGGAAACTCAGCCTGCACCAGGCGGTCGACGAGGTGGGCAAGGCCGAGCAGCCCGACGTGGTGATCGAGGTGACCTACGACGGCGCGGACCTGGCCGATGTCGCGCAGCTCACCGGCCTGACCGTCGAGGAGGTCGTCGCCGCCCACACGGGAAGCCTGTGGCAGGTCGGATTCGGCGGTTTCGCACCGGGATTCGCCTATCTGGTCGGTGGGGATCCGCGATTGCAGGTCCCGCGCCGGGCCGAGCCCCGCACCCGGGTGCCGGCCGGATCGGTCGGGCTGGCGGGCGAGTTCAGCGGTGTCTATCCGCGCGAATCCCCCGGCGGCTGGCAGTTGATCGGACGGACCTCGGCCGTGCTGTTCGACGTCGAACGCGCCCAACCCGCCCTGCTGACGCCGGGCATGACCGTCGCTTTCCGGGAGATCGCATGAGCATCACGCTGGAAGTGCTGCGTACCGGACCGCTGGCCCTGGTCGAGGATCTGGGCCGACCCGGCATGGCGCACATGGGTGTCACCCGGTCCGGTGCCGCCGACCGTCGGGCGCACACGTTGGCCAACCGACTGGTCGCCAATCCCGGTGAACACGCCACCGTCGAGGTGACCTTCGGCGGGTTCTCCGCCAGGGTGCGTGGTGGAGATGTCACCATCGCCGTCACCGGCGCCGACACCGATCCGGCCGTCAACGGAGTCCCGTTCGGCACCAACAGTATTCACTACGCCCGAGATGGTGAGGTGATCTCGCTGGGTGCGCCGCACTCGGGTCTGCGCAGCTACCTCGCGGTGCGCGGCGGCATCGACGTGGCGCCGGTCCTGGGGTCGCGCAGTTATGACGTGATGTCGGCGATCGGCCCGGCTCCGCTGCGGGTCGGCGATGTGCTGCCCGTCGGCGAGCACACCGCCGACTTCCCCGAAATCGACCAGGCGCCGGTCGGTGCGATCGAACCGGAGATCCTGGACCTGCAAGTGGTGCCGGGCCCGCGCGACGACTGGTTCGTCGACCCCGACATCCTGGTCCGCACCAATTGGCTGGTGACCAACCGCAGCGACCGGGTGGGCATGCGACTGGTCGGGATGCCGTTGGAGTACCGGTGGCCGGATCGTCAGTTGCCCAGCGAGGGTGCCACCCGTGGCGCGATCCAGGTACCGCCCAACGGTTTTCCGGTGATCCTCGGCCCGGATCATCCGGTGACCGGTGGCTATCCGGTGATCGGCGTGGTGACCGACGAGGGCATCGACAAGCTGGGCCAGGTGCGGCCGGGGCAGACGGTGCGGCTGCATTGGTCGCGTCCGCGCCGCCCGTTCTGAAATGGTGGTAGAAACGGCGGTGTGCGCAGTCACACACAGGGACAGGGCGCTGTCCGGGAGGTCCACACCGCCCGGCTGATCCACACCGCCGATCTAAATGCCGAGACGCGCGCCGATGCGCACCGGATGGTCGTCGACGCGTTCGCCGACGACCCCGATGGCGCATTCGACGACAGCGACTGGGAGCACGCGCTGGGCGGCATGCACGCCCTGATCCAGCACCGCGGTGCCATCATCGCCCACGGCGCGGTGGTCCAGCGCCGGCTGCTCTACCGCGACACCGCGCTGCGCTGCGGATACATCGAGGCCGTCGCGGTCCGGCAGGACTGGCGCGGCCAGGGCCTGGCCACCGCGATCATGGACGCGCTGGAACAGGTGCTGCGCGGGGCCTATCAGCTCGGTGCACTGGGCTCCTCGGAGGCCGGGCTGCAGCTGTACCTGCCGCGCGGGTGGCAGCAGTGGGCGGGGCCGACGTCGGTGCTCGCGCCCACGGGGCGGGTGCGCACACCCGAGGACGACGGCGGCGTCTACGTGCTGCCGGTCGGCGTCGAACTGGACACCACCGCGGAGCTGAGCTGTGATTGGCGCGACGGGGACGTCTGGTAAGACGGGCCGGACCCGCACCTCACGGCCGGCCGGAATCGGCGGTGAGCGGATGTTCACGGCCGGGTCACCGCCGGCAGCGCTCGTGCAACAATGCGCTCATAGCCTCGGTCCAATGTTGTTCGCGACGCCCATCGCGACCGAGCCCGTCACGACACCCGCGTGCAATCGCGGGGTAACAACCCAGAAACACCGACTGAATACACAGGTGACATGACCGAACCTGACTGGGCGCCGCTCACCGGGTTCCGGGTGGCGGTGACCTCGGCCCGCAGAGCCGAGGAGCTGGCCACCCTGCTCACCCGACGCGGCGCCGACGTGACCAGTGCCGCCGCCATCACCATGGTGCCGCTGCCCGATGACGACGAACTGCGCGCCAACACCGAGGCGCTGATCGCCGACCCGCCCGACATCGTCATCGCCACCACCGGTATCGGACTGCGCGGTTGGATCGCCGCCGCCGACGGGTGGGGCCTGGCCCACGAACTGACCGCCGCGCTGAGCAATGCGCGCATCGTGTCGCGCGGGCCCAAGGCCACCGGCGCGCTGCGTGCCGCCGGGCTTCCCGAGGAATGGTCCCCGGAATCGGAATCCTCGCGCGAACTGCTGCACTATCTGCTGGAGGGCGGCATCGTCGGCATGCGGGTCGCGGTGCAACTGCACGGCACCAACGACGACTGGGATCCGTTCCCCGAGTTCCTCGACGAGTTGCGCGCCGCCGGCGCCGACGTGGTTCCCATTCGGGTGTACCGCTGGAATCCCGCCCCGCGCAACGGACCGTTCGACCAATTGGTGCTCGCCATCGCCGAGCAGCGCTTCGACGCGGTCAGTTTCACCTCGGCACCGGCGGTGGCATCGTTGCTGTTGCGGGCCGCCGACCTCGGTGTCGAGGACGACGTGCTGAATGCGTTGCGCACCAACGTCCATGCCATGTGCGTCGGTCCGATCACCGCCCGGCCGCTCGTGCGGCTCGGTGTGCCGACCTCCGCACCGGAACGGATGCGACTGGGTGCGCTGGCCCGCCACATCACCGACGAGCTACCCCTGCTGCAGTCGCGCCGGATGCGGGTGGCCGGGCACCTGTTGGAGATCCGCGGCACCTGCGTCCTGGTCGACGAGGTGGTCAAGGAACTGCCACCGGCCGGGATGGCGACCATCCGGGCGTTGGCGCACCGGCCGGGCGCGGTGGTGTCGCGACACGATCTGCTCAACGCGTTGCCCGGCAGCGGCACCGACACTCACGCGGTGGAGACGGCCGTGCTGCGGTTACGAACGGCTCTGGGTGACAAGAACATTGTTTCCACCGTCGTCAAACGCGGTTACCGACTGGCCGTCGACGAATCTGCGGTGGGGGTGTCATGAATCGGGACGCATCGGCGGTGCTGGTGGCGCACGGCACCCGCAAGCCCGGCGGGGTGAGCATGATCGGCGAACTGGCCGAACGGGTTTCCGCCGTCCTCGACCGGCCGGTGGAGGTCGCGTTCGTCGATGTGGTGGGGCCGACACCGTCGGAGGTGCTGGCCCGCCTGCCCCAGGACCGTCCCGCGGTGCTGGTGCCGGCTTTCCTGGCCGGTGGTTACCACGTCCGGGTCGATGTGCCTGCCCACGTGCAGGCCAGCGCGCACCCCGCGGTGACGGTCACCCGCCCGCTGGGCCCGTGCGCCGGCAGCGTCCGTGTGCTCGCCGAGAGGCTGCAGGAAGCCGGTTGGCGGCCCGGCGATTCGGTGATCCTGGCCGCCGCGGGCACCTCGGACCGCAGCGCACAGTCCGACCTGCGCCAGACGGCGGCGATGCTGTCGGCGTTGATCGGCGACCGGGTGGAATTGGGTTACGCGGCCACCGGTGCGCCGACCGTGGCGGCCGCCGTCGAGGCCGCACGTGAGCGCAACGCCGAAAGGCGCATCGCCATCGCGTCCTATCTGTTGGCCGACGGTCTGTTCCAGGACCGGTTGCGCGCGGCTGGAGCCGACCTGGTGGCCGAACCGCTGGGTATCCACCCCGGCATGGTGCGGCTGATCGCCGGCCGGTTCCGACGCGCCGGCGCGCTGAGCCTGCCGGCCGCGGCCTGACCTGCCGATTCGGGGCTGACCCGGTCCCTCGGCTAGGATCGTGCAAATGGCTTCGTCGGGGCACAGTGAGCGACTGCGCGCGCAGTTGATCAGCGCGTTGGAGAACGCCGAAGGGCCCTTGACGACCGCAGAGCTACGCGATCATGTTCTGCGACAAGGTGTTTCGGGTGCGGTGATCGAGTCGGTATATCGCAACCTCACAGTGCTGCAACGGCGTGGTGATGTGGCACGCCAACCCGGACCCGGCAGAGATGCCCGCTGGGTGCTGGCGGTCACGCCGCGATCTGCACAAGACCGTCCTGCGTGACGCGAGTCCGGTAGACCGGCACCGATCTCGTCGGATCATCGAGGCAGGCGCCGTCATCGAATGCGAAGGCCTGCTTCTTGATCGGGGTCTGTACACACGCCCGGCCGGCCCGGTCGCCGACGATACCGCGCGACATCACCGCCGCCCCGGAGAAAGGGTCGATATTGCCGATCGCGTGCAGCGATCCGTCATCGAGCCGGAACAACGCGGCCTGCACGCCCCCGGGCAGCAACACACCGGCCCCGCGGTTGGGCAGCAGCCGGTCCAGCGGGCACGCCGTCGTCCACGTCGGATCGGCCTCAGCAACAACGTCTTTGCGGTCATCGGTGAGTGTCATTTGCTGTTCTCCTCGGGCGTGAACTTCGGCATGCCGATGGCAACAGGCACCTTGCGTCCGGATGATGCGGTGAACTCGATGGTCGGATCGGCCACCTCGGGTGCGTTGACGAAGGACACGAAGCGCGACAACTTCTCCGGGTCGTCCAGCACGCCCTTCCATTCGCAGGCGTAGCCGGCGACGTGGCGGGCCATCGCCGCCTCGAATTCGGCGGCCAGGCCCAGAGAATCGTCACAGACGACCTCGCGTACATGCTCCAACCCGCCGTCGAGGGCCTCCAGCCACGGCGCGGTGCGCTGCAGCCGATCGGCGGTGCGGATGTAGTACATCAGGAACCGGTCGATATAGCGGATGAGTGTCTCGTCGTCGAGGTCACCGGCCAGCAACTGCGCGTGCCGCGGCGACATCCCGCCGTTACCGCACACGTAGAGGTTCCAGCCCTGCTCGGTGGCGATGATGCCGACGTCCTTGCTCTGCGCCTCGGCGCATTCGCGGGCGCATCCCGAAACCGCCATCTTGATCTTGTGCGGGGCGCGCAGGCCGCGGTAACGCTTCTCGATCTCGACGGCCATGTCCACCGAATCCTGTTGTCCATAACGGCACCAGGTGCTGCCGACGCAGCTCTTGACCGTGCGCAGCGACTTGCCGTACGCGTGGCCCGATTCCATGCCGCCCTCGACCAGCCGACGCCAGATCTCGGGCAGCTGGTCCACCCGAGCGCCGAACATGTCGATGCGCTGACCCCCGGTGATCTTGGTGTAGAGATCGAAATCGCGGGCGATCTCGCCGATCAGGATGAGCTGCTCGGGCGTGATCTCACCGCCCGGTGACCGCGGCACCACCGAGTAGCTGCCGTTCTTCTGGATGTTGGCCAGGAAGTGGTCGTTGGAATCCTGCAACGAGGCCTGCTCGCCGTCGAGCACATGGTCCGAACTCGTGGACGCCAGGATCGACGCGACGGTGGGTTTGCAGATATCGCAACCCTTTCCGGTGCCGTACTTCTCGATGAGACCGGAGAAGGTGCGGATCTCGGTGGCGCTGATGAGTTCGAACATCTCGGCGCGCGAGTAGCCGAAGTGCTCGCACAACGCCTTGGACTGCTCGACGCCCTCGGCCTCCAGGAGTTGTTTGAGCAGCGGTACGCACGATCCACAGGAGGTGCCGGCCAGCGTGCACTTCTTCAGGCCCGCGACATCGGTGCAGCCACCGCAGATCGCCTCCTTGAGATCGCCCTTGGTGACGTTGTTGCACGAACAGATCTGGGCGATGTCCGGCAGCGCGCCGACACCGAGAGCCGATGCACCGCCTCCTTCGGCGGCCGGCGCGATCAGTGACAGCGGATCACCGGGTAGTTCGCTGGCGACCATCGGGCGCAACACACCGTAGGCCGACGCATCGCCCACCAGGATGCCGCCGAGCAAAGTTTTTGCGTCGTCGGACAATACGAGCTTGGCGTAGGTGCGCTTGACCGGGTCGTTGACGACGACGTCCAGACAGTTCGGCGTGCGGCCCTGCGCGTCACCGAAGCTGGCCACGTCGACACCGAGCAGTTTGAGCTTGGTGGACATATCGGCCTCGCCGAACTCGGCCTCCCCGCCGAGCAGCCGGTCGGCGACCACCTCGGCGCTGGTGTAGCCGGGACCGACCAGCCCATAGCAGCGGCCCTCGATGGCGGCCACCTCACCGATTGCATAGATACTGGGATCGCTTGTCACGCATGATCGGTCGGTCATCACGCCGCCGCGCTGGGCGATCTCCAGGCCGGCGGCACGGCCGAGTTCGTCACGCGGCCGGACACCGGCGGCGAACACGACCACACCGGCGTCGATGCTGGTGCCGTCGTTGAGTGACAGGCGCACCGAATCGTCGGCCTGCGATTTGCGCAGCGGCTTGTTGCGCTGGGCGGGAGCGATGCTCTCGGTGCCGACGCCGGTGTGCACGTCGATACCGAGGCCGCGGATCATCCGGTTCAGCAGCGCGCCACCGGCGGGATCGAGCTGGGCGGCCATCAGGTGCGGGGACATTTCCAGGACGTGGGTCTGTAACCCGAACGCGCGCAACGCGTTGGCGGCCTCCAGCCCGAGCAGGCCGCCGCCGATCACCACGCCGACGGGGGTCTTCGTCGTGGCGGCGGCCAGCGCGCCGGCGCGGATGGCGTCCAGATCGTCGAGCGTGCGGTAGACGTGGCAGTGCGGCAGGTCGTGACCGGGCACCGGGGGTACGAAGGCGTACGACCCGGTGGCCAGCACCAGCGCGTCGTAGGCCAGGCATTGCCCGTCGACGGTGGTGACCGTCTTGGCGTCGCGGTCGATCGCCTGGGCGGGCATGGCCAGCTGCAGGCTCACCGCGGTGTCCCCGGCATAGTCGTTGCCGGGCAGCGCCAGCTGGGTGCGGTCCCAGTGGTCGGTGTAGCCGGTCAGGCCGACGCGGTCATAGGCGGCATCGGCCTCCTCGGAAAGGACCGTGATGCGCCAGACTCCCTCGGTGTCGCGGGCGCGCAGCGCCTCGACGAAGCGGTGTCCGACCATGCCGTGTCCGACCACGACCACATGCTTGGCTGCTTGCATACCGGAGACGGTAGGAAGCCGATATTGCCGCAATGTGCCCTCGTGTGAATCGGCCGTCACGGCTTCCTCACATATCCGTGCAAAGGGCTGTGAGTGCTTCGCTGACGGCGAACACGCTGATGGAACTTCAGCGGGGTCGACTCAAGTTCTATGTGCAGCGGACCGGCGCAGGGCCGGTCACGAGACATCGAGGAGACATCATGAGCAACGCGGTACGCACCCGCCCGGCCTCGCCGGTCGACTTCTGGCTGCGCGATTTCTTCGGCACGCCCGCCCCGGTCTCGGCCGATTTCAATCCGGCCGCCGAGGTGGTGCGCGACGGTGACGACGCCGTGGTCCGGCTCGAACTGCCGGGCGTCGACGTGGCCGAGGACGTGACCGTCGAACTCGACCGCGGCCAACTGGTCATCCGCGGCGAGCGGCGCGATCAGCACGGCGAGGGTCGGACGCTGTCCGAGGTACGCTACGGCGCCTTCCGCCGGTCGTTCAAGGTGCCCGCTCAGGTCAGCGGCGACGCAGTATCGGCGTCCTACGACGCCGGCGTGCTGACGGTTCGGGTCGCCGGCGTGTATGCGGGCACCGAGCCGCAGCGCATCGCCATCACCACCAAGTAGGCAAGGCCAAGTACCGCCCAAACGAACAAACGGGTGAAAAAGGTCCAGGTGGGCCCCACCCGAACGTCAACTTGGGCAACACGAAACGAAGCCCCGCGAGAATTCGCGGGGCCTCGTCGTGCGTCACCGAGCTTGACGTTGTGGATGAAACCACTCGATCTTCGGTGCCCGTTTGTTCGTTTGGGCGGAAATCACTTCCAGGGGGTGATGAGTTCGTTGATGCGTTCGGTCAAGGCGAACTGCAGGAACGGGCCGAAGCTGATCCGACCCACGCCCAGCGGCGCGAAGCTCTTCGGATCGTCCTGGGCGGGCAGCGCGATCGCATTGATGGGCAGCGGCAGATCCGCGACCAACCGGCGGTAGGTGTCGTCATCGTGGCGGCCGACGGGGTAGAGGCTGTCGGCACCCGCCTCGGCGGCCAACTTCAGCTTCTCGACGGCGCGGTCGTAGCGGTCGGACTCGTCGCCCACCTCACGCAGGAACAGGTCGGTGCGGGCGTTGATGACCACGTGCACGCCGGCGGCATCGGCGGCCTTGCGCAGCTCGCCCACCAAAGCGGCATGGTCCTCATCGGAGCGGATACGCCCGCCCTCGGAGTGCACCGTGTCCTCGATGTTGAGGCCGACGGCCCCTGCGGACAGCAGACCGTCGATCAGCCGGCTCGGCGACTCGCCGTAACCGGACTCGATGTCCACCGAGATCGGCACGTCGACCGCCGCGGTGATCTGGGCGACCCGGGTCACCAGATCGTCGAAGCTCATGCCCTCGCCGTCGGGCTTGCCGACCGAGTCGGCGACCGGATGGCTGCCGACCGTGAGTGCGACGAAACCGGCGTCGACGGCCGTTTTCGCCGACCAGGCATCCCACACCGTCGGCAGCACCACCGGATCGCCCGGCTTGTGCAGTGCCAGCAGGGTCGAGGCCTTCTGCTGTAGATCCTCGTTGGACATCGTGATCCCTTTCGGTGAGAAATTTCCTGGACGTAGACGTGATCTGTCTCACTCTCAAGTCCGCGTTGTGGCTAACATCGGATGCGTAATGTGATCCCTGACACCCTTCAGCCCAAGGAGGTCACCCTTGTCCACCACAACCGAGCTTGCCGAACTGCACGAACTGATCGGCAACCTTCGCCGATGCGTCACATCGCTGCGTGCCCGCTACGGCGACACCCCGGCGATGCGCCGCATCGTCAACGATGCCGAACGCATGCTCAACGATATCGACCGGTTGGACATCGACGCCGCGGAACTGGAGATGCGTGGAGCACCAGCGCACCCCCGGACCGCCGAGAAGATCACCATCCCCGATCACGACTACTCCCGAGATTTCTGGAGCGGTGTCGATGACGAGGGTCTCGGCGGCAGCCGCTAGACCATAGGGGCCCGGCGCCCCGACACAACAGAAGAAGAGGGAACCCTGTGAGCGCACCGACCTCGAAACCTCAAGGTACCGGCGTCTTCTCACCAACCCGAGCACAGATCAAGCAACGCACACTGCGTACCGATGCGTGGTGGCGCTCGCCCCTGATCACCGACCTCGGCTTCGCCGCGTTCGTGATCTACGCGACGGTGCGGGCGTTCCTGCAGAACAACTACTACGTCGCCGAGTACGGGTACCTGACCCCCTTCTACTCGCCGTGCGTCAGTACCGGGTGTGTGCCCGAGGCCAGCCACTTCGGCCAGTTCCTGCCCGACGTCTGGTGGCTGCCCTACGCCGCGGTGTCGCTGCCGTTCCTGCTGCTGTTCCGGTTGACGTGTTACTACTACCGTGGCGCCTATTACCGCACCGTCTGGCAGGCCCCGACGGCGTGCGCGGTCGCCGAACCGCACGCCACCTACACCGGCGAGACGCGGTTCCCGCTGATCATCCAGAACACCCACCGGTACTTCTTCTACCTGGCGGTGCTCATCTCGGTGATCAACACCTACGACGCGATCATCGCCTTCCACAAGCCCGACGGCGGTTTCGGATTCGGTCTGGGCAACCTGATCCTGGTCATCAACGTGGTGCTGCTGTGGACCTACACCGTGTCCTGCCATTCCTGCCGCCACGTCGCCGGTGGCCGGCTCAAGCACTTCTCCAAGCATCCGGTGCGCTACTGGATGTGGACACAGATCAGCAAGCTCAACGTCCGGCACAAGCAGTACGCATGGATCACCCTGGGCAGCCTGATGTTCACCGACTTCTACATCATGCTGGTGGCCAGCGGCACCATCAGTGACCTGAGATTCATTGGCTGACAAGGCTTTTCCGGACGCAAACAACGTAGTGAGGATTTCTTGATGGGTGACCTGGAACGGCACACCTACGACGTCGTCGTGATCGGTGCCGGCGGGGCGGGACTACGCGCGGTGATCGAGGCCCGCGAGCGGGGTCTGCGCGTCGCGGTGGTGACGAAGTCGTTGTTCGGCAAGGCGCACACCGTGATGGCCGAGGGCGGTTGCGCGGCGGCGATGCGCAACGTCAACACCAAGGACTCCTGGCAGGTGCACTTCGGTGACACCATGCGCGGCGGCAAGTTCCTGAACAACTGGCGGATGGCCGAGCTGCACGCGCAGGAGGCTCCGGACCGGGTGTGGGAACTGGAGACCTACGGTG
This sequence comes from Mycobacterium sp. NPDC003323, assembly GCF_053589535.1. Lineage (NCBI taxonomy): Bacteria > Bacillati > Actinomycetota > Actinomycetes > Mycobacteriales > Mycobacteriaceae > Mycobacterium > Mycobacterium sp. NPDC003323. The sequence continues at coordinate 32,089 of NZ_JBSFSB010000013.1, forward strand.
CGCTGTTCGACCGCACCAAGGACGGCAAGATCAGCCAGCGCAACTTCGGCGGACACACCTACCCCCGGCTGGCCCACGTCGGTGACCGCACCGGGCTGGAGATCATCCGCACCCTGCAGCAGAAGATCGTCTCGCTGCAGCAGGAGGACAAGCGCGAACTCGGCGACTACGACGCCCGCATCCGGGTGTTCCACGAATGTTCGATCACCGAGATCGTCAAGGACGGTGACCGGGTGGCCGGCGCGTTCGGCTACTACCGCGAGACCGGCAAGTTCGTGCTGTTCGAGGCGCCGGCGATCGTGCTGGCCACCGGCGGTATCGGCAAGTCGTTCAAGGTGTCGTCGAACTCCTGGGAGTACACCGGCGATGGGCACGCGCTGGCGCTGCGCGCCGGGTCCGGTCTGATCAACATGGAGTTCATCCAGTTCCACCCCACCGGGATGGTCTGGCCGCTGTCGGTGAAGGGAATCCTGGTCACCGAGGGCGTGCGCGGTGACGGCGGAGTGCTGAAGAACTCCGAGGGCAAGCGCTTCATGTTCGACTACATCCCCGACGTCTTCAAGGGCCAGTACGCCGAGACCGAAGAGGAAGCCGATCAGTGGCTCAAGGACAACGACTCCGCGCGCCGCACCCCCGATCTGCTGCCCCGTGACGAGGTGGCGCGCGCCATCAACGAAGAGGTCAAGGCCGGCCGCGGAACCCCACACGGCGGCGTCTACCTCGACATCGCCTCCCGCATGCCGGCCGAGGAGATCAAGCGCCGACTGCCGTCGATGTATCACCAGTTCATCGAGTTGGCCGAGGTCGACATCACCAAGGACGAGATGGAGGTCGGCCCGACCTGCCACTACGTCATGGGCGGTATCGAGGTCGACCCGGACAGCGGCGGAGCGGCGACCCCGGGCCTGTTCGCCGCCGGGGAGTGCTCCGGCGGCATGCACGGCTCCAACCGCCTCGGCGGCAACTCGCTGAGCGATCTGCTGGTGTTCGGCCGGCGCGCCGGCCTCGGAGCCGCCGACTACGTGCGAGCGCTGAACGCCGACACCCGCCCGAAGGTGTCCGAGGATGCCCTGGAGCGGGCAACCCAGCTGGCGCTGAGCCCCTTCGAACCCAAGGCCGACGCCGAGAATCCCTACACCCTGCACGCCGAACTGCAGGAGTCGATGAACGATCTGGCCGGGATCATCCGCAAGCAGAACGAACTCGAAGAAGTGCTGGTCAAGATCGACGAGTTGAAGAACCGCTACGCCAACGTCGTCGTCGAGGGCGGCCGCATCTTCAACCCGGGCTGGCACCTGGCCATCGACCTGCGCAACATGCTGCTGGTCAGCGAATGCGTCGCCAAGGCCGCACTGCAGCGCACCGAGAGCCGCGGTGGCCACACCCGTGACGACCATCCGCAGATGGACCGCACCTGGCGCAACAAGCTGCTGGTCTGCAAGACGGTCGACGGTGCGGGCGACAAGCCGGGTGACCCGGTGGTCCCGGACGTCGTCGTCACCCCCGAGGAGCAACCGGTGATGCGGCCCGACCTGCTGGCCACCTTCGAACTGTCCGAGCTCGAGAAGTACTACACCGATGACCAACTGGCCGAACACCCGGACCGGAAGGGCTGATCATGGCTGCTTACAACGCAAAACTACGGGTATGGCGGGGCGACGAGTCCGGCGGTGACCTGCAGGACTACACCGTCGAGGTGAACGACGGCGAGGTGGTGCTCGACATCGTGCACCGGCTGCAGGCCACCCAGGCCGGCGATCTGGCCGTGCGGTGGAACTGCAAGGCGGGCAAGTGCGGGTCCTGCTCGGCGGAGATCAACGGCCGCCCGCGGCTGATGTGCATGACGCGCATGTCGACCTTCGACGAGAACGAGACCGTCACCATCACCCCGCTGCGGACGTTCCCGGTGATGCGCGATCTGGTGACCGATGTGTCGTTCAACTACGAGAAGGCGCGCCAGATCCCGTCGTTCACCCCGCCCAAGGATCTGCAGCCCGGCGAGTACCGGATGCAGCAGGAGGACGTGAACCGGAGCCAGGAGTTCCGCAAGTGCATCGAGTGCTTCCTGTGCCAGAACGTCTGCCACGTGGTGCGTGATCACGAGGAGAACAAGCAGAACTTCGCCGGCCCGCGTTTCCACATGCGCATCGCGGAACTGGACATGCATCCGCTGGACACCGTCGACCGCCAGCAGATGGCGCAGGACGAACACGGGCTGGGCTATTGCAACATCACCAAGTGCTGCACCGAGGTCTGCCCGGAACACATCAAGATCACCGACAATGCACTGATCCCGATGAAGGAACGCGTCGCCGACCGCAAGTACGACCCGATCGTGTGGCTGGGCAACAAGCTCTTCCGGCGGTAGATCGGGCGCACGACGCCGGGCGAAACCCGCGTACCCGGGGCTGAATCCCCTGGTGGAGCAACGGGTACGCGAGTTTCGCCAGAAGACATCGATGCCGCCGCGCGATATCGGGCGTACGGTTGGTGGGGCGACCGAACAACGTCCGATCAGCGACGAGAAGGCACACCCATGTCACATCGAGAAACGATCAGCGTCAACGATATTCGCACCGCCATTCGCGAGCTCACGGTCCGTGCTGACCTTGCCCGCAAAGAGGGCAGGCAGACCGACGCCGCCGAACTGGACCAGCGCATCAGCGGATACCGCGACCAGCTGGCGGCGCGCCCCTAGCTGCCGAGCTTGCGGAACGTGCTGCGGTGAAAAACGATCGGCGGCACGTCGTGCACCGTGATGTCACTGATCTGCAGCACCACGATGGTGTGATCACCGGCCGGGACCTCCTGGGTGATCGTGCTCTCCAGCCACACGCTGGTGCCGTGCACGAACACCGCCCCGCTCTCGCAGGACTGCGTCTGCAGCCCGGCGAACCGGTCACCGGTCTTGGCCGCCAGCGTGCGCGCCGCCGCATCGTGTGACTCGCCCAGCACACTGATCCCCAGTGACGGCAGATTTTTGAGCTTGGGCCAGGTCTCCGAGGAGTTCTGCACGCAGAACGACACCAGCGGCGGATCCAGCGACACCGGCACGAATGTGCTGGCCGCCAGACCGACCTTCACACCGTCGACCTCGGCGGCGATCGCGATGACCCCGGTCGGGAAATGCCCGAACGCCTCACGCAGCGAGGCCGGGCTCAGGTCTGTGTCACTCATAACACTTCCATCTTCACATGTAACGGCGCACAGCGGCGACCTCGGGGTGCGCAGGGCACGGTTCTCGGCACGCCGCGAGTCCCCCACCATCCTGCCGCGTGCGGTGCCATGTCCACCATGGTCACACTCGGGATGAACACAATGAGTAGCCTGACCCCCATGCCCAACGCGTCCATCCTGACCGTCTTGCGGGAGCGCGCTGGTCTGACACCCGACGACCGCGCGTTCACCTTCACCGACTACGACCGCGACCCCGCCGGTGTCGAGGACACGCTGACCTGGGCGCAGTTGCACCGACGCACGCTGAACATGGCCGAGCAGGTCGCCCAGTACGGCTCCCCCGGTGACCGGGCGCTGATCGTGGCGCCGCAGGGGCTGGCGTACGTGGTGGCCTTCCTGGGCGCCATGCAGGCCGGTTTCATCGCGGTCCCGCTGTCTGCGCCGGTGCCCGGCTCGCATGACGAGCGCACCATCGCCGTGGTCGCCGACACGTCACCCGCGGTGGTGCTGACCACCGCCGCGCTGTTCGACGTCGCCACCCAGTACGTCGACGACGGTGCCGCGATGACGGCCGTGGTGGCCGTGGACACCCTCGACCTGGACGGTCCCGAACCGGTCGACACCGACGTCCCCGCGGGCGGCCCGGACATCGCCTATCTGCAGTACACGTCGGGGTCGACCCGGGCACCGGCCGGTGTGATGATCAGCCACCGCAATCTGGTCGCCAACTTCGACCAATTGATGCCCGATTACCTGCGCAGGTACGGCGGCGAATTCCCGGTAGGCGGGGCCCTGGTGTCGTGGCTGCCCTTCTACCACGACATGGGACTGATGCTCGGCGTCGCCGCACCGATCCTGGCGGGGCGCCAAGCCGACGTCATGAGCCCACTGGCGTTTCTGACCCACCCGGTGCGGTGGCTCAAGACCATGTCGCGGCATCCGCTCGTGGTGTCCGGCGGACCCAACTTCGCGCTCGACCTCGCCGCGCGCCGCACCGCCGACGCCGATCTGGAGGGCGTGGACCTCGCCGGTGTGGAGAGCATCATCTGCGGTGCCGAACGAGTGCACCCGGTCACCGTCGAGCGATTCAACAAACGCTTCGCCTCCCACGGTTTCCGGCCCGAGGCGCTCATGCCGTCCTACGGCCTGGCCGAGGCGACGGTTTTCGTGGCCAGTGGCAGCCAGGGCCGGGCGCCCGAAGCCGTCGAGTTCGGCGCCGAGCAGCTGACGCAGGGCAGCGCGGTCCGCGAAACCGGCGGCACACCGCTGTTGCGGTACGGGCTGCCGGCCTCACCGCTGGTGCTGGTGGTCGACACCGACACCGGCCGCCCCTGCCCGGAGGGCACCGTCGGCGAGATCTGGACCCACGGCGAGAACGTGTCGGCCGGGTACTGGCGCAAACCAGATCAGACCGGAACCGGTTTCGGGGCAACGCTTGTCGACGGACCCGCCGACCTGCCGACCGGAAACTGGCTGCGCACCGGTGACCGCGGCTTCATCTCCGAGGGCGACCTGTTCATCGTGGGCCGCATCAAGGACATGCTGATCGTGCGGGGCCGCAACCACTACTCCGACGATATCGAGTCGACGGTCTCGGAGATCACCCGCGGCCGGGTGGCGGCCATCGCGGTCGCCGACGGCGAATCCGAGCAGCTGGTCGCCGTGGTCGAGCTCAAGAACCGCGACCAGGATCTGGACCTGCTGAAAAACGATGTGGTGGCTGCGATCTCGCGCGCGCATGGCTTGCAGGTCGCCGATATCGTGCTGGTGGAACCGGGCACGATACCGACCACCACCAGCGGCAAGATCCGCCGATCGGCGTGTGTGGAGCAGTACCGGCAGGGGCAGTTCGTCCGGCTGGCTGCGTAACACGCCCGCCGATGTGGATCACGCTGCTGGTCATGGCGGTTGCCGTGAGCCTGGAGCCGTTCCGCATCGGGATGTCGGTCGTGATGCTCAATCGTCCACGGCCGCAACTACAGTTGGCCGCCTTCCTGGCCGGCGGCTTCCTGATGGGGCTGGCCGTCGGCGCGGTGGTGCTGTTGGTGCTCGAAGCGCGCCTGCCCGAATCGACCCGGTTCACGCTGCCCAAGGTGCAGATCGCGATCGGGGTGTGCGCGCTGGTGGCGGCCGCGCTCATCGCCGTCACCACGGGTAGGCCGCGCACCCCGCCGCAATGGGTGCGCCGCCTGCTGGACGGCCAGTCGCTGTGGGTGGCCGGGGCCGCCGGGCTCGGTATCGCGCTGCCCTCGGTCGACTATCTGGCGGCGCTGGCGGTCATCGGCGCGGCCGACGTGTCCACCACCACCCGGCTGACGGCGCTGCTGGTGTTCAACGCGGTGGCCTTCGCGCTGGTCGAGATTCCGCTGCTGTCATATCTTCTGGCACCCGACCGGACCCGCGTGACGCTGGCGGCCTTCAACGACTGGCTGCGCGCCCAGGGCCGCCGCGCCGTCGCAGCGCTGATCGCCGTGGTGGGCGTGGTGCTGCTGGCGGTGGGGTTGGCGGGCCTCTAGGGCTGGGCCGGCGGCTGGTTGTTCAGCACGTACTGCAACCCGGCCATCAACTGCGACACCGGATCCGCCCCGCCACCGAACGCGGCCTGGGTGGCCGGGGCGGTCACCTCGGCCGGGTCGTACCCGTTGACCGGGTCGACCGTGATCGGCGCCGTGGCCGGATCATCGTTGCGGGTGTAGCCGGCATCGACGTAGGGCTGCAGGATCCGGTCGAGTTCCATCAGCGTCGGTTTGTCCACGCCGAGATACTTGAACGGCAGCACCAGCGGCAGATGCTCCTCGGGGATCATGTACGTCGTCGTCTTGGCGCCGCGAGAGTTCACGGTGGTCCGGATGTTCTGCGGCGGAACCATGCTCGGGTTGGTGAACGCGACGGCGGTGTGGCCGGTGGCCAGGCCGACGATCGCGTTGGCCACCGAGATCCAGTTGTCCGACCGCTGCGGCCAGTCGGCGATGCTGTCATAGGCCGAGACGAACAGGTGGGTGTCGTATTGGCTCTCCACCGGCGGCGGCATCCGGTAGTCCAGCGACGGCACCACGGAGCCGACGGGGAACATCTGGCTCAGGAAGCTCTCCCCGAAGGCATGCTTGCCGACCGGGTTGCCGTAGGTCGCGAACGCCAGGTGGTCCGGCGGCGGCGCGGTCGGATCGTTGGCCAGCCGCAGCTTCACATCGTCGAGCACCGAGGCGCCCTCGGACAATCCGATCGCCATGCCCGGGCCGCCCTGGCGGATGGCGTTGAGCAGGTTCGGGCCGCCGACGTCGATGGATTCGCCGTAGCTCGGACCGTCCAGACCCAGGCCGGGGAAGTTGTCGTCGAGGCGACCGATCCCCGGGAACAGCCGCTCCAGGGTGTGCCCCTGGACCTGGCCGGCCGGGTAGTCGACGATCTGGCGGTTCAGGTCCGGGAACCATTCGGCGCCGGTGCGCATGATGTATTCGTCGTACGGGATGCCGAGCACGTGCGCGCCACCGAGCGCGTAGCCGCGGCCCTCGATGGTGCGGGCGTGGCCCGGGCCTGCCGGGCCGGGTCCCACCGGCCCAGGGGGCGGCTCGTCGGCGGTGGCGATCCCGACACCGAGCGGTCCGGTGATGCCGATCGTCATGAAGGCGGTGGTCGCCGCGAGTAGCTTCTTCATGCCGTACCGCTCCCTCGCGCTGTGAGTCGAGATGGCCACCAGTTCGCCCGGCCGACCAACGTGGCCATGGCGGGCACGGTGATCGTCCGGACGAGGAAGGTGTCCAACAGAATTCCGATGCCGATGACGAACCCGCCCTGCACCACAGTACCGATGCTGGAGAACAGCAGACCCCACATCGAGGCCGCGAAGATGAGCCCCGCCGCGGTGATGACGCCGCCGGTGGAGCTGAGGGTGCGGACGATGCCGAACCGGCCCAGCGGCGCCTCGTCACGCATGCGCGACACCAGCAGCAGGTTGTAGTCGGCGCCGACGGCGACCAGCACCACGAAGGCCAGCGGCGGTACCGACCAGTGCAGCTGTTGATCCAGGATGACCTGGAACAGCAGCACGCCCAGGCCGAGCGCGGCGAAGTACGAGATGACCACGGAGCCAACCAGATACAGCGGGGCGATCACGGCCCGCAACAGCAGCATCAGGATCGCCAGCACCACGATCACGGTCACGATGACGATGTAGCGGATGTCGTTCTCGTAGTAGTCACGGGTGTCGGCCAGGGCCACCGGATAGCCACCCATCGAAATCGTGGCATCCGAGAGCTCGGTGTTCGGCAGCGCGCCGCGTGCGGCGTCGGAGATGGCGCCGACCTGATCCATGGCCGCCGGACCGAACGGGTCGAGCTTGGTGAACACCAGATACCGCGCCGAATGCCCGTCGGGCGAGATGTAGGCCTTGGTGGCCGCCTGGAAATCCTCCATCTGCAGGATCTCGGGCGGGATGTTGAAGCCGGCCATGGCCGGTGAGCCGGCGTTCTCGGCCATCGTCAGCAGGAAGGCTGCGGCCTGGTCCAGACCGGTGCGCATCACCTGGATCTGGTCGACGATCTGATCCACCCCGTTGGCAACCTGCCGGCTACCGTCGGCCGAGCGTTCGGCGCCCTGCTGCAGCTGGGCCAGCGTCGCCTCGGCGCCGGCCGGGCTGTCCAGACCCATGGCCTGCATGGCGTTGGTCAGCCGGGTGAACGCGGTGCCCAGCTGTTGCAACGCGGCGTTGAGGGACTGCCGGTCCTGCAGCGATTCCAACTGTCCGGCCAGATCCTCGATCTCGGCCAGGGTGCCGTCGTTGCGGGCGGCGGCCAGCCGGGACAGGTGGATGCGGGTCTGGCTGCACGAGACGTCCAGATCGCACACCACATTGCCGTGCAGGGCCGCCAGCACCGGGGGCACCCAGGCGAACATGTCGCGGGTGGCCATCAGGTTCACGCCCATGGAGTTGCCGAGCCGGTTGATGCTGGCGACGAGCTTGGCCGCGACGTCGACATTCTTGACCAGTTTGTCGCCGCCGTACTGGCCGCGCAGCGCGGCGAACGCGTCGACCATCTGCTGCAGGCTGCCTGCGATACCGGTGATCTGGCCGCGCACATCGGACAGGCCGCCGGCCAGGGTGTTCGCACCCGTCGACAACCGGTCCAGATCCTCGGAGCCGTCGCTGATCATCTCCGCACCGTCGGCGAGCCGGGTGCCGACGATCCCGGCCTGATAGGTGGCCCGGAACTCCGGCGGCACCACGCCGAGCGGTCGGGTGATACCGCTGACCATCTCGATATCGGGGAGCTGGGTGATCCGCTCGGCCAGCTGTTCCAGATCGGCCAGCGCCTCCGGGTTGCGCAGATCCTTGGGCGAGCGGATCAGCACATACGACGGGATGGACTGGTTGATGTCGAAATGCTCCTCCAGCGCCGCGTAGCCCAGTGAGCTGGGTTCCGAGGCGGCGACGGCCTTGCGGTCGTCGTAGTTGAACGTCGCGAAACCGGCCAGCCCGGCCAGCAGGAACAGCACCAGCAGGCTGCCGATCAGATGTGCCCACGGCCGCCGGACGATGCGGGTGCCAGAGCGGCGCCACAACCGCGAGGTGAGTTCCTTGCGGGGACTGATCCAGCCGCGCGGGCCGATCAAGGCCACCAGCGCCGGCAGCAGCGTCATCGCCGCGAGGTAGGCCACGAACACACCGACGGCCGAGGAGACGCCGACGGTGGAGAACACCCCCATCTCGGCGAAACTGATCGCCAGGAAGGTCACGCCGACGGTGGCCGCCGACGCGGTGATGACCTTGCCGACCGATCCCAGCGCCGCGCGCACCGCGGTGGGTGAGTCGTCGCCCTTGCGGACGAAGTCGTGATAGCGGCTGATCAGGAAGACGGCGTAGTCGGTGCCCGCACCGAAGATGATGGCGCTCAACAGGATCATGGCCTGATTGGAGACGCCGAGACCGGTGAACTCCGACAGCGCCGCCACCGTGCACTGCGCGATCACCAGCGACATGCCGATGCCGACCAGCGGCAGCAGCATGGTGACCGGATTGCGGTACACGATGAGCAGCACCAGCAGCACCAGCACGGCGATGGCGATCTCGATCGGCAGCCGGTCCTTCTCACCGGCGACCGTCAGGTCGGCGACGGTGGCGGCCGGGCCGGCCAGATGCACCTCCAGCGGCCCGCCGGCCGTGGTCCGCTCGATCAGATCCGAGACCTGGTTGAACGACTCGTAGGACTGCGGGGTGCCCAGCGCACCGGCCAGCCCGACCGGCAGCACCCAGGATTTGTTGTCCTCGCTGGTCAACGTCGAGCGCAGGGCCGGTGTGCCGATGAAGTCCTGCAGCATCACGACATTGCGTTGGTCGTCGCGCAGGGCGTCGACGAGCTTGGCGTAGGTGGCCTCGTGTTCGGGGCCCAGCCCGTCCTCGTCGGTCAGCACCACCAACAGCAGGTCGTCGGTCCCGGGTTCGGAGAACGCCTCTTCCATCTGCCGGGCCGCGACGCTGGACGGGGCGTCGCCCGGCAGCATGGACAGCGGATTTCGCTGCGCCATCTCGTTGAGGCTGGGCACGGACAGCGGCAGAGCCACCGCCAGTGCCACCCAGATCCCGATCACGGCCAGCGGCCAGCGCACCACGAAGTCGGCTAACCGGCGCACAGATCCCCCACAGCTCTTTCCACGCCGGATTCCGGCTTAACCAAAACGACCCCAGTCCCCGGTCTCGGCGACCTGCTCGATCACCGATTTCATGGTCGCGATATAGCGGGTGACCGACTTCTGGGCCACCTCGTTGTCGGGGAACATCACCGCCATCGCCGTGCCCGCCTCGTAGCGGAAGACGTAGATCGTCAGCTGATACGAGAACCGGCCGTCGGAGTAGATGCCGATGTTGTTCGAATAGCCCATCTCGGCGGCCGCCAGCACCGCGTTCAACGGCGCGGCGCCGCCGTGCAGGAAGTTCGACACCGGGAAGTTCGGATGCGGATTGTCCAGCCACGGCGCCAGTTCCAGCACCCGGTAATACGGCACGCGGGCCAGGTTCAGCCCGGAGTCGAACGAGGTCTGCGCCGACCAGGCGGCCTCGGCGAACGTCGTCGCGGCGATCGGCACGGTCAACGGCACCAGGCCGGTGAACCAGCCCTGGGTCATGAAGTTGTCGGTGGTGCGGCGGGTGTCGCGCGGGGTCAGCCCGTAGTAGGTCGCCGCGCCGGTCAGTTCGTGCTCGACCATCGCGGTGCAGGCGTACAACCCGCCGACGAATCGCACACCCGCGGCGACGCAGGCCGCCTCGAACCGGGCCGTCTGATCGGCGTCGAGCAGCATCTCGCCGACCATGTCAGCTACCGTCGGCACGTTTGGATCGCCCAACGGCAGCGGGAACTCCGGCATGCTGTTGTTGTTGTTCTCGGCGAATTCGATCCAGGCCGCAACCTCGGGAGAATCGACGGTCAACTCCGCGGTCCGGTCCCGTTCCTCGACGCAGAAGTCATCGAAGTGGCCGGCCTCGGGCAACGGCATCGGCTGACCGGTGGTGGTCAGCGAGGTGTACATGCCGTGCGCCTCCAGCATGGTGATGCCGATCAGCGCCGCATCCCCGTGCACGTGGTCGATGCTGGCGTAGAAGTCGAAGTGGTCCTCGCTCTGCACGATCCCGAACGAGAAACATCCCCATTCGAACGGCGACGGGATGTCGACGATGTGCTTGCGTGCCTCGGCGGCGGTGATCTCGCCGTGGTCGACGGGCTCGAACTCGATATCGGCCGGGTCGGCGATGGTGCGCCGCACGACATCGCCGGATCCCGAGTACTCGAACCAGCTCCGATAGGTGTCGTGCCGGCGCAGATACGAGTTCAGCGCGTGGTTCATCGCCGCGATATCGCACGTCCCCGGTACCTCGCAGGTGGCGATGATCTGCCGCGAGTAGTCCAGTCCCTTGGCGGCCTGCTCGTAGATGCCGCGCAGATGCTGGCCCTGCATATAGCTGACCGGGACGGAACTGACGGGCGCCTGGCGGGCCTTCTCCATGGCTTCCGCATTCGGATGCCATGAGGTCACCACACCCGGGGCCGGCTGCCAGTCGTCGATGGTGCCGATGGTGATCTTCCCGATTCGCAAGCTGTCCCTCCGGGGTTCGAGCGTCGACGGTGACGTGCTGACCGCACCGACGGCGACTTCACGATAGCGGCTACCGGCGCAGAGTTCGCTCGGACAGCAGCTACCTCACCCGAGTTCGCGGGCCGCTGCGGACAGCTTTCGGGGACGAGGTGAAACCGCGTGACTTAGCAACCTACATGCAATACTTACGGCCGAGTAAGGTACCGGCCTGTGGCTGTCGGCAGATGAGCAGGCCGCAGCCGTTTTCAGCAGCTATTTCGAACCATGGCGCGGCCTGGATCCACGGCTTTCGAAACTCATCATCGGATGTTCATCGGATCGAGGCGGGGAGTACACCTGATGACAGCAACCCAGCATGCCCAGTCGACCCGATTCGCGATCATCGGCTATGCCGCGCGTCTCCCCGGAGCGGCCGACGCCGACGAGTACTGGGACGTGCTGGCCGGCGGTCGAGACGCGGTCAGTGAGATCCCGCAGGACCGCTGGGACGCCGACGAGTTCTTCGATTCCGATGCGGGGGCGGCCGGCAAGGTCGTCACCCGGCGCGCCGGCTTCGTCGACGACGTGACCGGGTTCGATGCGCCGTTCTTCGGCGTGTCGGCGCGCGAGGCGCGCCTGATGGATCCGCAGCACCGCCTGCTGCTGGAGACCTCGTGGCGTGCGGTCGAGCATTCGGGCACTGCGCCAACGGCTTTGGCCAACACCAAGACCGGTGTGTTCGTCGGCCTGTCCACCCATGACTACCTGGCGATGGCGTCCTCGGAGCTGACCTACCCCGAGGTCGAGGCCTATCTGGCCATCGGCACGTCGGGTGCCGCGGGTGCCGGACGCATCAGCTACCGGCTGGGCCTGCACGGCCCCGCCGTCACCGTCGACACCGCGTGCAGTTCCTCGCTGGTGGCCATCCACCAGGCTTGCCAGGCGCTGCTGCTGGGCGAATGCGATCTCGCGCTGGCCGGCGGTGCGAACGTGCTGCTGAGCCCGGCCACCATGATCACGTTCTCCCAGTCCCGGATGCTGTCTGCCGACGGCCGGTGCAAGACGTTCGACGCCGCCGCCGACGGTTATGTCCGCGGCGAGGGGTGCGGTGTCATCGTCATCAAGCGGCTCGAGGACGCGATCCGCGACGGCGACCACATCCGCGCGGTCATCCGCGGCAGTGCGGTCAACCAGGACGGTGCATCGGGCGGGCTGACGGTGCCCAACGGTGTCGCCCAGCAGCGGGTCATCGCCGAGGCGCTGGAACGCGCCGACGTCACCCCCGCCGACATCGACTATCTGGAGGCGCACGGCACCGGGACGTCGCTGGGTGACCCGATCGAGGTGCAGGCCGCCGCGGCCGCACTCGGCAAGGGCCGCGACGCCGACCAGCCGCTGCTGATCGGCTCCGCCAAGACCAATATCGGCCACCTCGAGGCGGCCGCCGGTATCGCCGGAGTGCTCAAGGTGGTGCTGGCCCTGGAACATCAGGAACTGCCCAAGCACCTGCACTTCCACACCCCGTCGCCGCACATCCCGTGGGACCGCATCCCGGTGCGGGTGGTCGACGAATCGACCTCCTGGCAGCGCTGCGAGCGTCCCCGGCTGGCCGGCGTCAGCTCCTTCGGCTTCTCCGGCACCAACGCCCACGTCATCCTCGAAGAGGCACCCCAACCCGCCCCGACGGCCGCCGCGGCCACCGATGACCGCCGCTTCATGGTGCTGCCGCTGTCGGCCCGCACGCCGGCGGCCCTGGTGCAGACCGCCGAGCAGTACCGCGGCTGGCTGGCCGAGCATCCCGAGGCGACGCTGGCCGATGTCTGCCTGACCGCCGGCGCGGGCCGCGCCCACATGGAGCATCGGGCCGCCCTGGTGGTGAACTCGATCGAGTCGGCCCGCGAACTGCTCGGCGCGCTGGCCGATGACCGGCCGGCGCCGGGACTGGTGCGCGGGGAATGTGCCGATGCCCCCAAGACCGCCTGGCTGTTCCCCGGGCAGGGCAGCCAGTATGCCGGCATGGCCCGGCAGCTGTTCGAGACCGAGCCGGTGTTCGCCGACACCATGAAGCGCTGCGCCGACGCCCTCGACATTCCACTGCTGGACTTGATCTTCGACGCCCCCGACGGGGACGCGACGATCCGGCAGACGCAGTACGCCCAGCCCGCGATCTTCGCCGTGGAGATGGGCCTGGCGCGGCTGTGGGAGTCGTGGGGCTTCGAACCGGATGTGGTGCTCGGCCACAGCGTCGGCCAGTACTCGGCGGCCTGCGTCGCCGGCGTGTTCAGCATGGAGGACGGCATCCGACTGCTGGCCGAGCGGGGCCGGCTCTTCGGTGCTCTGCCCGCCGGCGGGCGGATGGCGGCGATCTTCGCCGATCCCGACCGCGTCGAACGGCTCGCCGACGAGTACCCGAGCCTGTCGGTGGCCGCCTACAACGGGGCCAACACGGTGCTGTCCGGCCCGGGCCCCGATCTGGAGCAGGCGGTGGCCGGGCTGGCGAACGCCGGTGTGCGCTGCGACTGGCTCGACACCAGCCACGCCTTCCACTCGGCCCTGCTCGACCCCGCGTTGGACGCCTTCGAGGCCTACGCCAACCAATTCGAGTACAAGGCCCCGCAACGGATCCTGGTGTGCAACCGGACCGGCGCGGCGCTGGGCCGCACCGCCAAACTCGACGGCGCCTACTGGCGCAGGCACGCCCGGCAGCCGGTCGAGTTCGCCAAGGGCGTCGCGACGCTGGCCGACCTGGGCTGCGCGGTGCTGGTCGAGGTCGGCCCGCAACCCGTGCTGACCGCCGCGGCGATGCGCGCCTGGCCCGACCCGGCCACCGCACCGCGGGCGATCGCGTCGATGCGCCAGAACGCCGCCGACCACCGCCAGATCATCGACGCGCTGGCCAACGCCTACGTCGCCGGGCACCACCCCGATTTCGATGCGGTGGTGCGACGCCCGGCCCGCAAGCTCGACCTGCCGACCTATCCGTTCCAGCACCGGCAGTACTGGTTCCGGGACAAGCAGGCCGCCGCACCTGCCAAGACCGATACCGTGCGCACCGAGGCGGTGCGCCTGCTGGAGGACGGCCGAATCGCGGAATTGGCCGCGCTGCTAGACGGTGCCGAGGGCAACCAGGCCACCATCGACGCGCTGAACAAGCTTGCGGTGCAACACAACCGGCAGCGTGATGCGCAGTCCATCGCCGATGCCCGCTACGAGATCCGCTGGCAGCCGGCCGTCACCGCGTCCGCGGTCACCGGTGCGGGTGCGGCGTGGCTGCTGATCGGTGACGACACCACCATCGCCGCCGAACTCAAAGATGCGCTGGCCGCACTGGGCCACCGGCACCGGGTGCTGAGCCTGCCGGTCTCCGACGCCGAAGAGCAACGGCTGGCCGGTGAGCTGCGCGCGGCGGTCGAGGACGAACCCGAACTGCGCATCCTGCACATCGCGGCGCTGGACGCGCCGAGCACACCGTCGATGCAATCCCTGCTGCGGATGCAGCACCGCATCCTCGACGGCACCCAGCGCCTGTTCCGCGCCGCGGCCGCGGCCGATCTGCGCGCGTCGGTCTGGGTGCTGACGCGCGGCGCCCAGCGGGTCACCGACACCGACGCCGTGTCACCCGAACAGACCGCGCTGTGGGGCTTCTGCCGCGCCGCGGCGCTGGAGTACCCGCAGCTGTGGGGTGGGTTGGCCGATGTGACCGGCCACGCCGACGAATGGCCCGAACTGATCCGGCAGGTGGTCTCGGCAGCCCGCGGCGAGGATCAGATCGCGGTGCGCGGCCATACCGTCCGGGTTCCCCGACTGGTCCGCCGCAGCGGCCAGCCGAACCCGAAACCGCTCGAGTTGCGCTCCGACGTTACCTATCTGGTCACCGGCGGGCTCGGCTCGCTGGGCCTGGAGATCGCCACACACCTGGCCGCGCACGGCGCCCGGCAGCTGGTGCTGACCAGCCGGCGCGCCCCCGGTGCGGCCGCCCAACAACGCATCGACGCGATCGGGAACCAGCACGGCTGCGCGGTGCGGGTGCTTACCGCCGATGTGGCCAATCCGCACGATATCGCCCATCTGATCGCGACCGTGCAGGCCGAACTGCCGCCGCTGGCGGGCATCGTGCACGCCGCCGGCGAGAACAGCACCACCGCCCTGGCCACCCTGGAGCCCGCCGAGCTGGACCGCGTGTTCTCCGGAAAGGTTTGGGGTGCATGGTATCTGAGCGAGGCGGTGGCCGGTCTGCCGCTGGACTTCTTCATCTCGACATCGTCGATCTCGTCGGTGTGGGGCAGTTACGGGCAGAGCGCCTACAGCGCGGCCAACGCGTTCCTGGACGGACTGACCTGGCGGCTGCGTGAACAGGGCATCCCCGGGTTCAGCGTCAACTTCGGTCCGTGGTCGGCGGGAATGGCCGACCCGGACGCGCGCGCGCAGTTGGACCGCCGCGGGGTCCGCACCTTGCCGCCCGCGGATGCCTTGGCGGGGTTGGCCGATGTCCTGGTCGGTCCGAGTGTGCAGGCCGTGCTGGCCCGCATCGACTGGTCGCGGTTCCTGCCGGTCTATCTGCAGACCGGAGCCCGTGCGCTGCTGTCGGAGGTGGCCCGCGAGGTGCCCGACGCGGTGTCGGCACCGGCCGGCGCGCCCGGCACCACCAAACTGGTCGAACAGCTGACCGCCGCGCCGGTGCAGCAGCGCAAGAAGCTGGTGCTGGAGTACCTGCGCAACGCCGTGGCCGAAGTGACCCAGGTCGACGCCGCCGAGGTCCGCGAGGAGGCCGGCTTCTTCGATCTGGGCATGGACTCGCTGATGGCCGTGGAGCTGCGCCGCCGCCTGGAACGCGCGGTCGGCCAGGAACTTCCGGCGACCCTGGCGATGGATTACCCACGCCTGAGCGATGTGGCCGACTACCTGCTCGGGGATGTGCTCAAGCTCAACGAGTCCTCCGCCAGCAAGGTCGAGGTGGCGCACGTCTCGCTGGCCTCGGCGGCCACCGATGAGCCCATCGCCGTCATCGCGGTGGCCTGCCGATTCCCCGGCGCACCGGATCCGGACGCCTACTGGGATCTGCTGGCCGGCGGTGTCGACGCCATCCGGGAGATCCCGGAGGACCGCTTCGACGTCGACGAGTTCTACGACCCGGACCAGCAGACGCCGGGCAAGATCTACACCCGCAGCGGCGGATACCTCGACAGCGTCGACGGTTTCGATCCCGAGTTCTTCGGCATCTCCCCGCGCGAGGCGATCTGGATCGACCCGCAGCAGCGGCTCATGCTCGAAATCGCCTGGGAGGGACTGGAGCGGGCCGGGTACTCCCCGGCGTCTTTGCGCGGCAGCCGAAGTGGCGTGTTCGTCGGTGTGGGCGCCAACGAGTACTCGCATCTGCTGTCCGGTGATTCGGTGGACAACCTGGAGGCGCATTTCATCACCGGCAACGCGCTCAACGCGATCGCCGGCCGGGTGGCCTTCACGCTGGGGCTGGAGGGCCCGGCCATGGCGGTGGACACCGCCTGCAGCTCGTCGCTGGTGGCCGTCCACCAGGCGACCCAGGCGCTGCACGCCGGGGACTGCGATCTCGCGCTGGCCGGCGGGGTGAACGTGCTGCTGAGCCCGGCGTCGATCGTCGCCGCCTCACAGGCGCGGATGCTGTCCCCGGACGGGCGCTGCAAGACCTTCGACGCCGCGGCCGACGGTTACGTCCGCAGTGAGGGCTGCGGTGTGCTGGTGCTCAAGCGGCTGTCCGACGCGCAGCGTGACGGGGACCGGATCGCCGCGGTGATCCGGTCCACCGCGGTCAACCAGGACGGCGCGTCCAGCGGTCTGACGGTGCCCAATGGTGGTGCGCAGCAACGGTTGATCACCGCGGCACTGAACCGCGCCGGGCTCGGCGGCGGTGACGTCGACTATCTGGAGGCGCACGGCACCGGCACCCCGCTGGGTGACCCCATCGAGGTGCAGGCCGCCGCGGCCGCCTACGGCAACGGCCGTGAGGCGAACCGCCCGCTGCTGATGGGCACCGCGAAGACCAATATCGGTCACCTCGAGTCCGCCGCCGGCGTGGCCGGGCTGATCAAGGTCGTGCTGTCGATGCAGAACGAGATGCTGCCGCAGACGCTGCATTTCCGGAATCCGTCCCCGCACATCCCGTGGGACAGCCTGCCGGTCAGAGTCGTCGACGAGGCCACCCCGTGGCAGACCAACGGACGGCCGCGTCGTGCCGGGGTCAGTTCGTTCGGCTTCACCGGCACCAACGCCCATGTGCTGCTGGAGGAGGCGCCCGCGGCGGCGGCTTCAGAGTCGGCGGACGAGCCGGTCGAGGCGCCCAAGGAGGCGCTGAGCGTGCTGCCGCTGTCGGCACGGTCGGCCTCGGGTCTGAATGCCCTGGCCCAGCGTTACGGCGCCTGGCTGGACGCCCACCCCGACGCGGCGCTGGCCGATGTGGCCTTCACCGCCGGCGCCGGGCGCGCGCACTTCGAGCATCGGGCCGCGGTGGTCGCGAGTTCGCCGGCCGAGGCCAAGATGCTGCTGGAGGATCTGGTGGCCAACCGGCTGCGGCCGGGCGTCGTGCGCGGCGAGTGCACCGATCCCCCGACGACGGCCTGGTTCTTCCCCGGCCAGGGCAGCCAGTATCCGGGCATGGCCCGCGAGTTGTTCGACACGGAGCCGGTTTTCGCCGACACCGTGCGACGTTGCGCGCAGGCCGTCGACGGCATCCTGCCGCGTCCGCTGCTGGAGGTGCTGTTCGGTTCGGGCCGCGAGGCCGCCGAGACGTTGAAGCACACCTCGTTCGCGCAGCCGGCGATCTTCGCCGTCGAGATGGGGCTGGCCCGGTTGTGGCAGTCCTGGGGCATCGAACCGGACGCGGTGCTGGGCCACAGCGTCGGCCAGTACGCGGCCGCCTGCGTCGCCGGGGTGTTCAGCCTCGTGGACGGGGTGCGGCTGATCGCCGAGCGCGGCCGCCTGTTCGGCAGCCTGCCCGCCGGTGGCCGGATGGTGGCGGTGTTCGCCGATCCCGAGTACGTGGAAAAGGCCGCCGAGGCCTTCTCCCGGGTGTCGGTCGGCGCCTACAACGGCCGCAACACGGTGCTTTCGGGTCCGGGTGAGGATCTGGAGCAGATCGTGGCCAACTGCAGCCAGGACGGCGCCCGCTGCACCTGGCTGGAGACCAGCCACGCCTTCCACTCCGAGCTGCTGGATCCCGTCCTCGACGAATTCGAGGCGTTTGCAGGTCAGTTCACGTATGCGGTGCCGTCGCTGCCGTTGGTCTGCAACCGGACCGGCGCGGTGCTCACCGCCGACACGCCCATCGACGCGCTGTACTGGCGACGGCATTCGCGCCAGCCGGTGCAGTTCACCGAGAGCGTGCGCACCGTGGCCGGGCTGGGCTGCACGGTGCTGATGGAGATCGGCCCGCAGCCGATCCTGACCGCGGCCGCGCTGCAGTCCTGGCCGGATTCCGCTGCCACACCGCGCACCATCGTGTCGCTGCGCAAGGGCGCCAACGCGCAACGGCAGATCGCCGATGCGCTGTCGACGGCCTACATCAGTGGGCACCGGCCCGATTTCGGCGCACGGTTCCACGCCCCGGCGCACCGACTGGAGCTGCCGACCTATCCGTTCCAGCGGCGTCGCTATTGGCCCAAGGCCTCGGCGATCATGAGTTCCGGTGGCACCGCGACCTCGGGCATCCTGGGCAGCCCGAAGGATCTGGCCTCCGGGGACACGGTCTACAGCAACGTGTTCTCGGTGAAGACGCAGCCGTGGCTGGCCCATCACGTCATCTACGGCACGGTGGTGGTGCCCGGAGCGACGTACGCCGCGATGGCGATGGCCGCCGCGGGCGCCCCGGCCCGGGTGACCGACGTCTACTTCTACGAGCCGATCATCCTGCCGGACAAGGCCGCTCGTGAGGTGCAGCTGACGCTGCGCACGACCGAGGACGGCTGGAAGTTCCAGGTGCACAGCCGGCCCTACGGGGTGCGGGAGTCCGAATGGTCACTCAATGCCGACGGCACCCTGGCCTCCGGCGTCGACCTGCCGGAACCGGACGCGACCGTGACACCGCCGGACGAGGCGATCGAGCACATGAACCGGACCCGTCCGCAGGAGTTGTTCGACATCTTCAACGATCTCGAACTGGCCTGGGGGCCGACATGGTCCACCTCGCTGCGCTCGCTGTGGGTCGGCGACGGTGAGGCGATCGGGGACGTGTCCGTCGGCGAGGAACTCGCCGAGCATCTCGGCAGCGAACCGATGCATCCGGTGCTGCTGGACCTGTGCACCGGCGTCGCGTTCCCGTCGTTCCCGGCCGTCCTGGCCGCCGAACAGGGCATGCACGATCTGTTTCTGCCGCTGCGCTACGGGCAGGTGCAGTTGGCCGAGAAGATGCCCAAGCGCTTCTACTGCCGGGCCCGCTGGCATGAGGGACCGCTGAACAGCGAAACCCTGGTGTTCGACATCGATTTCACCGACCGCGAGGGACGGCTGCTGGGCGGTATCCGCGAGTTCACCGTCAAGCGGGCACCGCGTGAGGCGCTGCTGCGCGGCCTCGGCGGGGATTCCACCCGGCTGCTGTACACGCTGGGCTGGCATGAGGGTGCGGCACCGGAGGCCGCCACCGAGGATGCCGGCGGCACCTGGCTGATCGCCGGGCACGACGCGCTGGCGGCCGAACGTCCCGGTGCCGTCACCATCGAGTCGGCCACCGATCCGGCCGCCTGGGAAGCGGCATTCGCCGCTGCGGCCGAGCGCGGCGCGCCGGTCACCGGAATCGTCTGGCGCAGCACGGCTCGATCCGCCGGGCAGGAGTCCAGCACCGAACTGGCCCAGCGTTTGGAGGGCGAGATCGCCGCGCTGTTGGCCGCCACGCAGACCGCGCTGGCCGATCAGAAGACCACCCTGACCGGCGGGCTGTGGATCATCACCCAGGGTGCGGTCGCGACCGAGCCCGGGGAGCCGGTCGATCCGGTGCAGTCGGCGCTGTGGGGCTTCGGGCGCACGCTGGTCGCCGAGCAGCCGACGCTGCGCTGTCGCATGGTGGACACCGAGGCCGCCGACTCCGGTGCCTGGTTGGCCGGCGCGCTGGGCACGCCGGTCACCGAGCCCGAGATGGCGGTGCGGCAGGGCCGGTTCCTGGTGCCGCGGTTGCTGCACTGGGCCCGCAACGGTTATCTGCCGATGCCGCGCTCGGATGATTTCGTGTTGGCACCGACCGAGCGCGGCGCCATCGACAATCTGCGGCTGACCGAGAAGGACGTGACGGCACCACAGGCCCACGAGGTGCAGGTGCGGATCGAGGCCGCCGGCCTGAACTTCCGCGATGTACTCAATGTGCTGGGCCTGTATCCGGGTGATCCGGGTCCGATCGGCGGCGATCTGTGCGGTGTGGTGACCGCCGTGGGCGAGGACGTCACCGACTTCGCCATCGGCCAACGGGTGTTCGGCTCCATGCAGGGGGCGTTCTCCAGCAGGCTCAACGTGCCGGCCCAGCTGCTGGCGACGGTGCCGGACGGGATCAGCTCGGTGGACGCCGCGACGATTCCCGCTGCGGCGCTGACGGTTCGGCTGGCCTTCGACTGGGCTCAGATCAAGCCGGGTGATCGGGTGCTGATCCACGCCGCCAGCGGTGGTGTGGGGTTGGCGGCGGTGCAGATGGCGCGCCACCAGGGGGCCACGGTGTTCGCCACCGCGAGCACCTATAAGCGAGCCACCCTGCGGGCGATGGGCGTGGAGTACGTCTACGACTCGCGCACCACCGATTTCGCCGATCAGATCCTGGCCGACACCGATGGCGCCGGCGTGGATGTGGTGCTCAACAGCCTGACCAACGACGGGTTCATCGAGGCCACCGTGCGGGCCACCGCGCAGGGTGGGCGGTTCGCCGAGATCGCCAAGCGCGATATCTGGACGGCGGCCCAGATGGCCGCCGTGCGTCCGGATATCGACTACGAGATCGTCGCGCTGGACGTGACGATGATGAGCGATCCCGACCACATCCAGCGGCTGATGGTCGAGGTGTCCGACGGTATGGCCACCGGCGTGTGGACCCCGGTCCCGGCCGAGGTCTACCCGCTGACCGAGGCCAGGACCGCGTTCCGCCGGATGCAGCAGGCACGCCACATCGGCAAGATCGTCATCCAGATGCCCAAACCGCTGCAGCCGCACGGTGATCGGAGCTATCTGGTGACCGGTGGTCTGGGTGCGCTGGGTCTGCACACCGCGGGATACCTGGCCCAACTTGGTGCCGGGGACATCGTGCTGACCAGTCGGCGCAGCCCCGACCCGGAGACCCAGCAGGCGATCGATGCGATCACCGAGCGCTACCACTGCCGGGTTCATGTGTTCTGCGCCGATATCGGGGACGAGGCCGAGGCCGCGGGCCTGCTGGACCGCATCCGTCGCGAGCTGCCGCCGCTGGCGGGGGTGGCTCATCTGGCGGGTGTCCTCGATGACGCGCTGGTGGGCCAGCAGACGCTGGACCGGTTCCGTACGACGTTGGGCCCCAAGGCCTATGGCGCGCACCATCTGCACACCCTGACCACGGGCGACGACCTGGACTTCTTCATCGTCTTCTCGTCGGCGTCGGCGGTGTTGGGTTCGCCCTCGCAGGCCAACTACGCCACCGCCAACGCCCTGCTCGACGGTCTGGTGGCGGCGCGCCGGGCGGCCGGGCTGCCGGCCACCGCGGTCAACTTCGGACCCTGGGGTCACGGCGGCATGGCCAGTTCGCAGGCCGCCATGGCCAACCTGAGCGCGCAGGGCATGATGCCGCTGGAGCCGTCGGCGGCGCTGGCCGCGCTCGGCGAGGCGATGCGGCACGGGGTCGGGCAGTCCACGGTGCTCAAGGCCAACTGGCAGCGGACGGCGAAGATGCTCGGCGGCATCCGTCCGCCGCTGCTGGATCAGGTGCTGCCCAGCGGCGACACCGCGGCCGGCGGTGACAGCGAGTTGCTGCGGCAGCTGCAGGAGCTTCCGGTGGCCGCGCGGGCCGGGTTCATCACCGAGTTCCTGCAGCGGGAGGTGCAGGGCTTCCTGCGGCTGGCGCAGCCGCCGGCGGCGACCAGCCGGTTCCTGGACCTCGGTACCGACTCGCTGATGGCCGTCGAGCTGCGCAACCGGTTGTTCGGCCAGTTCGGCGGGAAGTTCGACATCAGCCCGACCGCGGTGTTCGACTACCCGACCATCGGCGAACTCGGCGAGCATCTGGTGTCCCAGCTACCCGACGCCGAGGCCGCCGAACCCGAAACGAAATCGGAGGCCGAGGCCTAGCTGGTCTCTGTCGAATCTGAACTTGATGGCGACTTTTCGGAGTTTCTCCGCCATCGAGTTCAGATTGGGCGGAGCTCAGGCCCAGCGCGCGGTTTCGGCCTCGGGAGCCAGCGCCGAACGCAGCGGCACCTGCAGGCCGTCGTAGATGCCGGGCTTCTGCTCGGCGAGCCAGTTCAGCGCGCCCAGCAGCCGGTTGGCGGCGGTGGTGTTGCCACCGTCGGCGCGGGTGCCGCCGGGCACGTCGGCGCGGGTGGTGATGGTCAGCTGCGGATCGCCGTCCACGATCACCCGGTGATCGCCGACTCCCTCGTCGGGTTGCGGCCAGTCCGGCGCGCAACTCGGATGGATGCGGGTGATGTGCTCGATGACGACCCGGCGCTTTCCGCCCGACCAGCCGATCACCTTGAGGAAGAAGGCACCCTGGGTGCCCTTCTCGAACGGGCCCATCACGGTGTCGACGGTCTCCTGCAGCGGAAGCCGCTCGACCTCCTCGGTGATCTCGTCGATCTCGATGCCCAGGCCGCGACCGATGAGCCGGACGTTGCCGCCCCACACCATGGTCGGGATCCCGGTCAGCAGCATCATCGGAGTCTCGTCCATGGAGCCGCCGAAACCGCACGAGACCTTGACCGCGAACGGCTGGTTGTAGGTGGAGTAGTCGAAGATCTCCTGACAGGTGATGGTCTCGATGCGGGTGCACAGGCTCGCGGCGGTCACCGCCAGCGCGTCGTTACCCCAGCCGGGGTCGACACCGCTGACCAGCAGGGTGGCGCCGCCCTCCTCGGCGGCGGCGGTCAGCCGGTCCACCCATTCCGGTGGGGCCGAGGCCGGGTCGTAGAGCGAGTACAGCGACGGGGTGACGACATGCTTGCCCGCGCGCAGGCAGCGCTCGATATCGGCGATGGCCTCCTCGGGTCGGATGTCGCCGGAGGCCATATAGGCCACCGCATCGGCGTCGGCCAGGGCCGCCTCGACATCCGTGGTGGCCTGCACCCCGGTGGGGGCGGGCAGTCCGGCGAAATCGGCGGCGTCGCGGCCCGCCTTCTCCGTCGTCGACGTGATCACGCCGGCCAGTTCCAGCCCCGGGAAGGCGGCCGTCGAGCGGATCGCCGTCGAGCCCATGTTTCCCGTTCCCCACACCACCACACGCCTCATGCGCCTCACCCTAGAGGTTTGATGGGGCGCTTCGTGGCGAGCATCACAGATCGGTCGAAATCGCAGCTCACAGGGCATGAATTCGGTCGGCCGGGCGCCCGATCAACCGCCGGGTTGGTTCGCTGGCGAAAATTTGCTCGACACCCCTTTGAGATGTGGTTACCGGGCGGTATAGTTTGAATCAGTTACTGGTGGGTAACTTAGCGCAGTCCGCATCCGAGTACCCAACCGCAAGCTTCGATCTCACCGAGGAGAAACCGTGAGCCACTACAAGAGCAACGTCCGTGACCAGGTATTTACCTTGTTCGATGTGCTCGGTCTCGACAAGGCGCTCGGCGCGGGTTCGTTC
Organism: Mycobacterium sp. NPDC003323; assembly: GCF_053589535.1. NCBI lineage: Bacteria > Bacillati > Actinomycetota > Actinomycetes > Mycobacteriales > Mycobacteriaceae > Mycobacterium > Mycobacterium sp. NPDC003323. The sequence continues at coordinate 56,093 of NZ_JBSFSB010000013.1, forward strand.
AGCGATCTCGATGCCGACACCGCCCGCGAGATGATCAGCGAGATGGCCCGCCTGGCCGAGGGGCCGATCGCCGAATCGTTCGCCGACGGCGACCGCAATCCCCCGGTCTTCGATCCGGCCACCCACTCGGTGTCGCTGCCGGAGTCGTTCAAGAAGTCGGTCAACGCGACCATCGAAGGCGGTTGGAACAAGGTCGCCCTCGATGAGGACCTCGGCGGAATGCCGGCTCCCAAGGCGTTGCTGTGGGCGATCAACGAGCACATCCTCGGCGCCAACCCCGCCGTCTGGATGTACGCCGGCGGCGCCGGCTTCGCGCAGATCTTCGCGCACAACGGCACCGAAGAGCAGAAGAAGTGGGCGCAGATCGCCTCCGAGAACAACTGGGGCGCCACCATGGTGCTGACCGAGCCCGACGCGGGCTCCGACGTCGGCGCCGGCCGCACCAAGGCCGTCCAGCAGTCCGACGGTTCCTGGCACATCGACGGGGTGAAGCGCTTCATCACCTCGGCCGACGCCGATGACCTGTTCCCGAACATCGCGCACCTGGTGCTCGCTCGCCCCGAGGGCGCCGGCCCGGGCACCAAGGGTCTGTCGCTGTTCTTCGTGCCGAAGTTCCTCTTCGACTTCGAGACCGGTGAGCTCGGCGAGCGCAACGGCGTCTTCGTCACCAACGTCGAGCACAAGATGGGCCTGAAGGTCTCGGCCACCTGTGAGCTGTCCTTCGGCCAGCACGGCGTCCCGGCCAAGGGTTGGCTCGTCGGCGAGGTGCACAACGGCATCGCGCAGATGTTCGACGTCATCGAGCAGGCCCGCATGATGGTGGGCACCAAGGCCATCGCCACCCTGTCGACCGGTTACCTGAATGCCCTGGAGTACGCCAAGGACCGCGTGCAGGGTGCCGACCTGACCCAGATGACCGACAAGACCGCGCCGCGCGTGACCATCACCCATCACCCGGACGTGCGTCGTTCGCTGATGACCCAGAAGGCCTACGCCGAGGGCATGCGCGCGCTGTACATGTACACCGCCACCTTCCAGGACGCCGAAGTCGCCAAGGCGCTGCACGATGTGGACGCCGAGCTGGCGGTGCGCGTCAACGACCTGCTGCTGCCGGTGGTCAAGGGCTTCGGCTCGGAGACCGCCTACCGCCAGCTGACCGAATCGCTGCAGACCCTGGGCGGTTCCGGCTTCCTGCAGGACTACCCGATCGAGCAGTACATCCGCGACGCCAAGATCGACTCCCTCTACGAGGGCACCACCGCGATCCAGGCGCAGGACTTCTTCTTCCGCAAGATCGTCCGCGACAAGGGTCAGGCGCTGGCCTACGTGGCCGGTGAGATCGACACCTTCGTCAAGAACGCCACCGGCAACGGCCGGCTGAAGGCCGAGCGCGCGCTGCTGGCGACCGCGCTGGAGGATGTCCAGGGCATGGCCGCCACGCTGACCGGCTATCTGATGGCCTCGCAGGAGGATTCGGCCGCCATCTACAAGGTGGGCCTGGGCTCGGTGCGCTTCCTGCTGTCCGTCGGCGACCTGCTGGTCGGCTGGCTGCTGCAGCGTGAGGCCGCCGTCGCGATCGAGAAGCTCGACGCCGGCGCCACCGGTGCCGACAAGGCGTTCTACGAGGGCAAGATCGCGGCCGCGTCGTTCTTCGCCAAGAACTTCCTGCCGCTGCTGACCAGCACCCGTACCGTGCTGGACGCGCTCGACAACGAAGTGATGGAACTGGACGAAGCCTCGTTCTGAGTTCCCTGACCAAGAGCCCCCGGCGGATTCGCCGGGGGCTCTTGCGTTGTGCGGGCCCTTTGCCGAGCACCGCCGAGACACGCGCGATGGGGGTGATCCGGGCCCGAAATGGCCCGGGTACGCGAGTTTCGCCGCGGCGTTCTGCTGAGAGCAGCGTGGCATGCGCGGCAGGCTCCCGGGGCGGCAATCTCTAGGCATGAGCGAGAAACCACCACTGTTCGGTCGCCAGCTGCGCGACGATCTGTACCGCAAGCGGGTGCTCGTCCTCGACGGCGCCCTCGACGATGACAACGGTGCCGTCCTGATGGCGCAATTGCTGACGCTGGCCGCCGAGTCCGATGACGATATCGCGCTCTGGATCCACTCCCCCGGCGGATCCGTACCGGCCATGTTGGCCATCCGCGACGTGATGCGGCTGATCCCGGCGCAGGTGTCCACCCTGGCGCTCGGATTGGCCTGCAGCGCAGGACAATTCCTGCTGTCCGCAGGCTCCCCGGGCCGACGGTTCGCCCTGCCGCACGCGCGGATCCTGATGCATCAGGGCTCCGCGGGAATCGCCGGTTCGGCCGTCGAGGTGGAGGTCCAGGCCGACGATCTGCGGCACACCCGCGACACCGTGCTGGGCATCATCGCCGCCGACACCGGCCAGGACGTCGATCGCATCTTCACCGATTCGGTGCACGACCGCTGGTTCACCGCACCGCAGGCGCTGGAGTACGGCTTCATCGACCACGTGGTCGGCGATTTCGCGCAAGTCGTGCCGAATCGCAAGCAGCGCTTGGGAATCGGGGCCGGGGCGTGACCACCTACACGATCCCCAATGTCATCGCTCGCACCCCCGGCGGCGAGCGGATCATGGATGTCTACTCGCATCTGCTCAGCGAGCGCATCGTCTACCTCGGCACCGCAATCGATTCCGGTGTCGCCAACGCCCTGATCGCACAGCTGCTGCACCTGGAGGCCGACAACCCCGAGCAGGAGATCGCGCTGTACATCAACTCCGAGGGTGGGGACCTGTCGGCGATGCTGGCGGTGTACGACACCATGCGGTTCATCAAGGCGCCGGTGGCCACGACATGCATCGGGCAGGCGGTGGCGACCGGCGCGGTGCTGCTGGCCGCCGGCGCCCCGGGCCGCCGAGCCGTGCTGCCGCACACCCGGGTCGTGCTGCATCAGCCCGCGGCGCAGGGCAGGGGGACGATCCCGGATCTCATCCTGCAGGCCGACGAGGTGGTCCGGATGCGCAATCAGCTGGAGGAGATCCTGGCCCGGCACACCGGCCGCAGCACCGGACAACTGCGTCACGACACCGATCGGGATCGCGTGTTCGACGCCGCCGGAGCGGTGGCCTACGGGCTGGCCGACCGTGTTCTCGACGAACGGGGTTAGGCCGCCAACAGCGTCGTGCCCACAGGCCGCTCACCGGCGCGGGTCAGATCCGCGGAGATGCCGCCGAGCAGGCGCCCCAGTTCGATGCCGAGGGCACCGCACACCGCGGCGATCATCTCGCTGGAGGGCTCCTTGCGGCCGCGCTCCATCTCGGACAGGTACTGCGGCGACACCCCGGCGCGCTCGGCCACGTCGACCAGCCGTTCGCCGTTGGCGCGCCGGGTGGCGCGCAACCGTCGGCCGAGCACCTCGCGCCAGAGCGGATCGATCGATCGCGGCGTGCGCTTCGGCTCAAGACGAATGACGTCACCCATGTCAGCATCATCGCCGCAATCGCGGCTCGGTGCGGGGCTGTTCACCACCAGCTGAAGACACGTGGGCGGGTCCGGGAGGACATTTCGGTTTCTCAACCTCGAGGGCGTCCATTCATACCTTGCGGTATCTCACGCGGCCGGTCTTTCGCCTCGTTGCCGGCTCTTTCGAATCAGTCACTCCCGAACCCGTCGTGAAGACGACTGTACGCCTGTGACGAGTATCACACCAGGGGCAATTTCAGGCGTCGTCGAGCGTGCGCAGCAGAGCCCGAGTACGGTCTCTGACCTCGGACGATGCGTCGAAGACTACGCCGACGTACTCGTCGACGCCGGCGGCCGCCAACTCCCGGATCCGGGCGGTCACCGTCTCCTCGTCACCGATCAAGGCCGCGTCCGCCGGCCCCGCGTATCCCTCGCGGTCGAGCATCGCCCGATACGACGGCAGGTGCCCGTACATGGCGAACTGTTCGGCGGCCTGCGCCCTGGCCGCGTCGACGTCATCGGTGACGCTGACCGGCAACGCGGCCACTACCCGGACATCGCGCCCGCCGGCGGCCGACCGCAGTGTCGGGCTGACGTGCTCGGCCAGCGTCGTGGGCCCGGTCATCCAGGTGACGGTGCCGGCGGTGCGGCGCCCGGCGATCTTGAGCAGTTGTGGTCCCAGCGCCGCGATGTAGACCGCGGTGCCCGTAGTGCCGGGCACCTGCACCGCACCGCGGGTGGTGTAGAGCTCGCCGGACGCATCGGCCGGTTCGCCGGCCAGCAGCGGCAGCAGGCCGTCGAGGTATTCGTTGAGCCGACGCACCGGCCGGTCCCACGGGATGCCCCACATGCCCTCGGTGACGGCTGCGTGTGTCATGCCGAGGCCGAGGATGAACCGACCGCCGGAGATGGCATCGAGGGTCAGGGCGCGCTGCGCCAATTGCATCGGATGCTGGTTCTGGATGGGAACCACCCCGGTGCCGACCTCGATGGTGTCGACCTCACGCAGGGCCACCGCCAGCACCGTCAGCAGATCCGGCTCGTAGGGCATCTGGGTCATCCAGATGCGCCGGAACCCCTCGTTACGAAACCGGGCGAACTCCGACACGACACCGTCGACCAGGGAGCCCGCGCCCGACCGGGACAGCGATCCCAAGATGCTGATCTGCATGGCACCCATGATGCCCGGCCGAGGAGGGTGTGCCCGGAAAAAGTAAAGAGCCCCGTGTTGCCGTCGGGTCGGGGGGTCAGACGGCAACACGGAGCTATCCCATGTATCGACGCTGCTTCAGCGAGCGTTACAGCGATCCGGAAAGTTTTTTCGGAAAACTTTCACCGGCCCCCGCCCGCCCGCATCGAGACTGACGAAAAGGCGAGGTCATCCCGCATTTTCGGGCCCGTTTGTTCGTTTGGGCGGGGCGGAGGTCAGGCTTCCAGGATGGCGGTGACGCCCTGGCCGCCGGCCGCGCAGACCGAGATCAGGCCGCGCACGGGCTGGCCGGTCTGCTCCTTCTTCTCGGCCAGTTGCTTGGCCAGCTGCGCCACGATGCGCCCACCGGTGGCGGCGAACGGATGCCCGGCCGCCAGCGAGGAACCGTTGACGTTGAGCTTGGACCGGTCGATCGAGCCCAGCGCCCCGTCCAGACCCAGCCGGTTCTTGCAGTAGTCGTCGGACTCCCAGGCCTTCAGCGTGGCGAGCACCACCGACGCGAACGCCTCGTGGATCTCGTAGAAGTCGAAATCCTGCAAGGTCAGGCCGTTGCGGGCCAGCAGCCGCGGCACCGCGTAGGTCGGCGCCATCAGCAGCCCGTCGGAGCCGTTGACATAGTCGACCGCGGCGGTCTCCCCGTCGACGAAGTAGGCCAGCACCGGGATCGATCGTGCGGCGGCCCACTCCTCGGAGGCCAGCAACGCCACCGAGGCACCGTCGGTCAGCGGCGTCGAGTTGCCCGCCGTCATGGTGGCGTCACCGTTGCGGACCCCGAACACCGGCTTGAGCTTGGCCAGCTTCTCGGCCGACGAGTCGGCGCGCAGGTTGTTGTCGCGGTAGACGCCCAGGAACGGGGTGACCAGGTCGTCGAAGAAGCCACGGTCGTAGGCGGCGGCCATGTTGCGGTGGCTGGCCGCGGCCAGTTCGTCCTGGTCGACGCGCTTGATGCCCATCTCCTTGGCGGTGATGGCGGCGTGCTCGCCCATCGACAGCCCGGTGCGGGGCTCACCGTTGGTCGGGATCTCCACACCCAGGGCGGCGGGCAGCTTGCCGACGAGCTTGAGCCGGTCGACGTTCGACTTGGCCCGGCGCAGGCTCAGCAGCACACCGCGCAGGTCGTCACCGAAGGCGATCGGCGCATCGGAGGTGGTGTCCACACCGCCGGCGGCGGCGACCTCGTAGCGGCCCCGCGCGATCCCGTCGGCGGCGGCGATCGCGGCCTGCAGACCGGTGCCGCAGGCCTGCTGCAGGTCGAAGGCCGGGGTGTAGGGCGACAGCGCGCTGCCCAGCACGCTCTCGCGCATCAGGTTGAAGTCGCGGCTGTGCTTGAGCACCGCCCCGCCGATGACGGCGTCGAGCTTTTCGCCCTTGAGGTTGAAGCGGTCGGCCAGGCCGTCGAGGACGGCGGTGAACATGTCCTGGTTGGACGCGTTGGCGTACGCGCCGTCGGAACGGGCGAAGGGGATGCGGTTTCCGCCGAGCACGGCGACGCGACGAGAATTCGTGTTAGCCATAACCCAATATTACCCGCCGTTCTTACTCTGGAGTAAGTTAGTACCCATGGCTTCCGACCTGTTCTCCCAAGTGGTCAATTCCGGGCCCGGATCGTTCCTGGCCAAACAACTCGGCGTCCCGCAGCCCGAAGAGCTGCGCCGCTACCGTCCCGGGCAGCCGCCGCTGAACGGCTCGCTGCTGATCGGCGGTGACGGCAGGGTTGTCGAACCCTTGCGCGCCGCGCTGGCCGACGACTACGACGTCGTCTCGGCCAATATCGGCGGGCGCTGGGCCGACACCTTCGGCGGGCTGGTGTTCGACGCCACCGGCATCACCGAACCATCCGGCCTCAAGGCGCTTTACGAGTTCTTCACCCCGGTGCTGCGCAACCTCGCCCCGAGCGGGCGGGTCGTGGTCATCGGCACCGCACCCGGCGAGACCGCCGACGCCCATGAGCAGATCGTGCAGCGCGCGCTGGAGGGCTTCACCCGCTCGCTGGGCAAGGAACTGCGCCGCGGCGCGACCGTGTCGCTGGTGTATCTGGCCGCCGACGCCGCCCCGGACGCCAGCGGTCTGGAATCCACCCTGCGGTTCATCCTGTCCGGTAAGTCCGCCTACGTCGACGGCCAGGTGTTCCGGGTGGGCGCCGCCGAGTCGACCGCCCCCGCCGACTGGGACAAGCCGCTGGCCGGCAAGGTCGCCGTCGTGACCGGTGCCGCCCGCGGTATCGGCGCGACCATCGCCGAGGTGTTCGCCCGCGACGGTGCGGCCGTGGTGGCCGTCGACGTGCCTGCCGCCGAGGATGCACTGAAGCAGACCGCCGAGAAGGTCGGCGGCACGGCGCTGGCGCTGGACGTGACCTCGGAAGGCGCAGTCGATGCCATCGTGGCCCATCTCAAGGAGCACCACGGCGGCACGGTCGACGTGTTGGTGAACAACGCCGGCATCACCCGCGACAAGCTGCTGGCCAACATGGACGAGTCGCGCTGGGACTCGGTGATCGCGGTCAATCTCGTTGCGCCGCTGACCCTCACCGAAGGCCTCGTATCGGCCGGCGCGCTGGGCGAGGGCGGACGGGTGATCGGGCTGTCCTCGATGGCCGGTATCGCCGGCAACCGCGGCCAGACCAACTACGCCGCCACCAAGGCGGGCATGATCGGCATCGTCGATGCCCTGTCGCCGAGCCTGGCCGACAAGGGCATCACCATCAACGCGGTGGCACCCGGATTCATCGAGACCAAGATGACCGAGGCCATCCCGCTGGCCACCCGTGAGGTCGGCCGCCGGCTCAACTCGCTGTTCCAGGGCGGTCAACCCGTCGACGTCGCCGAGGCCATCGCCTACTTCGCAAGCCCGGCGTCGAATGCGGTGACCGGCAACACGATACGGGTCTGCGGCCAGGCCCTGCTGGGGGCGTGATGAGCGATCAGCCCAGTGGTCTGTTGAACATGGCCCGGGCGGTGGCCGGGGCGCTGCCGTTCGTCCCGCGCGCCGGCGGCCTGCCCGATCGCACCGTGCACGTGCCGGAATTGCGCATCGATCCGGCCAACGTCGCCGCCTACGCCGGGGTGACCGGTCTGCGCTTCGGTGACACGCTGCCGCTGACGTACCCGTTCGCGCTCACCTTCCCGAGCGTGATGTCGCTGGCGACCGGTTTCGACTTCCCTTTCGCCGCAATGGGTTCGGTGCACACCGAGAACCACATCACCCAGCACCGCCCGATCTCGGTCAGCGACACCCTGGACGTGGCGGTGCGGGCGGAGAACCTGCGCGAGCACCGCAAGGGCCTGCTGGTCGACATCATCACCGAGATCAAGGTGGGCTACGACCTGGCCTGGCAGCAGACCACGACGTTCCTGCACCAGCAGCGCACCAGCCTGTCCGATGAGCCGCGACCGGAGCCGCCCAAACAGCCGAAGCTGCCGCCGCCCAACGCCGTGCTGAGCATCTCGGCCGGCCAGATCAGGTCGTACGCGTCGATCGGCGGGGACCACAACCCGATCCACACCAGCACGCTCGGCGCCAAGCTGTTCGGTTTCCCGACGGCCATCGCGCACGGAATGTTCAGTGCGGCCGCGGTGCTGGCCAATATCGAGGGGCAGTTGCCGGACGCGGTGAAATACTCGGTGCGCTTCGGCAAGCCGGTGCTGCTGCCGGCGCGGGCCGGGCTCTACGTGGACCGCGCCGACGACGGCTGGGAACTGGCATTGCGACACCTGTCCAAGGGCTATCCGCACCTTACGGCGACCGTTTCCGCGCTCTAAGCTGCCAGGGTGCCTGCCACCCGCGTGCCGCCCGCCGGAATCATCCGCGTGATCGACCGGGTCCGCGACGGACTCGGCCGATTACGCCGACAGAGCGCGCCGCCGCCCGCGGTGCTGCTGGAGCTGATCCTGGGCGCGTGGGTGTCCCAGGGCATCAGCGTCGCCGCCGAACTGAAGATCGCCGACGCACTGGCCGCCGGCCCGTTGAACGCCGAGGAGCTGGCACAGCGGGTGGGCGCCGATCCCGACGCCCTGGCGCGGCTGATGCGCGCACTGATCAGCGCCGGGGTGTTCACGGTGCGCCGCGGGCGGTTCGCGCTCAATCCGCTCGCCGACGCCCTGCGCACCGATGCGCCGGTGTCGATTGCGGCGATGGCGCGCTTCGTGGGTTCGGTGCAGCACCGTGAGCACTGGAGCCGGTTCACCGAGGCGGTCCGCACCGGGCAGTCGGTGATCCCCGGTATGCGGGGCATGCCGGCCTTCGACTACCTGCACAGCGAGCCGCAACTTGGCGCGCTCTTCAACGACGCCATGACCAGCATGTCCGAACTCGCGATCGACCCGGTGGTCGCCGCCTACGATTTCACCCCGTTCGCGACCATCACCGATGTCGGCGGCGGGCACGGCCGGTTGCTCGCGGCGATCCTGCAGGCCGCGCCCGATGCTCGCGGTGTGCTCTACGACCTGGCCGAGGTGGTCGAGGGTGCCCCGGAACTGCTGCGCCGCTTCCGCGTCGACGATCGGGTGACGGTGCAGTCCGGGTCGTTCTTCGAATCGGTGCCCACCGCAAGTGCGCTGTACGTGATGAAGAACGTCATCCACGACTGGCCGGACGCAGAGGCGGTCGACATCCTGACCACCGTGCGCGCCGCCGCGTCGCCCGGCACCAAACTGGTGCTGCTGGAGGCGGTCATCCCCGAACACCACCGCGAGTTCCTGCCGAAGTGGCTCGACATGGAGATGCTGGTGTCGGCCGGTGGCCGCGAACGCACCGAGGCCGAATACCGCGCGCTGTATCAGCGGGCCGGGTTCCGGCTGGACCGGGTGGTGCCCACCGCAACGCCGTTCAGCCTCATCGAGGGCACCGCAATCTGATCCGCGCGCCGAACCTGGAGACGATCGCGGGAAAGTCGCCGATCCTCGCCATCGTGTTCAGTTTCGGCGTCAGCCCTTGTCGGTCGGCTTGCCCTTCAGGCCGCGCCAGAACAGGTTGATCATCAGCTCGGTCGCCTCGGCCACATCGGCATCCCCGGAACTGACCCGGTCGGCGATGGCCTCACCGGCGCCGACCAGCGCCACCGCCATCATGTTGAAATCGGCGTCGGGCTCCGGGTTTCGGGTTCCGGACTGCAGCAGCCTGCCGACCAGATCAATGATGCGCTCCCGGCCCTCACGGACCGTGTGTGCGAACGCCTGCGAGCTGGTGGCCTGGCTGTACAGCACGATCCAGGACGCCCGGTTGGCATCGATATAGCCCAGGAACGCGCCAACGGCGTTGCTCAGCATGTCTTTTGGGCTGAGCGTGAAGTCGATCTTGCCGCGCACCTCGTCGACGAACCGGTTCAGTTCGCGGTCCAGGCAGGCGCCGAACAGGTCCTCCTTGGAGCCGTAGTACAGGTACAGCATCGGCTTGGAGATCTGCGCCTCGGCGGCGATCGCGTCCATCGACGTCTCGTGATAGCCGTTGATGGAGAACATCTGCACGGCGGCGTCGAGCATCTGTTGTTCGCGCACCGCGCGCGGCAACCGCTTCGTTCCTCCGGCCATCGGAACAGATTACGGCTAGCAGTTCGAGTTCGGCCCCTTGGACGCCGCGACCCGGCGCAACGAGTCGTCCACCTTGGCCTGCGGCAGTTCACCGGAGGCGACGGCCTGCTCAAGGCGATCCAACACGGCGGGCACCTCGGCGGTGGTGATCCACAGCGCGATATCGGCGCCGGCCTGCAGTGATTTCAGCACCGCCTCGGCCACCCCGTACTGCTGGTTGATGGCGGCCATGCTGGACAGGTCGTCGGTGAACACGACGCCACCGAACCCGATCTCACCGCGCAGCAACCCGTATGCGGCCGGGCTCAGGCTGGCCTGCTCGGATCCGGTCAGTCCGGGCACCTGCATGTGGCCGACCATGACGGCCACCGGCGGCTGGTGGGCCAGGGTGCGATAGGGCACCATGTCCTGGGCCTGCAGTTCGGCCAGCGGCGGGGTGGACACCGAGCCGGTGTGGGAGTCACCGGCGGCGCGGCCGTGCCCGGGGAAGTGCTTGAGCACCGGCAGCACCCCGGCGTCGCGCAGCCCGCGGGCGTAGGCACCGGCGTAGTCGGTGACGGTCTGCGGATCGTCGCCGAAGGAGCGGTCACCGATCGCGGCACTCTCCTGGGTCAGATCCAGGACGGGGGCGAAGTCCACGGTGATACCCAGCCCGCGCATGGCGCGGCCGCGTTCCAGCGCGATGCCGTACACCTCATCGGGGGTCTTGGTCTCGGCGAGCACCCGGGCCGAGGGCTGGCTGCCGATCACACCGGCCAGCCGCGACACCCGGCCGCCCTCCTCGTCGACGCTGACCCCGAGCGGCAGCGCCGTGCTCGACGCGGCGATCTCGGCCAGCGGCGCCCCCAGCATGGACATATCGGTCCAGCTGCCGATCATGATGCCGCCGACCTTGTGATCGGTGACCGCAGCCTGCGCGTCGGCGGCATTGTTCACGCCCACCATGAGCAGCTGGGCCAGCTTGTCGCGGGTGGACAGCGAGGCGATATCGCCGCACACCTGCGGTCCGGGCGCGGCCGGCAGCGGCCGGTCCAGCGAGGCGTTCGACGGGGTGGCCGCGCTGGTCTGCGGTGCCGGGGAGGCGGCGGTGTCGACCTCGGCGGCCGGCGCGCATGCCATCAGCAGTCCGGACAGGGCGGTCAGGGCACCGAGGGTGCGTGACATCGACATGGGTCCCCACAGTAACCGGGTGGGTACCGGGCGGTGCGCCTGCGGAGTTTTCCGCCTGGCGGACCGCTGCGCCTCGAGACCGGTACCGGGTGAGTCCTTGGACTGCTCGAGCACGGTCGTATCCGGTGCAACGCGCTCCCTCCCACCGTGCCGGTGATGACGTCGGAACACCCGCTCGGCTGGAATCGTCCACTCAGCCTCGCGTGCTAGGTTGGCCGCATGGATCGGTTCGTCGTGCCCGCTGCCGCCAGCATCGTGGTCGGCCTGTTGCTGGGTGCGGCAGCCATCTTCGGCGTGACCCTGATGGTCCAGCAGGACACCAAGCCCCCCGTGCAGTCCGGGGACCCGGCGTCGTCGGTGCTCAACCGCGTTGAATACGGCGACCGGGCCTAGCCCGGGCGCCGCAGAAGGGGTCCTGTCGCGGCGTTGGCTGTGGCTGGTCGGCACCGTCTTCCTGGTCCTGACCTTCCTGCAGTCTCCGGGCCGCATCTCACCGGACACCAAACTCGACCTGACCGCCAACCCGTGGCGGTTCCTGGCGCGCGCCGCCGACCTGTGGAACAGCGATCTGCCGTTCGGCCAGGCTCAGAACCAGGCCTACGGCTACCTGTTCCCGCATGGGACGTTCTTCCTGGCCGGCGACGTCCTGGGCATTCCGGGCTGGGTGACCCAGCGGTTGTGGTGGGCGTTGCTGCTCACCGTCGGCTTCTGGGGGTTGCTGCGGGTGGCCGAGGTGCTCGGCATCGGCACCACCGCCGCACGGGTGATCGCGGCGACGGCGTTCGCGCTGTCCCCTCGGGTACTGACCACCCTCGGCGCGATCTCCTCGGAGACGCTGCCGATGATGCTGGCGCCCTGGGTGCTGCTGCCGGTCATCCATGCCATGCGTGGGGATCCGCGGATCCGGCTGCTGGCGGCGCGGTCGGCGGCCGCGGTCGCGCTGATGGGTGCGGTCAACGCCGTCGCGACCCTGACCGGGTGCCTGGCCGCCATCATCTGGTGGGCCGCGCACAGACCCAACCGGCAGTGGTGGCGGTTCACCGGCTGGTGGCTGGGGTGCACGGCGCTGGCGGTCACCTGGTGGGCGGTGGCGCTGGTGCTGCTCGGCCGGATCAGCCCGCCGTTTCTGGACTACATCGAATCCTCCGGGGTGACCACCCGCTGGTTGTCGTTGACCGAGATGCTGCGCGGCACCGACAGCTGGACACCGTATGTCGCCCCGACCGCCACCGCCGGGTCACAACTGGTGACCGGTTCGGTCGCGGTGCTGGCCACCACGCTGGTCGCGGCGGCCGGCCTGGCCGGTCTGGCGATGCGCAGCATGCCGGCCCGCGGCCGGCTGATCACCATCCTGTTCGTCGGCATCACGGCGCTGGCCGTCGGCTACGCCGGCGGGCTGGGATCCCCGATCGCCGCGGCTGTGCAGGTGTTCCTCGATGCCGACGGCACCCCGCTGCGCAACGTGCACAAGCTCGAACCCCTGCTGCGGTTGCCGATCGCGCTGGGCCTGGCACATCTGCTGGGCCGGATACCGTTGCCGGGCAGCGCCTCCCGCCGCACCTGGGTGGACGCCTTTGCCTATCCGGAACGTGATCGCCGGGTGGCGGTCGGCATCGTGGTGCTGACCGCGCTGGTCGCCGCGACATCGCTGGCCTGGACGGGCCGGTTGACCCCGCCGGGCAGTTTCGAGGCGATCCCGCAGCACTGGCACCAGGCCGCGGCCTGGCTCGACGAGCACAACACCGATGGTGGCCGGGTGCTGGTGGCACCGGGCGCGCCGTTCGCCACGCAGACCTGGGGCAACAGCCACGACGAGCCCCTGCAGGTGCTGGGCAGCAGCCCGTGGGGCGTGCGGGATTCGATCCCGCTCACCCCGCCGCAGACCATCCGTGCGCTGGATTCCGTGCAACGCCTGTTCGCCGCCGGCCGACCGTCGGCCGGCCTGGCCGATACCCTTACCCAGCAAGGGATCTCCTACGTCGTGGTGCGCAATGACCTGGACCCCGACACATCCCGGTCGGCCCGTCCGCTGCTGGTGCACCGCGTCGTCGAGAATTCCCCTGGCCTGACCAGGGTCGCCGAGTTCGGTGACCCGATAGGGCCGGGCACGCTGGAGGGTTTCGTCACCGACAGTGGGCTGCGCCCCCGCTACCCGGCCGTCGAGATATACCGGGTCGACGGCGCGCAACCCGGTCCGTACCTGACCGATGCCGATGCCATGGCCCGGGTGGACGGCGGCCCGGAATCGTTGTTGCGCATCGCCGAACGGCGCCGGCTGGCCGGTGAGCCACCGCTGGGGCCGATGCTGCTGACCGCCGATGCGCAAAGCGCGGGCCTGCCCGCACCGCTGGTCACGGTCACCGACACCCCCGTCGCCCGCGAGACCGACTACGGCCGGGTCGACCACCACTCCTCGGAGATGCGCGCACCCGGCGATCTGCGGCACACCTTCAACCGGGTGATGGACTATCCGGCGGGCACCGACCCGCTGTTCGCGCGCTGGGACGGCGGCCGGTTGACGGTGTCCAGCTCGGCCGCGGATTCCACTGCGCTGCCGGATGTCTCACCGGCGCTGGGCCCGGCGGCCGCCATCGACGCCGACCCCTCGACCAGCTGGGTGTCCAGCTCACTGCAGGCCGCGGTGGGCCAGTGGATGCAGATCGACTTCGACAACCCGGTGACCAACGCGGCGGTGACCATCACCCCGAGCGCCACCGCGGTCGGCGCTCAGGTCCGTCGCATCGAGGTCTCGACGATCAACGGCACCACCACCCTGCGCTTCGACGAGCCGGGCAAACCGCTGGCCGCCGCGCTGCCGTTCGGCGAGACACCGTGGTTGCGGATCACCGCCGTCGGCACCGACGACGGATCGCCGGGGGTGCAGTTCGGTATCACCGATCTGACCGTCACCCAGTACGACGCCTCCGGTTTCGCCCACCAGATCCCGCTGCGCCGCACCCTCGATGTGCCCGGCCCGCCGCCGGGATCGGCGGTGGCGCAATGGGATCTGGGGTCCGAACTGCTGGGCAGGCCCGGCTGCGCGGACGGCCCCGACGCCGTGCAGTGCGCGGCCACCATGGGGCTGGCGCCCGAGGAACCGGTGAATCTCAGCCGCACGCTGACGGTGCCGACGGCGACCACCGTGACGCCGACGGTCTGGGTCCGGCCGCGCCAGGGTCCGCGGCTGGCCGATCTGTTGCACGAGCCCGCAACGGCGCGCGCCACCGGGGAATCCGATCTGATCGACGTGCAGGGATCGGCGTTCGCGGCCACCGACGGTGATCCGCTCACCTCGTGGACCGCCCCGCAGAACGGTGTGCAGCTCAAGAAGCCGGCGACCCTGACGGTGCGACTGCCCGAGCCCACCGAGGTGGCCGCGCTGACGTTGGCCCCGAGCCGCACCGCACTGCCCGCGCACCCCACGCTGGTCGCGGTCGATCTGGGCGCCGGGCCGCAGGTGCGGCGGTTGACCGGGGATGAGCCCCAGACCATCGATCTCAAACCCACCGTCACCGATACCGTGACCCTGTCGATCCTGGATTGGCGTGATGTGATCGACCGCACCGCACTGGGTTTCGATCAGCTCAAGCCGCCGGGCCTGGCGGAGGTGACGGTGCTGGACGCCGCGGGCACACCGATCGCGGCCGCCGATGCCGCCGACCGGGACCGCCCGATCACCCTGCCGTGTGGACGGGGACCGATCATCGGTGCCGCCGGACAGTTCGTGCAGACATCGATCCGCACGACCGCGGGCGCGCTGCTGGACAACGCGCCGATAGCCGCGAAACCCTGCCAGTCCGAACCGATGTCACTACCGGCCGGTCAGCAGGAGCTGCTCGTCAGTCCGGGTGAGGCCTTCGTCGTCGACGGGATCACGCTGGCCACTGCGCAGGCCGGCGACGTGCGTTCCGCCGCGATGAGCCCCGCCCACACGGGGGCGTGGGATGCCGATCATCGGGAGATCGACGTGCCCGACAGTGATCGCGAGCGCGTGGTGGTGGTGCCCGAGAGCGTGAACCCCGGCTGGATCGCGCACACCGAGGACGGCTCCGCGCTGCAACCGGTCACGGTGAACGGCTGGCAGCAGGGCTGGGTGGTTCCGGCGGGCACCGAAGGCACCGTGACGCTGAGCTTCCCGTCCAACACGCCGTACCGGATCGGGCTGTTCGGCGGGCTGGCGCTGCTGCCGCTGCTGGCAGCGCTGGCGCTGGTGCCGGTGCGCAGGCCCGGCACCGGGCAGCCGGTACCCACCTGGGCGCCGCGGCCGGTGTTCGTCGCCGCGGCCGCGGTGCTGGCCGGATTCCTGGTCAGCGGCATCCCCGGCGCGCTCGTGCTGGCGGGCGCGATCGGATCGCGCCACCTGTTGGCCGGCCGCCCCCGCATCGACGACGCGATCACGGTGGGAGTGACCGCCGGCGGGCTGATCGCCGCGGGCGCGGTGCTGTCGCGCAATCCATGGCGGTCGGTGGACGGCTATGTCGGGCATTCCGCCGGTGTGCAGCTGCTGGCGTTGCTGTCGGTGGCGATGCTGGCCGCGTCGACGGTGGTCACACGTCGAGGACGAGACGCTCGCTGACCGCACGCGATACACACGCCAACATCGAGTTCGCGCGTTCGGTGTCGGTGAGCCGGGCGTCGCGGTGCTCGGGCGTGCCCGCCAACACCCCGATCCGGCACGTCCCGCAGAAGCCTTGCCGGCACGAGTAGGCGATATCGGGCCGGTGCCGCACCAGCGCGTCGAGCACCGTCTCGTCGGCGGCCACGGTCAGTACCGCACCGCTGCGCGCGAGTTCGATCTCGAAGGCGGTGCCGTCACGTACCGGCGGCGCGCTGAAGCGCTCGAAATGTAATGCGGAGGCCCCGGATTCACCGATCCCCTGACGCACGGTCTCGATCATCGGCGGCGGCCCGCACACGTACACCGCACCGCCGGCCGATGCCCTGCCCAACAGGTCCGCCGCAGTAGGCAGGCCGTGCTCGTCGTCGAGGCGCACGGTGACCCGTCCGGGATCCCACTGCCAGATCTCGTCGAGGAACGGGATGGTGTCCGCACTGCGGCCGCAGTACACGAAATGCCAATCGGTGCCCAGCCGTTGGGCGGCGCGCACCATCGGCAGGATGGGGGTGATACCGATACCGCCGGCGATGTAGAGGACCCGCTCGTAGGGGATGAACGGGAAGCCGTTGCGCGGTCCACGCACCGTGACGGTGTCGCCGACCTGCAGGCCGTGCATCTCCAGCGAGCCGCCACCACCGGCGGGGATCTTGCGCACCGCGATGCGGTAGCGGTGGCGATCCTGCGGATCACCGCACAGCGAGTACTGCCGTCGACGCCCCGAGGGCAGGTGCAGGTCCAGATGACCGCCGGGCTGCCAGCCGGGCAGCATGGCACCGTCGGGGGCCGAGAACGTCAGCGCGACAACATCTTTGTCGTGCGCCACGATCTCGCGCCCGGACAGCACCAGCGTCATCGGATCATGCGGTGTGCGGGCCGCCCGCTCGTCGGCGTAGTCGGCTTTGACGACCCGGCTCAGCCAGAACCGGTCCAGCAGCGAGACGACGAAGTTGGTGGCCCGGTCATCCAGCGGGGTGCCGAGCGGTGGTGCGGTGCGCCTCACTTCGAAGCGGCCCGCGCCGCGGGCGAGGAGGCGAGATAGGCCACGGCCTGGGCGGTGTCGCCGACGGTGCCGGGGTGATAGCGCGGCGAAAAGTACTGCAGGGCACGCCAGGAGGTGTGCGCAATCGATGGGGCCACCCCGCGCCGGCCCGACCGCATCAAACCGCGCCAGACCGCCTTGCGTCGGCGGCGCGACATGTCCAGGTTCGGGTCGACGCGCATCAGGTACCGGGTCGCCTGCCACAGCAGGTAGAGCAACATCGGTCCGGCCACCACCTGCGCCCAGGCGCGGCGGGCGTAGTTGTGGTCGAAATAGCGCAGTACGTCGTGGGAGACCATGCGGTGCTCGACCTCTTCGGCGCCGTGCCAGCGCAGCAGGTCCACGATGGTGGGGTCGACGGTCTCACCATTGAGCCGCTTCGCATTGAGCACCCAGTCACCCAGGAACGAGAAGATGTGCTCCAGGGCGGCCATCACCGCCAGCCGCTCCACCATGTAGTTGTGCGCCTTGGCACCGCTCACCTCGCGCGGGCCCAGCAGGCTGCCGAAGACCCAGTTGGCGCGCTCGAGCACGGGGGTGGGGTCGATACCGTGGCGCTCCAGGTATTCGTTGATGCCGGTGTGGGCGGTGGCGTGCATCGCCTCCTGGCCCATGAAGCCGATGACATCCTCGCGCAGCTTCTCGTCGTCGATCAGCGGCAGCGCCTCTTTCAGCAGTGCGACGAACCACTCCTCGCCGGCCGGCAGCAGCAGGCTCAGCCCGTTGTACAGGTGGCTGGCGTAAGGGTCGCCGTAGACGCACTGTGCAGGCACGTCGGACAGGTCGAACTGCACGGCGCGGGCGTGCAGAGCGATCTGCTCAATGTCCGGGGTGTCCGAGTCCAACAGTTCCATCGGCAAGACGGTACCCCTGGTACCGGGTAGCTGTCGATACTGGCGAACCGGCCCGGGCACAGCGCAAGCCTCCTAGCATCGGCGACGTGTCCAAGCTGAGTACCGCACGCGGGACGATCGAAACCTCTGGCCTCGGTGTGACGCTCATGCACGAGCACGTGTTCATGATGACCACCGAGATCGCCGAGAACTATCCCGAGGCCTGGGGCGATGAGGAACGCCGGGTCGCCGACGCGATCGACCGGCTCAACGAACTGAAATCCCGCGGTGTGGACACCGTCGTCGACCTCACCGTCATCGGGCTGGGCCGCTACATCCCGCGCATCCAGCGCGTCGCGGCCGCCACCGAGCTGAACATCATCGTCGCAACCGGGCTGTACACCTACAACGACGTGCCGTTCCGCTTCCACTTTCAGGGCCCGGGCACCCTGCTCGACGGTCCGGAGATCATGACCGAGATGTTCGTCCGCGATATCACCGAGGGCATCGCCGACACCGGGATCAGGGCGGCAATCCTCAAGTGCGCCACCGACGAACCCGGCGTCACCCCAGGTGTGGAGCGGGTGCTGCGTGCCGTGGCCGCCGCGCACCGCGAGACCGGGGTGCCGATCTCCACCCACACCCACGCCGGTCTACGGCGCGGTCTGGAACAGCAGCGCATCTTCGCCGAGGAGGGGGTGGATCTGAGCCGGGTGGTCATCGGGCATTCCGGGGACAGCACCGATCTGGACTATCTGGAGGAGCTCATCGCGCAGGGTTCCTACCTGGGCATGGACCGGTTCGGCATCGATTCGATCCTGCCTTTCGAACAGCGCGTCGACACCGTGGCGCGGATGTGCGAACGCGGCCACGCCGAGAAGATGGTGCTCTCGCACGACGCGTCCTGCTATTTCGACGCCCTGCCCGAGGATGTGGTGCCCGTGGTGATGCCGAACTGGCACTACCTGCACATCCACAACGACGTCATCCCGGCGCTGAAGGAGCGCGGCGTCACCGACGAGCAGCTGCACACCATGCTGGTGGACAACCCACGCCGGATCTTCACCCACGGCGGGGGCTACTGAGCGTCGACGACCGCGCTGTCCCGCGGGGCGGCCCGGTGGTGGCGGGTTTCCCAGCGGCGCAAGGCCTCTCGGCACGGTGATTCGACCAGCGCGTAGCTGACGGCGGCGATCGCGAAACCGAACACCAGCGTCAACACCAGCACCACCGGCATGTGCCCGTTGAACGGGAAGTACCCCATGATCGGGAACACCATGGCCAGCGCCGCGAGGTGCCAGATGAACAGGCCGTAGGACCAGCGGCCCAGCGTCACCATCACCGGACTGCCCAGCAGCCGGTGCTCGGTGTCGGGGGCGTCGAGCACCAGCGGTGCCAGCAGCGTGCCGGCCACGATCGCACCCATGGTGATCTTGACGACGAACTGCCCCACGGTGCCCGGCGTCAGCCCCTCCGGACCGGCCAGCGGCGAGGCGGCCACCACGAAGGCCACCGCCGCGATCGCGGCCATCAGCAGCGGCCGACGCGCCAACCGGTGCGCCCGACCTGCGGGGCTGACCGACAGTTCGGCCAGCACGATGCCCGCGGCGAACCAGGAGAAGAAGGCCGGCGGCCAGTTCAGCGGGTTCACCCCGTAGGGCGGATCGAAGGGGATCAGTCCCCAGGCCAGGCTGGCGGCGGCGACGGCAAGGACCGCCGGGATGCGGGCGCGCAAGGGCAGCCGGCGGGCCAGCAGAGCAAGGAACGGAAGCGCGATATAGAAACTGACCTCGACGGCCAGGCTCCACATCTGGGTCAGCCCGGAGGTGAGCGTCAGCGGCACGTAGATCTGGGTGAGCGTCAGATTGGCCAGCCAGACCGTCAGATTGGCTCCTGCGTCCGGCATGAGCGTCAGGATGACGACGACGGCCACCAGGTAACCCGGCATGATGCGCACCAACCGCGAGCGCAGGTAGTGCCCGGTGGGCGGCCGTGAGCGCAGCCCGCGGGCCGCCGCGGCGTGCCCGCGCCACAGCAGGAACCCGGACAGCGCGAAGAACACCGCCACCGCCAGGTCGAAGCGGCCCAGCAGCCGGCCCGTGACGCCGCCGGTGTGACCGGTCTGGAAGGCCACGTGGGTGATCACGACGCCGATGGCCGCGCAGGCCCGCATGCCCTCGACGGCGGGCAGGAATCCTCGGGTCCCGCCGGAGGTCGACAGCGTCATGGGCACCAGTGTGCCGGGACGGATGCGGTTGTCATAAACCTCGTCCTTACAGTGTGCTGTTAGGGTCGTCAGCGACCGAAGGGAGCCCGGGTTGAACCGAGCAGTGGCCCTGCGCTTTGCCGCATGTGGACTTCTGGGGCTGGGTGCTGCCCTTCTCATCGCAGCATTGCTCCTGTCGACGTACACCCACGGCAAGATCGCCAAGATCCCGCTGGATCTGGATGCCGATCTGATGAGTGAGGGAACGGCCACCGCGCTGGACCCGGCATCGCTGTCGTCACCGGAGCGGTTCGTCATCAACGAGGACGTCCCGGTCGCGCTGCAGCAGCAGCTCACCGTCGAGGCGCCGGCCAATGCCGACGTCGTGACGCTGCAGGTGGGCAGCTCGCTGCGGCGCACCGACAAGCAGCAGGACGAGGGTCTGCTGCTGGCCATGGTCGACACCGTGACGCTGGACCGCACGTCGGCCGAGGCCGTCTCCAGCGACACCAACCCCGGTGGCGCCGTGCAGAAGCCGCGCACCATCGAGGACGACAGCCCGCCGACGAACATCGCGCTGCCGCACGAGGGGCTGTCCTACCGGTTCCCGTTCGACACCGAGAAGAAGACCTACCCGTACTTCGATCCGATCGCGCAGCAGGCCTTCGACGCCAACTACGACGGTGAGGAAGACGTCAACGGACTGACCACCTACCGGTTCACCCAGAACATCGGCTACGACGCCGACGGCAAGCTGGCCGACCCGGTGAAGTATGCGTCGCTGTACGACAACGACGAGGATTCCGAGGTGACCGCCCGCGCCTCGCTGTGGGGTGTGGAGGCCGAGAACCCCGAGGATCCGATCACGATGACGCGGTATTACGCCGCGGAGCGGACCTTCTGGGTGGATCCGGTGACCGGCACCATCGTGCGCGCCGAGGAACACGGCTTCCACTACTACTCGCGGGATGCCCTCGAACCCGAGGTCACCTTCGCCGAGTTCACCGTCACCTCCACCGAGAAGACGGTCGAATCTCAGGTGGCGGCGGCCCGTGACGAGGCCGACAACCTGGCGCTGTGGACCCGCATCCTGCCGATCACCTTCACCGCGCTGGGCCTGGTCATGCTGGTGGGCGGCGCCCTGCTCGGGTCGTTTGCGCTGCGCGCCGAATCGACGCTGATCGATCCGGGGCTCGACGGTGACGATCGCGGCTTCTTCGGCCGCCGGGACGACGAGTCCGGGCCGATGCCCGCCGCCGAGGCACAGACCGAGAAGATCCCGACCCGACGGCCCACCGACCTGCCGCCGGACCGACCGGTCTGATTCGCCGTTGGCTCGCGCCGGCCTACGCGCTGGCGCTCGCCCTGCTGGTCACCGGACCGCTGCTGGGTCCGGGTTATCTGCTGTTGCGCGATGCCGTCTCGACGCCGCGGTCTTATCTGTCCGACGCCGCCCTCGGGTTGACCGAGGCGGCGCCGCGCGCGTTGCCGCAGGATTTCGCGGTCGCGCTGGCCTCGCACGTCCTCGACGGCGGCATCGTGGTGAAGGCGCTGCTGGTCGGCGGGCTGCTGGCGGCCGGTGCCGGTGCCGCCCGCCTGGTGGCCCACGTGCTGCCCGATACCGGCCTGACCGGTCAACTGCTGGCGACGACGCTGGCCGTTTGGAATCCCTACGTGGCCGAACGGCTGCTGCAGGGACATTGGAGCCTGCTGGTGGGCTATGGCTGCCTGCCATGGGTGGCGACCGCGATGCTGCGGCACCGCTACTGGGCGGTGGCCTTCTGGATCGCGCTGGCCGGTCTGACGCCGACCGGGGCGCTGCTGGCGGCGGTCGTCGCGCTGGTGTGCAGCCGGGGCTGGCGCGCGGTGGCCGTGACCGCCGGGGCCACGGTGGCCACCGCGCTGCCCTGGCTGGTGGCCGCGGTGGTTTCGGCATCTCTTTCTTCGACCGCGGGTGCCGGGGTGGCGGCGTTCGCGGCGCGCGCCGAACCCGGTCTGGGCACGCTCGGCAGCCTGGCCGGTCTCGCTGGCATGTGGAACGCCCAGGCCGTGCCCGACTCCCGCACGACGCTGTTCGCCGTGGTGGCCACCGTGGTGCTGCTGGCGGTGGTGGCGGCCGGCCTCCCGGCTGCGCTCCGGCGCCGCGAAGCGCGCCCGCTACTGGTGCTGGCGGTGGCCGCGGTGCTGGTGCCCGCCGGCCTGGCCACCGGGCCCGGTATGACCACACTGGAGTGGATGGCCGGCCGGCTACCGGGGCTCGGTGTGCTGCGCGACGGGCAGAAGTGGGTGGCGCTGGCGATGCCCGGGTATGTGCTGGCCGCCGCGGGGGCGGCGCGGTTCGGACGGTCGGTCTCGGTGGTGTGTGGTGTCGCGCTGATCGCGGTGCTGCCGGATCTGGCCTGGGGTGTGGGCGGGCAGCTGCGGGCGGTGCGATATCCGCCGGCCTGGCAGGCGGTGGCCGAACGGATCAATGCCGACCCACGGCCGGTGGCGGTACTCCCGCCGGACAGCATGCGCCGGTTCGCCTGGGCCGGCACCGCGCCGGTGCTGGATCCGTTGCCGCGCTGGGTGTCCGCCGATGTGCTGGTCAGCGGTGACCTGCTGATCGGCGGTGAGACCATCCCGGGCGAGGGGGCACAGGCGCGGGCCGTCACCGCGCTGCTGGCCGCCGGGGCATCCCGACCGGAGTTGGCCGCCGCCGGCGTGGGGTGGGTGGTGGTACACGGCTCCGGTGCGCCGCTGGATCTGCCTGTCGCATACCGCGATTCGGAGATGACCTTGTACGAGGTGGGCGGTGAGGCACCGGGATCCGCGGATCGGCCGGTGCTGATCGCGGCTCATCTCGTGTGGCTGGTGACGCTGTCGGGCGCCGGGTTCGTCGCCGCGCTCAGACGACGCCGCTGACGCGTCGCCCGCCGGCCACCTCGTCGAGCACGGTGCGCATGGCGTCCGCGCTGAGCACCCAGGAGAATTCGGCGCTGCGGGCGCGCGCCTTGGCACCGAGTTCCTCGCGCAGCACCGGGTCGGCGAGCAATCGGCGCAGGCCCTCGGCCAGTTCGCCGGGACCGTCGACCAGCAGACCGGTGACACCGTCGACGATCGAGTCGGTGAGTCCGCCGGATCCGCGGTAGCCGATGGTCGGCACACCGTGTTGGGCGGCTTCGATGACGGCCAGCCCCCAGCCTTCCTTGCGTGACGGCATCAGGTGCACCCAACAGCGCTGCACCACCGCATGTTTGGCCGCATCGTCGATATGGCCGTGGAAGGTGACGGCATCGGTGATGCCCAGTGCCGCGGCGTGGTCGATCAGCCGCTCCCGCCACCAGCCGCCACCGACGATCTCCAGGTGCAGATCCGGGATGTCCTTGCGCAAGAGCGCGATCGCATCCAGCGCATCCTCGATCTGCTTGTGCGGTACCAGCCGCGACAGCACCGCGACGCGTGGTGTGCGGGAGCGGGGCGCGGTCAGCGTCGCCTCGGGAGCCTCGTCGAGGCCGTTGCGCACCACCGCGATCCGTTCCGGTGTCACGCCCAGTTCGGTCAATTCGCGCGCCGAGGGCAATGACACCGTCACGTACTGATTGTGCCGGTGCAGACGGGGCGAGAGCCGCGATTCGACGAACCAGCCGAAGCGCCCGGTGCGCCGGCCCGCCACCGGCCACTGCTCGCGGTGGCAGTGGTGCACGAGCAGGATCGAGCGGGTGCCGTAGGCCAGCCGGGCCAGAAACGGGATGCCGTTCTGGGTGTCGATCACGACATCGGGCCGGGCGCGACGCAGCGGGCCCAGCCCCACTCGCGCGGCCACCATCGACAGCCCGGCCCACACGTACACCGAGTACGGTCCGCCGCCCCGGCTGACGGTCACCCCGTCGACGACGTCTCGGCGCCGGGCACCGGGATACCGCGCGGTGCGCAGCGTGACATCGAGGCCCGTGGCGGCCAGCTGACTACCGATGCGCTGCAGGTACGCCTCGCTGCCGCCGCCCTGCGGGTGGCCCGTGTCGCGCCAGCACAGCAGCAGGACGCGCCGCACGGGGGCGTTGCGGGGGCCTGGACTCATAACCCGGCCAGCCTAGCCTGCGGATCAGGCGGCGGGATCTGCAGGAAAGCCGGTGAGCGGAATCGATAACTGGGCACCTTGCCCGTCGCGTCCCAACACCTAGGCTGTCCGGGTGCGGCCCACCCGTGACTTCGCCCGCCGGGCCACCCTGCGTCGTTCGGTCGGACTGCTCGGTGCTTTCCGGTTCGAGCAGTCCGATCCGGCCCGGTTCTACGGGGCACTGGCCACCGACACCGTCGACATGGTCGCCGACCTGTGGACCGGCCTGAACGCGACCACCGCGGCCGGGCGCACCGTGCTCGACGTGGGCGGGGGCCCAGGCTATTTCGCGTCCGCGTTCACCGCGGCTGGGATGAGCTATATCGGGGTCGAGCCGGATCCGCGCGAGATGCACGCCGGCCCGGCCGGTACGCCCGACGGTGCGGGCACCTTCGTGCGAGCGTCGGGTACGGCGCTGCCGTTCGCCGACGACAGCGTCGACATCTGCCTGTCCTCCAATGTCGCCGAGCATGTCCGCCACCCCTGGGTGCTGGGCAACGAGATGGTGCGGGTGACGCGCCCGGGCGGGCTGGCGGTGCTGTCCTACACCGTCTGGCTGGGTCCGTTCGGCGGGCACGAGATGGGGTTGACGCACTATCTGGGCGGGGCGCGCGCCGCCGACCGGTACGCCCGCAGGCACGGCCACCGACCCAAGAACGACTACGGATCGTCGTTGTTTTCCGTTTCGGCGGCCGACGGGCTGCACTGGGCCCGCTCGACCGGCACTATGGTCCACGCTTTCCCGCGCTACCACCCGCGATGGGCCTGGTGGATGACGGCGGTGCCGGGCGTGCGGGAGTTCACCGTGAGCAATCTGGTGCTGGTGCTGCAGCCCTGAACTGCAACAGGTTCTCGTTTGGCCGGGTTTCTCGGTAGTGTGACGTCCATGACACAGACGGCGTTCAAGACAACGTGGGACAAGCTGTTCATCGGCGGGCAGTGGGCACAACCGTCGACCTCCGAGGTCATCGAGGTCTTCTCCCCCGCCACCGAGCAGAAGGTCGGCCAGGTGCCGCTGGCCGCGAAGGCGGACGTGGACGCCGCGTGCGCTGCGGCCCGCAAGGCCTTCGACGAGGGCCCCTGGCCGCGGATGGCGCCCAAGGAGCGCGAGGCGGTGCTGGCCAAGGCGGTCGAGCTGATCGAGGCGCGTGCCGAGGAGTTCAAGCATCTGCTCAAGCTGGAGACCGGCCAGCCGCAAACCATCGTCGACATGATGCAGTACGGCGCGGCGATGTCGACGCTGCAGTTCTACGCGTCGGCGGCCGACAAGTTCGCCTGGCAGGACATCCGCGACGGCCTGTACGGCCAGACCCTGGTGCTCAAGGAGCCCGTCGGCGTCGTCGGCGCCGTCGTCGCCTGGAACGTGCCGTTCTTCCTGGCCGCCAACAAGCTGGGTCCGGCCCTGCTGGCCGGCTGCACCATCGTCCTCAAGCCGGCCGCCGAGACGCCGCTGACCACCAATCTGATGGCCGAGGTGTTCGCCGAGGCCGGTCTGCCCGAGGGTGTGCTGTCGGTGGTGCCCGGCGGCCCCGAGACCGGTCGCGCGCTGACCGACAACCCGGCGCTGGACAAGTTCACCTTCACCGGCTCGAGTGCGGTCGGCAAGGAGATCGGCAAGATCGCCGCCGAGAAGCTCAAGCCGTGCACCCTGGAACTCGGCGGCAAGTCCGCGGCGATCATCCTCGAGGACGCCGACCTGGATTCCACGCTGCCGATGCTGATCTTCTCCGGCCTGATGAACTCGGGGCAGGCCTGTGTGGGCCAGACCCGCATCCTGGCGCCGCGCTCGCGCTACGACGAGGTGGTCGAGAAGGTCGCCGCGGCGGCCGCCGGAATGCAGGCCGGCCCGCCGGATGACCCGGCGTCGATGGTGGGCCCGCTGATCTCGGAGAAGCAGCGCGAGCGCGTCGAGGGCTACATCAAGAAGGGGCTCGACGAGGGCGCGCGCGTCGTCACCGGCGGCGGCCGGCCCGAGGGTCTGGACGCCGGCTGGTTCGTGCAGCCGACGGTGTTCGCCGATGTGGACAACTCGATGACCATCGCCCAGGAGGAGATCTTCGGGCCGGTTCTCGTGGTGATCCCCTACGAGGACGAGGCCGACGCGGTGCGCATCGCCAACGACTCGGTGTACGGCCTGGCCGGTTCGGTGTACACCACGGACTACCCGAAGGCCATCGAGATAGCCAAGCAGATCCGTACCGGCACCTACGGCATCAACATGTATGCCTTCGACGCGGGTGCCCCGTTCGGTGGCTACAAGAACTCCGGTATCGGTCGCGAGTGCGGGCCGGAGGGCATCTCGGGCTACTGCGAGTCCAAGAGCGTGCTGCTGCCGTTCGGGTACACCCCGGAGTAGCTTTTCTGCGCGAGCAGACGCAAAACTGCCCCTTTTCTTCGGATTGGGGGCAGTTTTGTGTCTGCTCACCAGATGAGAGCGCTCATCCGGGACTCCTGTTGTCCTCATGCTCGGACGCGAACCTTGTGGTGTCAGAGAAAACCACCTAGCAAGGAGCAACCCGATGCCGAACACGAAGTTCCTCGTCGTCGCCCTGGCCCTGACCGGCCTGGGCTTCCTGGGCGCCGG
Source organism: Mycobacterium sp. NPDC003323 (assembly GCF_053589535.1). Classification (NCBI taxonomy): domain Bacteria; kingdom Bacillati; phylum Actinomycetota; class Actinomycetes; order Mycobacteriales; family Mycobacteriaceae; genus Mycobacterium; species Mycobacterium sp. NPDC003323. The sequence goes on from NZ_JBSFSB010000013.1 coordinate 82,808, forward strand.
CACCGCCTTCGCCGATGAGCCCGTCACCCCGGTCCCTGCGACCACCTCGCAGACGACGGTGCTGGCCGACGACGACTGGGATGACTGGTACGACGACGACTGGGACGACTGATCCCTGTGCGCCGAGAATGACGAACGGGCGGGTGAATCCTGGGGATTTCCCGCCCGTTTGTTCGTTTGGGCATCAGGGGACGTTCTCCAGGCGGTAGCCCATGCCGCGCAGCGTGACGAACCGGTCGGCGCCCAGCTTGCGCCGCAGGTAGCGCACGTAGACATCGACCACGTTGGAGTTGGGGTCGAAGTCATAACCCCAGACGTGACTGAGCAACTGCTCGCGGGAGAGCACCTGACCCGGGTGCCGCAAAAACGTCTCGGCAAGGGCGAATTCGCGCGCCGACAGGTCGACCGTCCGCCCGGCCACGTCCGCACGACGCGTCCGTAGATCCAGTTGCAGCCCGCCGTAGGCCAGCACCGTCAGCTCGGTGGACCGGCTCGAGCTCAGCCGCAACCGCACCCGGGCCAGCAGTTCCTCGAACCGGAACGGTTTGGGCATGTAATCGTCGGCACCACCCTCCAAGCCGGCCACCGTGTCCTGCACACTGTCGCGAGCGGTCAGCACGATCACCGGGATGGTGCAGCTGTGCCGGCGCAGCTTGCGCAACACGGCGAAACCGTCCATCTCCGGCAGGCCGATGTCGAGGATCATCAGATCGAAGCCCCCGGTGACGGCGTGGTCGTAGGCGGACAGGCCGTCGGCCACGACGGTGACCGCGAAACCGTTGGCCGACAGGCCCTTTTCCACGAACGACGAGATGCGCGGTTCGTCCTCGGCGATCAGGACGCGGGCCATGGGCCGTCTCCTTCCGGTGGTACGACATGTGCGGGTACGACGACGGTGAAGGAGGCACCGCGTCCCGGCGTGCTGTCCAGCAGCACCTCGCCACCGTGCGCATGGGCGATGGCCCGCACGATGGCCAGGCCCAGACCTGCTCCGTCGGAACGCTTTCCGCCGGCACTGCCGCGGCCGAAACGTTCGAAGATGCGCGCCCGGTCGGCCTCGCCGACGCCCGGACCGGTATCGGCCACCCAGAAGCGCAACCACCCACCCGAGAGCTGCGATCCGACGCTGATCCGGTCGCCGGGGCGGGTGTAGCGGCAGGCGTTGTCGGCCAACGCGACCAACGCCTGGGTGATGCGCTGCGGATCCACCACCGCGACCACCTGCGCCGAGGCGTCCAGCACGAAGTCGCGCTGGCCGAGGCGACCGATCTTGCCGAAGACATCGGCGGTCAGCGCGCCGATGTCGACACCGGTGGGGTGCAGGAACGCAGGTTGTTCGGCGCGGGCCAGCAGCATCAGGTCCGACACCATGCGGTTCATCCGGTCCAGCTCGTCGTCCACCAGGGCGATGGTGGACTCCACGTCCGCCCGGTCGCCGGCATCGACGACTTCGAGGTGCCCGCGGACGATGGTGATGGGGGTGCGCATCTCGTGGCCGATATCGTCGATGAACCGGCGCTGCGCCGACACCCCCGTCTCGACCCGATCGAGCATGCCGTTGACGGTGCCGACCAGTGCGTCGAGTTCGTCACCCTCACCCGTGGACGGGATCCGTTGGGACAGATCGGTTTCGGTGATGCTGCGGGCGGTGTCGACGATATCGCGCAGCGGCGCCAGGATGCGTCCGGCCACCAGCCAGGCGGCTCCGGCCGCGCCCAGCACGGTGAGCGCGCCGACCACCAGCATCAGCCGGGCGGCGTCGTCGGCACTGGCGCGTTCGGCGTCGCCCAGATAGGCGGCCACGATGACACCGCGGCCCGGGTTGCCGTCGAGTGTGACCGGAATGGCCAGGTAGCGCACCTCGCCGGCCTCGGGATGCTCGTAGCGACCCTCGGTGGGCACCGTCAGATCGGCCACCAGCGCGGTGAAGGCGGCGTCGCCGGCCAGGATCTCCGGGGTGCCGGGTTCCTGCCGGCTCTGGGTGCGGTACTCGCCGTCGACGTAGCCGAGGAACTTCTCGTTGGGCCGGGCGATGTTGTAGGCGATGGCCTCGCGGATCACCTCGTCGACGCCCGCGAAGGGTTCACCGGTGCGCGGGTTGATGCCGGGTGCGCTGAGCTCGGCGAACTCCTGCACCTCGAAACGCAGCGCCTCGTCCATCCGGGTGTTGATCCCCGAGACCAGCAGCCGCCAGGTCACGAAGGTGACGATGCCCAGTGCCGCGAGCACCAGCAGCAATACCCAGCCGATGATCCGGGTGCGCGCGGTCGAGGGCAGCAGCCGTCGCCGGGTCGAGCGGACCGGCGCGTGCGAGGGCATATCGTCCATCCTGCCCGGTGGCCGATCCAATGCGTTCAGTCGTCCCAACCCCCGTCGTCATCGTCCCAGTCGTCGTCATCGCTGGTGATGGCCGGTGGCGGCGCGGGTACGTCGACCGGTGGCGGCGGCACCTTGGGCTCGGCGGTGACCAGAGGTGGCGGCACGGTGGCCGGGCCCGGGCCGGCCGGAATGTCCCCGCCCGGCCGGTTCGAAGTCGGGTTGTTCGCGTCCGGCGCGGCGGGCAGGTCGGATCCGCCCGGGCCGGGTGCCTGCTGCGGTGCGTGCACGACGATCGGCGAGGCCGGTGCGTCATCGGCGCTCGAGGTCATCGACACACCCACGGCGGTGGCGGCGCCCGCGGCGGCCAGCACCGCGATCGGTATGAGGATCGTCGCCTTCATGACGTCCAGCCTGGGCGGCGGCGATGTCCTGAAGGTGAGACGCAGATGAGAACGCTCTCATCTACGACCGCGGCGAAACCCGCGTACCCGGGGTTGCCCGATGCCGCAACTACCCCGGGTACGGGGGTTTCGCCGGCAGAGTCAGAAGGACTCCTCGGGCAGGTCCATCGCATCGAGTTGTACCGACTCGATGACGGCGCGGTCGGAGCCCAGCCGGGGCAGGATGTGCCTGGCGAAGAACTCCGCCGCCCCGACCTTGCCCTGATAGAACGCGCGGTCCTTGTCCGACGCCGTCTCCAGTGCACCCAGGGCGATGTCGGCGTGCTCGAGCAGCAGCCACCCGATCAGCAGGTCACCGATCGCCATCAGGAACGGCACCGAGCCCAGACCGACCCGGTAGAGCTCGCGCGGATCCTGTTGTGAGGCAACAAGGTAACCGATCAACGCGCCGACCATTCCCTGCGCGTCGGCGACCGCGGTGGCCAGTGCGGTGCGGCCGTCGGCCAGTTCCGGACGCGGCGACTCGCGGTCCAGGAATGCCTGCACCTGACCGAGCAGATGGGTCAGCGCCGCCCCCTGGTCGCGGGCGATCTTGCGGAAGAAGAAGTCCTGCGCCTGGATCGCCGTGGTGCCCTCGTACAGCGAATCGATCTTGGCATCGCGGATGTACTGCTCGATCGGGTAGTCCTGCAGATAGCCGGATCCGCCGAAGGTCTGCAGTGAGTCGGTCAGATACCGATAGGCGGTCTCCGAGCCGAAACCCTTGACGATCGGCAGCAGCAGATCGTTGATCCGTTCCGCCAGTTCGGGATCCGCCCCGGAGGTGATCTCGGCGACCACCGGGTCCTGGTGTGCCGCGGTGTAGAGGTACAGCGCGCGCAACCCTTCGGCATAGGCCTTCTGGGTCAGCAGGGAGCGGCGCACGTCGGGGTGGTGCAGGATGGTGACCCGCGGCGCGGTCTTGTCGGTCATCTGGGTCAGGTCGGCACCCTGAATGCGGGTCTTGGCGTACTCCAACGCGTTCAGGTAACCGGTCGACAGCGTCGCAATCGCCTTCGTCCCGACCATCATTCGCGCGTACTCGATGATCTTGAACATCTGCGCGATACCGCTGTGCTCATCACCGACCAGCCAACCCACCGCGGGCCTGCCGTGCTGGCCGAAGGTCAACTCACAGGTGGCCGATGCCTTCAGGCCCATCTTGTGTTCCAGCCCGGTGACATACACCCCGTTGCGCTCGCCGATCTCACCCGACTCCGGGTCGAAGAGGAACTTCGGCACGAAGAACAGCGACAACCCCTTGGTGCCGGGCCCCGCGCCCTCGGGCCGGGCCAGCACGGCGTGCACGATGTTCTCGTAGATGTCGCCGGTGTCACCGTTGGTGATGAATCGCTTCACCCCGTCCAGATGCCAGGTGCCGTCGGGCTGTTGGGTGGCCTTGGTACGCCCGGCGCCGACATCGGACCCGGCATCCGGTTCGGTCAGCACCATGGTGCCGCCCCAGTTGCGCTCGGCCATCAACGCCGCCCAGTGCTTCTGCTCGGCATTGCCCAGGCCGTAGATGATGTCCGACAGCACCGGACCCGAATGGCAGATATATGCCGCGGGCTGAGCGCCCAGGGCGAACTCGCTGATCGCCCAGGTCAGGATTGCCGGGGCGGGCAGGCCGCCGACGGCCTCGTCGAGACCCACCCGGAACCACTCACCGTCCTGCCAGGCCTGCAGGGCCGCCTTGAACGGCTCGGGATAGCTGACGGTGTGCGTCTTCGGGTCGAAAGTCGGTGGGTTACGGTCAGTTTCGGCGAACGCCTCGGACAGCGGACCCTCGGCCAGGCGGGCGGCCTCGGCCAGCATGTCGCGGACCGACGCGCCGTCGAGATCACCGAACTCGCCCGTGGCCAGCACCTTGTCCAGGCTCAGGGCCTCGAACAGGTTGAACTCGACATCGCGAACGTTGGAAAGGTAGTGCCCCATGCCGGTGAGGATAAACCGGCCGCCCCGACGGGTCGCATCGAACTGCCGCAAACGTCGTGCATCCGCAATTCATCAGTTGTTCACCCGCCACCTGCGGCGATGCCGGAATAACCACTACATGCAGGGGCGTTCCATTCCTTAAGCTGAGACCCACAGAGAGGAGGCCCCGCGATGTTGCTGATCGAGCTCAACGTCGCCGGCCGTCGATTCACCCGGCAACTGGGTGTGCGGCGTCCGTCGGTGCTCCGTCTGAACCCGTTGAACCGGCCGCCGCGCACCGACCGCGCAGCCTAAGCCGACCCCTGGATCGCCGGGGCCCCGCGCCAGCGCGCGCACACGAACTCGCCGTTGCGGGCCACCTCCTGCAGTTCCCATTCCGAGCGGATCGGCAGCAGCCGGGCACCCGCGCCCAGGCTGCACGGCGTGTAGGTCACCACCAACTCGTCGACCAGGCCGGCAGCCACGAACTGCGCGGCGGTCTGCCCGCCGCCCATGACCCAGACATCCTTGTCGCCCGCGGCCTCCAGCAGCACGGTGTGCAGTCGGGCCACATCACCGTCGAACGCCTGCACCGGATGCTCCTGCTGCACGAGACCGGTCCGGCTGGTCAGCACCCAGCAGGGTTGGCTGTACATCCATTCTCCCGGATGGTTTTTCACGATCCACTCGTATGTCGACGAGCCCATCGCGATCGCACCCACACCCTCGGCGAAGGCGTCGTAACCGAACGCCCCGTTCGGATCGAATTCGCGCGTCACCAGCCAGTCCAGGCTGTCGGCCTCGTCGACGACGAACCCGTCCAGGCTGGACGCCGTGAAATAGATGGTTGCCATATGTCAGTTACCTCGCATCCATTCGAGTGGGTCACCGCGGCGCACCGCTACGCCGAGGCGGGCAAGCATGGCGCGCACCAATTCCCGTCGGTGCGCCGAGTAGGTCAGGACGTGGGCGATGATGCCGTAGAGCTGGAAGGACTCCGGGGGATCGCACAGCGCGTCGATCACGGTGTCGCCGAGTCGCCCCTGCTGCCCGTGCTCGCGCACCATCGCCGTCCAGCGCGCGGACACATCGTCGTGGTCGGCGGCCAGCTGCGCGGCCGTGCGGCGGCCGCCCCGCACCGGCAGATCCCGGCCCTCGATGCTGGCCAGCCAGACCTCCTTGGTCCACACCAGCGCATCCAACACGGCCCCGACGCTCGGTTCCGGGCCGTCCCAGTCCAGGATCACCTGCCCCGGTGAGATGTGCTGTGCCCACTGGTCTGCCGTCAGACCCGCGGCCACTCCGATGAGGTGGGCGGTATCGGCGACATCGTGGGCGATCATCAGCAGCGACACATCGGGTTGGGTGGCATCCCCCGGCGAATCCAGCCACAGCGACTCGGGTGGATGGAAGTGCACCCCGTTGGGGGCGGGTAACCGGAACCCGACCGCGTCGGCCTGTGAGGGCGGCACCCCGAAGGCGCGCCGGAAGGCGCGGGAGAACACCTCCGGTGAGGACCAGCCCTCCTCCAGCGCGACCGCCGCCACGCCCTCGCCGCGCTGCAACCGCCAGGCCGCGCGTTCCAGCATGACGCGACGGCGCAGCGCGGCCGGCGGTTCGCCGGTGAGCCGGCTGACCTCGCGGGAGAAATGGAACTCCGAGGCGAAGCTGCTGCGCGCCATCCCGGCGACGTCGGTGTTCTGCGCGTCGACGACGGCGTCGAGCAGTTCCCGGAGGCGGTCGCGGCGCGGGGTGGTCACGGTTTTCGAGTATCGCCGTCGGCAGCCGGGCCGACCATGACAATTCCTGCTGCGCCTAGACTGCGCAATCGGTGAGTGAATTCGACGCGCTGTGCGCCAATGACGGTGACCTGGCCGAGCTTCGGGCCGAGGTCCGGCAGTTCCTTGTCCGGGACCGGGATCGCTTCGGCTGGCGGCCCGAGATCGACTCCTGGCTCACCAGCTGGGACGCCGAGTTCAGTGCGCGACTGGCCGATGCCGGCTTCGTCGGGTTGACGATCCCCACCGAGTACGGCGGGCACGGACGCGGATTCCTGCACCGCTACGTGGTGACCGAGGAGTTGCTCGGAGCCGGGGCCCCGGTCGCCGCGCACTGGTTCGCCGACCGGCAGGTCGCGCCGTCGCTGCTGAGCTACGGCAGCGACGAGCAGCGCCGCCGGCTGCTACCCGGAATCGCCGCCGGCCGGCTCTACTCGGCGATCGGGATGAGCGAGCACGGCGCGGGATCGGACCTGGCCGCCACCGCCACCAGGGCCATCCGCGTCGACGGCGGCTGGACCATCAGCGGTACCAAGGTGTGGACCAGCGGCGGGCACCGCGCGCACTTCGCGATCGTGCTGGCCCGAACCAGTGCGCTCGATCCCGAGCACCGGCACGCCGGGTTCAGCCAGTTCATCGTGGCGTTGGACGCGCCGGGGGTGAGCATCAGCCCGATCGTGACCCTCGACGGTCACCACCACTTCAACGAGGTGACCTTCGACGAGGTCCGCGTCGAGGATGCCGACGTGCTGGGCGAGATCGGCGACGGCTGGCATCAGGTGACCGCCGAACTCGGCTTCGAACGCTCCGGCCCGGAACGCATCCTGTCGACGGCCACCCTGATCATGGAGGTCATCCGGTCCCTGGCCGGTCAGACCGTCGACGACCGCACCGCCGCCGAGGTCGGCGACCTGTTGGGCCGGGCGATGGCGCTGCGCCAGCTGTCGGTGTCGGTGGCCCGGGCGTTGTCGGCCGGTGAGGACGCGGCGACGCGCGCGGCGCTGGTCAAGGATCTGGGCACCCGGTTCGAACAGCAGTCCGTCGAGATCTGCGCGGAACTGCTCGACTATGTGTCCGATGCCGAGGCCGCCGCCCGGTTACGCGCGGTCCTGGCCACGGCGCGGCAGCATTCGCCGATGTTCACCCTGCGCGGCGGCACCAACGAGGTGCTGCGCGGGGTCATCGCCCGCGGACTGGGGGTGCGTTAGCCGTGAGAGAGTCAGAAGAGCTCGAAGAGCTCGCCCGACTCGTCGACGATATCGGCGCCCGGTCGGCGCAGGCGCGCTTCGGCGATCGCAGGCTGCCGGAGGCCTTCGACGCCGATCTGTGGCACAACCTGGAGGAGACCGGGCTTGCCCGGCTGATCACCGAGCAGGATGCCGGTCCGGCGGAGTTGGCCGTCGTGCTGGCCGGCCTGGCCCGCCACGGCGCGGCGGTGCCGATCGCCGAGACCGACCTGCTGGCCGGCTGGCTGGCGGCCCAGGCCGGGCTCGAGGTGCCGGCCGGCCCGCTGACCGTGGCCATCGGCGCGGACGGTGTGGCCCGGGACGTGCCCTGGCCCGGCGATGCCGCCGTCGTGTTGGCCGCCCGCGCCGATGACGGACTGCATGTCGGTCTGCTCGCCGATCCGGACGTGACCCTCGGGCACGATCTCGGTGGCGAGCCGCGGGGCACGGTGCGCTACGACGCCGCCGGGCTGACCCGGCTGGACGCCGCCGTCGGCGACGAACTCGTCCGCCGCGGCGCCTGGGCACGGTGCGTACAGATCGTAGGTGCCTTCGATGCGGCGCTGGCGCTGACCGTTGCCCACACCGGTGAGCGGGTGCAGTTCGGTCGCGCGTTGAGCAAGTTCCAGGCCGTCCAGCATGCCTTGGCCGCGATGGCCGGTGAGATCGAGCAGGCAAGGGCGGCAACCGCATTGGCCACCGCGGCGGTCACCGAGTTCGGTTTCGCCGATGCCCGCGCCGACTACGCGGTGACGGTCTCGAAGGTGGCCGTCGGCCGGGCCACCACGCCGGTCACCACGATCGCCCATCAGCTGCACGGCGCCATCGGCGTCACCATCGAGCATCCGCTGTGGTCGGTGACGATGCGGGCGCGCAGCTGGACCGACGAGTTCGGCAGCACGGCGTCCTACGCCCGCCGGTTGGGCCGGCTGGCGCTGGCCGCCGATGATCCGTGGGATGTGCTGGTCAGCTCTGCAGTACGTGACTGATCCCGGCCTCCACGTCGCCCAGCCCGCTCAGATCGAGCCCGAACCGGTTCACCAACTCGCCGACGACCTCGGCGGCACCGGCCAGTTCGGTGCGCTCGGTAGCGCCGTTGGCATGCACGGCCAGCTGCCTACCGCGCAGGTTCCATCGGGCCTCGTCGGTCACCAGGGCCGCCGACAGCCCGACGACGAAGATCGACTCCGGATAGGTCGACACGTACCAGCTGCCGACCTCCAGGTCGATGCGCGGCCGCGGCTCGGTCGTGAACACGTACAGCGCCTGCCACTGCTCGCGCACCAGCGCCTCCAACCGGAAAGTGTCCGGACCGGCGTCCGCCAGCCGATACGGTTCGTGTCGGGTCTGCTGTACCGGTCCGGCCGTCAGCTCGATCGGTGACGACAGCGTCTGACCGCCGAACCCGACGTCGCACAGGAACCGGCCGTCCTCGCCGGGGACGGTCACCGCGAGCACATTGTGGGTCTGTGCCGGTAGTGGCGCGTCGGGCTCGTGCATCCAGACCACCCGGCCGGCCAACCGGTCCACCCCGAAGCCCAGCTCTTCGAGCATGTATCCGAACAGTCCGTTCTGCTCGTAGCAGTATCCGCCGCGGTGGCCGTGCACGAGCTTTGCGGTCAACGCGTCGGCGCCGAGGTCCACGACGGGCGTGCCGAGCACCGGGTCCAGGTTCTCGAACGGAATGGACCGATTGTGCGCGGCGTGCAGAGCGTGCAGGGTGTCCAGTGTCGGATCTGCCCGGCCGGCGTACCCGACACGGGCGAGGTACGCGGTCACATCGGTCGTCATGCTGTCCATGGTGCCTTTTGACCACGCCCGGATCCCGTGCAAAACTAGAACACGTTCTATTTCGACCGCCGGAGGCACCGCCATGGGCTCGACCGATATCGAACCGACCGAGATCACCAAGTTCGATCCGGGACTCACCGAGAAGGTGATGGGGCTGCTGCGACCGCTCCTCAAGGCCTACCACCGCAGCGAGGTCCGCGGTCTGGAGCACTTCCCCGAGGGCGGCGCGCTGGTGGTGTGCAACCACTCCGGCGGCCTGTTCCCGATGGATGTGCCCATCTTCGCCGCCGACTTCTACGAGCGCTTCGGCTACGGCCGCCCGGTCTACACGCTGAGCCATGCCATGTTGATGGTCGGCCCGACCGGCGACTTCTTCAAGAAGACCGGTTTCATCCTGGCCAGCCACGAGAACGCCGACGAGGCGTTGCGCTCCGGCGGTGTCGTGGTGGTGTTCCCCGGCGGCGACTTCGACGTCTACCGCCCCACCCTGGCGGCCAACAAGATCGACTTCGACGGTCGTCAGGGCTATGTCCGTGCCGCCATCAACGCCGGCGTCCCGATCGTGCCGATGGTCGGCATCGGCGGACAGGAGACGCAGTTCTACCTGTCGCGCGGCACCTGGCTGGCCAAGCGCCTGGGCCCCATCGCGCGGCTGGCCCGCACCAAGATCGTCCCGCTGTCGTTCGGCTTCCCATTCGGGCTCTCGGCGGTGGTGCCGCTCAATGTGCCGCTGCCGGCGAAGATCACGATGGCCGTGCTGCCCCCGGTGCGTATCGAGGAGCAGTTCGGCGAGAACCCGGATATCGACGAGGTCGACGCTCATGTGCGACATGTCATGCAGACCGCGCTGGACGGCCTGGCCGACGAGCGCAGGCTTCCGGTGATCGGCTGATGGGACTGGAAGATCTCCCCCGTCGCTTCGCTCGCCCGGCGATCGACAGGGTCACCGGCACCGTCGGCCTGGTCGACACCATGGTGCGCGCCGGTGTCATCGCACCGCTGCGGCCCGACAAGTACCTGCGCATCGCCGCCGCCATGGCGCGCGAGAACATGGGCATCACATCGGGATTCGCCAGCGCCGCGCAGCGCTGTGGTGACCGGGTCGGGTTGATCGACGAGCTCGGCGCGCTGACCTGGCGGGAGCTCGACCAGCGGGCCGACGCGTTGGCCGCCGGCCTGCAGAAGCTGCCCTCGGGCGAGCCACAGGTGATCGGCATCATGGCCCGCAACCATCGCGGCTTCGTCGAGGCGCTGATCGCAGCCAACCGCCTCGGCGCGGACGTGCTGCTGCTGAACACCGCCTTCGCCGGACCCGCGTTGGCCGAGGTGTGGCAACGCGAGACCGCCGGACGCCCGAGCGCGGTCATCTACGACGAGGAGTTCGGTGCGACCGTCGAACGGGCGCTGCAGGATTCACCGCAGACCACCCGGGTGGTGGCCTGGACCGACACCGCGACGGCACTGTTCACCGTCGAGAAGCTGATCACCGAATACGCCGGCCGCGAACCGCGGCGCGCCAAGCAGAAGTCCAAGGTCATCCTGCTGACCTCGGGTACCACCGGAACACCCAAGGGCGCCAAGCATTCCGGCGGTGGACCGGAGGTGCTCAAGGCGATCCTGGACCGCACCCCGTGGCGCGCCGAGGAACCGGTGGTCGTGGTCGCCCCGATGTTCCATGCCTGGGGTTTCTCACAGTTGGCCTTCGCCGCGTCGATGGCCTGCACGATCATCACCCGCCGCAAGTTCGACCCCGAGGCCACGCTGGCGCTGGTCGACACCCACCGGGCCACCGGATTGTGTGTGGTGCCGGTGATGTTCGACCGCATCGTCGAGCTGCCCGACGAGATCCGCAACCGGTACAGCGGCCGCACACTGCGTTTCGCGGCGGCATCGGGATCGCGGATGCGCCCCGATGTCGTCATCAAGTTCATGGACCAGTTCGGTGACGTCATCTACAACAACTACAACGCCACCGAGGCCGGCATGATCGCCACCGCCACCCCGGCCGATCTGCGGGCGGCACCCGACACCGCCGGGAAACCGGCCGAGGGCACCGAGATCCGAATCCTGGACGCCGACCTGCGGTCGCTGCCCACCGGCGAGGTCGGCACCATCTACGTGCGCAACTCCACCCAGTTCGACGGCTACACCAACGGTAAGAACAAGGCGTTCCACGACGGTTTCATGAACTCCGGAGACGTCGGCTACCTGGATGCGGCCGGCCGGTTGTTCGTGGTGGGCCGCGATGACGAGATGATCGTCTCCGGTGGCGAGAACGTCTACCCGATCGAGGTGGAGAAGACGCTGGTCACCCACCCCGATGTGGCCGAGGCCGCGGTGATCGGCGTCGACGACGAGCAGTTCGGCCAGCGACTGGCGGCGTTCGTGGTGGCGCGCAACCCGGTGACCGTCGACGCACTCAAGGCCCATGTCCGCGACAATCTGGCGAACTACAAGGTCCCGCGCGAGATCACCCTCCTCGACGAGCTACCACGCAACAGCACCGGAAAGATCGCCCGGGGTGAGTTGCAGGATCGCGTAGGTGGGTAACCCTGCGGTCATGCGTCTGCTGAAACCTCGCCCGGTGCTGGGCGCGCTCGCCGAACTGGTCAACGCCGGCAACGCCGTCCGCCCGCTGGGCCGCCAGGGGTACAGCACGCTGCCGACGTTCGCGTTCGGCTGGCCGACGTCGGAGAACGCGCCGCTACTGCTGACCGGGTCACTGCTCGATGTGCTGCGCCGAGCTCTGCTGGGGCATTACCAGACCCGCAACGGCCGGATCTCGTTGGCGCTCAAGGCGCTGACCTGGAGCCTGCTGTTGCTGCTGCAACGCCGCCAGGAGGAATCCAAGCGTTACTTCGAGGATCCCCTGCGCGCGGCGCTCGGCGCGGACTACCTGGAGGCCAAGGAGCCCGAGCGCAAGCCGCGCGGGGTGTTCGGAACGGGTTGGTCACGTCGGCGCTATGTGCACGAGACGGCGCGCTACGGGCCGCACGGACCCAACCTGGCCGATATCTGGATGCGTCCGGACCTGCCCCGTGACGGGAAAGCACCGGTGCTGCTGCAGGTTCCGGGCGGCGCGTGGATGATCGGGATGCGCCGGCCGCAGGCCTATCCGATGCTGAGCCGGCTGGCCGAGCGCGGCTGGATCTGCGTGTCCATCGGCTACCGGATCAGCCCGAAGTACACCTGGCCCGACCACATCGTCGACGTCAAACGCGCCATCGCCTGGGTCAAGGCCAATATCGCCGACTACGGCGGGGACCCGACCGCGGTGTACATCACCGGCGGATCGGCCGGCGGGCACCTCACGGCCCTGGCCGCGCTGACCCCCAACGATCCCAAGTGGCAGCCCGGGTTCGAGGAGGCAGAGACATCGGTGACCGCCGCCGTGCCGATCTACGGACGCTACGACTGGTTCACCGACGAGGGTTCCGGCCGCGGCGAATTCGTCAAGGTGCTGCAGAAGTTCATCGTCAAGCTGCCATTCGCGACCAATCGGCAGGTCTATCTGGACGCCTCACCCATCACCCTGGTGCACGCCGACGCACCACCGTTCTTTGTCCTGCACGGTGAGGATGATTCGGTGATCTCGGTGCAGGAGGGCCGCGATTTCGTCGCCGCGCTCAAGGCCGTGTCGAAGGCACCGGTGATCTATGCCGAGATCCCGCACGCGCAGCATGCGTTCGACTTCTTCGGTTCGGCGCACGGCCACAACACCGCGGCCGCCGTGGAGCGGTTCCTGAACTGGATACGCGGCTGACGCTGCGCCGGCGTGCAATTCGGGTCAGCAGATCGGGGTGTGCCGGCACAGTTCGGCCGGTGGCGGCGGCAACTGCGGAGGTGGCGGCAGTTGCGGCTGCGGCAACTGCGGGGGCGGCGGCAGTCGCGGCGGTGGTGGCAGCCGCGGCGGTGGCGGTAGCCGCGGGCCCCGCGGTGCCGGTGGCGCGACGTCACCGCCGGGTTGCGCGGGTGCCGGTGGCGGTTCGGCCCCCGGCGGGGGCGGCGGTGGCGGGGGCGGCGCCGGAGTCGAGGCCGCAGGTAGTTTCGCCGGCATGGTCCAGATCGCGATCGGCGCGGGCTCCATACCGAAACCCTGTGGCGCCGCGGTCAGCTGCAGTTGGGTCGGCAACTGACCGGGCCTGAGGTGGAAGTACACCCAGCCGTTGGTGTCGGCGCGCACGCGCGAGGACAGTGGCACGGTCTTGAGCACATCGGCGCGCGACGGCGAGAGCTGTTCCCCACCACTGAGGTGCAACCGGAATCCGCCGTCGGCCCCGGTCGCGTCGATCGGTGTGGTGACACCGGTGAACGACACCTCGATACCGAGCTCGAGGTCCGCGCCGGACCGCATGACGGCGAGGTTGTCGGCCCGCGGCGTGATGGTGGCGCCCTTGGCGGTCAGCGGCGAACCCAGCGCCGCCGTGCCGGGCAGGATGGACACCGCCTCGGGATCGTCCTCGGCTGCGCTCGCGGCGGCCGAGGTCTGTGGGCGTGACGACGGCGCCGGACCGTACGAACACGCGACCAGCACGACCGGCGCGACGATGACGGCCAGCGCCGCACTCAGCCTGCCCGCCCGTGTCATGGGGCCATTGTGGACCATCCCCGGCACGGCGGCAGGACGCCCTCGGGTGATCGCCCGGGCCGGTCTCACCCGTGCACGGTGATCTCGGCGGAAATGCCTGCTGCCGCACGGATATCGCGAAGCTCGGCCACCATCGCATCGGTGACCTCATGCGGATCCTCGACCGTCGCGGTATCGGACAGCACCGAGATGTTGAGCTGATCGACATAGCTCCACACCGTGATGTTGAGCCCGCTGGCCGCCGTCAGCGGGCCCACCGAATAGATCTCGGACACCGTGGCGCCGCCGACCCGGCCGAGCTCGCGCGGACCCGGCACATTGGAGATGTTGAGGTTGAGCACCTTGTTCTGGCCGTCGACATTGGACAGCCGCCGGAACAGCGCCTCGACGCCGGCCGGCGGCATATACGACGCCCAGCGCGCCACCAATTCCGGCCCGATCAGTTGGTTGCTCTCCTTGGCCAGGGTCGCGGCCTCGCTGGCCCGCCGCACCCGTTCCAGCGGGTCGGCGACATCCACCGGAAGCGCCATCAGCACGCCGGTGAAACGGTTACCGGAGATGCGGTCCGGGGAGAAGTCGAAACTCATCGGCACCGACGCCAGCAGCGGGTGGTCGGCCTTGCCCTCATAGTGCAGCTGCAACTTGCGTAAGGCGCCCGAGGACATCGCCAGCACCATGTCATTGATGGTGGCGCCCAACTGTTTTCCCGTCGACTTCACATCGGCCAGGGCCAGGCTGGCGGTGGCGAACCGGCGCTGCGGCGTCAGCACATGGTTCATGAAGCTCGGCGGTGGCGTGAACGGCCGGGTCAACTCCGGACCGAACGCGCGGTTGCTGCGCCGCACCCGGGCCACCCCGTCGGCGGTGTACTTGACCAGTCCCGGTACGCGGGCGATATGGCGCATGTGGTCCCAGAAGGCGGAGCGGACGAGCTCGCCGGTGGACGGCGCCGGGTCGGTGGCATAGGAGTCGCGGTCGCGCTGCGGCCCGTGCGAGAGATCCATGCCACGGGCAAGCAGATTCGCCGATGCCACACCATCGGCCAGGGCGTGATGGATCTTGCCGACCACGGCGATCCGGTCGTCGGCCAACCCCTCGACGAAGTACATCTCCCACAGCGGGCGGCTGCGGTCCAACGGGGTGCTGGCAATCTCGCCGATGGCCTCGTCGAGCTCGCGACGCCCGCCCGGCGCGGCCACCCGCCACGGCCGGATGTGGTATTCGAGGTCGACATCGCAGTTCTCCCGCCACATCGGGTGGTGGAATTTGAACGGGATGTCGACCAATTGGTAGCGGAACGGCTCGAGCTTGTAGAGCCTGCCGTGCAAAACATTCCGGAACTCTTCGATCCCGAAGCTGCGGTCACCGAGGCCGTGCAGGTCGATGACCGCGATCTTCAAGGTGTGCATGTGCACGTTCGGCGCTTCCGAGTAGAGCAGAAACGCGTCCCAACCACTGAGCCTTTTCACGGCTTTTTCCTCCCCTGGGTGGAGGATTCTATATAACCGCCTTGACCTGGCCCGCCGTCGAGTTTCGGCGGATCTGATTGAGGAACAAGCCGATTGCCTTGGCCATCGCTCCGGTGCGGGCTCCGTCGGTCATGTCGAATCCGTGGCCGGCGCCGGGGAACTCCACGTAGCTGACCGGCGCCGCCGACGTCGACTTGAGCCGGTCGACGAAGCTGCGGGCCTGAGCCACCGGGATCACGGTATCCGCCGAACCGTGGATGACCAGGAACGGTGGGGCGTCGCGGTGCACCCGCGCGATGGGCGAGGCCTGCCGGAAGATGTCCGGATGGCGGGCGATCTTGCGACCGACGACGACGCGCTCCAGGAAGTCCACGAAGCGGTCCCGCTCCACGGTCGAGCGATCCTCCCAGTCGTAACGGCCGTAGATGCCGATGACGGCGTCGACCGAGGTGTCGGCCCCTTCGTCCAGATCAGCCTGCATCGCCGGATCGTTGGGGGTCAGCCCGGCCAGCGCGGCCAGATGCCCACCGGCCGAACAGCCGGCCACCGCGACGAAGTTGCGGTCGCCGCCGAACTTGTCGACATTGGCCCGCGCCCACGCGATGGCGGCCTTGACATCGGTCAGGTGCCGCGGCCAACGGTGATGCGGCGCCACCCGGTAATCGATGGACAGACACACCCAACCCTGCTGGGCCAGATGCGACATCATGGCGTACCCCTGCAGGATCCGGCTGCCGTGCACCCAGGCGCCGCCGGGGATGAACAGCAGCACCGGCGCCGGTTCGCTGGGCAGTTCGGCCGGGCGCCAGACGTCGAGCAGCTGCAGGGGATGATCCCCGTAGCGCACCGAGCTGCGGTAGACATCGCGCCGGTAGGTCATGGTGTTCCACAACGGCGGCATCGATTCCGGGGTCGGCCAGCTGCTGGCCAGCTCGGTCGGGTGAACCACGCCGCGCAGCCCCTCCTTGGCCACGGCCACCGTCTGGTCGCGTTCGGCCTTGCGCACCGGGGCGTTACCGGGCCCGAACCATGACTTCGCCGACGCGGCGAAAAGCTCTGGGAACTGGCGGTAGCCCCACACCCCCATCGCGGCGAGGCCGCCGAGCGGTTCCAGCTGTTTACCGATGATGGGCAGCGATGCCGAGGCCACCGAAAGTGCGAGCATACGGTCGGCGTGATTGGCTCTCAGCAACCAACGGGCGCGACTGGCGAGGGTGGGTCCGGAGCTGCGGTGGTCCGGTTGTGCCGTCATGGCGCGAGCGTACCCGCGCACGACCCTTCCTAAGCAGACATTTCCGGCGATCTGTCTACCCGTACCGCAAATGTGATCTGTATCACGAAATGACACCACCGCGGCCCAGGTAACTTCGAGCCATCATGAGCAAGTCAGCGCTGGCCATCACCGAAGAACACACCGATCTCGCCGCCGCCGTCATCGGCCAGTTGCAGCGACTGGACAGCCGCGCCGCGGCCCGCGCGACGCTGACCGATCCCGGTGTCCACCCGGGCGCCATCTGGACGGCCGGGGCCGAGCTGGGCTGGAACGGCCTGGCCATCGCCGAGGAGTTCGGCGGGTCCGGTTTCGGCCTCGCCGAGCTGGCGGTGGTCGCCGAGATCACCGGCCGCGAACTCGCACCGGGACCATTCCTGCCGACGGTGGCCGCCGCCGTCGTCATCGACCGCTGCGCTCCCGATTCCGTTCGGACACAGCTGCTTCCCAGCCTGGCCGACGGCAGCACCACCGCCGCACTGGGGCTCAACATCCGGATCGACATGGAGACCGACCTGACCGCCACCGCGGAATGGCCTGCAGTGCTGGGTGCGCCCGATGCCGACATCCTGGTGCTCGCCGCCGCTGAGGACCTGCTGATCGTCGACGCCCACGCCGACGGGGTCACCGTCACCGCACTCGAACCCCTGGACCCGACCCGCACGATCGGCGCGGTGTCCATGCGCGGCGCCGAGATCCCCGCCGATCGGGTGCTGCGCGGCGCGACGGGCCGGGCTCGCACGGTGTTCCGGATCCTGGCCGCCGCCGAGGCCGTCGGCGTCAGCTGGGCGGCGCTGGACATGGCGGTCGAGTACGCCAAGGTCCGTGAGCAGTTCGGGCGCACCATCGGCACCTTCCAGGCGGTCAAGCACCACGCCGCCAACATGCTGGTGGCCGCCGAACAGACCACCGCCGCGACCTGGGCCGCGGCCCGCTCCGGCGATCTGGACGAGGCGGCGCTGGCCGCCACCGTCGCGACCGCACACGCGATCCGCGCACAGGTGTTCAACGCGCACTACAACATTCACCTGCACGGTGGCATCGGATTCACCTGGGAGCACGACTCACACCTGTATCTGCGGCGGGCCCGCACGCTGTCGGCGCTGCTGGCCGACGGCAACGACCCACTGGCCGAACTCGTCGACGCCCAACGGGCGGGCACCGCGCACACCGTCTCGTTCAGTGTGCCGCCCGAGGCCGAACGCTACCGCGCCGGGGCTGCCGAGGCGGCGGCCAAGGTGCGCGCCCTGCCCGCCGAGCAGCAACGCGACTTCCTGGTCGACTCCGGTTACCTGGTGGCGCACTGGCCCGAGCCGTGGGGCCGCGCGGCCGATGTGCTGGAGCAACTCGTCATCGAGGAGGAGTTCCGCGGAATCGACATCCCCGATATGGGCATCACCGGTTGGGTGACGCTCACCATCGCCCAGGCCGGCACCGACGAACAGCGCGAGCGCTGGGTGGAGCCGGTGCTGCGCGGCGAGGTGATGTGGTGTCAGCTGTTCTCCGAACCGGGCGCCGGTTCGGATGCCGCGGCGGTGCGGACGTCGGCCAAGAAGGTCGACGGCGGCTGGCGGGTCACCGGCCAGAAGGTGTGGACCAGCCTGGCCCAGCACTGCCAGTGGGGTCTGGCCACCGTGCGCACCGATACCGACGCCCCCAAGCACGCCGGCGTCACGATGATGGCCATCGACATGAAATCGCCCGGTGTGCAGGTCAATCCGCTGCGTGGCCTGACCGGTGAGGCACATTTCAACGAGGTCTTCTTCGATGACGTGTTCGTACCCGACTCCGATGTCGTCGGCGACGTCAACAAGGGCTGGCTGGTGGCAAGGGCGACGCTGGGCAACGAGCGGGTGTCGATCGGTGGCGGATCCTCGGCACCGACCGGCTTCACGACCGCCGATCTGGTCGATCTGCTGGACGCCGTGCCCGCCGAGGTCGCCGTCTGTCACGTGCACGACGCCGGCGCCGTGATCGCCGAGACGCTGACCCTGCCGATGCTTAACCTGCGCCGGGTGAGCCGGGCCATCGCCGGGAGCGAACCGGGGCCGGAGGGCAATGTCACCAAATTGCTGCTGGCAGAACAATCGCAGCGGCTGACGGAGCTGGGGATGACGCTGGCCGGGGTGTCGGCGGTCACCGGCCAGAACGAGGCCCTGACCCGGACCTACCTGGGCAACCGGGCCATGACGATTGCCGGCGGGACGTCGGAGATCACGCGGAACTCGATCGCCGAACGGATCCTCGGTCTGCCCCGCGACCCGCTGCTGAAGTAGTCAACCGGCCAGCGGGAGCACCACCCCGGCCGGTTCCGGAATGCGCACCCCGATCTCGGCGCCCACACCGACGGTGGCGCGTCCGGGCACCTCGACGGTGACCTGACGGTCCGGCAGGCTGGTCAGCATCACGTCCAGGCGGGTGGTCGCGCCCCGCCACAGCGCGGAGGTGACGTTGGCGCGCAATGCGTCTCGATCGCCCAGCGAGACGATGCGCAGGGCGTGCGGGCGAATACACAGCAGTGCGCGCGCCCCCGGGGACCAGTCGGCGGGACCGTCACCGGTCGGCGGAATCTGCGCGCACACCGTCCGGTGCGCGACCGACACCAGCGCCGAGGTGCCGACCACCCGGCGGATGGTGCACGGAATCAGGTTCGCCGCACCGAGCAGTGCCGCGATGGCAGTGCTGCCCGGCCGCCGCCACAGGCGCTCGGCGCTACCGATCTGCAGCAGTGTCGAGGTGTCCATCACCGCGATCCGGTCGGCCAGCGCGAGGGCCTCGACATGATCGGTGGTGGTGTACAGCGTCGTCACGCCCGGTAGCGCCGCGTGTATCCGCTGCAACTCGACGAGCATCCGATGGCGCAGCGCGGTGTCGAGAGCGGCCAGTGGTTCCTCGAGCAGCAGCACCGATGGCTTCGCTGCCAACGCCCGCGCCAGCGCTACCCGCAACCGATCGGTACCGGAAAGTTCGTGCGGCCAACGCTTTTCCTGTCCCTCCATACCGGTGAGCTGGAGAACCTCACCGATCCGAGCCACCCGCTCCCGGCGGTTCCAGCGCCGGCGCCGCAGCCCGAAGGCCACGTTCTCGCCGACCCGCAGGTGCGGAAACAGCCCGTAGGCCGCCGCCACCAGTCCGATACCGCGGTCGGCGGGGGCGATTCCGTCCAGATCACGGCCGTCCACCCGCACGGTGCCCGAGGTGGGTCGCACCAGTCCGGCGAGCACGCGCAGCGCGGCGGACATACCGGACTCGGACGGTCCGAGCAGTGCGACGGTCTCACCGTCGGCGATCTGCAGGTCGAAATCGACGAGCGCACCGGACACCGCGACGCGGTCGAAGCTCACCTGCATGACGTTCGATCGTGGCCCGCAGATCCGACGGCGCCGGGTCGGTTGCATGTGGCCGTCCCCAACATTCGATGAACAGTTGGTATAGACCAAAGGGCGGTAGGCTGATGCCCATGCCCGAGCAGACGGATCTGGCCCTAGTACTGCTGTCCCTGCGCGGCATCTGGGACGAGGAGGTGGTCGACGAACTCGACCATGCCCTGCAGTGCGCCGCCCGCGCGATGGACGACGGTGCCGACGACGAGCTGGTGCTCGCCGCGGCGCTGCACGACGTCGCGCACAGCCCGCTGCTACCCGACGGCCCGGCACACGACGCGCTGGCCCGGGACTGGCTCACCCCGCGATACGGCACGCGCGTCGGTTGGCTGGCCGGGGCGCACGTGGCGGCCAAGCGCTATCTGGCCGCCACCGAACCCGGTTATGCGCTGAGCGACACCTCGGCGCTGTCGCTGCGGGCTCAGGGCGGCGCGGGCATCGACACCGCCTTCGTCGACCACCCGTGGTGGCCCGATGCGTTGCGGCTGCGCCGGTATGACGATGCCGCCAAGGACCCGGCCGCCCGCGGCGCCGCACTCGCCGATGTCCTGGCGGTCGCGCAACGCGTCGTGGACGGTAGGACATACTGCTGATGTGACGACGACCACAGCGGCCTTCCACCGCGACCTGTCCCGCATCGCACGCTTCATGCCCCGCAAGATCGTGACGCCGACCAATCTGCGTCTGCTGCAACGCCTGAACCTGCTGACCGATCGCCGGGTGCCGGCCGGTGTCGAGGTGCTCACCCTGAGCTCCGGGGTTCGGGTGCGGCTGCACCGGCCGTCGATGCAGGCCGCGCCCGGCCCGGCGCTGTTGTGGATCCACGGCGGCGGCTACGTGATAGGCAGCGCGGCCCAGGACGACGCGCTGTGTCGCCGGTTCGCCACCGCCCTCGGCGCGACGGTCGCCGCGGTGGATTACCGGTTGGCGCCACAGCACCCCTACCCCGCCGGTCTGCAGGACTGCTACGACGCGTTGACCTGGCTGGCCGGACTGCCCGCCGTCGACGCCACCCGCGTCGCGATCGGCGGCGCCAGCGCGGGCGGCGGACTCGCGGCCGCGCTGGCCCTGTTGGCCCGCGACCGCGCCGAACTGTCGGTGGCCGCGCAGTTACTGGTGTATCCGATGCTCGATGACCGCACGGTGGGCTCGGAATTCGATGATCCGGGCCACCGACTGTGGACGCACGAGTGCAACCGCTTCGGCTGGTCGGCCTATCTCGGCACGGCCGACCCGCAGCAGGCGGTACCCGCCCGTCGTGAGGATCTGCAGGGACTGCCACCGGCGTGGATCGGCGTCGGCACCCTGGATCTGTTCCACGACGAGGACGTGGCCTACGCCGTTCGACTGCAGGCCGCCGGCGTGCCGTGTGAGGTGGCGATCATCGAGGGCGCGTTCCACGGATTCGACGGTGTTGCACCCAAAAGCGGTGTGTCACAGACGTTCTCGCGCAGCCAGCAGGAGTGGCTGAGCAAGACCTTCGCGAACTGAGCCGTCACGAACTCGCCGCCCGTGCCTGAAGGCACGGGCGGCGAGATTTGCGTCGTCGACTGTCAGCCGGCCATGAACTCCGCATAGGCCGACGCCAACTCCGGCGAGAGCACCGACACATTGCAGGCACGCTGGGTGTCGCCGATCGGCGCCAGGATGCCCCGCAGTTCGTAGTACTCGTTCGGGTGAGCGGTGAAGTAGGCGCGGATGTTGGCCGACGCCTCGGCGCGCGGTTGGGTCCGTGCCGCCTGCACCACCTGGTTGGCGCCCGGATGGCTGCCCAGGTAGGCACTGGCCGCTCCGGTCACCGAGCTGACGGTGCCCGCCACCGCGTCGGGGCTGCAGTTCGGAGCCGCCGACGCCGTCGGGGTCGCCACCAGTGCCGCCGCGGCGGCACCCAGCAACGCACCCGCAGATACCCGACGCATGGTTGTGAACGTGTTCTTCATGATGTGATGTCGTCCTTCGAACTCGGACCTTTCGCATGCCGTTCCCTGGACATGCCGGTTGCCTTCCCAGACCCGAAAACCACCGTACGCGTGTTCAGTTGGGGCCTGGACCGACCGAATCGTGGTGATACCCCGTCCCCGTCGGCGTTACACCCACGCGGCGTGACGTACCTCCCAGAACGGCCGCCGTCGGTGTGCCGATGACCAAAATCACGGCCGATTTCTTATGTCAGGCGGCAAACACTTAATTGATCGTGATCTGCACTGTGACCGGATTGTTACCGAGCCACCACCCGGATGGTGCCCAATTGCGGGTCCGCGGGGTCGGGCAGCCGCATGCCCGCCTGCACCCCCGAGCGCAGATACTCCAGCACCGGGTCGTCGAGCAGTTCACCGGGCACTATCGCCGGGATACCCGGCGGGTAGGGCGTCACCTGTTCGGCGGCGATCCGTCCGGCGGCCTGGTCCAACGGCACCGACTCGACGGCACCGAAGAACGCCTCGCGGGGCAGCATCACGCTCTCCAACTCGATCTCGGACGGTGACGGCAGCCGGATCTCGGTGGGTGTGGTGAAGCGCTCGGCCGCCGCGCGCCACTGCGTCAGCGCCACCACCAGCCGTTTGGCGGTGTCCAGGCCGTCGGCGAAGGACAGGGTGGCCAGGATTCGGCGGTGGTCCATCAGGCCCATGTCGATGCGCGCATGTTGCCGTAGCCAGTCGGCGGCCTGATACCCGGAGGTGCCGGTCGCGGAGACGTCGATGAGCACCTGCAGTTGATCCAGGTCGTGGGAGGCAGATTCGTCGACCAGTTCGGTGTCGAGCACCTCGACATCCGGGATGAGCTCCAGATCGGCACGTAGCCCTCGGGCCAGCGACATCGTGGCGGTGAGCAGCTCGTGACCATGAGCGACCATGTGACTGCGCCAGCCGTCGATCGCCGCGTACACCATGGCATTCGGGCTCGTCGTCATCAGCAGGTCGGCGCACTCGGCGAGACGGTCCTTGTCGATCAGGTCGCCCCGCAGATGGAACACCGAGCCCTGCTCGAATCCGGCGCCCATCTTGTGCACGCTGACCACGCACAGATCGGCACCGGCATCCATCGCCCAGGTGGGCAGTTCCTCGTGGAACGGCAGGTGCGCGCCCCACGCCTCGTCCACGATCAACGGTTTCCCGCGGGCGTGGCAGATCTCGGCCATGGCCTGCAGGTCGGCGCAGGTGCCGTACGGGCTGGGGCTGACGATCAGCGCCCCGGCGGCGTCGGGATGACGCTCCCACGCCTGCTCCAATTGCTGCGGTGACGGCGGATGGGACAGGTGGCGGGCGGCATCCCATTGCGGGCTCACCCAGCGGGGCTGCACGCCGGCGAAGACCAACCCGGCGACGATCGACTTGTGGCTGTCCCGTCCGACGATCAGGCTGCCGTCACCGCCGGCGACCGCCATCATCGCCGCCTTGACCGACAGCGAACTGCCGCACGTGGAGAACCACGCATAGTCCGCGCCGACCGCGTCGGCCATCAGATCCTCGGCCTGACGCAGATAGCCGTTGCTGGTGTGCCAGTCGTCCAGGCCCCCGGTGGCCAGGACATCGTTGAGGAACGGGTCGCGGCCCAGCACCCGCAGGGTCCGGCGGTCCGCCCCGCGGCCCTGCCGGTGCCCCGGCGGGGAGAACCCGTATCGGTGGGACTCGTGGTAGTCGCGCAGGGCGTCGAGCAAAGGTGCCGCCTTCTGGTCCATGCCGGCTCGGGTACCCACCGGTGGGTTTCATGCAACCGTTGCGGGGGTAGTTGGACCGCGCCCGGAAGGAGGGACAACCATGCCGCGTGGCAAGGGCGTCTATGTGGACGATCCAGACGAACCGGACAAGGAGTCCGCCGGTAAGCGGGCCGCAGAGCGGGCCGATCGCGGGGATGCGACGCCCGATGTGTACGAACCCGAGCCGGGAAACGAACCGCCGGACTGATATCAGGACCCGTGCACGACCCCGCCGTCGACCACCGTCGCGGTGACGGCCGAACCGTCGAGATCGGCCAGCAACCGCTGCGGGGATGCGGCGAGCACGCACAGGTCACCGGGCTGCCCCGGGGCGACGGTGCGCGGTACCGTCGGCTCGGTGGCGGTGCCGAAGAACATGGTCAGCGCCGTGCGCGCGTCGATGCATTCGGTCGCGCCGAGCACCGCACCGCCGGCGGTGCGCCGGTGCACCGCCGCGCGCATCGCGGCCCACGGGTCGCCGTCACCGAAGGGCGCGTCGGTGGACAGCGCGACGGGTATCCCGGCGTCCAGCAGTGAGGACACCCGCCACAGTTCATGGTGTTCGGTTTCCGGCACGTCGGTCAGGTACTGGTCACCGCGTTCGGCGACGAAATTCGGTTGGGTGACCACGGTGACACCGAGGTCGGCGAGATCGGCCAGGCAACCGTCCGGCACGACCGCCGCGTGTTCGATGCGGTCGCCGGGGTGATCACCGGCGGCGCGGAGCGCGGCGATGGTCACCACCAGCTGCGCGGCGGTGACGCAGTGCACGGCGACCGGGGCGCCGTCGCGGTGGCGGCGCTGGATCCAGTGGGTCAGCTCGGCCAGATCCAGGCTGTCGTCGTGCAGGATGCGTTTGCCCGGCGCCAGATGGTGCAGGCGTTGGCGCATCCCGCCGTGCCGATGCACCTCCTCCAGCTTGACGATGTCGACGATATCGAGATCCGGTGTGGCATCGGTGATTCCGGTGATCCCGAGGGCACACAGCCGGCGACTCAGATCCTCCAGCGAGGTCTCGCGCCGTTGCAGCGCATCCGACCAGGACCGGTCGGCGCTGCGTAACCGGCCGTCGGGGTGATCGCCCAGACCGACAGCCGCGAGCCCGGCCGAGTTCAACGTCCAGAGCACGCCGCTGCGGTGCTGTACGCGCACCGGCACCGACGGGGACACCTCGTCCAGGACGGCGCGGTCCAACGGACCCGCCACCGCCTCGTGATACCCGATCGCCCGGATCCAGCCGTCGCCGCCGACCTCGGCCGCGGCAAGCACCCGGGCCAGGTCGTCACGGTTGTGCACCTCACCGGTGCCCACCCGCACCGAATGTGCTGCCGCAGCGGCCGAATGCACGTGCAGATGGTGGTCGTGCAGACCGGGGATCACCGTGCCCCCGGCGGCGTCGAGCACCTGCTCACCGGGGTGGGCGACCAGATCCGGACCCACCTCGGTGATCACCGCGCCGGTGCGGATGTCGGCGGTCCGCCCGTCCAGGAGTGTCGCCCGTCGAATCAGCATGATAGGGAATGCCTTTCGTTCAGCAGCGCGTGCACCGTCGCGTTGTCCGCGCCGAGCGGGGAAGCCGACGGGCATCGCTGCGGAGCCACGGGGTCATGGCGCCCGCCGCCGAGGAACCCGGTGTACCCAGCAGCGGTGGCGGCCATCGACATCTCGATCAGCACACCCCCGCCGCGGCCCAACGCGTCGACCACCCGCGCCGCGGCGTGCAGTCCGGTGAGCGGGTCGGCGATCGCGTCACCGACGAATTGTGCTCTCGCGGAATCATATTCGACCAGACCACCGGCCACCGCCGCATCGTCACCGAACGCCACCCGGTGCGCGGCCTCGGGCGCGGTGCCGTAACCGGTGATGCGCAACCAGATCCGTCCGTCGCGGGCGTCGATACCGTCGGGCCCCAGCCCGCGGCGCTGCAGGGCAGCCGGCCGGGAGCCCTCGATGACGATGTCGGCGGCCGACAAGAGGGTGCGCAGCGCCGCGGTGTCGTCGAAATCGACGAGATGCGAGAGTTTTCCGTGATTCATCCAGTCGAAGAACTCCGGCGGACCGGCCCGGGTGCCGTCGGGACGGCGCACCGACTCGACCTTGATCACCGTCGCACCGGCACGTCGCAGCAGCTGAGTGCACAGCGGGCCGGCCCACATCGAGGACAGGTCGACCACCAGGGGCTGCGCGGCGGGTGCCCGGCGGCCTCCGAGTGCCGTGATGCGCGCCGCACCGGCGGCCACCTCGCCCAGCACCGCGGCCGGGATGCCCAGCAGTTGTGCCCTGGCGACCACGTCGGCGGCCGGCCGCGGCGCCACCCACCGCGCGATGTCGGCCCACACGTCGATGCCCGCATCATCGGCCTCGACCAGCGCCGGCACCGCGGCGATGTCATCGGGGCGCGACAGCGTGATGGCGCACCAGGTGTCGGCACCGCGCAGCATCCGGGTGGCGCCGCCCGCCGAGATGCGGTCTCCGCGGCGCAGCCCCAGCAGGGCCGCCCGACCGGTGATCGTTTCGGTGGCATCCAGCGGCACGCCGGTGGCGGCGGTGAAACCGTCGGCCACCCGCTGGGCCTGCGCGCACAGCGCCGCCGGGACGTCCACGGGGCTCACGGGTGTCATTGTGCCCCGCGGGACCCATCCGGTGTCAGGCGTGTGGCGGTTCTCCGGTCACCCGGTGGTCGGCGTGATTGAGCCCTTCGCGCACAAGACGGCCCAAATGCCCGTCGCGCAGCCGGTAGAAGACCCGGCGACCGTCCTTGCGGGTGTCGACCAGCCGCGCGTACCGCAGCTTGGCCAGGTGTTGGCTGATCGATGTCCGTGAGGCGCCGGTGGCCTGCGCCAGTGCGCTGACGTCGGCCTCGCCGTTGGTCAGCAGCCACAGCAGATGCAACCGCGTCGGGTCGGCAAGCATCCGGAAGGTGTCGCTGGCGGCGTCGAGGCGGTCACGGTCGGGTGTGCCCTCGTGAACCAGACTGGGCGTACGGTCCATCGACCTGTTCACCCCTCCCGCCGATGATGATGCGGGCCGCGACGGCGGCCGCACCCGTAGCGAGGATAGCCAGGATGGCCGCCGCCAGCCCCTGATCGACACCGCCCACCCAGCCGGCGATCGGATAGGTGACCAGGAAACCGGCGTGTGACAGCGAGAACTGGGCGGCGAACACGGCTGACCGGTTCGGGCCGGTACGCGCCAGCAGCCGCCCGGCCGGGGTGGT
The DNA here is from genome assembly GCF_053589535.1 of Mycobacterium sp. NPDC003323. Taxonomy (NCBI): domain Bacteria; kingdom Bacillati; phylum Actinomycetota; class Actinomycetes; order Mycobacteriales; family Mycobacteriaceae; genus Mycobacterium; species Mycobacterium sp. NPDC003323. The sequence goes on from NZ_JBSFSB010000013.1 coordinate 109,900, forward strand.
GACCAGGGCGGTGGCCGCGCCCAGACCCGCCCACACCAGCATCAGCGCCGATTGCCCCGGGACCGTCAGCACCAGCAGTGCCGCGGTGAGGATCAGCCCGGCCGCGGCGCCGATTGCACCGGCGAGCATGAGCGCGCGATCGGTCAGCACGGTCAGCAGTCGCGGGACCGTCGCGGCGGCCGTCATCGATCCGGCACCGTAGGCCGCCAGCGTCACCGCGACATCGGCGTCGGTGCCGCCCGGTAGGCCGCGGACGTAGACGACGGTGTTGACCAACACCAGACCGGTGGCCGCCGCGACGGCCAGGTTCATCGCGAGCAACGCCCGCAGATCGTTGTCCGCGAGCATGGTTCGCATGCCGCGGCACACCCGGGTGGCCCAGCGCCCGGCGTCGGTGCGACGGGCCGCATCCGGCACGGCGGTGCCGGTGACCACCGCGGCCGAGGCGGCGAAACCGGCGGCGGTGACGAGGAACAGATCGGAATAGCCGATGACGGTGAGCAGCGCGGCGGCCAGCAGCGGGCTCAGCATCGCCTCGGTGTCATAGGCCAGCCGGGACAGCGCCAGCGCCCGGGTGTACGCGCGTTCGTCGACCAGGACGGTGGGGATGACCGACTGGAATGCCGGGGTGAAGGTGGCCGAGGCCGCCTGCAGGACGAACACCAACAGGTACACCTGCCAGATCTGCCCGACGAACGGCAGCGCCAGCGCGATCGCGGCGCGCACCGCGTCGGCGGTGACCAGCACGGTGCGTGGGGCCAGCCGGTCGGTCACGGCCGACATCACCGGCGCGACAACGACATAGGCCACCATCTTGATGGCCAGGACGGTGCCCAGCACCGTGCCCGCCGCATGCGCGGCCAGGTCGTAGGCCAGCAGGCCGAGCGCCACGGTCAGCAGTCCGGTACCCAGCAGCGCGATGACCTGGGCCGCGAACAGTCGCCGAAAGACGGGCACCACCCAAGTATGCACAACATGTGCGCAGTTGCGCACGTGTTGCATTCAGTGGTCGGCGGTGGCCGCCAGGCTGCCGAGCATCGTCACCGCATCCGCACTCGGCGACCCCGGCGCGGCCTGATACACCACGAGCTCCTGCCCGGGTGCCGACCGCACGGCGAACGTCTGCAGATCCAGGGTGAGCGTGCCGACCATCGGGTGCCGGAAGACCTTGGTGTCGGTCGACTTTGCCCGCACGTCGTGGCGCTCCCACAACTCGGCGAATTCCGGACTGACGGCCAGCAGGTCGGCCAGCACGGTCGCGACGCGGGGATCACCGGGGTGCTCGCCGTGGTTGCGGCGGAATCCGGCCACCGAGTTGGCCGCGATGCGTGGCCAGTCGGCGTAGAACTCCCGGGCCCGCGGGTCGGTGAACACCAGCGTCATCAGGTTGCCGTGGGCGCCGAAATCGCCGAACAGCGCCTCGGCGATGGGATTGGCCGCCAGCACGTCATAGGCGCGGTTGTAGACCAGTGCCGGGTTGTCCGGCCAGGCCGCCATCAACTGCAGCAGCGCCGGATCGACCCGGTCCGGCGCCACCGCGGCCCGAGTCGGCGCCGCCGTGCCGGCCAGCCGGAACAGGTGCGCGCGGGCGTCGTCGTCCAGGCGCAGCGCCGCCGCCAGCGATTCGCAGACCTGCACCGACGGCGAGCGTTCCCGGCCCTGTTCGAGGCGCACGTAATAGTCGACGCTCACCCCGGCCAGCAGGGCGACCTCCTCGCGACGCAGGCCGGGAACCCGGCGCTGTCCGACGCTGACGAGCCCGACATCGGCGGGCCCGAGCGCGGCACGCCTGCTGCGCAGGTACTCCCCGAGATCCGACATAACGCCACAGTAGGTGCGCGTGCGGGCGCATGCCTGGGTGTCCTGCACCCTGGCACGCGCCCGGCGCCGGCTCGCACGCTGGGGTCATGACCGAGAACACCGAAACCAAGACAATCCTCGTCACCGGAGCCACCAGCGGAATCGGCGAGGCGGTGGCCCGCAGGCTGGCCGCCCAGGGCCACACGGTGGTGGCCGGTGCCCGTCGCACCGATCGACTGACCGCGCTGGCCAGTGACAACCTTCAGGTGCGCCGCCTCGACGTCACCGATCGCGCCGACTTCGCCGCGTTCGCCGACTGGGCGGTCGCCGAACACGGCCGCATCGACGTTTTGATCAACAACGCCGGTGTGATGCCCCTGTCCCGGCTCGATGCGCTGCTGGTCGACCAGTGGGACGCCATGATCGACGTCAACATCCGCGGTCTGCTCAACGGTGTCGCCGCCACGCTGCCGCATTTCCAGCGGTCGGGCAGCGGGCATTTCGTCACCGTGGCATCGATCGGCGCGCATGAGGTCGTCCCGACCGCGGCGGTGTACTGCGCCACCAAGTTCGCCGCATGGGCGGTCACCGAGGGACTGCGCCAGGAACTGGACCCGGCCATCCGCGTCACCACGGTCTCCCCCGGCGTCGTGGAGTCCGAGCTGGCACAGACGATCACCGATCCGGGCGCGGCGCAGGCCATGCAGGCCTACCGGGCCGATGCCATCGCCCCGGACGCCATCGCCCGGGCGATCGCCTATGCCATCGACGAACCCGCCGATGTGGACGTCAACGAATTGGTGATCCGCCCGGCCCGGCAGCGCTGACGCCCCCTCCCGCGAGCAGACGCAAAACTGTCGAAAAAGTGCCCCAAGAGGGCAGTTTTGCGTCTGCTCAGCGGGAGAAGGTGGTGGTGATCTCGTCGACCAGACCCCACGCCAGCGCGGTGGCGGCATCGATGGTGACCCCGGACAGCACCAGATACGCGGTGCGCCAACGGCCTATCCGTCGGGTGATGCTGACCGTGCCGCCCGCACCGGGGATCAGACCCAGCGCCAACTCGGGCAGTCCGATGGTGGCGTCGGGGTCGGCGCTGACGTGCCCGCAGTACGCCGCCATCTCCAGCCCGCTGCCCAGCACCTGACCGTGCACATGCGCCCGGCACGCCGGGCCCAGCCGTTCGGTCAGCGCGGCGAGCACCAGCGCGGGGCTGTGCCGGGTGCGGGCCAGGTGCGCACTCGCCGGATCGGCGAAGGTGCCGAACTCGGCGAGATCCCCACCGCTGCAGAAGGATCGGCCGTTACCGGTCAGCACCACCTCGGTGATCGAGTCGTCGACGCGGGCCACCTCGAGTGCCTCCAGCAGGGCGGCCCGGGCATCGGTGGTGAAGGCGTTGTGCCGCTGCGGCCGGTTGAACTGCACCAACAGCGTGTCCTCGACGCGCTGCGCCAGCACCGGGTCACCGATCACCGGTGGCCGCGCCGGTCCGCGGTCGGCCAGCCAACGGGCGAACTCGGGCCCGGACTGCAGCGTCGAGTACGCCAGCGATTCGGTGATCACGCCCGCGAAGACCGGGCCCGCGACCGAGACGCTGCGCAGTACGTCGTCGCACACCGCCGCGGCCTGCGGCCAGCGCGCGCACCGCGCGGTGAGTTCGGCGACCGCGTCGTCCACCGAGGCCACGGTGATGGCCCGTCGATCAGCGGTCGGGTTCTCGGTCAGACACAACGTCGCGTCCTGCACCGGTTCACCGACCCCGACGGTGATCCCGCCTGCCAGCTCGAGGACGGTCACGAGTACTTCTTGATCAGCTCCTGCTTGTAGAGCTTGCCGGTATCGGTGCGGGGCAGCTGGGCCTCGAACGAGATCGAACGGGGACACTTGTAGTGCGACAGCCGATCACGCAGCCAGCCCAGCAGTTCGTCGGCGAACTCGGGCGTGGCGTCGGCGGGGTCGACGGTTTGCACCACACCCTTGACCTTCTGTCCCATCTCCTCGTCGGGGATGCCGAACACCGCGGCGTCCATCACCAACGGGTGCGTGACGAGCATGTTCTCGGCCTCCTGCGGGTAGATGTTCACCCCGCCGGAGATGATCATGTGGTGGCGCCGGTCGGTCAGGTACAGGTAGCCGTCCTCGTCGAGATATCCGATGTCGCCCACCGTCTTCCAGCCGCGTGCGTCGCGCGAGGACTTGGTCTTCTCGGCGTCGTTGAGGTACTCGAAGTCCTGTCCGCCCTCGAAGAAGATCTCACCGGCCTGGCCGGTGGGGACCTCATCGCCGTTCTCGTCGAGGATGTGCACGACGCCGGTCATCGCCTTGCCCACCGAGCCGGGATGGGCCAGCCATTCCTCGGCGCTGATCAGGGTGGCGCCGATGGCCTCCGAGGACGCGTAGTACTCGTCGACGATCGGGCCCCACCAGTCGATCATCTGCTTCTTGATCTCGACCGGACACGGCGCGGCGGCGTGCATGACGCGCTGCAGGCTGGACACATCGTAGGAATTGCGCACCTGTTCGGGCAGTTTCAGGAACCGGGTGAACATCACCGGCACGAATTGTCCGTGCGTCACGCCGTATTTCTGGATGGCTTCCAGGGCACCCTCGGCCTCGAACTTCTCCAGCACCACGGTGGTGATACCGCCGGCGAGCGCCTGCATGGACCACACCGACGGCGCGGTGTGGTACAGCGGCGCCGGGCTCAGGTACACGGCCTCGGGGTTCATCCAGAACGACACCAGCGCGGCCATCATGCCGGGCGTCTCCGACGGACGCAGGTGCGGCAGATCGCGCTTGATGCCCTTGGGGCGTCCGGTGGTGCCGGACGAGTACTGCAGCAGATCGCCGTCCCATTCGTCCTCGATGGGCGTGGTCGGCAGCTCGGCGACGACGTCCGGATACTTCGCCCAGCCCGCGGAGTCACCCGTGGTGAGCAGCACCGGGGGCAGTCCGTTGGGCAGATGTTCGGCGAGCCCGTCGAGCACCGGGGTCAGCGCCGCCGACCCGACGATCGCCTTGGCGGCGCTGTTGTCGACGATGTAGGCCGCCTCGGCCGCGGTCAGATGCGTGTTGATCGGCACGTAGTACAGGCCGGCGCGCCGGGCCGCCCACATGACGGTGTGCATGTGCTCGTTGTTCTCGATCAGGATGGCCACCGCGTCACCCTCGACCAGGCCGTGGTTGCGCAAGTAATGCGCCAGCTGGTTGGCCCGCGCCTCCATCTCACCGAAGGTAACCACCGTGCCGGACGGATGGATGATGACGGCGGGCTTGTCGGGGCTGGCGACGGCCGTTTCACGGATCTGCATGAGGCGACTTTACGATGCCGCCCGCACCCCATGGCAGAGAAGTCCCCAAAAACTTGACATCCGTCAACTTCGACGGAGCCAGACATGCGCACCGCCGTGTTGTAGCAAAGTTTTGATTACTAGCCGAAACTACTCGTGGAGACGTTTTTAGCAGCTGGTATCTGTTACATGGCGCACTATGTGGATAGCTGTCTCTCTTTCGGCGAAGACGAGTGATACCTTCCTAGGAACTTCATCACCCCGCCGGCCGACCAGGAATGCGCATGGACATCGACGTCGAATCACGGATCAGCGCACGGCCCACCGCGGGCTTCGTCGGCGCCGCGACCGACCTGGCGGCCGAGATCGACATCGCGGGTTCGGCCTGCCTGCCCGCAGCGGTCGACGACGCTTGGATCGACCGGGTGCGCAGCTACGCCGCGGCACTGCCGTCGGGCGAACACGACGTGATGATCGAGGGCCCGGCCGCCGCCCGCCTGATCTTTTTGCGCGAACTGACCGCCGACCCCCGGCTGCGCGAACTCGCGGAGTCGATCGCCCGATTGGCCTACCCCGACGGCGACCCGAACGACCGTGAATTCGAATGCGCGCTGCGGGTCATCAACGGTCCTGATCCCCAGGGGCGTCCGTTGTGGCTGCACTACGACGCCAGCGTGCTGACCGTCGTGCTGCCGATCGTCGTCCCCGACGCCGCGCCCGGCCAGGCCGGGGAACTGGTGCTGTGTCCCAACCACCGGCCCTACCGCCGAACCGCGCTGGCAAATGTGGCGGACAAGCTCATCAGGCAGAGCGATGCATACCGCCGCAGATTTCAGCGCCGCCTGCGGTGGGGAGCCGACACCGAGATGATCGCCATGCAACCCGGAAACGCCTACCTGTTCTGGGGGTATCGCTCCTATCACGCGACACTGCCCTGCGCCCCGGGCACCAGCCGGGTCACCGTCGTCCTGCACTACAAGAACGTGCACGCCAGAAGCCGGTTGCTCGAACACGCCAAGCGGGTGAACGGGCTGCTCCGCTCGTCGTGACGCCCGTCGCAACGAGGTTGGGCGGCCACGCCGACGGGTAGCCCTGGACGAGCGTGCGATGGCGCACGGATTCTGCACCCAACCCGAAAGCAGTCATGCCTGAGGCGTTCGAGCCCGAGTCCGTTATCGATTTCCCCACCGCCACCGATCAGCCGGTTGATGCGCTGCTGCCCGCGGCCACCAACCTCGCGGTCACGCTGGCCTGGACGGCCGGGGCGGTGGTCATCGCCTACCTCGTGGGCGTCGGCATCTCCTGGGCCCTGCACCGCATCGGCCGCCGCAGCGAGTGGATGGCCGATATCGCCCTGCTGACCCAGCGACCGATCCGCGCGGGGCTGATGGTGGTCGGCGCGACCGTGGCATTGCAGCGCACGTCACCGGCGGACGCAGGGTGGCGGGGCTGGGTGGATCACAGTCTGCGCATCGCCACCATCGCCACGGTGACGTGGTTCATCGCCAAATTGGTGGTGGTCGTCGAACGCCGGATGATCGCGAAATTCGCCGGGGGTGACACCGGCCTGACCGACGCGGATCTGCAACGCCGCAAGCTGCGCACGCAGCTGAGCGTGCTGCGCAGGCTGGCGCTGGCCGTCGTCGTGGTGCTGGGATCGGCCGCCGCGCTGATGACATTCCCGTCCTTCGCCGATGTCGGCAAGACGCTGTTCGCCTCGGCCGGCGTGTTGTCGGTGGTGGCCGGCCTGGCCGCGCAGACATCGCTGGGCTCGGTGTTCGCCGGACTGCAGATCGCCTTCTCCGATGCCATCCGCGTCGGTGATGTGGTGGTGCTGGAGGACGAATGGGGCCGCATCGAGGAGATCACCCTGACCTACGTGGTGGTGCACATCTGGGATGAGCGCCGGCTGGTGCTGCCCTGCACGTACTTCACCACCACGCCGTTCCAGAACTGGACGCGCAGCGCCACCGAGATCCTCGGCACCGTCATGGTCGACGTCGACTTCACGGTCTCGCTGGACGCCATGCGCGACGAGCTCAACCGCCTGCTCGAGAAGAGCGAGCTGTGGGACGGCCGTTCCGGCGTGCTGCAGGTCGTCGACGCGGTCGGCGGCACGGTGCGGGTGCGGATCACCGTGAGCGCCCCGAACGCCGGCGCGCTGTGGGACCTGCAGTGCTTCGTCCGCGAGGGCATGGTGGTCTGGTTGCAGAACAGCCAGGGCGGTGCGCTACCCCGCTGGCGTTTCGAGCCGGCGGCGGTGGCCGCCGAGCCGGCACCGGAACCGGCCCGCAGCCTCACCCCCGCGGCCCAGCCGGAGGGCGGGCTGTTCTCCGGCAGCCACGCGGCACGCGAACGCGGCCGGGCCTTCGACGGTCCCGCCGACGAAACCCAGGCTTGAACACCCATCCGCCCGGGCATCTACTCCGAATGACAGACATGGGGGTACAGCCACAGCGGGTCTTGGTCACCGGCGCGACCGGCTATATCGGCGGGCGGCTGGTGCCGCGGCTGCTGGAGGCCGGTCATCAGGTGCGGGTGCTGGTCCGCAATCCGGACAAGATCCGCGACGTGCCGTGGGCCGATCAGGTGGAGATCGACCAGGGCGACCTGACCGACGCCGCCAGCCTGCGCGAACCGTGCCGCGATATCGACGTCCTGTACTACCTGGTGCACTCCATGAACAGCGACGGCGACTTCCTGGACGCCGAACGCCGCAGCGCCGAGAACCTGGCCACCGCCGCCCGCGAGGCCGGCGTGGGCCGCATCGTCTACCTCGGCGGACTGCACGAGCAGTCCGACCGGTTGTCGACACATCTGCGCTCACGCACCCAGGTCGGCCAGATCCTCATCGACTCGGGGGTGCCCACCATGGTGCTGCAGGCCGGGGTGGTCATCGGGTCGGGTTCGGCGTCCTTCGAGATGATCCGGCACCTGACCAACCGGTTGCCGGTGATGACGACACCGCGCTGGGTCAACAATCACATCCAGCCCATCGCCGTCGGCGACGTGCTGCACTATCTGCTCGCCGCCGCGACCGCGGAACTGTCGCACAGCCGCACCTACGACATCGGCGGTCCCGATGTGCTGCGCTACGGCGAGATGATGCAGACCTACGCCGACGTGGCCGGACTGGCACGTCGACGCATCCTGGTGTTGCCGGTTCTCACACCGAAACTGGCCGGCATGTGGATCGGGCTGGTCACGCCGGTACCGCTGAGCATCGGGCGTGCGCTGATCGAGTCGCTGAGCACCGACGCGGTGGCAACCGAACACGATATCGACACCATCATCGCGCCGCCGCCGGGCGGCCCCACGCCGTATCGCGAGGCCGTGGCGCTCGCGCTGCGCAGTGCCGACCGCGGTGAGGTGGAGAGCAGCTGGACCGGGGATGCGGCCGACCCGCTGCCCACCGACCCCAGCTGGACCGGTGAGGTCGTCTACACCGAAAATCGCTGTGCCGACTGCGATGCCGATGCCGATGCGGTGTGGCAGTCGCTGACGCAGTGGGCATCCGCCAACTTCGGCTGGACTGTCGAGCACAAGCAGGAACCTCAGCTGCTGCGGTTGCGCGGGCCAGGGCATTTCCATCTCCAGTGGCGGCTGCAGCCGCTGCCGGGCCACCGCACCCGGTTACATCAGCGCGCCATCTACACACCCAAAGGTCTTGTCGGCCAGGTCTATTGGAATGGCCTCAAACCGGTGCACCGCGCCTTCCTGGCCCGGGCACTGCGTGCCGTGACCGACGGCGCGAACCCGGGCAGCCGCGTCTGAAAAGCCACCGCCCCCGGGTAGCTCTACCCAGGGGCGGTGACTGTCGAGTGTCGGGACTCAGTCGGACTCGGCCAGACGCGTCTTCAGCGCGTCGAACTCGTCCTTGATACCGGTGGGCAGCTTCTCACCGACGAATTCGAACCACTCCTCGATCAGCGGCAGCTCGGCACGCCATTCGTCGGCGTTGACGGCCAGGGCCTCGTCCACATCGGCCGGGTCGACGTCCAGGCCCGACAGGTCCAGGTCGGCGGCCGTCGGCACGATGCCGATCGGGGTGCTCTTGCCGTCGGCCTGATGCTCGATGCGCTCGATGGCCCACTTCAACACGCGGCTGTTCTCACCGAATCCGGGCCACAGGAAGCGGCCGTCGTCACCGCGGCGGAACCAGTTGACAAAGAACACCTTCGGTAGCTTGGACTCGTCGGCCTGCTTGCCGATGTTGATCCAGTGCTGGAAGTAGTCGCCGACGTTGTAGCCCAGGAACGGCAGCATGGCCATCGGGTCGCGGCGCACCGTGCCGACCTTGCCCTCGGCGGCGGCGGTCTGTTCGGAACCCAGCGTGGCGCCGATGAACACACCGTGCTGCCAGTCGCGGGCCTCGGTGATCAGCGGGACGGTGGTCTTGCGGCGACCGCCGAACAGGATCGCCGAAATCGGCACACCCTGCGGGTCATCCCACTCGGGTGCCAGCGTCGGGCACTGCGAGATCGGGGTGCAGTACCGCGAATTCGGGTGCGCGGCCTTGGTTTCGGTCTCGCGCAGGATCCAGTCCTGGCCCTTCCAGTCGATCAGGTGATCGGGCTCGCCCTCCAGGCCCTCCCACCAGACGTCACCGTCGTCGGTCTTGGCGACGTTGGTGAACACGGTGTTGCCCGCGGCGATGGTCTTCATGGCGTTGGGGTTGGAGTCCCAGTTGGTGCCCGGTGCGACGCCGAAGAAACCGAACTCGGGGTTCACCGCGTAGAGCTGACCGTCCTTGCCGAACCGCATCCAGGCGATATCGTCACCCACGGTTTCGGCGCGCCAGCCCGGGATGGTGGGCTGCAGCATCGCGAGGTTGGTCTTACCGCAGGCCGACGGGAAGGCCGCGGCGATGAAGTACGCCTTGTTCTCCGGGGAGATCAGCTTGACGATCAGCATGTGCTCGGCCAGCCAGCCCTCGTCGTGGGCCATGGCCGAGGCGATGCGCAGCGAGTAGCACTTCTTGCCCAGCAGCGCGTTGCCGCCGTATCCGGAGCCGTAGCTCCAGATCTCGCGGGTCTCCGGGAAGTGGGTGATGTACTTGGTGTCGTTGCATGGCCAGGGCACGTCCTTCTCGCCCTCTTCCAGCGGTGCGCCGATCGAGTGCAGCGCCTTGACGAAGAATCCGTCCTCGCCGATCTTGTCCAGCGCGGCCTTGCCCATCCGGGTCATGGTGCGCATCGAGACGACGACGTACTCCGAATCGGTGATCTCGACGCCCAGCTTGGGGTCCTCAGCGTCCAACGGGCCCATGCAGAACGGGACAACCCAGAGCGTGCGTCCCCGCATCGACCCGCGGTACAGGTCGGTCATGAGGCCGCGCATCTCGGCCGGGTCCATCCAGTTGTTGGTCGGGCCGGCGTCGATCTCGCGCTCGGAACAGATGAAGGTGCGCGATTCGACGCGCGCGACGTCGGAGGGGTCCGACAGTGCCAGGTAGGAGTTCGGCTGCTTCTCCTGGTTGAGCTTCTGGAAGGTGCCGGCCGCGACGAGCTGTTCGGCGAGGCGCTCGTACTCCTCCTGCGAGCCGTCTGCCCAGGCAACCCGGTCGGGTTGGGTCAGCTCGGCGACCTCGCGAACCCAGGCCAACAGCCCCTGATGCGTCGTCGGTGCATTGTCGAGACCGGGAATGGTCGCTGAGGTCATCAATGTCTCCTGCGTTGTTTCCGTGCATGTGCCGTTAACCGGCAGGTCACGATCGTCCCTGAAATAGAGGTTAACGCGGGTGACTTTGGTCCGGAGAATCGGGACGATGTCCGATCACTCACAGGAACGATTCAGATGATCCAGCTACTCGGCGGTAACCCGATTCAGCTGTTGCCGCACCTCGCGCAGCGCCGCACGTAGGGCGGATAACCGCCGGTCGCGCGTGGTCGCGGTGGCCGCGGCGGCCATCGCACGCGCCCGCAGCCGATCGTCGATGGCCGCCACCCGCCGCGCGGTCTGCGCCGCCGCCCGTTCGGCCCGGACGACGGATTCCGCAGCGAAGTGCGCCTCGGCCGCCAGCATGCGGGTGGCGACCAGCGCCTCGGCGTGGCCGCGGACGGTGTCGGCCAGTCCGGCGGCCCAGCGGTCCAACTGGGCACGATCGTGCAGCAGGCCCCGCGCACCGACCACCCACAGCATCAGGGCCAGACCGAGTGCGGCGCCCGCGCCCGCGGCGACGGCCGCCTCTCCCGGGGCCAGGCCCGTGAGCAGGCGGCCGGCCGCCAGCGCCACCCCCAGCCCGAAACCCGCACCGAGCACCGTCATCAGTTGCCGCTCCAGCCGGCGCGAGGGCAGGACCGGGCGGTCCACCTCCGGTGGTGTCGTCGGCAGCGGTGCGGGTGGCGGTAACGCCAGTTCGGCGGCGACCTCGCGGGTGCGCACGCCGATCGCCTCGTCCAATGCGGTGAGCACCGTGATGACCTGCCCGTGCGCGTGCGCGCCGAAATCGTCGTGGCGGCGCCACTCGGCGGCATCGGCGACCAACGCCGAGCGCAGCACCGAGCACCGGTTGCGGGCCAGCTGTCCCAGATCCACCCGGGCCCGCTGCAGGCTCATGCGCAGCAGCACGGCCTGCGCGGACCGCTGCCGGCGTATGGTCTGCAGTTCGCCGGCGCGGCGCCGGTGCAGGTCGACTGCGGCGGTATCGGGGCCGGTCATCGACGCGATCAGCTCACCCAATCGAGTTTCCCTGGCCCGCAGGCTGTTTCGCGCCGGCAGCGCGGTATCGGCCAGGCCACCGGTGAGCAGGGCCACCAGCTCGGCGAGCAGTGGTGCACCGTCGCGCGGGGCGGCGGCCGCCCCGGCCCAGCGCATCATGCGGTACCGCGGGGCGTGCTGTGCGCAGGCCGCCGCGGCAGCGTTCAGCACCGTGGACCAGTCGGGGCGCACATCGATCTTGGTGAGTGCGCCGATCACCAGGTCGGTGCGGCGGGCGGCACCATCGAGCAGCGCCAGGTCCGAGGCGGCCGGCGGGTTCAGCGCGGACAGCGCGAAGATCACCGCATCCGGGGCCTGCCCGGCGGTGTCCTCGGTGATCGTGTGGTCGGGCAGGTAAGTGCGCAGCGCGGCCGTCAGCGTGGATACACCGGCCAGGGCGGGCCCGGTCACCAACACGACGGGACCGGTCACGGCAGTTGCCCGGTCCGTGCCGCCAACCGGATGATGCCGCGCGCCAGGTCGGCGCCGCAGTCGCGGTGCAGGGCGTCGACCGGCCCGCGACCATAGCGCTGCCAGCGCAACGCCCGTCGCGGTAGCGGGCCGCTGTCGGGAGGCAGCCCGGCCGCGGGGGGGGGGGGGGCCCCCCCCCCCCCCCCCGCCCCCCCCCCCCCGCCCCCCACCCCAGAGGAGGGAGCAACATTCTCGTTGGCTTGCTTCTCGCCCCCCCCGGGCGCCGCCGCCCCCCCCCGCCCCCCGCGC
>NZ_JBSFSB010000014.1:0-113093 GCF_053589535.1 Mycobacterium sp. NPDC003323
ACCGAAACGCCGGCCGGATCCGCTTGAAGATGCGCGGCACCGTTTCCACGTTGTGGGCGAACACCTCCGGACGCGACTCGAACACCTCGGCGAGTCGTTCGGGGTTGGCGTTGAAGTCCGGGGCCAGCAATTCGACGCCGGTGTTCGGGTTCAGCGTGTGGATCTGGCGCACCGTCTCGGCGTACAGCCACGCCCCGCCGTCGGGCAGGTCGTCGCGGGCCACGCCGGTGACCGTCGAATAGCGCAGACCCATGGCCTGCACGCTCTCGGCGACCCGGCGGGGTTCGTCGCGGTCGAGTTCGGCGGGTTTGCCGGTGTCGATCTGACAGAAGTCACACCGCCGGGTGCACTGCTCCCCGCCGATGAGGAAGGTCGCCTCGCGGTCCTCCCAGCATTCATAGATGTTGGGACAACCCGCCTCCTCGCACACGGTGTGTAGACCCTCGCGACGGACCAGGCTCTTCAGCTCGGTGTATTCCGGGCCGGTGCGCAACCGCGTCTTGATCCACGGCGGCTTACGCTCGATCGGCGTCTCGGCATTGCGCACCTCAAGGCGCAGCAGCTTACGGCCCTCGGGTACGACACTCACGACGTCAATGCTACGCGGAGGTGTCCGTCCAATGCGCCGACGACGGCCTCTGCCACCGCGTCCGTGACATCTTTCACCCCGACGTGACGGCCCAGTTCGGCGGTCAGCGACGTGACGCCGGCGTCGGCGATACCGCACGGGATGATGCCGCCGAACGCACCGAGGTCGCAGTCGCAGTTGAGCGCGAAACCGTGCAGCGTCACCCCGCGAGCCACCCGGATGCCGATGGCGCCGACCTTGCGGGCGGGACCGTCGGCGGTGGCGGGCACCCAGACGCCGGACCGGCCCTCGACCCGGGTGGTGTGCATGCCGAGGTCGGCGCACACGGTGATCAGCGCTTCCTCAAGTCGGCGAACGAAGTTGACCACGTCCAGCGGCTCGGTCAGCCCGATGATCGGATAACCGACGAGTTGGCCCGGGCCGTGCCAGGTGATCTTGCCGCCGCGATCGGTGTCCACCACCGGCACCCCGTCGACGGGACGCTCGTGATCCTCGGTGCGCTTGCCAGCGGTGTACACCGGCGGATGCTCCAGCAACAACAGGGTGTCCGGACCGCCGGCCACCCGCTGATCGGCGATCTCGCGTTGCAGGTCCCAGGCGTGCAGGTAGTCCACGGTCCCGAGGGGGCGTATCTGCACCGGCTCGGTCGAGGAGCGGATCGAATTCACGAAGTCGACGCTACGCCGGAGGCGCGCCCGCGGTCACATAGGTGAGCGCCTCGCCGACGGTGTTGTGCTGGAAGGCGAATCCGGCCTGCTCGAGCGCGGCCGGGATGGCGCGCTGGCCGGCAAGCAGACCCTCGTCGGCGAACTCACCGAGCGCGGCCCGTAACGCGAAGCCGGGCACCGCCATCGGGGTCGGCCGCTTCAGTGCCCGCCCCAGCGCCGCGGTGAATTCGGCGTTGGTAACCGGCGCCGGACCGGTCAGGTTCACCGGTCCGGACACCCCCTCATGTGTCCACAGGTACAGGATCGCCCGGATCTGGTCCTCCAGGCTGATCCACGGGAAGTACTGCCGTCCGTTGCCCAGTCGCGCCCCCAGGCCCAGCCCGAAGATCGGCCGCAATCTGCTCAGCAGGCCGCCGGCGGGCGACAGCACCAGGCCGGTGCGCAACAACACCACCCGTGCCCCGGAATCGGCGGCGACCCCCGTCGCCGCCTCCCAGTCCGCGCACAGCTGGGCCAGGAAGCCGGCGCCCTGCGGCGCGGTCTCGTCGACCACGCGGTCGCGGGTGTCACCGTAGAACCCGACCGCGCTGGCGTTGATCAGCAGCGGTATCCCGGTATCGGCCACCGCCGCCGCCAGCACCTCGGTGGGCCCGATCCGGCTGTCGCGCAAGCTCTGCTTGAAAGCGCCCGACCAGCGTTTGTCACCGACGCCGACACCGCACAGGTTCACCACGGCCTCGGCGCCGGCGAGTGCGTCGGTGTCCAGCTGACCGGTGTCCGGATTCCAGAACACCTCGTCGGCACTGGCCGGGCCGCGGCGCACCAGGCGCAGCACCCGATGGTCGGCGGCTCGCAGCGCGGACGTCAGGGCCGAACCGATCAGCCCCGACGACCCCGCGATGGCGATGACCTTGCCGGCCATCGGCTACAGCCCCAGATCGGCCTCGAACGCGCCCTCTTCAAGCCGCCGCTTGATGGTGGTCAGGAAGCGGCCCGCGTCGGCCCCGTCGATCAGCCGGTGATCGTAGGTGAGCGGCAGGTAGGCCACCGACCGGACACCGATGGACTCGTTGCCGAACTCGTCGGAGATCACCCGCGGCCGCTTGACGATGGCCCCGGTGCCCAGCATCGCCGCCTGCGGCGGGACCAGGATCGGGGTGTCGAACAACGCGCCCTGGCTGCCGATGTTGGTGATGGTGAAGGTGCCACCGGACAGCTCGTCGGGCTTGAGGTTGCCCGACCGGGCGCGCGCGGCGATATCGGCGATCGCCCGGGCCAGGCCGGCCAGCGACAGGTCACCGGCGTTGTGCACGACGGGGGAGAGCAGACCCTGCTCGGTGTCCACCGCGAAGCCGAGGTGCTCGGCGTCGTAGTAGGTGATCTCCTTGGTGTCCTCGTTGTAGCTGGCGTTGACGTTCGGATGCGCCTTGAGCGCGTCGACGACGGCGACGGCGAAGAACGGCAGGAACGTCAGGTTGACGCCCTCGCGCTCGGCGAAGCTCTTCTTGGCCTTGGCCCGCAGCGCCACGATCTTGGTCAGGTCGACCTCGTGGGTCTGCGTCAGCTGGGCGGTGGCCTGCAGCGACTCGCGGGTCTTCTTGGCCGTCAGCTGGCGGATCCGGTTGGCCTTCTGTGTGGTGCCGCGCAGGTGCGACAGCGGTGCCGGGCTGGTGTTGGCGTTCGCCGGTGCCATGGCCGCGGCCGGTGCCTTGGCCGGCGCCTCGGCGGCCTGCTCGGTGCTGGACTTCGCCGACTCGGCGGCCGCGAGCACGTCCTGCTTGCGGATGCGGCCACCGACACCGGTGCCCTTGACCGAGTTCAGGTCGACACCGTGCTCGGAGGCCAGCTTGCGCACCAGCGGGGTGACGTACGGGCTGCCCTCGGAGTCACCGGAGTCACCGGACGCGGCGGCCGGGGCCTGCGGCTTGGGTTCCGGCTTCGGCTCGGGCTTGGGTTCCGGCTTCGGTTCCGGCTTGGCCTCTTGCTCGGGTTCGGGCTTGGCCTCTTCCTTCGGCTCGGGCTCAGGCTCGGGCTCAGGTTCGGGTTCGGATGCTGCCTCCGCACCGGCCGCACCGATCTTGGCCAGCTCGCCGCCGACGGCGACGACATCGTCCTCCTCGGCGCTGATCGACAGCAGCGTGCCGGCGACCGGCGACGGGATCTCGGTGTCGACCTTGTCGGTGGACACCTCGACCAGCGGCTCGTCGACGGCGACCTCGTCGCCGACCTTCTTCAGCCAGCGCGTGACGGTGCCCTCGGTGACGGACTCGCCGAGCTCGGGCATCTTGACCGAGGTGGATTCGCCGCTCGCGGCGGGCTTGGCCGGCTTGGACTCCTCGGCCTTGGTCTCTTCCGGCTCGGGCTCCGGCTCCGCTTCGGGCTCGGGCTCGGGCTCGGGTTGGGCTTCCTCTGCGGGGGTGGAATCACCCGACGGGGCCGACTCGCCTTCTTCGCCGATCAGTGCGAGGTCGCCACCGACCTCGACGACGTCATCCTCGGCCGCGATGATCTTGGTGAGCACTCCGGCGGCCGGCGACGGGATCTCGGTGTCGACCTTGTCGGTGCTGACCTCCAGCAGAGGTTCGTCAACGGCGACGGTGTCGCCTTCCTGCTTGAGCCATCGCGTGACGGTCCCCTCGGTGACGCTCTCACCGAGTGCGGGCATCTGGACAGAGATTGCCATGGGCTTTGACTCCTCGAAAGTCATCGTCACGTGTCGAATGTGGTGCGCTTCCTATCCTGTCACGTCCGCCGGTCGCGGTCGCCGCGGACCGTCGACTCAAAGCTCTGGCACCATCGAATCAGGCGTGCGAGAGGAGTATCCGCAGTTGGGACTGTTCGACAGGTGGCGACGGCCGCGCGGCGGAACGAGCGGAGGATCGCGCAGACAGGCCTCGGCCGACCTCGACTATCTGCGCCAATGGGTCGCCACCCACACCGGCGTCGAAGCGTTCGTGGAACCGCAGACCACCGTCACCGAGGTCACCGTGGTGCTGGTCGCCGTAGACGGCGAGTGGACCCGGCGACGCACCGGTGGCGAGGCGGGAGCCAAACGGCTGAGCAAGCAACTCAACATCCCCGTCTACGACGTGCAGAAGGTCGGCTACCCGCAGCGCATGCGCGACTACGATGCGCGTCGCCGGATCGAACGAGACCGTGCACGCCGCCGCGAACTCGAGGGGTAGTCATGCCAGCAGTCACCGAACGGTTCGTCGAGAGCGCTGACGGCACCCGGATCGCCGTCTACGAGCAGGGCGAACCCGACGCACCGACGGTCGTCCTGGTGCACGGCTGGCCCGACTCGCATGTGCTGTGGGACGGAGTCGTCGGTCTGCTGGCCGACCGCTTCCGGGTGATCCGCTACGACAACCGCGGTGTCGGCGGCTCCGATGTGCCCCGCCATTTCTCCAGCTACACCATGGCCCGGTTCGCCGACGATTTCGCGGCGGTCACCGCGGCCGTCAGCCCGGATGCGCCGGTGCATGTGCTGGCCCATGACTGGGGTTCGGTCGGGGTGTGGGAGTACCTGTCACGACCCGAGGCCGCGACCGTGGTGGCCTCCTTCACCTCGGTGTCCGGACCGAGCGCCCAGCACCTGAACCGCTACATCAAGGACGGCATCCGCACGCCTTACCGGCCCCGACGGTTCGCGCGCGGGCTGGCGCAGCTGACCCGGTTGTCCTATATGGGCGCGTTCTCGACGCCGGTGCTCGCGCCCGCGGTGATCCGTGCCGCCTTCGCTCGTGGTGCGATGCGCCGCCGGCTGCTGCGTGACGGTGTCGACGCCGCGTCGATCCACCACGCGCCGGCATTCGCCGCCGACGCGGCCAACAGCATGAAGGTCTACCGCGCCAACTTCTTCGGCGGATTGCGTGCCCCACGCACCGACCAGCACGTCGGGGTCCCGGTCCAACTGATCGTCAACACCCGCGACCCCTTCGTGCCGCCGTACGCCTATGACGAGATCGGCAGGTGGGTGCCCAGGTTGTGGCGGCGCGATCTGAACGCCGGGCACTGGGCGCCGCTGTCGCATCCCGGCCAATTGGCCGCGGCTGTCGGTGAATTCGTCGACCACCTCGACGGCGGCCCGCAGACCCGTGCCCTGGCCCGCGCCAGGGTCGGTGTGCACCGTCGGCCGTTCGAAGACCAGTTGGTGTCGGTGACCGGCGCGGGCAGCGGGATCGGCCGGTCCACCGCGCTGGCGTTCGCCGAGCAGGGTGCCGAGATCGTGGTCAGCGATATCGACTCCGGTGCCGCCGAGGCGACCGTCGCGCAGATCGTCGCCGCCGGCGGCACCGCGCATGCCTACCGCCTGGATGTGTCCGACGCCGAGGCCGTCGAGCGCTTCGCCGACGACGTCTGCGCCGACCACGGCGTACCCGACATCGTGGTCAACAATGCCGGTGTCGGGCACGCCGGATTCTTCCTCGACACCCCGGCCGAGGAGTTCGACCGGGTGCTCGACATCAACTTCCGCGGCGTGGTGAACGGCTGCCGCTCCTTCGGCCGGCGCCTGGTCGAGCGCGGCACCGGCGGACACATCGTCAACGTCGCGTCCATGGCCTCGTATGCGCCGCTGAACGTGATGAACGCCTACTGCACGTCCAAGGCCGCGGTCTACATGTTCTCCGATTGCCTACGCGCCGAACTCGATTCGGCAGGGATCGGGGTGACGACGATCTGCCCGGGGGTGGTGGGCACCAATATCGTCGACAGCACCCGTTTCTCGCTACCCGAGGACCGCTCCTACGACGACGAGGACATCCGCGAACGCGCCCGCCGCGGTTTTGCCGTCCGGCGCGTCGGCCCGGACAAGGTCGCCAAGGCGATCCTGGCGGCGGTGCGCAAGAACAAACCCATCCGGCCGGTGAACAGCGAGGCGTATCTGGTCTACGGCGTCGCGCACGCCTTCCCGCAGGTGATGCGCAGCACCGCCCGCGGCGGCAACATCATGTAGCTCAGCCGTTCGCTGCGATGTCCTCCAGGACGGCGAACATGGTGCGCGTCGGGACACCGGTGCCGCCCTTGGGGGTGTAGCCCCACGGTCCGCCGGTGTTGTACGCCGGTGCGGCGATGTCGATGTGAGCCCACTCGACCCCGTCGGCGACGAACTCGCGCAGATAGGTACCGGCCACCAGCATCCCGGCGTAGCGGGAGCCGCTGACATTGGCCAGATCGGCCACCGTGGACTTGAGATCGTCCTTCAGTTCCTCGGGAAGGGGCATGGCCCAACCGTTCTCGCCGACCTGCTGGGACAGCTCGGCCACCCGATCGCGGAACTCGTCGCTGCCCATCACGCCCGGGGTGCGCGCGCCCAGCGCGACGGTCTGCGCACCGGTCAGCGTCGACGTCTCGATCAGGTAGTCGGGATCGTCCTCGCAGGCCCGCACGATCGCGTCGGCCAGCACCAACCGGCCCTCGGCGTCGGTGTTGAGCACCTCGACGGTGATACCGCCGTACTGGGTCAGCACGTCACCGGGACGCTGCGCGGTGGCCGAGGGCATGTTCTCGGCCATCGGCACGTAGGCGATGACGTCGATGGGCAGTTTCTGCTTGGCGGCCAGCACCACGGTGGCGATGACCGCGGCGGCACCGCCCATATCGGAGGTCATGTGGTGCATGTTGGCCGCCGGCTTGATCGAGATGCCGCCGGTGTCGAAGGTGATGCCCTTGCCGACCAGCGCCACCTTCTTGGCGCGGCGGCCGCCGCCCTTGTGCGCCAACCGCACCAGCCGCGGCGGGCGCGAGGAGCCCTTGCCGACGCCGATGATGCCGCCGTAACCGCCCTTGGCCAGCGCCTTGTCGTCGAGCACCTCGACAGCCAGGCCAACCGCCTCACCCAAAGCCCTTGCCTGCTTGGCGAATTCGTCGGGGAACAGGTGGCTCGGTGGGGTGTTCACGAAATCGCGGGCGGTCGCCACCGATGTCGCGATGTCCACCGCGCGCTGCACCTGCGCCTTGGTCGCGGCCTTGGTGTCGGCGGCCAGCGCGACGATCTTGGTCAGGCCGGTGTCCTTGGGCGCGGTCTTGTCGCTGCGGAAGTCGGTGAACCGGTAGGCCCCCAGGATGAGGCCCTCGGCGCATGCCTGCAGATCGAGGGCGGCCAATCCGGCGACGACGGTGCCGACCTTGTCCAGGGACCGGGCGGCCGCGCCGGCGGCGCGGCGGATCTTGTCGGCCGGCCACTGCGTGCTCGGATCACCCAGTCCCACGGTCAGCACGCTGGCGACGGGTAGCCCGGGGACCACCAGCCGGTGCACCTGACCTTCACCGCCGGTGGCGTTGAGCGCCGAGAGGGCGGACTCGATGGCCGCGACGGCGTCGGCGTCGATATGCGTCTGGGAGTCGACGACCACCGGACCGTCATCGCCGGAGACGACGCCGAGCACCAGCACGGCCTCGGAGATGCCCCTGCCGGGCAGGGACGAGCTGACGGTGACGGTGGGGGCCTGGTATCCGGGTGCGCTGCTCACCCGCTCAACCCTAATCAGGTGAGCGCGTAAGCGGTGACCGGCTCCTCGAAGCCTTTCAGGCTCAGCGCCGACGGCGCGGTGACCGGCAGCCCGGGCAACATCTCGTGCAGCACCGCCGAGACCAACACCTGACCGGGGGAGGCGGCGGCCACCAGCCGCGCCGCGCGGTTGACCGGGCTGCCGAAATAGTCGCCGCCGGTGGCCAGCACGGTGCCGAAGTCCAGGCCCGCGCGGATCGGCAGTCCCGCCTCGGCGGCCTTGGGATGGCCGACGAGATTCACCGCGATCAGCGTGAGTTGCTCGGCGCTCGGTGCCACCCACATCACCTCGTCGCCGATGAACTTCACCAACCGGCCGCCCGCGGCGTGGATGACATCGGCCGCGGCGGCGCTGAATTCGTTGAGCAGCGCCGCCAGTTCCAGCGTGCCCAGGGTCTGGGTCAGCGCGGTGAACCCGGACAGGTCGGCGAACCCGACACCGCAGACCACCGTCGAGGAGTCCTCGTGGGCCACCAGTTCCAGGTAGCGGCGGGTGTTCTGCAGGTGGTGGCGGTGCACCGCATCGATCAACGCCCCGAGCCGAGGCACGAACTCCGCGGCGTCGCGGTAGGTGCGGGCGGTGACCAGTTCATCGTGGGACTGCTCGATCTGGATGCCGGGATTGGCATGCCGGATCATCGACGCGACCGCCTCGGACAGGCGCGCCATCACCGACCCGACGACCCGCAGCAATCCGGTGGCGGCCTCGTCGCCGACGGTCACGCGCATATCGGCCCACAGGGCCAGGCCGTCCACATCGGGTTGGCTGAGCACCATCTCGTCGGGGCCGGCGACGGTGAGTCCCAGCGCGGCCCAGGCGCGTTGCACGTCGGCCACCGGCAGACCCAATGACGCGGCTGCGGTGTTCAGGCTGTGCACCGGCGGACCGGACAGTTGCAGCACATCACCGGCCAGGCCGAACAGTCGCCCGCGCCGCTCGGCCTCGATCATCTGCTCGGCGGTGAAGCCGAGTCCGGCCAGGTACTCGATCAGTGGGGCACGTTCGCGCGCGTCGGCGATCCCGCCGGCGGTCAGCGCATCGAAATCCACCACCGGGCAAGTGTGCCAGCACGGGGTGCACGTTTAGGGTGAGTTTCGTGAGTGATGACCTGCTGCACGGACCGCTGGAAGAACAACACCGCGCCCTGGGCGCGAGCTTCGCCGAGTTCGGCGGCTGGCTGATGCCGGTGTCCTATGCGGGCACCGTCGCCGAGCACACCGCCACCCGTGAGACGGTCGGGCTGTTCGACGTCAGCCATCTGGGCAAGGCGCTGGTCAAGGGTCCGGGCGCGGCGGCCTACGTCAACAGCGCATTCACCAACGATCTGAATCGGATCGGGCCCGGTAAGGCGCAGTACACGTTGTGCTGCAACGAATCCGGGGGAGTCATCGACGACCTGATCGCCTACTACGTCGCCGATGACGAGATCTTCCTGGTGCCCAACGCCGCCAACACCGCCGCCGTGGTGGCCGAGCTGCAGCGGCACGCCCCGCAGGGGCTGACCATCACCGACGAGCACCGCTCGTATGCGGTGCTGGCGGTGCAGGGACCGAAGGCCGGCGAGATCGTCGCCGGACTGGGACTGCCCACCTCGATGGACTACATGGGCTACGCCGACGCCGAATACCGCGGCGTGCCGGTGCGGGTGTGCCGCACCGGCTACACCGGCGAGCACGGGTTCGAGCTGCTGCCCGAATGGGATCGGGCCGCCACCGTGTTCGACGCACTGGTGCAGGCCGTGCGCGCCGCCGGCGGCGAACCCGCCGGGCTGGGCGCGCGCGACACGCTGCGCACCGAGATGGGCTACCCGCTGCATGGTCACGAGCTGTCGCGCGACATCTCGCCGGTGCAGGCGCGCACCGGCTGGGCCGTCGGCTGGAAGAAGGACGCCTTCTGGGGACGCGACGCGCTGCTGGCCGAGAAGCAGGCCGGGCCGACGCGGACGCTGCGCGGGCTCAAGGCGCTGGGACGCGGTGTGCTGCGGGCCGATCTCAATGTGCTGCACGGTGACACGGTGGTGGGCACGACGACGTCTGGGACGTTCTCGCCGTCGCTGAAGGTCGGCATCGCGCTGGCACTCATCGACACCGCGGCGGGCGTCGAGGACGGCCAGACCGTCACCGTCGACGTGCGGGGGCGGGCGCTGGAGTGCGAGGTCGTCAAGCCGCCCTTCGTGGCCCCGAAAACTCGTTAGCCACTGGTTATACAATCGGTCCATGACTGACGGTCCCCTCGAATTCACGCTTGCCCGCAACACCTCACCGGCAAGCGACGAGGTGCGGAACGGCATCCTGGCCGATCCGGGATTCGGCCGCTACCACACCGACCACATGGTGTCGCTGTCCTACACCCGCGCCGAGGGTTGGCACGCCCCGCAGGTGCTGCCCTACGGGCCGATCGAGCTCGACCCGTCGGCCATCGTGCTGCATTACGCCCAGGAGATCTTCGAGGGACTCAAGGCCTACCGCTGGGCCGACGGGTCCATCGTGTCGTTCCGCCCCGAGGCCAACGCGGCCCGGTTGCAGGCCTCGGCCAACCGGCTGGCCATCCCGGAACTGCCCACCGAGGTGTTCCTGGAATCGCTGCGCCAGCTGATCGCCGTCGACGAGGCGTGGGTGCCCGCCGCCGGCGGCGAGGCCTCCCTGTACCTGCGGCCGTTCATCATCGCCACCGAACCCGGCCTCGGGGTGCGGCCCGCCGACGAGTACCGCTACCTGGTCATCGGGTCACCGGCGGGCGCCTACTTCAAGGGTGGGATCAAGCCGGTCAGCGTGTGGCTGTCGCATGAGTATGTGCGCGCCTCGCCGGGCGGCACCGGGGCGGCCAAGTTCGGCGGCAACTACGCCGCCTCGCTGCTGGCGCAGGCCCAGGCGGCCGAGCACGGTTGCGATCAGGTGGTCTGGCTGGACGCCATCGAACGCCGCTACGTCGAGGAGATGGGCGGCATGAACCTGTTCTTCGTGTTCGGCAGCGGAGGTTCGGCGCGGCTGGTCACCCCCGAGCTGTCCGGTTCGCTGCTGCCCGGTATCACGCGAGATTCGTTGTTGCAGTTGGCCACCGACGCCGGTTTCGCCATCGAGGAACGCAAGATCGATGTCGACGAGTGGCAGAAGAAGGCGACCGCGGGTGAGATCACCGAGGTGTTCGCCTGCGGCACCGCCGCCGTCATCACCCCGGTGTCGCACGTCAAGCATCGCGACGGTGAGTTCACCATCGCCGACGGTCAGCCCGGTGAGATCACCATGGCACTGCGCGACACCCTGACCGGGATCCAGCGCGGCACCTTCGCCGACACCCACGGCTGGATGTCGCGGCTGAACTGACCGGCCTGTCCTAGGTGCCGCAGAAGGTGCGGTAACTGGCGGCGAAGTCCTCCGAGGCCGGCGCGGCGTACCGCTGCAGGCCGGCACGCTCGGTGAACGGGTCGCCCAGTACCTCCAGCAGTCGCCGCGTCGGCTCCAGGTCACCGGCGGTGGCCGCGGCCAGCGCCTCCTCGACCAGGTGGTTGCGCGGGATGTAGACGGGGTTGACGCGGTCCATCGCCGCGGTGTCGGGCCCGTGTGCGCGCCAGCGCTGCACCCAGCCCATGAATCCCAGCGGCACGTCACCGCGCGCCAGCCCCCGGAAGAACGACGTGTAATCGGTGCGGTGCTCGGCCAGTAGCGCCGGCAGCTCGTCGATCAGGCTCTCATCGGAAAAGTTCTGCGGCAGGCCGAGTTTGGCGTACATCGCGGCGCGCCACGCGGTCTGGTAGCGGGGGCCGAACTCGCCGAGCGCCGCGGTGGCCTCTTCGATCGCGGTGTCGGGATCGTCGGCGATCAGCGGCAGCAGGGTCTCGGCGAAGCGGGCCAGGTTCCAGCCGGTGATCGTGGGCTGGTTGCCGTAGGCGTAGCGGCCCCAGCTGTCGATCGAACTGAACACGGTGGCGGGATCGAAGGCGTCCATGAACGCGCACGGCCCGTAGTCGATGGTCTCACCGGAGATGGTGACGTTGTCGGTGTTCATCACGCCGTGGATGAAGCCGATCGACATCCACTTGGCCACCAGCTGCGCCTGCACCGTGATCACGGCGTCGAACAGGGCCAGGTACGGGTTCTCGGCGTCGGCGCAGCCGGGATGGTGGCGGGCGATCGCGTAGTCGGCCAGTCGCCGCAGCAGGCCGAGGTCACCGGTGCCCGCGGCGTAGACGAAGCTGCCCACCCGCAGGTGGCTGGCGGCGACCCGGGCCAGCACGGCGCCGGGCAGCACGGTCTCGCGGTGCACCGGCGCGCCGGTGGCCACCACCGACAGTGACCGGGTCGTCGGTACGCCGAGTGCGTGCATCGCCTCGCTGATGAGGTACTCGCGCAGCATCGGTCCGAGCACCGCCTGCCCGTCACCGCCGCGGGACAGCGGGGTGCGTCCGGAACCCTTCAGGTGCAGGTCCCGGCCGTCCGGGAACTCACCGAGCAGCAGTGCGCGGCCGTCGCCGAGTCGGGGCTGCAGCCCGCCGAACTGATGACCGGCATACACCTGGGCCACCGGTGCGGCCCCGGCCGGCAGCGACGTGCCGGTGAGCAGACCGATACCGTCGCCGGTGCGCAACCAGTCCGGGTCCAGCCCCAGGTCACGGGCCAGTGCCTCGTTGAGCACCGCCAGGGTGGGGTGCGGCGGGGTCTGCGCCTGCCAGCTGATGGCCAGCTCAGGCAGGGCCCTGGCGAAATCGTTGTCCAGCGCGATCGTCGACGCGGTCATCTCTTCGACGCTAACCGATGGCCAGCCCCAGCGCCGCGAGCGTGGTGGTGACCTCGACAGATGCCCCCAGCACATCGCCGGTCACGCCACCGAAGCGGCGCACACAGTGCGCGACCAGCACCGCGCACGCCCCGAGCGCGACCAGGATCACCAGCGGCCCCTGCCACAGGCGTTCGGTGGTCACCGCGGCCGCCGCGGCGAGCGCGAGCGTCCAGGCCGCGACCACCCACAGCGGCTGGCTGCCGGCCACCAGCGCGCCCAGTGAACTGCCCGCCGCGGCGGGCACCGAGCGGCGGCAGGTCAGCACCACCGCGACCCGGCCCGCGCACACCGCGATGACGACGGCCGACGGATCGAGCATGCCGAAGGCCAGTCCCTGCACCACGATGACGATGGCCACCGCGGCCACGCCGAACGGTCCGGCGGTGCCGTCGCGCATCACCGCCAGGGCGCGCTCGGGCGGTCCGTAGCAGCCCAACCCGTCGACGGTGTCGGACAGACCGTCGATGTGCAGGCCGCGGGTGCACAGCAAGAGAACCGCGACGGCCAGGACGCCGGGCAGCGCGCCCGGCCCGAAGAGATGAGCTCCGCCCCAGACCACCGCGGCGGCCAGCGCGCCCAGCACGGCGCCGACGACGGGCAGTGCGGTGAGCGCGCCGCGACCGAACGGATGCCGCGACCGCACGGGCGCCACCGTGCCGAACGCGAAAGCCGAAGCCAGCGCGCCGATCATGAGATCGAACTGGGTGCGCCCGCCACTGCAGCTTCGGTGAACGTGGCCATCTCGGCCAGGGTCGCCACGGCCGCACGCAGGACCGGCAGCGCCACCGCCGCGCCGCTGCCCTCACCCAGCCGCATGCCCAGGTCCACGATCGGTTCGAGCCCGAGATGCTGCAGGGCCAGCGCGTGCGCCGGTTCGGTGGACCGGTGCCCGGCCCGCCACCAGGCCCGGGCGCCCGGCGCCAACTCGTCGGCCACCATGGCCGCGGCGGTCACCACGACACCGTCGAGCAGCACCGGTGTCCGGCGCACCGCGGCCTGGGCCAGGAAACCGGCCATCGCGGCCAGGTCGGCACCACCGCAGACCCGCAGCAGGCCCATCGGATCGGCGACGACGCTTCGCGACCGGTACAGCGCATCCCGGATGGCCGAGGCCTTGCGCGCCCAGCCCGCATCGTCGATACCGGTGCCGCGCCCGATCACCGCCACCGGCTCCGAGCGCGTCAGCGCCGCCACCAGAGTCGTTGCCGGGGTGGTGTTCCCGATCCCCATGTCACCGGCGATCAGCAGGTCGGCTCCGGCGTCGACCTCCTCGTCGGCGATGCAGCGCCCGGCGTCGACGGCGGCGTCGGCCTGCTCGGGTGTCAGCGCATCCTCGACGGCGATGTTGCCACTGCCGCGCCGGATCCGGTGCGCGCCGATCGCGTCATCGGGCCGGTCGGCGTCGACCGCGATATCGGCGACGCGCACCCCGGCGCCGGCCAGCCCGGCGAGCACGTTGATCGCGGCTCCGCCCGCGGCGAAGTTGGCGACCATCTGCCCGGTCACCTCGGACGGGAACGCCGACACACCGGCACCGGCCACCCCGTGGTCACCGGCGAACACCACCACCCGGGCCCGGCTGAACTGGCGCGGCGGGCACACGCCCTGGCACGCCGCCACCCAGACCGACAGATCCTCCAGCCGCCCCAGCGATCCGGGTGGTTTGGTCAGCGTGTTCTGCCGGGC
Organism: Mycobacterium sp. NPDC003323; assembly: GCF_053589535.1. Classification (NCBI taxonomy): domain Bacteria; kingdom Bacillati; phylum Actinomycetota; class Actinomycetes; order Mycobacteriales; family Mycobacteriaceae; genus Mycobacterium; species Mycobacterium sp. NPDC003323. Next base: position 14,232 of record NZ_JBSFSB010000014.1, read on the forward strand.
TCGCGCCGCGTGCTCGGCCTCGCCATCGGGGGCGACGACGGCCGGGAACTGCGCGTTCATGAAAGCTCCTTCACGGTCAGCGGTTGCCCCGCGACGACCAGCACGACGCGGTCGCACACCGCCGCCAGCCGCTGGTTCAGCGTGCCCAGTTCGTCGGTGAACGCGCGGCCCGCGGGTGTCGCGGACACCACCGTCAGTCCGACCTCCGGGCTCACCAGCACCAGCGGCCCGGTGAACTCCGACACCGCCCGACACAGGTCGTCGATATCGGCGCGCACCGATCCGCCGGTCCACGCCTCGCGGCGGTCCATGGTGGCTGTCAGCCACCCGCCGATATCGTCGACCAGCGTCGCCGTGCTCGGGTCGCTGCGCAATTGCGTTGCTACATCGGTGGATTCGACGGTGCTCCAGTGCGACGGGCGTCGGCTGCGGTGCGCCTCGACGCGCGCCGACCAGCTGTCGTCACCATCGGGTGCCGGGCCGGTGGCCAGATAGCGCACGGTGTCCGCATCGGTGACGAGTTCCTCGGCGTAGCGCGACTTGCCCGACCGGATACCGCCGAGCACCAGCGCGCGCACTGCAGGGCGAGCGCAGCGTCGGGTCATGTGGTGCAGGGCTCAGACGTCGTCGCCGCGGTTGACCTGCGGCCGGGGCGCGCGCATGCGGCGCAGTTGCGAGGCGCGGCTGGCGGCGTAGAAGCCGAGCTTGAAGCCGGTCTCGGTGTTGTCGGGGAACTTCTCGTCCACCTTGCGGTTGACGTAGCGACCGACGATCACACCGTCGATGGCCATCACGACCAGCAGTACCGGCATGGCGTAGGACAGCGGCTGCTGCACCGCAGGCGTCGGGACCGACAGCGTGACCAGGATCAGACCGAGCGCGATCGGCATGAACAGGCCCAGCAGGTTGCGGCGCGCATCGACCAGGTCGCGTACGTAGCGGCGCACCGGTCCCTTGTCGCGGGGCAGCAGGTAGGCGTCCTCGCCGGCCATCATGCGTTCGCGGCGGTCGGCCATATCGGCGCGGCGGGTCAGCTTCTGGGCCTTGCGCTCTTCCTTGGACAGCTTGGGACCGGCCACGGCCTTGCGGCGCTTGCGGGCTTCGGCGGTGGTCATCGGCGCCGGCGCCACGGGGCCGCGTTTGCGCGCGGCCTCATTGCGCTTGGGCGTCGGCCTGCCCTTGGGCGCGGTCAATTTGGACTCGCCGTCGGAGACCGGCGTCGCGGGGGTTTCGTCGTCCTCCGGTTCGGGATTGTCCTTGTTGCGGCCCAGCAGCTTCACGTCGTCCAGGTTACTTGCCGGGCCGCGCCCGCCCGGCATGCACCTCCGGATGCCGGCCTCTACGCTGCTGGGATGACAGGGCTGGCCGTACTGATAGCGCCGGACTGCTTCGGCGACACCCTGACCGCGGTGCAGGCCGCCGAGGCCATCGCCGCGGGATGGACGCAGGTGCGCGACGCCGACCGGGTCACGCTGGCTCCGCAGTCCGACGGCGGCCCGGGTTTCGTGGAGGTGCTCGCCAGCCGGCTGGGCGGTCTGCAGTCGGCGACGGTGCACGGTCCGCTGGGCGGCTGGGTCGACGCGCACTGGGTGCGGCACGGCGACACCGCCTATATCGAATGCGCGCAGGCGTGCGGGCTGAGCGTGCTGGGACGCCGTCCCGACCCGGTGACCGCCGTCAGCGCCGACACCCGCGGTGTCGGCGAACTCATCGCGGCGGCCGCCGATACCGGCGCGCAGCGCATCGTGGTGGGGCTGGGCGGCAGCGCCACCACCGATGGCGGGCGCGGACTGGTCGAGGCGCTCGGCGGTCTGGCGGCCGCCCGGGAGCGGTTGACCGGCATCGAGCTGATCGCCGCCAGTGATGTCGAACACCCGCTGCTGGGTCCGATGGGTGCCGCCGCGGTGTTCGGACCGCAGAAGGGCGCCGACCCGGTCACCGTCGACCTGCTGGAACGGCGGCTGACCGACTGGGCCGCCGAACTGGGCCCGGGTATCGCCGATCGGCCCGGTGCCGGGGCGGCGGGTGGTCTCGGTGCGGCCCTGCTGGCCCTTGGCGGGCGGCGCGAACCCGGGGCGGCCGTCATCGCCGAGCACACCGGGCTGGCCGACGATATCGCCGCCGCCGACCTCATCATCACCGGTGAGGGCCGTTTCGACGATCAGTCACTGCACGGCAAGGTGGTCAGCGCGCTGGCCGGCGGCGCCCGCCGCCGGGGCGTCCCGGTGCTGGTGCTGGCGGGGCAGGTGACGCTGACACCGGCGGCGCTGGCGGCCGCGGGTATCAGCGCGGCCCATTCGGTCACCGATTTCGCGGGCTCGGTGCAGCGGGCGATGGACGATGCGCAGGCCCAACTGACCGGACTGGCCCGGCGAACGGCGGCCACCTGGCCCGGACGGCTCGGGAATAGCGGCGCAGCAAGGTACCGTTGAAGACATCGCGATTGCACGAGCAATTCTTCAGGAGAAGCAATGACTCTTCAGGACGACACCACCACCGAAACCCATGGTGCGGTGCTGACCGACGCTGCCGCGGCCAAGGCCAAGGCGCTGCTGGACCAGGAGGGCCGCGATGACCTGGCGCTGCGCATCGCCGTGCAGCCGGGCGGATGCGCCGGCCTGCGCTACAACCTGTTCTTCGACGACCGCACCCTCGACGGCGACCTGACCACCGAGTTCGGTGGCGTGGCGCTGACCGTGGACCGGATGAGCGCGCCGTACATCCAGGGCGCGACCATCGACTTCGTCGACACCATCGAGAAGCAGGGCTTCACGATCGACAACCCGAACGCCACCGGCTCCTGCGCCTGCGGCGACTCGTTCAACTGATCAACCAGGCACACGGGCCGGCTGAGTTTTCTCAGCCGGTCCGTTGCACGTAGGAGCACACCAGGACCTCGTCGCCGGACTGCAGCAGCTGGGCGACCGCCTGCATTTCGGTGCCTGCCTCCGCCGCGCCGCGGCCCCGCCCGGGCTCGGTGACCCGCATGGTGAACAGCGCCTGGGCCTGACTCGTCGACCAGGGCACCAGCTTGTCGATCGAGGTGACCTCCACCCTCCCGTATTGCTTGGCGAAACCGTCGGCGTTCAGTTCGGCCAGCGCCAGATCCGATTTCTTGTCGTCGACCTCGTCATACAGCCCGCACAACGTGTGCCGCGCGATGCGTTCGACGTCGGCGTCGGCCAGCGCGTCCAAGAAGCCCTGGATCGCCGGCTGTGCGGATTGCGCCGACATCGGCGCGGGTTCGTCGGTACCGGAGTTGACCGCCCACACCGTGGCGCCCACCGCCGCGATCACCACCGCCGCGCCGAGCCCGGCCACCAGGTAGCGGCGCTTGCGGTTCCTCGGATACGGCACCGGCGGGGGCAGTGTGCCCGGGTAGGTTGCGGAGAACTGGCCCGGCGGCGGACCAGGTGGTGAAAACCCCTGCGGGGGAACGGATTCGGGATACGGCACGGGACCGGACATCGGGTGCTTTCCACAGTTCGGGATGAAGATCGGACTCCTGTGCAGGCTAGCGCACGGCTGAGCATGCCCCCTCGGCCCGAAGCGCGGCCACCCATGCGTCTGTAGTGTTCGCCTAGCTACGTTGATGACTTGAAGGGCGAAGTTTCGTGACCATTGCGGTGACCGGATCCATTGCGACTGACCATCTGATGAAGTTCCCGGGCAAGTTCTCCGAGCAGTTGCTGCCCGAACACCTGCAGAAGGTGTCGCTGAGCTTCCTGGTCGACGACCTGGTCATCCACCGCGGCGGGGTGGCCGGCAACATGGCGTTCGCGATCGGGGTTCTCGGTGGTGACGTGGCGCTGGTCGGCGCGGTCGGCCGCGATTTCGACGACTACCGCCAGTGGTTGGACAGCCACGGTGTCAACACCGAGAACGTGCTGATCTCCGAATCCGCCTACACCGCGCGGTTCGTCTGCACCACCGACGAGGCGATGGCGCAGCTCGCATCGTTCTATCCGGGCGCGATGTCGGAGGCCCGCAACATCGACCTGGCCGAAATCGTGCAGCGCAGCGGCGCACCGGAATTGGTGATCGTCGGCGCCAACGACCCGGACGCGATGTTCCGGCACACCGAACAGTGCCGTGAGCTCGGCCTGGCGTTCGCCGCCGACCCGTCCCAGCAGCTGGCCCGGTTGAACGGCGAGGAGATCCGCCGCCTGATCGAGGGCGCGACCTACCTGTTCACCAACGACTACGAGTGGGACCTGCTGCTGCAGAAGTCGGGACTGTCCGAGGCCCAGGTGATGAGCCAGATCACGCTGCGGGTCACGACGCTGGGGGAGAAGGGCGTCGACATCGTGGGCAGCGACGGCACCTTCGTGCACGTCGGCATCGTCCCGGAGACCCATCAGGCGGATCCGACCGGCATCGGCGACGCGTTCCGGGCCGGATTCCTGACCGGGCGGTCCGCCGGGCTGAGCTTGGAACGGTCGGCTCAGCTGGCGTCGATGGTCGCCACGCTGGTGCTGGAGGCCACCGGCCCGCAGGAGTGGACCTGGGATCGCGAGTCCGCGGTCGCGCGCATCTCGGAGGCCTTCGGCGCCGAGGCCGGCGCGGAGATCGGCGCAGCCCTGCGCTGAGCGGTCGCCGAGATCGACGAACGGGCGCGATCTACTCGCACTTCGGCGCCCGTTTGTTCGATTCGGCGGGATTTAGAGCTGGACGGGGTACGTCGGCTCGTTGATCCGCGGCGTCACGGTGCCCTCGACGAAGATCGAGTGCCACAACATGAAGATCAGCACCGTCCACAACCGGCGGCTGTGATCGCTGTCGCCGGCCCGGTGCTCGTCGAGCATGGCGCGCACCGCCGCGCGGTCGACGAGGTGACCGGCCTGCGACACCTCGATGGTGTGCTGCGCCCAGTCCAGCAGCGGGCCGGTCTTGAGCCAGTGCCGGATCGGCACCGGGAAGCCCAGCTTGGGTCGGTTGAGTACATGCGCGGGCACGATCGGCTCCAACGCACGACGCAGCGCGTACTTGGTGGTGGTGCGGGTGATCTTCTGGTCATACGGCAACCGTGAGGCCACCGCGAACACCTCGGGGTCCAGGAACGGCACCCGCAGCTCGAGAGAGTTGGCCATCGTCATCTTGTCGGCCTTGACCAGGATGTCGCCGCGCAGCCAGGTGAACAGGTCGATGTGCTGCATGCGGGCCACCGGGTCCCAGCCTGCCGATTCCGCGTACAACGGCGCGGTGACATCGGTGTGCGTCCAGTCGGGCCGGAAGCCCGGCAGCGTGGCGCGCAGGTGCTCGTCGGAGAAGCTGCGCGCGTTGCCGTAATAGCGCTGCTCCAGGGTCAGCGAGCCGCGGTGCAGCAGGCTCTTGCCGCGCATGCCGTCGGGCAGCGGTCTGGACGCCTTGCCCAGCGACCGGCGCAGCGGGCGGGGGAGGTAGTCGAACGCCTTCAGCGACAGCGGTTCGCGGTAGATGGTGTATCCGCCGAACAGTTCGTCGGCGCCCTCGCCGGAGAGCACCACCTTGACGTGCTTGCGGGCCTCGCGGGCGATGAAGAACAGCGGTATCAGCGCCGGGTCGGCCACCGGTTCGTCCAGATACCAGACGATCTCGGGCAGCGCGGCGACGAACTCCTCGGCGCTGACGACCTTGGTGACATGCCGCGCCCCGATCGCCTTGGCCGATTCGACGGCGACGTCGACCTCGGAGAAACCCTCACGCTCGAACCCGGTGGTGAAGGTGATCAGCCGTGGGTTGTGCCGCATGGCCAGCGCCGCGATGGCCGTGGAATCGATACCGCCGGACAGGAAGGCGCCCACCGTGACATCGGCGCGCATGTGCTTGGCCACCGAGTCCTCCAGCACGGCGGTGATCTCGTCATAGCGCGCCTGCTCGCGGCCCTCGGCGAAGGGAACCGCGGCGAACCTGGGCCGGAAATAGCGGGTGACCACGGGTGCCTCACCGGGTCGCACGACCGCATAGCTGCCCGATTCGAGGCGGCGGATCCCGCGGTGCAGCGTCTCGGGCTCCGGCACGTACTGCAGCACGGTGTAGTGCTGCACGGCGCGCTCGTCGATATCGAGGTCCAGCCCGGCCGTCGGCGCCAGTTCGACGATGCACTTCTTCTCGCTGCCCACCACCGTCCCGCCGGGTCCGGTGGCCAGGTACAGCGGTTTGATGCCGAATGGGTCCCGCGCGCACAACAGTTCCCTGCTCTGGGTGTCCCACAGCGCGAACGCGAACATGCCACGCAGCCGGTTCAGGACATCGGTGCCCCAGTGATGGAAGCCGGCGACGATCGCCTCGCCGTCACCGTCGGTGGCGAAGACCGCACCGAACTCGGCGCGCAACGCCTCCCGCAGTTCGAGGTAGTTGTAGATCTCGCCGTTGAACACCAGCGCGTAGCGCTCGGGAGCTTCCGGCGGGCCCCATCGCAGCGGCTGATGGCTGTGCGCGATATCGATGATCGACAACCGGTTGAAGCCGAGCACGACATCGCCGTCCGACCACGTTCCCGGCTCGTCGGGTCCCCGGTGCCGCATCAGATGCGAGGCCCCGGAAACACCCTCTACCAGCGCAGAAGTGGTCTCCACGGCGGGGTCGGTCAGATACGCCAGCAGTCCGCACACCGCGCCAGTATGCCGAATCGTCCGGTCGCTTCGCTCGTCCCGGCGGCGGTGGTCTACGCTGCGTAGTATTCGCCAAGATTCACCGACCGCGCTGCGGTTCACCGACTTCATTTAGGAGGCGCCAACGTGACCGCTCGCGGGTACCGTTTGGTGGCGTTGTCAGTGGTACTGGGTGGCTTGACCATCCTGCTGAGCGGGTGCAGCTACCAGGAGATCTTCGGACTGGGCTGGCCCTCCGGCATCACCCCCGAAGCACGGCTGAACCGGGATCTGTGGATCTGGTCGGTCATCGCCTCGTTCGTGGTCGGCGGCATCGTCTACGTGCTGATCTTCTGGACCAGCATCTTCCACCGCAAGAAGGCCACCGACACAGATCTGCCGCGCCAGTTCGGCTACAACATGCCGCTGGAGTTGGTGCTCACGGTGGTGCCGTTCCTGATCATCTCGGTGCTGTTCTACTTCACCGTGGTCGTGCAGGAGCGCATGCTGCACAAGGAGCCCAACCCCGAGGTCGTCATCGACGTCACCGCCTTCCAGTGGAACTGGAAGTTCGGCTACCAGAAGGTCGAGTTCACCGACGGCACGATGTCCTATGACGGTGTCGACAACGAGCGCAAGGAGGCCATGGCCTCGGTCCCCGAGGGTGTGGACTCGCACGGCATCGAGCAGGTCGGGCCCATCGCGGGCAAGAACGAGTCCGACCGCACCTACCTGAACTTCAACAAGATCGAGACCGTCGGCACCTCCAACGAGATCCCGGTCCTGGTCCTGCCCAAGGGCAAGCGCATCGAGTTCATCATCGCCTCGGCCGACGTGATCCACGGCTTCTGGGTGCCGGAGTTCCTCTTCAAGCGCGACGTGCTGCCCAACCCCAAGGAGAACAACTCCGACAACGTTTTCCAGGTCAGCGAGATCGAGCAGACCGGTGCCTTCGTCGGGCGCTGCACCGAGATGTGCGGCACCTACCACGCCATGATGAACTTCGAGGTTCGCGTGGTGGAGCCCAACGACTTCAAGGCCTACCTGGAGTACCGCGAGGGCAACCCGGAGGCCACCAACGCCGAGGCGCTGCAGGCCATCGGCCAGGATCCGCTGGCCACCACCACCTTCCCGTTCGACACCCGCCGCGGTGAGCAGGTCGGTGTTCCTGCCCAGGCGAGCAAGTAAGGACGAGCAAGCATGCATATCGAAGCCCGGTTGTTCGAGTTCCTGACGGCGTTCTTCGCACTGTCGTCGGTGGTATACGGCGTGCTGACCGCGATGTTCGCCCCCGGCGGTCTGGAGTGGGCCGGCACGACCGCGCTGGTTCTGACCACCGGTCTGACGCTGATCACCGGCACCTTCTTCCGCTTCGTGGCGCGTCGCCTGGACACCCGGCCCGAGGACTACGAGGACGCCGAGATCAGCGACGGCGCCGGCGAGCTGGGCTTCTACAGCCCGCACAGCTGGTGGCCGATCCTGGTCGCGCTGTCCTTCGCCAGCGCCGCCGTCGGCGCCGCGCTGTGGCTGCCGTGGCTCATCGTCGCGGGCGTGTGCTTCGTGCTGGCTTCCGCGGCCGGCCTGGTGTTCGAGTACTACGTCGGGCCCGAGAAGCACTGACGGCCTTCCGCCAGGTCACAACCGTGCGTCAGTTCGCTGGCGCACCGTGTCGGCCCGGTCCGCACCGTCGCCCGGTTTAGTAATCTTGCCGAGGCAGCAGTCGAGAAGGATAGGCCGAGGTAGTTGCAGATGAGCGGGCCGTCAGGACCGGAATCAACGGGCGCGGACAAGGATCCGATTCCCCGCACCGACGAGACCGACATCCACTCCCGGGCGTATTCCGCCCCGGAGTCCGAACAGTTCACCAGCGCGCCCTATGTGCCGCCGGACCCGGCGCTGTACGACTACGACAACTATGCACCGCTGGAGGATGACCGTCCTCCGCGGTGGCCGTGGGTGGTCGGTGTCGTCGCCATTGTCGCCGCCATCTCATTGGTCGCATCGGTGGCCCTGCTCGTGACCCGCACCGACGACAGCGACAACCTGGCCGACCAGCAGACGTCGACCACCACGGCGCCGCCGGTCCAGGACGAGATCACCACCACGACGCCACCCCCGCCCCCGAGCGAGCCGCCGCCACCGCCGCCGACCACCGAGGCGCCCCCGCCGCCACCGGAGACCGTGACGGTGACCGAGGAGCCGCCACCCCCGCCGCCTCCGCCGCCGGCCGAGGCGCCACCGCCTCCGCCGCCGACCACCGAGGCGCCGCCACCCGCACCGCCGACGACGACGCGACCGGCCGGACCCCGGCAGGTCACGTATTCGGTCACCGGCACCAAGGCACCGGGAGACATCATCACCGTCACCTATATCGACGCGTCGGGCCGCAGCCGGACCCAGCGCAACGTGTACATCCCGTGGTCGCTGACGGTGACCCCGATCTCGCAGTCCGAGGTCGGCTCGGTGCAGGCCTCAAGCCTGTTCCTGGTCAGCCGGCTGAACTGCTCGATCACCACCAGCGATGGCACGGTGCTGTCCTCCAACACCGGCAACGCCGCGCAGACGAGCTGCTGATGCTGGAGAACACGACGCGGCTGTCGGGCCCACCGAACCTGGACCGCATCCTGCTGGGGGTGTGCGCCGCCGTATGGCTGGCCGCCCTCGGGGTGTCGGTCGCCGCGGCGGTGCGCCTGGTGGACCTGGGCAGCGGCCGTGGCACCGTGCGGGCCGAGCTCGCCGAGGCATCCGGCTCGGACACCCCGTGGGCGTTGTACACCGTCATCGGGGTGTCGGCGGTGGTGATCGCGGTGGCCATCCCGCTGCTCGTCCGAGCCCGCAAGCAGAGCAGCGAGCGACCGCTGCGCAGCTTCACGCCGTCGGGCGGATCGGTGTCCGATGACATCGCCGCCGTCCCGACCCGACAGGGCCGCCGCCGCGCGGCCGAATCGGCCGCCGGTATGTCCGAGACCGGGATCCGCGGCGGTGCACTGCCGTCCGTCGTCGAGCAGGTGTTCGTGCGCTGTGCGGCCGGTATCGGCGCCGCAGTCGGTGCCGGCACGCTGGCGGTGGCGGTCGCGACCTATCTGATGGCCGGTGGGAACAACACCGGCGCGGTGGCGCTGTACATCATCGCCGGCATGGTGACCGTGGGCATGGCCGCCGTGCCGTGGTTCTACCTGCGCGAACTGCGCGCTGTGCTGGGCCTGGACAAGCCCGTCGCCTGACGTTCACTGCGGCTGCGGGCGCCAGTCCTGCGGAGGATCCTCACCGACGCGCCCGTCGACGGCCTCGCGCAGCAGATCCGCATGACCGGTGTGCCGGCCGTACTCCTCGATGAGATCGCACACCAGCCGTCGCAGACCGGCGGGGCTACCGTCCGGCCAGGCCATGGCGACCAGCTGATCGAGGCCACCGTCGGCCAGTGCCGCGCTCAGCCTGGCGCGTGAGTGCGCCACCGTGTCATCCCAGAGCGCGTACAACTGCGCGGGGGTGTCCCGCGCGGCGGAGTTGAAGTCCCAGTCGGGGTCGGCGCCCCAGTCGGCGCTGTCCCACGGTTCACCCATGGGGGAGTCGTCGAGGTCGGGGCCGAACCGCTGCGCCTCGGCGCGGGCCAGATGCTTGAGCAGCCCGCCCAGGGTGAGTGCGGACGCACCGATACGGGTGTTCAGCGCGGCGGCGTCCAGCCCGTCGGCCTTCCAGCGGAAGGTGTACCGCAACCGGTCCAGGGCGCCGACGAGATGCTGTTCCTCCGTACCGGCCAACGGTGGTTCCCATGGGGGATCGAGGGTCACGGCTCACATTGTGGACATTGTGGCGCGAGCGACCGCAAAAGGTGATCCGCGGCGGCGTGTCGGCGTACAGACACGGTCTCTCGCGGAAAAGGAAAGGCCCGCGCAGTCGGTGTGACTGCGCGGGCCTCCTCGTGAACTGCTAGTGGTGCCCGTTGGACCCGTGCCCGTTCGAGCCGTTGGACCCGTCGGTGCCCTGGCTCTTGCTGAGCACCGCGAGCGACCTGTGGTGCGCCGCGTGTGCCGCTTCGGTGAGCGCCTCGTGCTCCTCGACCGGATCGGCGTAGAGGAAGCTGCCGGTGCCGGGCGCACCGCCGGACCCGAGCTTGTTCATCCGCTTGGGCAGCGAAGCGCCCTGGTACTCCAGCGGAATCGGGTGCCCGTGGTCGTCGACCGGGCCGAGCGGCTGGTGCAGCTCGATGTAGGCACCGTGCGGCAGGCGGGTGATGATGCCCGTCTCGATGCCGTGCTCGAGCACCGCGCGGTCGCTGCGCTGCAGGCTGATCGCCCACCGGTAGGTGATGTAGTAGACGATCATCGGCAGCACGACCATGCCGATGCGGCCGATCCAGGTCGTCGCGTTCAGCGAGATGTGGAACTTCAGCGCAATGATGTCGTTCATGCACATGAAGGTCAGCAGCAGGTAGAACGAGATGGCCGCCGCACCCACCGCGGTACGCGTCGGTGCGTCACGCGGACGCTGCAGCAGGTTGTGGTGCGCATCGTCGCCGGTCAGCTTCTTCTCGATGAAGGGGTAGACGGTCAGGAGCACGAACACCAGGCCCATGCCGACCGCCACCCACACCGACTGCGGGATGGTGTAGTTGCCGATGTAGAACTCCCAGGCCGGCCAGGTACGCGCCAGACCGTCGGTCCACATCATGTAGAAGTCCGGCTGGCTACCCGCCGAGATCTGCGAAGGCTTGTACGGGCCGAGCACCCAGATCGGGTTGATCTGCAGCAGACCGCCCATCAGGCCGAGCAGGCCGGTGATCATGGCGAAGAAGGCGCCGGACTTGACCGCGAAGACCGGCATGACGCGCACGCCGACGACGTTCTTCTCGGTGCGGCCCGGGCCGGGGAACTGGGTGTGCTTCTGGAACCAGACCAGGGCCATGTGCACACCGATGAGCGCGAGCATGATGCCCGGGATCAGCAGGATGTGCAGCGCGTACAGGCGCGGGATGATGATCTCGCCGGGGAAGTCACCGCCGAACAGCGCCCAGTGCAGCCAGGTGCCGATGACCGGCATGCCCAGGGTGATCGAGGAGAACGCGGCACGCAGGCCGGTGCCGGACAGCAGGTCGTCGGGCAGCGAGTAACCGAAGTAGCCCTCGAACATCGCCAGGATCAGCAGCAGCGAGCCGATGACCCAGTTGGCCTCACGCGGCCGGCGGAACGCACCGGTGAAGAAGATGCGCGCCAGGTGCACCATGATCGACGCCGCGAACAACAATGCCGCCCAGTGGTGGACCTGCCGGACGAACAGACCGCCGCGGACCTCGAAGCTGATCTCCAGCGCCGATTCGTAGGCCCGCGACATCTGGATGCCGCGCAGCGGTTGGTAGACACCGTCGTAGGTGACGTGCGCCATCGACGGATCGAAGAACAGCGTCAACCAGACACCGGTGATCAGCAGGATGATGAAGCTGTACAGCGCGATCTCACCCAGCAGGAAGGACCAGTGGGTGGGGAACACCTTGTTCAGGACTCCGCGCCGTACCGCCTCCGAGGGGTGGTACCGGGAATCGATCGCATCACCCTGCTTGGCCAGGGCCTCATTGAGTTTAGGACTCATGACTTGCGCTCCCAGAATGCCGGTCCGACAGGCTCGATGAAGTCGCCGTTGGCGACCAGGTACCCATCCTCATCGATGGTGATGGGCAGCTGTGCCAGTGCGCGTGCGGCGGGGCCGAAGATCGGACGCGCGAAGTGCAGCGCGTCGAACTGCGACTGGTGGCACGGGCACAGGATGCGGTAGGTCTGCTGCTCGTACAGCGAGGACGGGCAGCCCAGGTGGGAGCAGACCTTGGTGTAGGCGAACAGCTCGCCGAAGTTGAAGCTCTCCTGGCCCTTGCGCTTGACGACCTTCGGCATGTCCTGCGGCTTGATGCGGATGAGCATTACCGGGTTGCGGACGCCCATCGCGATCTCGAACAGGTGATGCGACGACTCGACGGTGGTGCCGTCGCCGTCGGACTCGCGCCACGGGAACACGGTCTCCATGCCGCCGGCGTCGATGTCCTCGGGACGCATCTTGACGAAGGCCGACTCACCGGGCAGGCCGGTGGCGCGGGCGACGTAGATGGTCTCGCCCTCGTAGCGCGGGGTCCAGCCCGAGGTCCACAGCACGGCCTTCTTGCCCTCGGCCGTCGGCACGACGGGCTTCCACGGGTTCTTGATCAGACCACCGAGGAAGGCCACCAGGGTGCCCAGGCCGAATGCGCCGAGGCCGATACCCATGGACAGGCCGATCAGCTTGCGCCGCTTGATCGTCGAGCCCTCCAGGGCATCGGTCAGGTTGGCGACGACGGTCTTGCGGTGGATCTCCGCCGAGGCGCCGTCGTGGCGATCCTGGATGGTGATCTCTTCCGGGATGAACTTCTTCTGGAAGAGCACCGCGCCGACGCCGATCGCCATGATCGACAGGCCGAAGGTCAGACCGTACAGCGGGGTGGCCAGCGTGTAGAGACGCTCACCCTCGCCGCCGTAGGGGACGTACTCCCACGGCCAGAACAGGAAGACCAGCAGCAGCGCCAGTCCGGAGAAACCGCCGAGCAGCAGCCAGTAGGCGACGGTGCGCGAGGCGCGCTTCTCGGCCTTGGTGCCCTCGACCGGCCAGCGCGGTTCCTTGTAGACGACCTCGACGCCGTCGAGCTTGCCGCCGAGGGCGAGCAGCTCTTCACGGGACATCTGCGCCAGTTCGGCGTCGGTGGGCTGACCGGGCACGGGGGACCCGGAGGTGTCACTTCCCTTGCTGACGTTCTCGCTCATGCACGAGCTCCGATCCACATCGTGATGCCGACGGCAGCCACGATCCCGATGATCCAGATGGCCATACCCTCAGAGGTGGGGCCGAAGCCGCCCAGGCCGTAACCGCCCGGGTCCGGGGTGTTGGCGGCCTGCACGACATAGCTGACGATGTCGTTCTTCTCTTCGGGCGAGAGCTGCCGGTCGGAGAACTTCGGCATGTTCTGCGGCCCGGTGAGCATGGCGGTGTAGACCTGCGCGGGAACCTTGGCCGCCTCGCCCAGATCGGGCGCGTACTTACCCGAGGACAGCGCGCCGCCCTTACCGGTGAAGTTGTGGCAGGAGGCGCAGTTCAGCCGGAAGAGGTCGCCACCACGTGCGACGTCGCCGGCCAGCATGGCCTCATTGGCGATGTGGCCGTTGGCATCCCGGGGCACGATGGGGCCACCGCCGTTGGCCTGCACGTAGGCGCCCAGCGCGTCGATCTGGTGCTCGTCGAACACCGGTTCCTTGCGGGGGGCCTGGGCCTCGCCGCGCATCGCCGGCATACGGCCGGTGGACACCTGGAAGTAGACGGCGGCCTCGCCGGTGCCGATCAGGCTGGGGCCACGGTCGGTCACGCCCTGCAGGTTCGCGCCGTGGCAGCTGATGCACGACGTGTCGAACAGCTGCTTGCCGGTGCGCAGCAGCGCCGACTGCGACTCATCGGCCACCGCCACCTGGGGCGTCGGCGTCAGCGTGGCGGCGACTGCGCCGGCCGCGGACAGCCCGAGCAGCAGCAGCAGAGCCGCGGACAGACGGCGGCGAAACCGACGGCGGGACTTGGTGGACATCGATCCCCTTCTTGACGAACTCATCGGCGAGCCGATCATCGGACGAAGTAGATGACAGCGAACAGGGCGATCCAGACGATGTCGACGAAGTGCCAGTAGTACGACACGACGATCGCCGCGGTGGCCTGTGCGGGCGTGAACTTGCTCATCCGGGTGCGGATGAGCAGGAAGACGAAGGCGACGAGGCCGCCGATGACGTGCAGGCCGTGGAAGCCGGTCGCCAGATAGAACACCGAGCCGTACGCGCTGCCCGGGATCGTGGTGCCGTGCTCCACCAGGTGGATGTACTCGTAGCCCTGGCCGAGCACGAAGAACAGACCCATCAGGAAGGTGATCACGTACCAGCGACGCAGGCCGAACACGTCACCGCGCTCGGCGGCGAAGACGCCCATCTGGCAGGTGAAGGAGGAGGCGACCAGCACCGCGGTGACCGGTACGGCCAGCCACAGATTCAGCTCCGTCGGCTCGGGCGGCCACGCGCCCTGCGCCTGAGCCCGCGCGGTGAAGTACATCGCGAACAGCCCAGCAAAGAACATGAGCTCACTGGAAAGCCACACGATGGTGCCGACACTGACCATATTCGGCCGGTTCAGCGAATGTACGCGGGAGGTGATCGCGGTCCCCGAGGTCCCAACAGCACTCGTCACAGGTGCAAGTATGACGCTTTGTAGTTGACGAACACCACCCGGGTTCGTAATTGAGTTGAAACCTGCGCGCGGACGGCACTGGTGACGGCCTCCGGAGTGCCGTTATGCGAGCGATAGCATCACGGCGTGTCATCCTCCGAAAGCGCATCCGACAACCCGACCTGGCCACAGATCCTCGGCCGACTCACCACACATCAGGATCTGCTGCGTGGGCAGTCGGCGTGGGCGATGGACCAGATCATGACCGGATCGGCCACCCCGGCGCAGATCTCCGGGTTCGCGGTGGCGATGCGCATGAAGCGGCCGACGTCGGCGGAGGTCAACGAACTGGCCGACATGATGCTCAAGCACGCCCGCCGGATCCCGCCGGGCGCGATCGGTGGGGATGCGGTCGACATCGTGGGCACCGGAGGTGACGGCGCCAACACGGTGAATCTGTCCACCATGGCCTCGATCGTCACCGCGGCGGCCGGTATCCCGGTCGTCAAGCACGGCAACCGCGCCGCCTCCTCGCTGTCCGGCGGCGCGGACACCCTGGAGGCGCTCGGCGTGCGCATCGATCTGGGGCCCGACGAAGTGGCGCGCAGCGTCGCCGAGGTGGGCATTGCCTTCGCCTTCGCGCCGCAGTTCCACCCGTCCTACCGGCACGCCTCGGTGGTCCGCCGTGAGATCGGGGTGCCGACGGTCTTCAATCTGCTGGGCCCGCTGACCAACCCGGCCGCGCCCCGGGCGGGCCTGTTCGGTTGCGCGTGGGGTGATCTGGCCGAGGTGATGGCCGGTGTCTTCGCCGCGCGCGGTGCCAGCGCCCTGGTGGTGCACGGCGACGACGGTCTGGACGAGCTGACCACCACGACGACGAGCACGATCTGGCGGGTGCAGGCCGGCACCGTGGACCGGCTGACGCTGGACCCGGCGGCGTTCGGTTTCCGCCGCGCCGAGCTCAGCGAGCTCGTCGGTGGCGATGCCGAGGCCAATGCGGCCTCGGTGCGCGCGGTGCTCGGCGGCGCCAAGGGTCCGGTGCGCGATGCGGTGGTGCTCAACGCCGCCGGCGCGATGGTGGCCCATGCCGGACTGACCAGTGATGCGCAGTGGACGCCGTCCTGGGAGTCCGCGTTGGCCCGCGCGACCGAGTCCATCGATTCCGGTGCCGCCGAACGGCTGCTGGCCAACTGGGTGCGATTCACCCAGAAAGCCGGAAGCTAGCCGTCCGCGGCGGGTTCAGCCCGTATCGGTCGTCGAGGGTGTCGGCATCGGTGCGGTCGGCGGCCAGCCGGGCCGAACGAGCGGACGCCGCCCAGCCGCGCCAGTGCGCGGCCGACCCCACCGGGCTGGCATAGCCCGGTTCGGCGCTCACGATGCGCACACCGGGGCCGGCCAGCCAGCGCACGATCAGTGCCGTCTCCTCGACCAGGGCCCCGCCCAGCGGCGCACTCTTGGGCAGGATCGTCTGCGCCGCAGCGGTTATCGCCTCGACCACCGGCATTGGCGGCACACCGCGGCGGGCGCAGCCGGCCGCCGCGAGCTGGCCGTGCCGGATGACGGCGAGCTCCCAGCCGCCACTGCCGTCCGGGCGGGCGGCGGTGATCTCGTCGACCTCGGCCAGGGCCCGCAGACGTTGGCCGCGAGCCACCGTCTCGACCGCGGCGGCGGTGCGGTCGCGCAATCGGGCGGCGCTCTCGTAGCGGTGCAGCTCGGCCAGCGCCTCGATCTGGCCGAACACGCCGGCGAAGACGCCGTGATCGGCTCCGTCGATCAGCTCGGCGGCGCGTCGTGGCCCCGCCGCATAACCGGCCATATCGGTACCGCGCGGTGCCGGGCATCCGGAGAGCTCGCGCTCCTGGCAGGTGTGCACCGCGGCGCGGCCCAGCCGGGCGGTGCAGGTGCGCACCCCGGCGCCGCGCGCGAGCACCTCGGCGGTGTCCACCGCGTCCGCGCGTGCGGAGAACGGGCCGACCGCCCGCGGCCCGCGCGGCGCGCGCACCACCGAGAAGCGCGGGAAGGCCTCCTCGGTCAGGGTGATCCACCACCATTTGCGGGGGAATTTCGAGCGCCGGTTGTACGGCGGCGCGTGCGCGGCCAGCAGTCGCAGCTCGCGCACGCCGGCCTCCAGTTCGTGCGCGCACTCGACATGGTCGACCCGGATGGCCAGCGCCACCATCTCCTTCATCCGGGTGCGCGGGTCGGCACCGGTGAAGTACTGCCCGACCCGGCGGCGCAGGTTGACCGCGGTGCCGATGTAGAGCACCTCCTCGGCGGGACCGCGGAACAGATACACCCCCGGGCAGGTCGGAATCCCGTTGGCCAGGTGGCGTTTCCGACGCTGTGGTGCGGTCTTGTCGGGCAGATAGCTGCGCAGTTCGGGGTAGGTGCGCACGCCCTGGTTGCCGACCCGTTCGATCAGGCCGTGCAGCACGTCGACGGTGGCTCTGGCGTCGTCGAGCGCGCGGTGGGTCGGGGTGGTGGAGGCGCCGAACAGCCGGGCCAGTGCGGACAACTTGACGCTGGGCGCCTCGTCACGGGTGAGGACGCGGCGGGCCAGCTTCACCGTGCACAGCACCGGCGGGCGGGTCCAGGACAGGCCGAGCCGCTGTGCCGCCGCCCGTAGGAATCCGATGTCGAACCCGGCGTTGTGCGCCACCAGCACCGCGCCGCGGGAGAACTCCAGGAAGGCCGGCAGCACGCTGTCGATGCGGGGCGCGTCGTGCACCATCGCCGTGGTGATGCCGGTGAGCGCGACGATCTGCGGCGGGATGGCGCGGCCCGGGTCGACCAGCGTCGCCAGCTCGCCCAGCACCACCCCGCCACGGACCTTGACCGCGCCGATCTCGGTGATGGCGTCGTGGTCGCGGCTGCCGCCGGTGGTCTCCAGATCCACCACCACGAACGTCGTGTCGGCCAACGCCAGGTCGGAGATCCCGTCCCCGTCGGTGAACCCGCTCGCTCCGTCGACATCGCCGAAACTCAGCTGCTGCACAGCGTGACGGTAAACGCCGCCCCCGACATCGCCGGCGGTGCGTGTCCGGTCCGGCGGGCGTGTCGGTGGTCGTCGTTACGGTGCGGGGGAATCGGCCGAGACCAGGCCCGGACACGAGGAGGATGTCATGACACACCCGATGCGCGACGAGTTCACCGACGGTGCACCGCCGCCGGACACCGGCTCGGTGGTGATCGACTGCGACGATTGCGCGGTGCGCGGACCGGGGTGTCAGGACTGCGTGGTCAGTGTGCTGCTCGGTGTTCCGGAAACTTTGCTGGACGACGAACGCCAGGCATTGGAAGTGCTCGCCGACGCCGGTCTGGCGCCCCGATTGCGACTCGTTCCCATCCACCGTCGCGACGGCTCGGATGGTAGAACTGGTGTGGCGTGATGACACGCGGTCAACCACGGGAAGCAAAAAATTATTCCCGGGCGCCTGTTGAATTCACGTCTTCCGTTGGACAAGCCCGATGCCGTTTCGTAACCTGTTCGAGACCTAACAGTAGTTCGGCGCGGCTGAATCGCAGTGTTAAGGACGCAATACCTTGAGCCCTGATCGCACACACCGGCGTAAGCGTGGCGTCCAGCGAGCCCTTGTCGGTGCGTTAGCGACCTTGACCATCATCGGCGGATCCTTCGCCACCACAGTGCATGCCGACCCGGCCGAGGATGCGCTGGCAAAGCTCAACGAGCTGTCGCATCAGGCCGAGATCGCCACCGAGAACATGCACGCCGCGCAGCTCGATCTCGACGAGAAGCTGGTGGCACAGCGTGCCGCCGAAGAGAAGCACGCCGCCGACCTCGCCGCCGCCGATGCCGCCAAGCAGAAGTTGGCAACCTTCCAGGCATCGGTCGACAAGTTCGCCGCCGCGCAGTACATGGGTGGGCGCACCGACGGACTGGACGCCATCCTGACGGCGAGCTCGCCGCAGGTGCTCATCGACCAACTGGCGGTGCAGCGCGTGATGGCGACCGAGATGTCGTCGCAGATGCAGAACTTCCGAAATATCAGCGTGCAGGCCGCCCAGGCCGAATCGGCCTCCGCTCAGTCGGCCGCCGATGCCAAGACCGCCGCCGAGCAGGCCGCGGCGGTGCGCGCCGACCTGCAATCCAAGCAAAGCAAGCTGCAGGTCGAGATCGCGATCGTCAAGTCGCAGTACGAGCGGTTGACCCCGGCCCAGCGTGAGACGCTGGCGGCCATCCCGCCGGTGCCCGAGGGTGTGCAGTTGCCGCCGCCGCCAGCGCCGTTGCCCAACAACGATCCCGGCGTGCTGGCCGCGCCGCCGGCCGGGATCCCGCCGGGTGACATCGCGCCGCCGGCCGCCGCGCCCGCCGGATCCAGCGGTGGCGTCGTGGCCATGCAGGCCGCGCTGACCCGCATCGGTTCGCCCTACTCGTGGGGTGCCGAGGGGCCCGGTGCGTTCGACTGCTCGGGCCTGGTGAAGTGGGCCTTCAGCCAGGCCGGCATCTCGCTGCCGCACTCCAGCTATGCGCAGGCCGCCGGTGGCCAACCCGTCTCGACCGATCAGATGCAACCCGGTGACGTCGTCTCCTACTACTCGGACGCCTCGCACGTCGGCATCTACATCGGCGACGGCATGATGGTGCACGCCTCGACGTTCGGTAAGCCGGTCGTCGTCGCACCGGTGAACAACGCCCCGATCTACAACGTCCGCCGTTACTGAGGCGCGGCGCCGGCGGCTCTGCGGTGCGCTGATCGCCACCGTCCTGCTCGCGGGCTGTCAGTCCGAGTCGGAATCCCCGCCGCAACCATCGCCATATTCGTCGGCCTCCCCGTCGCCGGAAGCGCAGACGGCGCACACCATTTCGCTCCCACTGCCGAACGGGCGCACCGCCCACCTGCGCGGACTCGGCACCGGCGCCGCACCGCTCATCGAGCGCATCGGCGCCGAACTGCCCGCCGCGGTGGCGGCCGTCACCGCTTTCTGGGGACCCGACTGGCCCCGCGACATCGTCGTCATCGTCACCGAATCGCCGGCACAGTTCCGTGTGCTGGCACACGGCAGTCCCGATATCGCGGCGGCCACGACAGCCGAGGGCATGGTGTTCGCCCCCGGTGCGGCGCAGATGAGCGAGACCGCGCTGCGCATCGTCGTCCGCCATGAGCTCTTCCACCATGCGGCTCGTGCGCAGACGGTGGCCGACGCGCCACTGTGGCTGACCGAGGGCGTCGCCGACTATGTCGGCCGACCGGCCACCGATCCGCCGCCCGACCGCCCCGATCCCGCCGTGCTGCCTACCGATGCCGACCTCCGAGCCGAAGGACCGGCGCGTTCGCTGGCCTACGACCGCGCCTGGTGGTTCAGCCGGTTCATCGCCGACCGGTACGGTGCACCGACGCTGAAGGCGCTGTATCTGAACGCGTGCGGACCCGGACACCCCGATACCGCGACGGCCGTGCGGCAGACCCTGCACGCCGACCTCGACGAGGTGGTGGCGCAGTGGCGGCGCTGGATGACCGGATAGCGTGGGCACAATGAGCCGGGTCCTGTTGCTGACCAACGATTTTCCGCCGCGCCGTGGGGGCATCCAGTCCTATCTGGAAGCCTTCGTCGCGCAGCTGTCGGCCGCCGGGAATCACGATCTCACCGTCTACGCGCCGAAATGGAAGGGCGCCGCCGACTACGACCGACGGGCCGGCTATCCGGTGGTGCGCCATCGCAGCACGCTGATGCTGCCCGAACCGACCGTGGCCAACCGGATGCGTGACCTGATCACCGAGCACGGCATCGAGACGGTGTGGTTCGGTGCCGCGGCGCCGCTGGCCCTGCTGGGCCCGTTGGCCCGTCGCGCCGGCGCCACGCGTGTGGTGGCCAGTACCCACGGCCACGAGGTCGGCTGGTCGATGCTGCCGTTGGCGCGCACGGCATTGCGCCGCATCGGTGACGACGCCGACATCATCACCTACGTCAGCGGGTACACCCGGGGCCGGTTCGCCTCGGCGTTCGGGCCGCAGGCGCGCCTGGAACGGCTCTCACCCGGTGTCGACGTCGACCGGTTCGCCCCCGACAGCGTCGCCCGCGCACAACTGCGCGCACGCTATGAGCTGGGAGACCGGCCCGTGGTGCTGTGCCTGTCCCGATTGGTGCCGCGCAAGGGCCAGGACATGCTGATCCGCGCTTTCGCCCGGATCCGGCGCCGGATCCCGGACGCGGCACTGCTGATCGTAGGCGGCGGGCCGTACCGATCGGACCTGGAGAAGCTGGCCAGCCGGGTCGGAGTCGCCGAAGACGTGATGTTCACCGGTGGGGTGCCCGCCGAGGAACTGGCCGCCCACCATGCCATGGCGGATGTGTTCGCGATGCCCTGCCGTACCCGCGGTTCGGGTCTGGACGTCGAGGGTCTGGGCATCGTCTACCTGGAGGCCTCGGCCAGTGGGGTGCCGGTGGTGGCGGGGCGTTCGGGCGGGGCACCCGAAACCGTGCGCGACGGGGAGACCGGGTGGGTGGTCGACGGCACCGATGTGGATGCCATCGCCACCGCGGTCGGCGACCTGCTGGCCGACCCGCAGACCGCGGCCAGGATGGGCGCGGCCGGGCGCGACTGGGTGGTCGAGCACTGGCAGTGGCGCGCCCAGGGCGCGCGCCTGAACCGGTTCCTGGGCTGACCCGGGCGCGCCGGATCAGGCGTAGATCGCGGCGATGTGGTCGGCGAACTTCTCGGCGACCACCTTGCGCTTGACCTTCAGCGTCGGCGTCAACTCGCCGGTGTCCTCGGTGAAGTCGACCGGCAGGATGCGGAAGGTGCGGATCGCCTCGGCCTTGGACACCGCCTGATTGGCCTCCTTGACCGCCGCTTCGACCTCGGCGACCAGGTCCGGGTCCTCGGTGAGATCGGCGACCGTCGCCCCGGAGGCCTTGCCGTTGCGCTCCTTCCAGCCCTCGAACGCCTCCGGATCGATGGTGATCAGGGCCGCGATGAACGGCTGCGCATCACCGACGGCCATCGCCTGGCTGATCAGCGGGTGCGCGCGCAACCGGTCTTCCAGCACGGCCGGCGCGACGTTCTTGCCGCCGGCGGTGACGATGATCTCCTTCTTGCGGCCGATGATGGTCAGGAACCCCTGATCATCGATGGCGCCGAGGTCACCGGTGTGGAACCAGCCGTCGGTGAAGGCGTCGGCGGTGGCCTGCTCGTTGCGCCAGTAGCCGCTGAACACCACGCCGCCGGAGAGCAGCAGCTCATCGTCATCGGCCAAGCGCACGCTGTTGCCGGGCAACGGCTTTCCGACCGAACCGACCTTCATATCGCCGACCTGGTTGGCGGTGACGGCCGCGCTGCTCTCGGTCAGGCCGTAACCCTCGTAGATGGTCAGCCCGACGCCGCGGTAGAAGTGCCCCAACCGGGCGCCCAGCGGCGCGCCGCCGGAGATGGCGGCCACGCAGTTGCCACCGAGCGCGGCGCGCAGCTTGCCGTAGACCAGCTTGTCGAAGACGGCGTGCTTGAGCTTGAGCAGCAGCCCGGGTCCACCGGCGGAGTCCTGCGCCGTGCTGAACTCGATGGCGGTGTCGGCGGCGATCTCGAAGATGCGGCCCTTGCCGTCGTTGCGGGCGTTCTGCAGGGCGGTGTTGTAGACCTTCTCGAACACCCGGGGCACCGACACCACCAGCGTCGGCTTGAACACCGCGAACATCGGAACCAGGTTCTTGATATCGCTGGTGAAGCCCAGCGTCACCTTGTTGGCGTAGGCGCCGATGGTGATCGCGCGGGCCAGCACGTGGGCCAGTGGCAGGAACACCAGCAGCCGCTCGTCCGTGCGCAGCATGGTCGGGAAGGCGGCCTTGGCGCCGCGGATCTCATAGAGCAGGTTGGAGTGCGTCAGCTGGCAACCCTTGGGCAGCCCGGTGGTGCCCGAGGTGTAGATCAGCGTCGCGGGATCGCTGGACCTGATGGCGGCGACACGGGCGTCGAGCAGGCCCGGGTCGACATCCTTGCCGGCGTCGGCCAGCACCTGCAGCGCCGGCGCGTCGTCGCTGTCGATGCGCAGCACCGTGCGCACGTTCGGCAGCTGATCGGCCTGCTGTTCCACCCGCTCGGCGTGGGCGGCGGTCTCGGCGAACACCAGCACCGACCCGGAATCGTTGAGGACGTGCTTGATCTGTTCGGGCGCCGAGGTCTCATAGATCGGCACGGTGACCGCGCCGATGGACAGGATGGCGAAATCGATGATCGGCCATTCGTAGCGGGTGGCCGACAGCAGCGCGACCCGGTCGCCGGGCTGGATGTCGTGCGCGAGCAAACCCAGCGCCACCGAGCGGATCTGTTGGGCGGCCTGGGCGCAGGTGACATCGGTCCAGGCGCCGTCGACCTGACGCTGCAAGATCACGTGCTCGGGATCCTCGCGCTCATGCGCATAGACCGAGCTGACGACGGTGTCGTACTCGGCGATCTCGAATGTTGCGGGAACAGAGAACTCACGCACGATGCTGGCCCCTCGGGTCCTGGTTACGGGTTACTTGCAAGTAAGCGTAGTAGGCAGCAAGTCGGCTGCGTCACACTCCCGGTATCGGATGTGTGATGCTGAGTGGTGATGAACAGCGTCCAGATCGCCGATGAGACCTTCGTGTGCGCCGATCCGGCCGATGTCGGCCGGGCTGTCGCCGATGTCGCGAGTTGGCGTCGATGGTGGCCCGATCTGATGCTCGCGGTGGTCGAGGACCGCGGTCCGGCCGGTCAGCGCTGGACGGTGTCCGGTGCGCTGACCGGGACGATGGAGGTGTGGCTGGAGCCGATGATGGACGGCGTGCTGCTGCACTACTTCCTGCACGCCGAACCGTCCGGTGCCACGGCCCACGATCTGGCCCGGATGGATCTGGCCAAGCTGAATCACCTCCGCCGGGTCGCGGGCAAGAAGATGTCCTTCGAGATCAAGGACCGGTTGGAGGCCCAGCGGCCGGTGGGTGTGTCCCGGCTGGCCTGATGGTGAGCCGCGCCCCCTGCGGGGTGCGGGTAGATTTCTTCGGTGTGGCGGAGAAGACGGCGCAGACGATCTACATCGAAGCCGACCCCTCGACGGTGATGGATGTCATCGCCGATATCGGCTCGTACCCGGAGTGGGTGGCCGAGTACAAGGAAACCG
Source organism: Mycobacterium sp. NPDC003323 (assembly GCF_053589535.1). Classification (NCBI taxonomy): domain Bacteria; kingdom Bacillati; phylum Actinomycetota; class Actinomycetes; order Mycobacteriales; family Mycobacteriaceae; genus Mycobacterium; species Mycobacterium sp. NPDC003323. The sequence goes on from NZ_JBSFSB010000014.1 coordinate 38,119, forward strand.
AGGTGCTCGAGCGCGATGGCGCGGGCAACCCCAAGACCGCCCGACTGGTGCTCGACGCGGCGGTGCTCAAGGACACCATGGTGCTGACCTACCAGTGGCCCGCCGACCGCTTGTCCGTCACCTGGAGTCTGGTGTCGAGCTCGCTGCTGCGTGCCCTGCAGGGCGCATACCGGTTGTCTCCCAACGGTTCCGGTACCGATGTCACCTATGAGTTGTCGGTCGACCTGATCATCCCGATGATCGGTCTGCTCAAACGCAAGGCCGAGCGCCGGCTCACCGACACCGCACTCAAGGACCTCAAGAAGCGAGTCGAGGTGGAGTGAACTCCACGGGACAGCACGCACCCGAACCCGCCCGGATCAGCCTGTTCGTCGGTAAGGGAGGGGTAGGCAAGTCCACGTTGGCCACGGCCACCGCGGTACGTGCTGCCCGAAGCGGGTCGCGGGTGCTCATCGTGTCCACCGATCAGGCCCATTCCACCGGTGACGTGCTCGGCGCCACCGTCGTGCCGACCGGTCTGCGCGAGCCCACCCGCGTGCTCAGCGATCTGGACGCGGGTCCCAGCGGGTCCGGTGGTCACCTCGATGCGCTGGCGCTGGACACGTTGGCGCTGCTGGAAACCCGGTGGCGCGAGATCGCCGGCGTGCTGGTCGGGAAGTTTCCCGAGTCGGACCTGGGAAACGTTGCTCCCGAAGAGCTTTCGGCGCTGCCCGGGATCCAGGAAGTACTCGGGCTGCACGAGGTCGCCGAACTGGCCGACTCCGGCGCGTGGGACGAGGTGGTGGTGGACTGCGCCTCGACCGCGGATGCGCTGCGGATGCTGACCCTGCCGGCCACCTTCAACCTGTATGTGGAACGCAGCTGGCCGCGGCATCGCAGACTCGGCCAACCGCCCGCCGATCTGGCCTCCGCCGCATTGGTGACGCTGGTGGAGCGGATCGCCGAGGGCGCCGAGCGGCTGTCGGAACTGCTGGCAGACGGGACGCGGGTCGGTGCGCACCTGGTGCTGACCGCCGAGCGGGTGGTGGCCGCCGAGGCCGGCCGAACCCTGGGCTCGCTGACCTTGATGGGCGTGCGTGTCGCAGAGCTCCTGGTGAATCAGGTTCTGCTGCAGGATGATTCCTACGAGTACCACAATCTGCCCGCTCATCCGGCCTTCGACTGGTACGCCGAGCGGATCGCCGAGCAGCAGACCGTACTCGACGAGCTGGACCGCTCGATCGGCGATGTGGCGCTGGTACTGGTGCCGCATCTGGCCGGTGAGCCGATCGGACCCAAGGCGCTCGGCGAGTTGCTCGACGCGGCGCGCCGACGGGACGGGTCCGCGCCGCCGGGGCCGCTGCGACCGGTGGTGGATCGCGAGTCCGGGTCCGGCCTCGATACGGTGTATCGGATGCGGCTAGAGTTGCCGCAGGTCGATCCCGGCGCGCTGACGTTGGGCCGGGTCGACGACGACCTTGTCATCGGCTCCGGGGGTATGCGGCGGCGGGTGCGGCTGGCATCCGTGCTGCGGCGCTGCATCGTGATCGACGCGAATCTGCGGGGCGGCGTCCTGACCGTGCGTTTCCGACCGAATCCGGAGGTGTGGCCCAAGTGACCACTCACTCTGAGATCCCGCCCGAACTGCGTCAGCTGGCCCAGCTGATCCTGGACAAGCTCGATCCGGCGGTGCGCGCGGCGGCCGCCCGTGCGGCCTCGGAGACCACCGGTCCGGGTGCCTGCCAGCAGGTGTGGTGCCCGGTGTGCGCGCTGGCCGCGCTGATCAACGGCGAACAGCACCCGCTGTTGTCGGTGATCGCCGAACACAGCGTCGCGCTGCTCACGGTCATCCGCGCGATGGTGGGCGAACCGCAGCCACCCGCCGAGCCGCCACCACCACCGCCGCCGTCGCGCGGACAGCGGCCGGCGGGACGCTACGAGCAGATCCCGGTCACCCTGGAGGACTGAAGCGGTCTGCACCGCTGGCCAAGCCGCCGTGTGGTCGCACTCACTGGCGCTGGGTAGAGTTGACGCGGTCCGGTCCGATCGTGGCGGGGCGTTCGTTGCGGGAGGGCTCATGTGGTTCTGGTTCTACAAGTACATCTTGATGGGCCCCTTGCTGTCGTTTCTGGGTCGCCCCAAAGTGCAAGGGCTGGAATATGTTCCGGATTCCGGCGCGGTGATCCTGGCCAGTAATCACCTGGCCGTCGCCGACAGCTTCTACCTGCCCCTGGTCGTCAAGCGGCGCATCACCTTCCTGGCGAAGGCCGAGTACTTCACCGGCACCGGCCTGAAGGGCAAGCTCACCAAGTTCTTCTACTCCTCGACCGGCCAGGTGCCGATCGACCGCACCGATGCCGACTCGGCGCAGGCTGCGCTGACGACGGCACAGCGAATCCTGGGCCAGGGCAAGCTGCTCGGGATGTACCCCGAGGGCACCCGCTCGCCGGACGGCCGGTTGTACAAGGGCAAGACCGGCCTGGCCCGCGTCGCCCTGGAGAGCGGCATCCCGGTCATCCCGGTCGCGATGGTCGGAACCAACGTCGTCAACCCGCCCGGATCCAAGATGTGGCATTTCGGCCGTGTCGAGGTCCGGTTCGGCAAGCCGATGGATTTCAGCCGGTTCGAGGGGCTGGCCGGTAACCGGTTCATCGAGCGCGCCGTCATCGACGAGGTGATGTACGAGCTGATGCGACTGTCCGGCCAGGAGTACGTCGACCTGTACGCCGCCGATGTCAAGGAGCAGGCCGAGGCCGCCAAGGCGCCGGTGACCGCGAAGGCCGGTTAGTCACTTCGCCGCCGCGATGCGGGTGGCCGAGGTGGTCTCGGATGCCGGCGCGGAGCGACCGTGCAGACGCGGCGCGACGACGCCGAGGACACCGATGACCAGCAGCGCCCACCACAGGTAGGACCCACCGGCCAGCCGCAGCCACAGCGACACCGACGTCTCGTTGTGCGGGGGCATCAGGGTGATCGGCGTCCACACCGTCAGCGCGGTGCCCAGCACGGCGAGCGCCGCGACGGCCGGATTGCGGTTGCGGAAGGCCACCACCGTCGTCGCCAGCACGGTGGGCAGCACCCATACCCAGTGGTGCGACCACGACACCGGCGAGACCGCCAGACCGAACATCGCGACGCAGATCAGCGCCAGGACGGCCTGATCACCACCGGGGTCGGCGCGCAGCAGTCGGTGTGCGGCCCACACCGTCAGGCCCAGCACCGCGAAGCACAGCGCGACCCACAAGCCGAACCGGGCGTCCTCACCGACGCCGAGCCGGGCCAGCATGCCGGAGATGTTCTGGTTGGTGTTCAGCGTCGCGCTGCCGATGCGGTCGGTGTCGCGCAGCGTCTGGAACCAGTACACCCACGAATCACGCCAGGCCAGCGCGAACCCGAGAAGCGTCGCACCGACGGCCGACGCCGTCGTCACCAGGACCGTGCGCACATCGCGGCGCAACAGGAAATACAGCAGGAACACCGCGGGCGTCAGCTTCACCGCGATGGCGATACCCAACAGCAGACCGCGCGGCCACGGGGTCCGACGCGGGACGCAGTCGGCGATCACCAGCGTCATGAGCACCACGTTGATCTGGCCGAACTCCAGGTTGGCCCGCAGCGGTTCGCAGAACACCACCGCCGGTGCCACCAGTGCGGCGGCCAGCCAGCCGCGACGCTGCCAGCCGTTGCCCACCTGTAGTCGGGTCAGCACGATGGCGGTGGCGAGGATCAGCAGCACCAGCGTGGTCACCGTGATCGCCGCGCTGGCCGCCGACAGGGGCAGCAAGGCAAAGGGTGCGAAAGCGACCGCCGACAGCGGGGGATAGGTGAACGGTAGATCGATGCCCGCCTGTGTGACGAACTCGGTGCTGTCGGCATACAGCGGGGTGCCGTCCAGCCAGGCCTGCCCGCCCATCCGGTAGACGTCGATGTCGATGCGGTAGGTGGATTCACCGAGCAGCCGCCAGCCGACCCAGCCCAGCGCGACCAGGGTGAGAAACTGGAACAACCGCCATGCCGCGATCGACCACCCACCGGCCCTGTCGGGCGACCACCGAATCCTCATGTCGCCGCTCAGCCTATCGGTGATGCGCGACGCGCTGGACGGCCCAGGCCGGTCGATGACCCGAAGCCGGAGCCGACCGGCGTAAATTCGAACGCCGTGCACCTGAACGTCCAACTGGACTTCATCACCGGCGACCGGCTGCCGTTGCTGTGCTGCCTGATCGCGTTCATCGTGACGTTCTTCCTCACCCGGCTGATCGTGCGCTACATCCGCAGCCACCCCGGCACCGATGGGCCGCGCAAGTGGTGGCAGCCGCGCAACCTGTCGGTGGGCGGCGGTGTGCATCTGCACCACGTGGTGATCGGCGTCGTCCTGGTCATGGTGTCCGGGGTGACCATGGTGACCCTCGGGGTGACCGGCGGCGTCGCGGAGTTCACCGTCGCGGCAGTGTTTTTCGGGATCGGCGCGGCGCTGGTGCTCGACGAGTTCGCGCTGATCCTGCACCTGCAGGACGTGTACTGGTCCGAGGACGGCCGCACCTCGGTGGACGCGGTGTTCGTCGCGATCGCCGTCGCCGGTCTATTGGTGCTGGGCTTCAACCCGCTGTCCTTCTTCGATATCGGCATCTGGCAGTCCGACGACACCCTGGAGGCGCGGGCCGCGGTGATCGCGGTCGCGGTGCTGACGCTGGCGCTGGCGGTGGTCGTGCTGCTCAAGGGCAAGGTGTGGACCGGACTGATCGGCATGTTCATCACCCCGCTGCTGTTCATCGGGGCCATCCGGCTGTCGCGGCCACATGCGCCGTGGGCGCGCTGGCGTTATACGACCCGACCGCGCAAGATGCACACGGCACTGGAACGGGAGCGGCGACTGCGCCGCCCGGTCGTGCAGGCGAAGTTGTGGGTTCAGCACGTGGTGGCGGGCGAACCGCACTTCCCGGACGACGCAAAGGTAAACGAGGAACTGGACCGCGAGATTCATGCCGCTCCGGCACCCAGTCAGGGAGCAGCTTGAGATGCGCTATTTCTACGACACCGAGTTCATCGACGACGGTCGCACCATCGAGTTGATCTCGATCGGTATCGCGGCCGAGGACGGTCGCGAGTACTACGCCATCTCAACCGAATTCGATCCGGACCGGGCCGGCAGCTGGGTCCGCAAGAACGTGCTGCCCAAACTGCCCTCGCCGTCGTCGAAGCTGTGGCGGTCGCGGCGGCAGATCCGCAGCGAGCTGGAGGATTTCTTCGACATCGACGGCGACGAGCCGATCGAGCTGTGGGCCTGGGTCGGTGCCTATGACCATGTGGTGCTGTGCCAGCTGTGGGGGCCGATGACCGATCTGCCCCCGGCGATACCCCGGTTCACCCGGGAACTGCGCCAGTTCTGGGAGGAACGCGGTTCGCCGCGGATGCCACCGCGACCGCGCGATGCGCACGACGCCCTGGTCGACGCCCGGCACAACCTGCGCCGGTACGAGTTGATGACCGACGACGGGGCCTGGGCGGCGAGGTCGGGCGGGTAGCGGCGCGCCACCGGCTGGGAGAAGCCCTGAGCTGCGGGTATGGCCGGTCCGGTCGAGAACTGGGCGCAGTTACCATGGAGCGGTGAACTGGACCGTCGACGTACCCATCGACCAGCTGCCGGACCTGCCACCGCTGCCCGATGACCTGCGGCAACGGCTCGACGCCGCGCTGGCCAAGCCGGCGCTGCAGCAGCCCAGCTGGGATGCCGGTCAGGCCAAGGCGATGCGCACGGTGTTGGAGAGCGTCCCGCCGATCACGGTGCCCACCGAGGTCGAGAAGCTCAAGACCCAGCTGGCCGCCGTCGCCCGCGGTGAAGCTTTCCTGCTGCAGGGCGGGGACTGCGCCGAGACCTTCGTCGACAACACCGAACCGCACATCCGGGCCAATATCCGAACACTGTTGCAGATGGCGGTGGTGCTCACCTACGGCGCCAGCATGCCGGTGGTGAAGGTGGCCCGCATCGCCGGGCAGTACGCCAAGCCGCGCTCCTCGGACACCGACGCGTTGGGGCTGAAGTCCTACCGCGGCGACATGATCAACGGATTCGCCCCCGATGACGCCGTCCGCCAGCATGATCCGTCCCGACTGGTACGCGCGTACGCCAATGCCAGCGCGGCGATGAACCTGGTGCGGGCGCTGACGTCGTCGGGCATGGCCTCGCTGCAGGCGGTGCACGACTGGAACCGGGAATTCGTGCGCACCTCGCCCGCCGGTGCCCGGTATGAGGCGCTGGCCGGCGAGATCGACCGCGGTCTGCGCTTCATGAGCGCCTGTGGGGTCAACGACCGCAACCTGGACACCGCCGAGATCTACGCCAGCCATGAGGCGTTGGTGTTGGACTACGAACGCGCCATGCTGCGCATGGACACCGCCGACCCGGCCGAACCGGTCGGCGAGCCGGCCCATCCCAAGCTGTACGACCTGTCGGCGCACTACCTGTGGATCGGTGAGCGCACCCGCCAGATCGACGGCGCCCATGTCGCGCTGGCCGAGGTGATCGCCAACCCGATCGGTATCAAGATCGGCCCGACGACGTCACCGGAGTTGGCCGTCGAGTACGTCGAGCGTCTCGATCCGCGCAACGAGGCCGGCCGGCTGACCCTGATCAGCCGGATGGGCAACCAGAAGGTGCGCGATGTGCTGCCGGCGATCATCGAGAAGGTGCAGGCCTGCGGGCACCAGGTGATCTGGCAGTGCGATCCCATGCACGGCAACACCCATGAGTCGTCCACCGGATACAAGACCCGGCATTTCGATCGCATCGTCGACGAGGTGCAGGGCTTCTTCGAGGTGCATCGCGCGCTGGGCACCCATCCGGGCGGTATCCACGTCGAGATCACCGGCGAGAACGTCACCGAGTGCCTCGGTGGGGCACAGGACATCTCGGATTCCGACCTGGCCGGACGCTACGAGACGGCCTGCGATCCGCGGCTGAACACCCAGCAGTCCCTGGAACTGGCGTTCCTGGTCGCCGAGATGCTGCGCGACTAGATCAGGTTTCCCAGGTTGTTGCCGAGCGTCCACGCCCCGGCCGCCAGCAGTGCGGCGAGCGTGATGATCAGGACGACCCAGACCAGCAGCGCCCGTTTGGCGCGCTGGCGCGCCCAGTGGAACTCCTCGAGGTCGATACCGGCGAATTGGCCTGAGATGGGCTGATATTCGGGCTCGTCGATGTTGTCGTGAGTGGGCTCGTCGGCCACGACGGCCGGCAGCTGACGGGTGGGCCGGTGCGGGGCGCGCGACGCACCGGGCGTCGGGCGGTTGTGCAGCGCGGTGGCCGCGCGGTGTTGGGCGGACTGCTGCGGGGCAGGGACCCGGAATGCCGGTAACCCGAGCTCGTCGATCACCTCGTCGAGGGCCCGGCCCAGTTCACCGGCGTCGGCGAAGCGGGCATGCGGGTCGCGGGCGGTCGCCCTGCGCACCAGCGCGTCGAACTGCGGGGGCACCCCGGCGATCGCCGCACTGGGTGGCGGGACGTCGTTGTCCATCCGCTGGTAGGCCACCGACAGGGCGGTGTCACCGGTGAAAGGGGTGCGCCCGGTGAGCAATTCGTAGGCCAGCACCCCGACCGCGTACACATCGCTGCTCGGCTCGCTGGCACCGGTGCCGACCTGCTCGGGGGACAGGTAGGCCGCCGTGCCCAGGATGACGCTGGTGGAGGTGATGCCGGCCTCGGCGACCGCGCGGACCAGACCGAAATCGGCGATCTTGACCTCGCCGTCATCGGAGATCAACACGTTCTCCGGCTTCACATCGCGATGCACCAGGCCGGCCGCGTGCGCGACCGCCAGGCCGCCGCAGATCGGGGACAGCACCGCGGCCGCGGCGTGCGGCGGCATCGGCCCGCGCTCGCGCAGCAACTCGCGCAGGGTGCCGCCCTCGATGAGCTCCATCACCAGGTATGGCGGAAGTCCCTCGGGTCCGCCCCCGCCCTGGTCGTAGACCGCGACCAGACCGTCGCCCTTGAGCCGGGCCACCGTGCGGGCCTCACGCTGGAAGCGGGTCAGGAACGCGTCGTCGCGGGAGTACCGGGCGTCCATCACCTTGACCGCGACGGGGCGGTCCAACCGGGTGTCCAGCCCGCGGTACACCGTCGACATCCCGCCGGTGGCGATGGTCGCCTCGATCAGATACCGCCCCTCCAGCAGGCTGCCGACGAGCGGGTCGGTGCGCTGGTAGGTGTCCACCGCAGACATGGTACGGATGTGGTGTGCGACGGCCTTCCGGCTCCGGGCCGCGCCGTTGGCCCCTAGACTCTGTGCGGTGAGCATCCCGGCGTCCGAAGACATCCTCGACCCCGACGAAGCCGTGCTGGAGCTGGCCGAGGTGTCGGCTCTGCTCGGCGTCTCGGTGAGCAAGGTCAACCAGCACCTGCGCGACGGACATCTGGTCGGGGTGCGCCGCAATGGCGCGGTCGTGGTGCCCAAGGTGTTCTTCGACGATGACGGTCATGTCGTCAAGCCGCTGCCGGGGCTGCTGATGGTGCTGCGGGACGGCGGATTCGACGTCACCGAGTCGATGCGCTGGTTGTTCACCCCGGATCCGTCGCTGACGCTCAGCCGTGACGGCACCACCGAGAGGCAGACCAATGCCCGCCCGGTCGACGCGCTGCGCTCGCATCAGGCCCGCGAGGTGATCCGGCGGGCCCAGGCGATGGCATATTGACCGCTCGGCGGTCGTGGCCTATTGACCGCTCGGCGGTCGTGGCTTATTGACCGCTCGGCTCCGGCGCGCGTGACAACGAGTACCAGGCGGCCACCGCGCAGGCGATCGCCAACCCGACATGGATCACCGAATACATGCCGTGCGATCCGTCGGGTTTGAAGATCACCATGATCCACGTCGAGAAGCCGGCGATCAGCGCGATGGCGGCCCGGCTCTGCCACAGCGTCGACAGTGTCGCCAACGGCCAGGTGTAGTACCACGGCAGCGCGGCGGGCACCAGCAGCACGAAGACACCCATCACCGCGGAGATGCCGACCAGCGCCTCACGGTCGGTGTGCCGGAACCGCCACCACAGCAAGGGAAGTGAGATCGCGATGACCGCGAGCCCGATGATGCGGGTGATCTCCAGGACCGCGTAGAAGTTCACCGGCACGACCAGGCCGGCGACGGTGTTGATCATGTTGGCCAACGCGGTGGGCAGGGTCAGCCAGTTGACGATCTTCACGTTGCCGGCCGCCAGCGCGTTCAGCCACCCGACGCCGACACCGGCGAACCAGGTGAGCACCGTGAACACGGCCGCGAAGATCAGCAACCCGGCGGCGGTGGCCGCGGCGAAGGCGCGCGGGGCGGAGTAACCGCGCCGTTCCCGGATCTGCCGCATCCAGATCCACACCGTGAACGGCAGCGCCAAGCCGGCTGTCGCCTTGACCGCGACGGCCACCACGACGACGGACACCCCGGCCACCGGATGCCGGTTCAGGGTCAGCGCCAGGCCGGCCATCATCAGCCCGACCATCAGCATCTCGTTGTGCACCCCGCCCATCAGGTGGATGATGACCAGCGGGTTCAGCACGCAGATCCACAGTGCGGCTGCGGGGTTGGCGCCGAGGTGACGGGCCACCCGCGGGGTCGCCCAGATCAGCAGCGCCAGGCCGGGCAGCATGCACAGCCGCAGCAGCATGGTGCCCTCGACCACATTGTTGCCGACCACCATGGTGACGAACTTGGCCACCAGGATGAAGGCCGGACCGTAGGGCGCGGTCGTGGTCGTCCAGATCGGACTGACGTCGTCCAGCAACGAGTTCACGTTCGCGACCGGTCCGACCACATAGGGATCGAAACCGTCGCGCAGCAGCGCGCCCTGGGCCAGGTAGGAGTAGGTGTCGCGGCTGAACACCGGGACGCTTAGCAGCAACGGCGTCAACCAGAACGCCGTGGTGGCCAGCATCGTGTACTGGGTGGCGGTGCGGTCGACGACGCGTCGGCCCAGCCATAACCAGGCCACCAGCATCAGCGCGACGCCGGCCCACAGCGCCACCGAGGACAGCACCAGACCGTGCCCGAACCGCAGCCACGACATGTGCAGCGACTCCAGCAGCGGATCGTGCAACCGGGTGCTGCCCGCCCCCAGGCCGCCGGCCGCGATGAGCGCCGCGCCCAGGAAGCCCAACCGTGCGGGGCGTGCCTCGGCCGAGGTCGCGAAGGCCCACAGTCTGGCGATGTGCCCACCCGTGGTGGACGAGTCCGATACCGGTGCCGTCATGTCCTCAGGCGGATCGGTTCGACGCCAGGCGGGCCAGTTCGGCGAGGCCGATCTTGGCCTGCGGGTCGATATCGGCGGCGTCCAGGGCGTCGATGGCCCGCCGGTGCAGCATCTCGATGCGGTTCTCGACGGCGGCCAGGGCGCCCACGGACTCGATGGCCATGCACACCTCCTTGACCGCCACATCGGTCAGTTCGGTGCCGATCGACTCGCGCAGGAGTTTCGCGGCCGCGGGATCTGTCTTCTGGGCGAGCTCGACGGCCTCGGCCAGCAGCACCGTCCGCTTGCCGGACCGCAGGTCGTCACCGGAGGGCTTACCGGTCACGGCCGGGTCCCCGAACACACCCAGGACGTCATCGCGCAGCTGGAAGGCCACCCCGAGGTCGGTGCCGATCTGATGGAAGATCTGTTGCACATCGGGCCGGTCGGCGGCCGCGGCGGCACCCAGCTGCAGGGGCCGGGACACCGTGTAGGAGGCCGTCTTGTAGGTGTTGACGTTCATCGCCGAGGCCACCGAGTCGGCGCCGCTGGATTCGGCGACGATGTCGAGGTACTGACCGCCCAGCACCTCGGTGCGGATGTCGGCCCACACCTTGTGCACCCGCAGGTGCGCGTCGGCGGGCAGATCGGCGGTCGCCACGATGTCATCGGCCCACACCAGCGACAGGTCGCCGAGCAGGATGGCGGCCGACAGGCCGAACTGTTCGGCCGAGCCGTGCCAGTTGTTCGCGCGATGCTTGTCGGCGAAGTGGCAGTGCACGGTGGGCAGCCCGCGGCGGGTCGCCGACGCGTCGATGACGTCGTCATGGGCCAGGGCGCAGGCGTGCAGCAACTCCAGCGCGGAGAACAGCCGCAACGCATGTGAATCCGACGGCCGGTCCTGGCCGGCCACCGCGCGCCACCCCCAGTACGCGAAGGCGGGGCGCAGCCGCTTGCCGCCGCGCAGCACGAATTCCTCGAGGGCAGCGGTCAGCTCGGCGTACTCGGCACCGATATAGGCGGAGTCGCGACGGCGTTCGGCGAGGTACGTTCGCAGTTCCTCGACGACGGCGTTGACCAATTCGACGGCTGACGGTGCCGCTGTATCGACGCTCAGCGGACGCCCCTTTCCTGTCCCGATTTGCTTCCCCCGGGTGCCTTCAGCGTAGAGCGTCCCGTTCGACGATCGACGGACAGGCGCGCTCACAACCCCGCAATTATGCTGTCGAACCCGCGAAACCGCGCGATGACGCCGTTCGGTCAGGCCGATTCGCCGACCTTGGGCGACCGGTCCCGACTCATCCAGGCCAGCGACCCGAGGACGCCGGCCACGATGAACGTCCCGACGGTCAGCCAGATCGCCGCCGTGGTGAACGAGCGCGCGCTCGGGTCGGTGTAGCGGGCCTGGGCGTTCATCGTCGTGACGATGCCCGGCTTCAGTTTCCACTCGACGACCTCGGCGGAGACCTGATCGCCGTTGGTCGAGGTGACCTCGCCCGGGAACGCCACGCTGAGGGTGACATCGGCCTCGGGGTCGCTCAGGGTGGTCAGGTCCACCCGGCCCTCCAGGATGACGAGGTCACCGGCCCGGCGCAGCGAGATGTCGACGCCGGCGGCGTCACTGTTCATGTTCGCCAGTTGCGGGAGTTCGGCGAAGGTCAGGTCGGAGAACACCGCCTGCGAGCCCACGAAGTCACCGCGCTCGTAGCGCGACACCGCCACCTTGTTGCTGAACGGCAGCGAGTTCAACAGCTGCGGTCCCTTGTCCTCGTCGTCTCGGGCCTTCGAGGCGGCAACGATCTGACCCGACACCCGATCGTCGGGGGACACCGTGATCGATGCGCGCACCCGCACGCAGCCGACGGCGAACGGAACCAGGATCAGCAGCAGCAGGACCAGTGCGGCGAACCGATGGCGCCGTCGGCGGGGGGAGCGGGCTGGCACCCGGTCATCGTGCCAGATGCGGCTGGTCAAGGGGCAGCGACCGGCCCAGGATGGCAAACGCTCGCGGATCGCCGGCGAAGTGGTAGTCCCGGATGACGTCGTCGAAACCGAGCCGCCGGTACAACCGCCACGCTCGGTTGTCCTCGCCGCTGATCTCCGGGGTGGACAACAGCACATGCGCCTCGGTGCGTCCGGCCAGTAGTCGGCGGGCCAGTGCCTCGCCGAGTCCCTCACCCTGCGCCCGCGGGTGGATGTGCAGTTCGGTGAGTTCGAAATAGTCCGTGAGCAGCGACTCGGCCCGGGCGGCGGCGGTGCCGCGCCGCCGCAGGCCGTGCACCACCTGTTGCTGCCACCACTGGTCCGGGGCGCCGCTGTAGCCGTAGGCGACGCCGAGCATCTCGGCCGAGTCCAGCACGGCGGGATCGTCGTGGTCCTGGTCGGTCGGTGTCGTCGGGGTGCGCAGCGCGGCCACGGCTTTCCACCCGGTTCTGCGGGTGTGCTCCAACCACATCGAGGCGCGCTGGTCCTCGGTGCCCCGCGGATACTGCATCGCCTGGACGTAGACAGTCAGCGCTTCCCGTAACCGCGTGCGCATGATGTCTGCCGACAGGTCCACCAGAAATGTCGGCAACGGGTGTCCTTCGCGGTGTCGGTCATGCGGACGGTCATCTCATTATCGGTCCCGGCTGTGGTCGGGTGGCCATGCGGGTGAGGTGAGGACCGGCTTTGGTGGCAGAGGTCATACAATCGTGTGCCAAGTAGGTGGTACGGCTCAGATTGACCTCGTATCATGGGATCAGACGCCCGCAACATGCGGGCGGCAGACGGTTTTTGAGAACTCGGCTCCCCGGAGCCCACGGCGCGTACCAGGAGGGACGAATGCCACTCTCCGATCACGAGCAGCGCATGCTCGATCAGATCGAAAGCGCGCTGTACGCGGAGGACCCCAAGTTCGCGTCGAGCGTTCGTGGCGGCAATCTGCGTGCCCCGTCGGCCCGGCGCCGGCTGCAGGGCGTCGCCCTCTTCGTGGTCGGGTTGGCGATGCTGGTGTGCGGTGTCGCGATCAAGGCGACCATGATCGGCAGCTTCCCGATCCTCTCGGTCATCGGTTTCATCATCATGTTCGGTGGCGTGATCTTCGCGATCACGGGCCCGCGGGTGGCCGGCCCCGTCGACAAAGGTGCGGCCTCCGGTGGCGCGAATCGCTCGAAGCGGGGCAAGTCCACCGGAGGAGGTTCGTTCACCAGTCGGATGGAGGACCGCTTCCGTCGTCGTTTCGACGAGTGAGGTAATCCCCACAACCCACCACCGAGGGGTGGCTCCGCACCGGAGCCGCCCCTTTTTCTCGTCCGTGGCAGGCCTCCGGACCCGCAAAGTGGGCGGCGTGTCGCGACCGCCAGGGCCGGCGCCCCACAGTTCCCCCACCTCCTCCCACCGTGCCGTCGGTTACCTCACCATGCGCCCTCAGCTGGGCTTTCGATGATCTGTACCGCCCCGATCGAAGCCGGGGGTGGCGCCTCAATCGCCCGAATCGACGCCGGAGTGGGGCGCGCGGACAACCCGGTGGCAGCAAATGGAGCTAAGTGGGGGAATGTGGGGTAAAGTGGCGGACAGCGGAGCAACCGGAGCTCCGCCCGGCGGGTGAAGCGCAGCGACTCGGGGCACCGAGTGGTTGGAGGTGGCGGGATGTTTCTCGGCACCTACACGCCCAAACTCGACGACAAGGGGCGGCTCACACTGCCCGCCAAATTCCGCGACGCACTGGCAGGAGGGTTGATGGTCACCAAGAGCCAAGATCACAGCCTGGCCGTGTATCCGCGGGCCGAGTTCGAGAAGCTGGCAGAGAAAGCGATGATGGCGTCGCGCAGCGACCCACAGGCCCGCGCCTATGTGCGCAACCTGGCGGCCGGAGCCGACGAACAGCATCCCGATGCGCAGGGCCGGATCACCTTGTCGGCCGAACACCGCCGGTACGCCAACCTGTCCAAGGAATGCGTGGTGACCGGTTCGCTCGGTCACCTGGAGATCTGGGACGCGCAGGCCTGGCAGCAGTACCAGGAGACCCACGAAGAGACCTTCTCCGCGGCCAGCGATGACACTCTTCGCGACATCATCTGACCCCGATGCCCGTGCAACGCGGCCTCTGTCCGAACCGGCCCTGGCGTACTTCCCCGACGCCAGGTCCGTCTCGGGCAGGGACCCCGTTGCAGGGGCGCGGATTCTCGACAGGGGGGTCGCATTGCCCGACGTACCTGGATCAGCCGATCACGGCCATGTTCCGGTCCTGCTCGACCGCTGTGTCGAGCTGCTGACCCCGGCGCTGACCCGCCACCATGCCGATGGCAGCGGAGCCGTCCTGGTCGACGCCACCCTCGGTGCCGGCGGGCATACCGAACGCTTCCTGACCGAACTGCCCGGACTGCGGGTCATCGGACTGGACCGCGACCCAGATGCGCTGCGTATCGCCGGTGATCGATTGGCGCCCTTCGGAGATCGGGTCCACTTCGTGCGCACCCGCTATGACGGCTACTGGGCCGATCGCGACGAACTCACCGTCGACGGTGTCCTCTTCGACCTCGGTGTCTCGTCGATGCAACTCGACCTGGTCGACCGCGGCTTCTCCTATGCCCACGACGCGCCGCTGGACATGCGGATGGACCCCGACGCCGGCTTGACCGCGGCCGAGATCCTCAATACCTACGACGAGCGCGCGCTGACGCGGCTGCTCCGCGAATACGGTGACGAGCGGTTCGCCAACCGGATCGCCGCCCGCGTCGTGCGCCGCCGGGCGCGGGCGCCCTTCGTCAGCACCGGGGAACTGGTCGAGGTCCTGTACGAAGCGATTCCGGCCGCGACCCGGCGCACCGGCGGACATCCGGCCAAGCGGACCTTCCAGGCGTTGCGCATCGCGGTCAACGCCGAACTCGATTCGCTGCGCGAGGCGCTGCCCGCGGCGCTGGCGGCCCTGTCCGGCGGCGGCCGGATCGTGGTCATGGCATATCAGTCCCTGGAGGACAAGATCGTCAAGGGGCTGTTCACCGCGGCGACCGCATCCCGCACCCCGCCCGGACTGCCGATGGAGCTGCCCGGTTACGAGGCCGAGTTCGTCGCACTGACCAGGGGCGCCGAACAGGCCGACGCCGACGAGATCGAACGGAACCCGCGCAGCGCACCGGTACGGCTGCGGGCATTGGAAAAGGTCGCTGGGAAGGATGGCTCATGAAGGGAAAGCGAACCGCACCGGGGCGCAGCACCGACGAGCGCCGGCGCAGCGATCAGCCCACGGGTCGCGCGAGGCAGCGGCGAACACCCGATGCGCCGGCGCGTAAGCGCCGTGGCGCACCGGAACAACGTCCGCAGCGCCCCCAGCGGTCCGGGCCCAAGACCACGCCGATGCGGCGACCGGTCGACGGACCCGCACGCCCGAAAAACGCCAGCCAGGCCAAGGCGCGGGCCAAAGCCCGTAAGGCCAAGGCGCCCAAGGTTGTGCGGCCACCGCTGCGGGATCGGCTGATCGCCCGACTGGCGACCGTCGAGTGGAATCCGCGGGCGCTGGCCGCGCGGGTGCCGTTCGTGGTGCTGGTGATCGCGGCGCTGGGCATCGGACTCGGTGTCACGCTGTGGCTGTCCACCGATGCCGCCAGCCGCTCCTATCAGCTCGGCCATGCCCGCGAACTGAATCAGGCCCTGCTCCAACAGAAGGAAGCCCTGGAGCGCGACGTGCTGGAGGCGCAGGCGCCGCCGGCGCTGGCCGAGGCGGCACGGGAGCTGGGCATGATCCCGTCCCGTGACACCGCGCACCTGGTACAGGATCCCACCGGCGCCTGGACGGTGGTGGGGACGCCCAAACCGGCCGAGGGCGCTCCGCCGCCACCGCTGAACACACCGCTTCCCGACGAGCGTCCGGCCGCTCCGGCCGGCCCGGCCCGTCCCGCCGTCGCCGGACCGCCGGCACCGCGGGTGGTGGACCCGCGTGAGGTCGTCGTGCGGGTACCGCCGCGCGCTCAGGCGCCGACGGCACCGGCAGCGCCCGCGACACCCCTGACCGCGCCGGAACCCGCTGCGGCGCAGCCCGATCCGGCGCACCTGCCGGACCCGATCCCGTTGGCGGGCCAGCTGCCGACGCCACCGGCGGCCGAACCGCTGGTGGTGCCGATGCCGGGGATGCCGGCGCCGGTTCCGGTCGAGGGGTTGCCGCACCTGGCCAGCCCCACCCTGCCCGCGCAGCCGGGCCCGGTCGGCGGCGTCGAGAATGCGCCGGCGGCGCCGGCCCCCGAGGTGCCGGTCGAGGTGCCCGCCCCGGGTGCCCCGACATGACACGCAACCGTACGCAGGAGCACGCGGCCACCGACCGTCGGATCCGCCGACCGCAGCAGCCTCAGAATGGTTTGCGCAGTTCATCTTTCGTGTTCCGCCACCGCACCGGCAACGTGGTGATCTTTCTGGTGCTGGTGGTCGCCGCCGCGCAGCTGTTCAACCTGCAGATCTCCAATGCCGCAGGGCTGCGCGCCGAGGCCGCCGGGCAGCTGAAGGTGACCGATGTCCAACAGGCCGTGCGCGGCAGCATCGTCGACCGCAACGACGACAAACTGGCCTTCACGATCGAGGCCCGCGCCTTGACCTTCCAGCCGGCCCGCATCCGCAAGCAGTTGGAGGAGGAGAAGGCCAAGAATCCCGACGACGCACCGGATCCCGATGCGCGCCTGCGCGAGATCGCCGCCGATATCGCCAAGCGGCTGAACAACAAACCCGATGCCAAGACCCTGCTGAAAAAGCTCACCAGCAAGGACAGCTTCGCCTACCTGGCCCGCGCCGTCGACCCGGCCATCGCCGATGCGATCACCACCAAGTTCGGTGAGGTCGGCTCGGAACGCCAGGACATCCGCCAGTACCCGGGCGGATCACTGGCCGCCAATATCGTCGGCGGTATCGACTGGGACGGCCACGGCCTGCTCGGTCTGGAGGATTCGCTGGACGCCAAGCTGGCCGGCACCGACGGATCGGTCACCTACGACCGGGGCTCCGACGGCGTCATGATCCCCGGCAGCATGCGCAACCGTCACGAGGCGGTCGACGGCGCCACGGTGCAGCTGACCCTCGACGACGATATCCAGTTCTTCGTGCAGCAGCAGGTCCAGCAGGCCAAGGATCTGTCCGGGGCCGGCAACGTCTCGGCGGTGGTGCTGGACGCCAAAACCGGTGAGGTGCTGGCGATGTCGAACGACAACACGTTCGACCCCTCCCAGGACATCGGTCGGCAGGGGCACCGGCAGATGGGCAACCCCGCGGTCTCGTCGCCGTTCGAGCCGGGGTCGGTCAACAAGATCGTCACCGCCGCGACCGCCATCGAACTGGGCATGACCACCCCCGACGAGGTCCTCTCGGTGCCGGGTTCGATCGACATGGGTGGCGTCACCGTGAAGGACGCCTGGAATCACGGCGTCGACCAGTACACCACCACCGGGATCTTCGGGAAGTCCTCCAACGTGGGCACGTTGATGCTGGCCCAGCGGTTCGGCCCGGAGAAGTTCGCCGAGATGTTGGAGAAATTCGGACTCGGTGAGCGCACCGGCATCGAACTGCCCGGCGAGAGTGCGGGCCTGGTGCCGCCGATGGACCAGTGGTCGGGCAGCTCGTTCGCCAACCTGCCCATCGGACAGGGTCTTTCGATGACACTGCTGCAGATGGCCGGGATGTATCAGACCATCGCCAACGACGGGGTGCGGATCCCGCCACGGATCATCAAGGCCACCATCGACGCCGAAGGCGCCGAGACCGTCGAACCCGCCCCCGAGGGTGTGCGGGTGGTCTCCCCGCAGACCGCGGCGACGGTGCGCGACATGCTGCGAGCCACCGTACAGCGCGATCCGCGCGGGGTGCAGCAGGGCACCGGCTGGCAGGCCGCGGTGGAGGGCTATCAGATCGCCGGCAAGACCGGAACCGCGCAACAGATCAACCCGAACTGCGGCTGCTACTACGACGACCACTACTGGATCACCTTCGCCGGGCTGGCCCCGTCGGACAATCCGCGCTATGTCATCGGCATCATGGCCGACAATCCGGCCCGCACCGCCGACGGCGAGCCGGGCACCAGCATGGCGCCGTTGTTCCACCACATCGCCTCGTGGTTGTTGCAGCGCGAGAACGTGCCGCTGTCCGCCGACCCCGGACCGCCGCTGACTCTGCAGGCCGAATGATCCGGTGCCGCGCCGCATTCCTCGGATGAGGCTGCCCGGTACTGTGGCAAGGCCATGAAACTGCGTCCCTCGAATCCCGCCGGTGCACTGCTGGGTCCGCTGGCCGACCGTCTCGGCGCGGCGGGGGTGACGGATCCCGATATCCGCGTCACCGGGGTGACGCTGCGCAGCCAGGATGTCCGCCCGGGCGACCTGTTCGCGGCCCTGCCCGGCGGCCGCGCCCACGGCGCCCGATACGCGCAGGACGCCGTCGCGGCCGGTGCGGTGGCCATCCTGACCGATCCCGCCGGGATGGCCGAACTCGCCGACATGCCGTCGGTACCGGTGCTGGTGCACCCGTACCCGCGCGGTGTGCTGGGCGGGTTGGCCGCCGAGGTCTACGGCAATCCGTCGTCGGCACTGCGGGTCATCGGCGTCACCGGCACCTCCGGCAAGACCACCACCACCTATCTGATCGAGGCGGGGCTGCGGGCCGCCGGCCGGGTCGCGGGCCTGATCGGCACCGTCGGCATCCGCATCGCGGGAACCGATGAGCCCAGTTCGCTGACCACCCCCGAGGCGCCGGATCTGCAGGCGCTGCTGGCCGTGATGGTCGAACGCGGGGTGGACACCGTGGTGATGGAGGTGTCCAGCCACGCCCTGACGCTGGGCCGGGTGGACGGAACGGCGTTCGAGGCCGGCGGCTTCACCAATCTGTCACGCGATCACCTGGATTTCCATCCGACCATGGCCGACTATCTGAACGCCAAGGCCCGCCTGTTCGAACCGGATTCGCCGAACCATGCGGCGCGGGCGGTGGTGTGCGTGGACGACGAGGCGGGCCGCGAGATCGCGTCGCGCGCCGGTGACGTCGTGCGCGTGGCCACCACGGCCACCGAGGCCGATTGGCGAATCGAATCGGTGCGCACCGTGGCCCAGGGCAGCCAGGAGTTCGTCGCGGTGGACCCGGCCGGGGTGCACCACACGCTGCGGATCGGGCTGCCCGGGCACTACAACATCGCCAACGCCCTGCTGGCGGTCGCCCTGCTCGACGCGGTCGGGGTGTCGCCGGAACAGAGCGCGCCCGGTCTGCGTGCCGCGGCGGTGCCCGGCCGGCTCGAGGCGGTCAACCGGGGGCAGGATTTCCTGGCGCTGGTCGATTACGCGCACAAACCGGGCGCGCTGCAGGCCGTGCTGCAGACCCTGCGGGCGCAGACCTCAGGTCGACTGGCGGTGGTGTTCGGCGCCGGTGGCAATCGCGACGCGGGCAAGCGCGAACCGATGGGCCGCATCGCCGCCGAACTGGCCGACCTGGTGGTGATCACCGACGACAACCCGCGCGACGAGGATCCCGCGCTGATCCGCTCGGCCATCCGGGCCGGAGCCGCCGGGCTGCCGGCCGAGGTGGTCGAGGTCGGTGATCGACGCGCAGCCATCGAGCACGCCGTGGCCTGGGCGGTTCCCGGTGATGTGGTGCTCATCGCCGGTAAGGGACATGAATCCGGGCAGACCGGTGGTGGCACGACGCGACCGTTCGACGACCGGGTCGAACTGGCAGGCGCCCTGGACGGTCTGGGCCAGCGCCGATGATCGAGCTGACCCTGGCCGAGATCGCCGAGATCGTCGGCGGCGAACTGGCCGACATCGGCGCCGACGAGGCGGCCCGCATCCCGGTCACCGGCACGGTCGAATTCGACTCGCGCGCCGTCACTCCCGGCGGGCTGTTCCTGGCGCTGCCCGGTGCGCGCAGCGACGGGCACGATTTCGCCGCGGGTGCGGTGGCGGCGGGGGCCGTCGCGGTGCTGGCCGCCCGGCCGGTCGGGGTGCCCGCCATCGTGGTGGCGCCCGGCGGCGCGAGCGATTCCGGATCGGGGGCCCTCGAACATGACGACGCCGCCGGTTCGGGTGCGGCGGTGCTCGCCGCGCTGGCCCGGTTGGCCGCCGCGGTCGCATCCCGGCTGGCGGACGCGGGGCTGCGGATCATCGGCGTCACCGGCTCCTCGGGCAAGACCTCGACCAAGGATCTGCTGTCCGTGGTGCTGGCACCGCTGGGGGAGGTGGTGGCACCGCCGGGTTCCTTCAACAACGAGCTGGGCCATCCGTGGACGGTGTTGCGCGCCACCACCGAGACCGACTTCCTCATCCTGGAGATGTCGGCGCGCCACCCCGGCAACATCGCCGCGCTGGCGGCCATCGCGACACCGTCCATCGGCGTCGTGCTTAATGTCGGTACCGCGCACCTGGGTGAGTTCGGCTCCCGGGAGATCATCGCGGCCACCAAATCCGAACTACCGCAATCGGTCCCGCCATCCGGGGTGGTGATCCTGAACGCCGACGATGCCGCGGTGGCCGCGATGGCGGACAAGACCGCGGCCCGTGTGGTGCGCGTGGCCCGCGGCGCACCCGCCGACGTCTGGTCCGATGCCGAGACCCTCGACGAACTGGCCCGCCCGCGGTTCACCCTGCACGCCGGCGACGGTGCGGTCGACGTCGCGCTGGCCGTGCACGGTGAACACCAGGTCTCCAACGCGCTGTCGGCCGCCGCGGTCGCGCTGGAGTGCGGAGCGAGCCTGCAGCAGGTGGCCGCCGCGCTGGCCGAGGCGGGCCCGGTGTCGGCACGCCGGATGCAGGTCGGCACCCGCGCCGACGGGGTGACCGTGATCAACGACGCGTACAACGCCAACCCGGACTCGATGGCGGCCGGGCTGAAGGCGCTGGCGTGGATGGCGCGGTCCGGGCCGCAGGGCAGGCGGCGTAGCTGGGCGGTGCTGGGTGAGATGGCCGAGCTCGGCGACGACGCGATAACCGAACACGATCGCATCGGTCGGTTGGCCGTGCGCTTAGATGTCTCTCGACTGATAGTCGTGGGAACCGGGAGATCGATGAGCGCCATGCACCAGGGTGCGGTGATGGAAGGGTCGTGGGGCAGTGAATCTGTCCTCGTGCCCGATGCCGACGCCGCGCTGGCTTTGCTGCAGGCCGAGCTGACCCCGGGTGACGTCGTGCTGGTCAAGGCGTCCAACGCGGCCGGTCTGGGTGCGCTGGCCGACAGCCTCGCCGAGCGGGGAGACGGACACCGATGAAGCAGATCCTTGTGGCGGTCGCGATCGCGCTGGCGGTGTCGATCGTCCTGACACCGCTGCTGATCAGGCTTTTCACCAAACAGGGCTTCGGGCAGGAGATCCGCGAGGACGGCCCGCCCAGCCACCACAAGAAGCGCGGCACCCCGTCGATGGGCGGGGTGGCCATCGTGGTCGGCATCTGGGCCGGCTACCTGGGCACCCACCTGTTCGGCCTGCCGTTCGGCGGCGAGGGCCCGTCGGCATCGGGCCTGCTGGTGCTGGGCCTGGCGACCGCGCTCGCGATCGTCGGCTTCATCGACGACCTCATCAAGATCCGCCGCTCGCGCAACCTGGGCCTGAACAAGCGGGCCAAGACCATCGGCCAGCTGACCGCGGCCGTGCTCTTCGGCGTGCTGGTGCTGCAGTTCAGCAATGCCGAGGGGCTGACCCCGGGCAGCGCCCAGCTGTCGTATGTGCGCGAGATCGCGACCGTGACGCTGGCGCCGCTGGTCTTCGTCATCTTCGTGGTGGTGCTGGTCAGCGCCTGGTCGAACGCGGTGAACCTGACCGACGGTCTGGACGGCCTGGCCGCCGGCGCGATGGCGATGGTCAGCGCCGCCTATGTGCTGATCACGTTCTGGCAGTACCGCAACGACTGCGCGACCAGCCCCAGCCTGGGCTGCTACAACGTGCGCGATCCGCTGGACCTGGCCCTGGTGGCCGCGGCCACGGCCGGTGCCTGCATCGGCTTCCTGTGGTGGAATGCCGCGCCGGCCAAGATCTTCATGGGCGATACCGGGTCGCTGGCACTCGGCGGCATCATCGCCGGCCTGTCGGTGACCAGCCGGACCGAGATCCTGGCGGTCGTGCTGGGTGCCTTGTTCGTCGCCGAGGTCACCTCGGTGGTGGTGCAGATCCTGGCGTTCCGCACCACCGGCCGGCGGGTGTTCCGGATGGCGCCGTTCCACCATCACTTCGAGTTGGTGGGTTGGGCCGAGACCACGGTGATCATCAGATTCTGGTTGCTGACGGCAATCGCGTGCGGTCTGGGTGTGGCCCTGTTTTACGGCGAATGGCTGTCGATCGTCGGCGCGTAGCCGCATAGCCGCATCTTCGCCGAGACCCGCGTCTGCGTTGTTCTGCACGCCGTCAGGGCCCCTGGTACGCGAGTTTCGCCGTTAGCTGGCAGGTTGGAATCCGCGACACGCCCCCGATATCCGCCGTGTCCGGCGCGGGACGGGGGAGGATTCTGGGGTGCAAGAGACTAATGGGGCGGGCGTGACGCCTGTGACTCTTGTGGGTGGCCGGTGAAGAATCCGCTCTCGGGGGTGCGGGCGCGACTGCAGCGGACGAACACACCGGATGACACGGGCGCCGGCAAGGCCGCCACCGCGGTGACCGCCACGCCGCGCACCCGGTTCGGTCAGTGGCTGAGCCGACCGATGACCTCGTTCCACTTGATCATCGCCGTCGCCGCGATCCTGGTGACGCTCGGCCTGATCATGGTGCTCTCGGCGTCGGGCGTCTACTCGTATGACTCGGGTGGCTCGCCCTGGACGGTGTTCGCCAAGCAGGCGCTGTGGACCGGGGTCGGATTGATCGCGTTCTATGCCGCGCTGCGCATGCCGATATCGCTGATGCGTCGCCTGGCCTTTCCCGCGTTCGCCTTCACGATCGTGCTGCTGATCCTGGTGCTCATCCCCGGTATCGGCAAGGTGGCCAACGGGTCTCGTGGCTGGTTCGTCTTCGGCGGCTTCTCGATGCAGCCGTCGGAGCTGGCCAAGATCGCGTTCGCCATCTGGGGCGCCCACCTGCTGGCCGCCCGCCGCATGGAACAGGCCACCCTGCGCGAGATGTTGATCCCGCTGGTGCCCGCCGCCGGGCTGGCCCTGACCCTCATCGTGTTGCAGCCCGACCTCGGGCAGACGGTGACATTGAGCATCATCCTGTTGGGTCTGCTCTGGTATGCGGGTCTGCCCCTGCGGGTGTTCGTCAGCTCGTTGTCGGTCGTCGCGGTCGCCGCCGGTGTGCTGGCGGTCTCGGCCGGGTACCGCTCCAACCGCGTGCAGTCCTGGCTCAACCCCGGCGCCGATCCGGGTGGCGCGGGCTATCAGGCGCGGCAGGCTCGCTATGCGCTGGCCAACGGCGGACTGTTCGGCAACGGCCTGGGCCAGGGCACCGCCAAGTACAACTACCTGCCCAACGCCCACAACGACTTCATCTTCGCCATCATCGGTGAGGAACTCGGATACGTCGGCGCGGCCGGATTGCTGTGCCTGTTCGGACTTTTCGCCTACACCGGCATGCGCATCGCCCGCCGGTCGGCCGATCCGTTCCTGCGACTGCTGACCGCCACCGTCACGCTGTGGGTGATCGGCCAGGCGTTCATCAACGTCGGATACGTCGTCGGGCTGCTGCCCGTCACCGGACTGCAGCTGCCGCTCATCTCGGCCGGTGGCACCTCGACCGCCACCACCATGCTGATCCTGGGCGTCATCACCAACGCCGCCAGACACGAACCCGAGGCGGTCGCGGCATTGCGCGCCGGCCGCGACGACCGGATGAACCGCATCCTGCGACTGCCGCCGCCCGAGCCCTATGTGCCCAGCCGCCTCGAGGTCGCCCGCGACCGGCTGCGCACCAAGGACGGCAAGGCGGGCAAGTCGCCGGCCAAGAAGAAGAGCAAGGCGCCGGCGAAGACACCCCGCAAGGTGCCCGCCGCCGACACACGGCGTAAGGGCCATCCGGCCGACCGGGCCGCCCGGGCCGCAGGGCATCATGGTGACCGTCGACGCGCGAGCCAACGGGGCCGCGGACAAGAGGGCCGACGCGCCCGGTCACTGGAAGGTCAGCGTTACGGGTGAGCACGATATCGGTCGTCCTGGCCGGCGGTGGAACGGCAGGTCATGTGGAACCTGCGATGGCCGTGGCCGATGCGCTGACCGAGATGGAACCGGACATCAGGATCACCGCCCTGGGCACTCGGCGCGGGCTGGAGACCCGGCTCGTCCCTGAGCGCGGCTACCACCTGGAACTCATCACACCCGTCCCGCTGCCGCGCAAACCGTCGGCGGATCTGGCGCGGTTGCCCCTGCGGGTGCGCCAAGCGGTGCGACAGACCAGGGCGGTGTTCGACGCCGTCGACGTCGACGTGGTGGTCGGCTTCGGCGGTTATGTCTCGGTTCCGGCCTATCTGGCGGCTCGGCGCGGCCTGCGCCGACCTCAGGTGCCGGTGGTGATCCACGAGGCCAACGCCAGCGCGGGCTGGGCCAACCGGCTGGGTGCCCGCACCGCGGCGCGGGTGCTGGCGGCGGTGCCCGACCCCGGGCTGGGCACGGTCGAGGTTGTCGGCGTACCGGTGCGGGCCAGCATCACCGCGCTGGACCGGGCGGCGCTGCGCGCGCGGGCCCGGGCGAGCTTCGGCTTTGCCGACGATGCCCGGGTGCTGCTGGTGTTCGGTGGCTCCCAGGGCGCCCAGTCGATCAACCGGGCGGTCTCCGGCGCCGCGAGAGAACTTGCCGCCAAGGGTATTTCGGTGTTGCACGCGCACGGTCCGAAGAACACCCTGGAGCTGCCCGAACCGTCCGGCCCGCCGTACGTTGCGGTGCCCTATCTGGACCGCATGGACCTGGCGTACGCCGCGGCCGATCTGGCGGTCTGCCGCTCCGGGGCGATGACCGTCGCCGAGGTCAGCGCCGTCGGCCTGCCTGCGGTGTACGTGCCGTTGCCGATCGGCAACGGTGAGCAGCGGCTCAACGCGCTGCCGGTGGTCCAGGCCGGCGGTGGGCTGCTGATCGACGATGCCGACCTGTCCCCGGAATCGGTCGCCGAGACCGTCGTGCCGGTGCTCACCGACAGCGCGCGGCTGCAGCAGATGACCGACGCCGCGGCGCTGGCCGGGCACCGGGATGCGGCGCGCCGGGTCGCCGAGGTTGCCCTGGAGGTGGCGCGTCGCAACCGCGCCGAGCGAAAGCCGGTGCGATGAAAGGCCTGCCGCCCGAACTGGAACGGGTGCACATGGTGGGTATCGGCGGTGCCGGCATGTCCGGTATTGCGCGCATCCTGCTGGACCGCGGTGGCCAGGTCTCCGGTTCGGACGCCAAGGAGTCCCGCGGCATCGCGGCACTTCGTGCCCGTGGCGCGCAGATCCGGATCGGCCATGATGCGTCGGCCCTGGACATGTTGCCGGGTGGGCCGACCGCGGTCGTCACCACGCACGCCGCCATCCCGAAGACCAACCCGGAACTCGTCGAGGCGCGCCGGCGCGGGATCGACGTGATCCTGCGACCGATCGTGCTGGCGAAGCTGATGGCCGGTGACAAGACGTTGATGGTGACCGGGACGGCCGGTAAGACAACCACGACCTCGATGCTCATCGTGGCGTTGCAGCACAGCGGTTTCGACCCGTCGTTCGCCGTCGGCGGTGACCTGGGGGCGGCCGGCACCAACGCCCATCACGGCAGCGGACCCTACTTCGTCGCCGAGGCCGACGAGAGCGACGGATCGCTGGTGGCCTACCGGCCCGATATCGCCGTGGTGACCAATGTCGAGGCCGATCACCTGGACTTCTTCGGCACAGAGCAGGCCTATATCGACGTCTTCGACGCGTTCATGGAACGGTTGCAGCCGGGCGGGGCGCTGGTGGTGTGTGCCGACGATCCCGGTGCCGCCGCGCTCGCCGACCGCACCGAGGCGCTGGGCATCAGGGTCCTGCGTTACGGCAGCGCCGGCCGGCCCGACCTGGCCGGCACCCTGGTGGACTGGGAGCAGCACGGCACCAGTGCGGTGGCGACCGTGCAGTTGGCGGGGGAGCCCAACCCGCGGACCATGCGGCTCGCGGTTCCGGGCCGGCACATGGCGCTCAACGCGCTGGCCGCGCTGTTGGCGGCGGTCGAGGCGGGGGCGCGGGCCGATATCGTGCTCGACGCGCTGGCCGAGTTCGAGGGGGTGCGTCGGCGCTTCGAACTCGTCGGAGTGGCGGCGGGTCGTAGGGTTTTCGATGACTACGCCCACCATCCCACCAAGGTCGTCGCGGCGTTGTCGGCGCTGCGCACGCTGGCCCAGGAGTCGGGGGGGCGCGCGATCGTTGTCTTCCAGCCTCATCTGTATTCGCGGACACAGACTTTCGCGCGGGAGTTCGGCGCCGCGCTGAGCACCGCCGATGAGGTCTTCGTGCTCGATGTCTACGCCGCCCGCGAGCAGCCGATCGCCGGGGTGAGCGGTCGCAGCATCGCCGAGCACATCACGGTGCCGGTGCACTATGTCCCGGATTTCTCCGCCGTTGCCGACCGGGTCGCCGCCGTGGCCGCACCCGGTGACGTGGTGGTGACGATGGGCGCCGGCGACGTGACGCTGCTGGGTCGCGAGATCCTGGACGCGGTGGGCCGCCGCGCCGACCGGATGGCCGATTGATGACCCAGCCGCCCGAGTCGAATCCCGATCCGACGGCAGCCGAACCGATCGACGTGCCCGCCGACGACGCGGCCCCCGCGCCCGAACCGGACCTGGAGGGTCCGCGCCGGCGGGCACGCCGGGAACGGGAGGAGCGACGCGCCGCCCAAGCCCGGGCCATGGCGATCGAACAGGCGCGCCGCGAGGCCAAACGACGGGTGTCCGGCCGGACCGAGGAAGCACCGAAGACAGCCCCGCGCGGGGTGATTCGAGGTCTGAAGGTGCTGATGTGGTCGGCCGTGCTGGCGGTGCTGGCCGTCGGGGTGGGCCTGCTGCTGTACTTCACGCCGATCATGTCGGCGCGCGCGACGGTGGTCACCGGGGTGACCGCGCTGACCGAGGACGAGGTCCGTCAGGTCGCCGCCGTCGCCCCCGGCACACCGCTGCTGCAGATCGACACCGATGCGGTGGCCGAACGGGTGGCCTCGATCCGGCGGGTCGCCAGCGCCCGGGTGCAGCGCGAGTATCCCTCCACCCTGCGGATCACCATCGAGGAGCGAGTGCCCCTGGTGGTCAAGGACTATCCGGACGGGCCGCATCTGTTCGACCGCGACGGCGTCGATTTCGCGACCGAACCGCCACCGCCCGGCTTGCCCTATATCGACACCGCGACGCCGGGTCCACGGGATCCTGCCACCTTGGCCGGGCTGGAGGTGCTGACCTCATTGCCGCCGGAGGTGTCCGGTCAGGTCAGCCGGGTCGAGGCGCCGTCGGTCGCGGCGATCACCCTCATCCTGTTCGACGGCCGAAAAGTGGTGTGGGGCACCACCGACCGCACCCAGGAGAAGGCGCTCAAGCTGGCGGCGCTGCTGACCCAGCCGGGGCAGATCTATGACGTGTCCAGCCCGGACCTGCCGACGGTCAAATAGCCGCCGGCAACCCGGAAACTTTTGTCGTGTCGCTTCGGCGCGCCTGCGGGGTTCCGGTGCCGCGTCGCCCTACCGTTCTGGATACGCGGAACTACTTGACATAACTATAAACCTATGGTTGAGGTTTAGGGTTTTGCGTAGCAGGACACTCTTACTCCAATGGGCAGGAAAGGCGACCGATGACCCCCCCGCATAACTACCTCGCCGTTATCAAGGTGGTCGGCATCGGCGGCGGCGGCGTCAACGCCGTCAACCGGATGATCGAGCACGGACTCAAGGGCGTTGAATTCATCGCCATCAACACCGATGCGCAGGCACTGTTGATGAGCGACGCCGACGTCAAACTCGATGTCGGTCGCGACTCCACCCGTGGGCTCGGCGCCGGCGCCGACCCCGAGGTCGGACGCAAGGCCGCCGAGGACGCCAAGGACGATATCGAGGAGCTGTTGCGCGGCGCCGACATGGTGTTCGTGACCGCGGGTGAGGGTGGCGGCACCGGCACCGGTGGTGCCCCGGTGGTCGCGACCATCGCCCGCAAGCTCGGCGCACTGACCGTCGGGGTGGTCACCCGGCCCTTCTCCTTCGAGGGCAAGCGCCGGTCGAACCAGGCCGAGAACGGCATCAATGCGCTGCGCGAGAGCTGCGACACCCTGATCGTCATCCCCAATGACCGGCTGTTGCAGATGGGCGATGCCGCCGTCTCGCTGATGGACGCCTTCCGCAGCGCCGACGAGGTGCTGCTCAACGGCGTGCAGGGCATCACCGACCTGATCACCACCCCGGGTCTGATCAACGTCGACTTCGCCGACGTCAAGGGCGTCATGAGCGGGGCGGGCACCGCGCTGATGGGTATCGGCTCGGCCCGCGGTGACGGCCGCGCGCTCAAGGCCGCCGAGATCGCCATCAACTCGCCGCTGCTGGAGGCCTCCATGGAGGGCGCGCAGGGCGTGCTGCTCTCGGTCGCCGGTGGCAGCGACCTCGGCCTGTTCGAGATCAACGAGGCCGCCTCGCTGGTGCAGGAGGCCGCGCATGCCGAGGCCAACATCATCTTCGGCACCGTGATCGACGATTCGCTGGGCGACGAGGTCCGGGTGACCGTGATCGCCGCCGGCTTCGACAGCACCGGCCCGAGCCGCAAGCCCGTTGTCGGCGAGGGCAATCCGACGGTGGCGTCGGGATCGGCCGGCAAGGTGCGCTCCAGCGTGTTCGAGCCCGCCGACGCGATGTCCGTCCCGGCGCACACCAACGGTGCGACCGTGAAGATCGGTGGCCCCGATGATGGGGGTATCTCCGACGATGACGTCGACGTGCCGCCGTTCATGCGCCACTGACGCGGGCGTGCCCGTTCGCGTTCGGCGGGTGACGACCACCCGCGCGGGGGGAGTGTCGGCACCGCCGTTCGACACCTTCAATCTCGGTGACCACGTCGGCGACGACCCGGCCGCGGTGGCGACCAATCGCCGCCGCCTGGCCGCCGCGCTCGGATTGGCCGAGGACGGCGTGGTGTGGATGAACCAGGTGCACTCGGATCGGGTCGCCGTGGTGGACGGCCCGCAGGAGGCGGCGCTGGACGCCACCGACGCGTTGGTGACCACCACCACCGGACTGGCGCTGGCCGTGGTCAGCGCCGACTGTGTCCCGGTGCTGCTGGCCGACGCACGCGCCGGGGTGATCGGCGCCGCGCACGCTGGCAGGGTGGGTGCGCAGCTCGGGATCGTGGAGCGCACCCTGGAGAAGATGGTGGAACTCGGCGCGTCGGTGGCCGATGTCTCGGTGCTGCTCGGGCCGGCGGTGAGCGGCCGGAATTACGAGGTGCCCGAGGAGATGGCCGCCGAGGTGGAGAAGACGCTGCCGGGGAGCCGCTGCCGGACCGCGCGCGGTACTGCCGGTCTCGACATCCGGGCCGGTCTGGTGGGTCAGCTCAAGCGACTGGGCGTGACGTCCATCGACGTCGACCCGCGTTGCACGGTCGAGGACACGAACCTGTTCAGCCACCGCCGCGACGCTCCCACCGGTCGCCTGGCCTCGCTGGTGTGGATGCAATGACCGAGACCCATCGTGATGTCGAACTCGCCGGGGCGTTGGCGGCGGTGCGGACCCGGCTGACCCGGGCCGCCGACGCGGCCGGCCGCAATGTGCGCGAGATCGAACTGTTGCCGATCACCAAGTTCTTTCCCGCCTCCGACGTGATCATCCTGCGCAGGCTGGGGTGCGCCGAGTTCGGTGAATCGCGCGAGCAGGAGGCCGCCCGCAAGGTTGCCGACGTCGCCGCGCAGTTCCCCGGTGATGAGATCCGCTGGCACATGGTGGGCCACATCCAGCGCAACAAGGCGCGTGCCGTTGCGCGGTGGGCCCATGCCGCTCACTCGGTCGACAGTGCCCGGTTGATCGCGGCGCTCGGTGGCGGTGCGGAGCAGGCGCTGACCGAGGGATTGCGCGCCGCCCCGCTGCGGGTCTATCTGCAGGTGAGTCTCGACGGCGACCCCGACCGCGGCGGCGTCGACATCGCCGACCCCGATCTGATCGACGAGCTCTGTGCCGCAACGCATGCCATCGATGCGCTCGACTTCGCCGGGTTGATGGGTATCCCGCCGCTGGACTGGGATGCCGAGGATGCGTTCGCGCGACTGGCGGCCGAACGGGACCGGGTGCAGCAGTCGTATCGGCACCGGTTGGG
Source organism: Mycobacterium sp. NPDC003323 (assembly GCF_053589535.1). Lineage (NCBI taxonomy): Bacteria > Bacillati > Actinomycetota > Actinomycetes > Mycobacteriales > Mycobacteriaceae > Mycobacterium > Mycobacterium sp. NPDC003323. The sequence goes on from NZ_JBSFSB010000014.1 coordinate 68,490, forward strand.
TCTGTCGGCCGGGATGTCCGGGGATATGGAGCTTGCCGTCAAACACGGATCCACCTGTGTGCGTGTCGGAACCGCGTTGATGGGGCAACGTCCTCTAACGTCACCCTGAGTAGTCACTCCAGTCACATCTTCATCACAGACAACACAGACAGAAGTCGTTAGAAGGGGCAGGCGATGAGCACTCTGCACAAGGTCAAGGCCTACTTCGGTATGGCGCCGATGGACGATTACGACGACGAGTACTACGACGACGAGCGCCCCGCCCGCGGCGGCTACCCGCGCCGCGGCACCGAAGACCGCTTCGAGGACGACGGCTACGGCCGCGACCCGCGCGATGCCCGCGGTTTCGAGGACCGGATGCCGCCGGCCCGTGAATATGACGACATCCCGGGCGCCTACCGCGGCGGCTACGCCGACGCCCCCCGGTTCGAGGGCCGGCTGCGCGCCCCGCGCCCCGAGTTCGACCGTCCCGCACCGCGTTTCGCCGCGCCGACCCGCGGTGCCAGCGCACTGGCCATGGAGCCGCGCCGGATGGCCGCACTGTTCGAGGAAGGCAGCCCGTTGGCCAAGATCACCACACTGCGCCCGAAGGACTACAGCGAGGCCCGCACCATCGGTGAGCGCTTCCGCGATGGCACCCCGGTGATCATGGACCTGGTATCGATGGACAACGCAGATGCCAAGCGTCTCGTCGACTTCGCCGCCGGACTGGCCTTCGCGCTGCGCGGTTCCTTCGACAAAGTGGCCACCAAGGTGTTCCTGCTGTCGCCGGCCGATATCGACGTCAGCGCCGAGGAACGCCGCCGCATCGCCGAGGCCGGCTTCTACGCCTACCAGTAGGGCGAGCCGCCGGGGACCGGTCCCTGTTCGGTACGACAGGTAGGCTGACGTGCAGGGGACGGGGTCCGTTCCGTCCCGCAGTATCGGTTTACCTGCCCTGCTCATCTGCCGTAGTGAGGTTCGGCTCCCTTGTCGATGGTCTTTCAAATCCTGGGTTTCGCGCTGTTCGTGTTCTGGCTGCTGCTCATCGCCCGGGTCGTGGTCGAGTTCATCCGCTCCTTCAGCCGGGACTGGCACCCGCGCGGGGCGACGGTGGTGATCCTGGAGGTCATCCTCACCGTCACCGATCCGCCGGTGAAACTGCTGCGCCGGCTCATCCCGCAGCTGACCATCGGCGCGGTGCGATTCGATCTGTCGATCATGGTGTTGCTGCTGGTCGCGTTCATCGGCATGCAGTTGGCATTCGGTGCCGCGGCCGGGAGCGCCTGAGCGGATCGGGGCCCCGCCGCGCGGCGTGGGAGATTGAAATTCGCTCTTAATTATGAGGCTCCTGTGCAACCGCCGGGTCAGCTGTGACAGGATGGACGCCAGTTACTTCTACCGACGCTTTACACTTTGAAACCGGTTGACGGTCCAGACTTCAAGGGGGCAGACAATGCCGCTCACTCCAGCCGACGTTCACAACGTCGCGTTCAGTAAGCCGCCGATTGGCAAGCGCGGCTACAACGAGGACGAGGTTGACGCCTTCCTCGACCTGGTCGAGAACGAGCTGACCAGGCTCATCGAGGAGAACGCCGACCTGCGCCAGCGGGTGTCCGAGCTCGACTCGGAGCTGGCCGGTGCGCGTGCCGGGGGTGGCGTCGCCGCCACGCAGACCATCCCGCCGTACCAGGCCCCGCAGCCGGAACCCGAGCCCGAGCCGGTGCAGCAGTCGGTGTACGAGGCGCCGGCCCCGCAGCCTGCGGACCCGGTCTCCGAGGACCATCACGTCCGCGCAGCCAAGGTGCTCAGCCTGGCCCAGGACACCGCCGATCGCCTCACCAGCACGGCCAAGGCCGAGTCCGACAAGCTGCTCGCCGACGCCCGCGCCCAGGCCGATGCCCTGGTCACCGAGGCGCGGCAGACCGCCGAGACGACCGTGGCCGACGCCCGCGCCAAGGCCGACGCGCTGCTGAGCGACGCACAGAACCGGTCGGAGACCCAGCTGCGCCAGGCCCAGGAGAAGGCCGACGCGCTGCAGGCCGATGCCGAGCGCAAGCATTCCGAGATCATGGGCACCATCAACCAGCAGCGGACCGTGCTGGAGGGTCGGCTGGAGCAGTTGCGCACGTTCGAGCGTGAGTACCGCACCCGGCTCAAGACCTACCTGGAGTCGCAGCTCGAGGAGCTGGGCCAGCGCGGCTCGGCGGCTCCGGTGGATTCCTCCGCGGGCAACGAGGGCGGCGGCTTCAACCAGTTCAACCGCGGCGGCAACTGATCGGGTCCGCGCTGGCATAGGCTCGATCAATGCTGATCATCGCGCTCGTCCTCGCCCTCGTCGGCCTAGCTGCCCTGGTGGCCGCGGTCGTGACCAGCAACGAGCTGATCGCCTGGGTGTGCATCGGTGCCAGCGTCATCGGCGTACTCCTGCTCATCGGCGACGCGCTGCGGTCCCGCCGCAGCGGTGTTGACCAGGACGCCGAACCCGATGACGAGAATGACGCGGACGGCGCCGGGAACCGAGAAGAGCTGGAATCCGTACAGGACTACCCGGAGGATGAGGCGACCGTGACCCAACCCGAGTCCGAGAACGAGAACGACACCGACAACGAGGCCGATACCGAGATTGCCGGCGTCACCGACGCCGACGACAAGGGCGAGGCCGGCGGCGCGGTCGAGATCTCGCCGGACCCCGAGGGGCCGGCGAAGAGCTAGCGTCGTCCGGTCGGGGTGGCCAGCAGTTCGCAGACCTCCTCATCGGTGGTCTGCGAGAAGTCCGCATAGGCTTGTCCGACCGCGCGGAACTGCGGTGGCGTCACCTCGCAGATGAGTTCGTCGGCCTCGACCTCGATATGGTGCAGATGGGCCGGTCCCACCGGGACAGCCACCGTCACCCGGGCCGCGCCCGCCGAACGCACCGCCCGCAGCGCCGCCAACATGCTGGCGCCCGTCGCGATCCCGTCGTCGACCAGGATGACCGCCTGGCCTGCGGGATCCGGAGGCGGTGCGCCGCGGCGATAGACATTCTCGCGGCGGGCCAACTCGGCGCACTCCCGGTCGATCGTGGCCTTCAGATCGGCATCACTGATCCGCTGGCTGTCGATCACGTCATCGTTGAGCACCACCCGACCGCCGGTGGTCAGGGCCCCCATCGCCAGTTCGGGCCACTGCGGCACGCCGAGCTTGCGCACCAGGAAAGCATCGAACGCGACACCCAGCGCGGTCGCGATCTCCCACGCGACGGGAACACCGCCGCGGGCCAGACCCAGCACCAACGTCGAGTCGGCACCGCCGGGCACTGCGAGCCGTTCGGCCAGTATCCGGCCGGCATCGCGGCGGTTCAGGAAGGGCGCGTCGTCACGCAGTCGGCTCATCACAGTCATCCCGATGGTGGGGAGTTTTCTCGGTACCGGGGTTGGGTACCCCTGCGCCCGTGAAATCACGCCATGATGAGCTCTCGGCATGAGCATCGAGTTCGACAGCATCGTCGAGCATCCGCTGGACGAGGTCTTCGCCTGGCACACCCGCCCCGGAGCGATGCGCCGCCTGGTGCCGCCATGGCAGCCGATGACCGTGGTCGCCGAAACCGAGTCGCTGGCCGACGGCCGGGCGGTGCTCGGCCTGCCCGGTGGGTTGCGCTGGGTGGCCCGCCACCAGGCCGCCGACTACGACCCGCCGCACCGGTTCGTCGACGCCCTCGACAGTGACGGTCCGCTGACGTGGCCGGTGCGCGTCGTGGGCACCTGGCGGCACACCCACGAGTTCGCCGCGGCACCCGGTAATGCCACCCGCGTGTACGACCGGGTCGACACGGTCGTCCCGGCGGCGGCGTTACGCCCGATGTTCGTCTACCGGCACACCCAGCTGGCGCAGGACCTGGCCGCACACCGCGAGGCCGGGCTGGCACCGATGGTGGTCGCGATCAGCGGGGCCTCCGGCCTGGTCGGTGACGCGCTGTCGGCCTTCCTGAGCACCGGCGGTCACCGCGTCATCCGGCTGGTGCGCCACCCAACCACCAAACCCGATGAGCGGCAGTGGGATCCACAGCGCCCGGCGGCCGATCTGCTGGTCGGTGTGGACGCGGTCGTGCACCTGGCGGGTGCCTCGATCGCCGGCCGGTTCACCGATGCGCATCGAGCGGCCATCCGGGACAGCCGAATCGGGCCCACGCGGGCGCTGGCCGAACTGGCCGCCGCAACCGTGGACGGACCGAAGACGTTCGTCTGCGCATCGGCGATCGGGTACTACGGATACGCACGCGGTGACTCGATGCTCACCGAGGACGCCACCCGCGGCGAGGGTTTCCTTGCCGATGTGGTCGCCGACTGGGAGGCCGCGACGGCGCCGGCGGCCGAGGGCGGAGTGCGGGTGGTCAACATCCGCACCGGTGTGGTGCAATCCGCCCGCGGTGGCACGCTGCGACTGATGCGTCCGCTGTTCTCGGCCGGATTGGGCGGGCGCCTCGGCAGTGGGAGGCAGTGGCTGGCCTGGATCGGCCTGGATGATCTGCTCGACGTCTACCTGCGTGCCCTGCACGACACGCGGCTGTCCGGGCCGGTCAATGCGGTGGCCCCGCAGCCCGTGCGCAACAGTGAGTACACGGCCGCACTCGGTCGGGTCCTGCACCGCCCGACGCTGCTCCCGGTGCCGTCCTTCGGCCCGAAACTACTGCTTGGAGAACAAGGTTCCCGCGAGCTGGCGCAGGCCGACCAGCGCGTGGTGCCCGCCAAGCTGGAGGGGGTGGGGCACCGTTTCCGGCGTCCGGAGGTCGGCGCCGCGCTGTCTCACGAATTGGGGCACGGCTGACGCTGGGCGTAGGCCAGGAAGCCCCGCACCAGCCGGCGGATCCGCGCCGCCGCGTCATCGTGCAATTGCGTAGTGGCCGAACGCAGATCATCGTGGTGCACGCCGACCAGACCGGCCTCGCCGGCCGTGCGGTCGTCATCGAGCCACAGTTCCAACAACGCCGGATCGATCTCGGGATGGAACTGCAGCCCGACGGCCCGGCCCAGCGCGAACGCCTGCGATGTGGTTGCGGTCCTGGCGATCTCGGTCGCGCCCGGCGGCAGGGTGAACCGGTCGAAATGCCATTCGAACCAGCGCCCGCCCGGTACGAGCTCCGCATCATCGGATTCGATCTCATACCAACCGATCTCGGGAGTGCTCGACCGGGTGACAGTGCCCCCGAAGGCCTGTGCCAGCAGTTGGCCGCCGAAGCACACACCCAGCGTCGGCACGCCGGCCGCGGCCGCGTCGTGCAGTAGCCGGGTCTCCGCGCCGACCCAGGTCGAGCTCAGCGCCTCGTCATACACCGGCCAACGTGCCCCCAGCGGGACGATCACGTCATAACGGGTCGGGTCGGGGAAGTCGACGGTGACGGCCGGGGTGCCGGTGCGCTCCGCTGGGACCACCTCGAAGGTCGCCACGTCGTACCCGGCGTCGACGAAGGCCTCGCCGAGCATCGCCTCGGTCGCGATGGGATCGTTGTAGAGAAACAGGACGGTCGGTGCCACCGCAGTGAATCTACCCGTCAGCGAGCGGGTCGGTAGCGCCGCTCCGGGCGTCCCGACCCGTACTGCAGACGGAGTTCGAGGACCCCGGTGCTCAGATAGTGTTCCAGGTAGCGGCGAGCGCTGACCCGGGATATCCCGACCAGATCGGCGCACTCGGCGGCCGACACCTCACCCGCACCCCGGACGGCATCGAGCACCAGACGTCCGGTCTCGGCGCCCAGGCCCTTCGGCAGCACCTCGGCGGTCTCGGGTGCGCCATGTCCACCGAAGAGGGCGTCGACCATCGTCTGGTCGACCCCGCCCTCGGCGGCCAGGGCGTCGGCGCGCGCGGCGAATCCCGACAGCTTGGCCTGCAACTGCGCGAACTCGAACGGCTTGATCAAGTAGTCCGCGGCGCCACCGTCCAGCGCCCCGCGAACGGTATCGAGTTCCCGGGCCGCGGTGATCATGATGACCCCGACGTGGTCTCCTCGGGCGCGCAGCCGGTGCAGCACCTCCAGGCCGGTCATGTCCGGCAGGTAGACGTCGAGCAGGATCAGCGCCGGCCGCAGCTCGGCCGCCGCGGTCAGGGCCTCGGAACCGTTGCGGGCCAACGCGACCGGGCGGAAGCCGTCGATCCGTTCGACGAACCGTCGGTGGATCTCGGCGACCATGAAATCGTCGTCGACGATCAGCACATCACGCATGTTCGTCGGCGTCATCCTTTCGCGTCGCTCAGTACGGACTCCGGCAGGCGGACGACGAAGGATGCACCGCCGCCGGGTGCGTCGGTGATCTCGGCGTGCCCGCCGTGCTGGGCGGTGACCAACCGGACCAGCGCCAGTCCGATACCGCGCTGCTCGGCGGGACCGCCCGCCGATTTCGAGGTCACCCCGCGGGCGAAGATCTCCTCCCGACGCGACTGCGGGACACCGGGTCCGGTGTCGGTGACCGAGATGAGCAGGCCCGCGGTGTCGTCGATGGCGACGCTGACGCCTGCCCGGGCCGATCCGACGGAGGCGTCCACGGCGTTGTCGATCAGATTGCCCAGCACGGTGATCACATCGGTGGCCAGCGCCGGTGGCAACGCCCGCAGATGGCTGTCGCCCTGTAGGGTCAGCGTCACGCCGCTCTCTGCGGCCAAGGATGTCTTGGCGATCAGCAGCGCGGCCACCGCCGGGTCGGAGACGCGCTGGGTCACGGCGTCATTGATCTCGGCGCGACGCCGGGTCAGGGTGCCGACCAGATCATGCACGGCATCGAATTCGCCGAGTTGCACCAGACCCGAGATGGTGTGCAGCTGGTTGGCGAACTCATGGGTCTGCGCCCGCAGCGTGTCGGTGACGCTGCGGTGCGAGGACAGTTGGGCCTGCAGCGCGGCGAGTTCGGTGCTGTCACGCATCGTGGTGACGGTACCGAAGCGGCGTCCGTGGCTGCGGGCGGCGCTGCGGTTGAGCGCGAGCACGTGCCGACGGGTGGCGATCACGACATCGTGTTCCCCCTCGCCGGAGCGCAGGAAGTCCACGACCGCAGGTTCCAGCCCGACATCGTCGACGCTTCTGCCGACGGCGTCGGCGCCGATGCCGAGCAGTCGTTGGGCACTGTCGTTGACGACGGTGATGATGCCGTCGGTGTTCACCGCGACCACGCCTTCACGGATGCTGTGCAGCAACGCTTCTCGATGGTCGGCCAGTCCGGCGATCTCGGCGACCTCGAGTCCGCGGGTGTGCCGATTGATGCGCCGGGACAGCAGCCAGGACGCACCCAGACCGAGTGCCGCGCCGAGGCCCAGATAGATCAGCAGGCGCTCGCCGGCACCGCCGAGCAGTTCCCACACCGACGGATAGCGCTCGCTGACCGAGGTGACCGCGAGTACCTCACCATCGGTCGACAGGATCGGCACCTGCCCGATCAGGCTGTGCGTGCCGTCGACATCGGCGTCACCGAACCAGGCGCGGCCCTCATCGGCGCGGCTCGGTCCCAGATCGGTGTGTACTCCGATGCGCGTGGGCTGCGAGGACGCGCGGACCGTGCCGTCGGGACCGAGGATCTCGGCGAGATCGGCACCGGACAGCGCGACCGCACGGTCGACCTCTGGAGCCAGGGTGCGGCCGGCGAATGGATCCGCGTAGCGCTCCTGCACGATTGGCGTGGACGCCATGTTCTCGGCCACGGCGATCATCCGCTGCCCGCGCACCTGGCGGAATTCACTGGTGGACTGGGCCACCGAGACTGCCGCGACGGCGACGAGAACGACGGCCACCACCAGCAGCTGGAAGGCCAGGAACTGGCCGGCCAGACTACGTCCGCGTTGCAGTCCGGCCAGCGCGGATCGGATCCGGCTCGCGGTGTTCTTAATGACCAAAACTTCCTTTACGTCCGAAAGAGTGACCTGGGTCACTGTGGGGAACAGTATTGCTGAGCATCACAAACGGTGAAGGGGATGAGGGTGCCTGGACTCGGACGACGTGCGCGGACGGCAGCGACGCTGCTGATGGCCGCGCTGCTTGCGGTCACGCTGGCAGGGTGCGGGGTGACCCGCGGCGATGATCCCGCGGGCATGCACCGCCTGCGCATGATGGTGCCCAACAGCCCCGGCGGCGGGTACGACCTCACGGCGCGCACGGCGGTCAAGATCATGGAGGACGACGATCTCACGGGTCGCGTCGAGGTGTTCAACGTGATCGGCGCCGGCGGCACCGTCGCGATGGCTCGGCTGATGAACGAGCGCGGCAACGGCGACCTGATGATGATGATGGGCCTCGGCGTGGTCGGCGCGGTCTACACCAACGAGTCCGATGCCCGGGTGTCGGAGGCGACCCCGCTGGCCCGCGTCGTGCAGGAGCAGGAAGGCATCCTGGTCCCCGCCGACTCACCGTTCAAGACCGTCGAGGATCTGGTCGCCGCGTGGAAGGCCGATCCGGCCAAGGTCACCGTCGGCGGTGGATCCTCGCCCGGCGGGCCGGATCACCTGTTCCCGATGGAGACCGCACGCGCCGTCGGTATCGATCCGAGGTCGGTCAACTTCATCACCTACGACGGCGGCGGCGACCTGCTGACGGCACTGCTGGGCAAGAAGATCGCGGTGGGCACGTCGGGTTTGGGGGAGTACGTCGACCAGATCGAGTCGGGCCAGGTGCGGGTGCTGGCGGTGTCCGGTGACGAGCGGATCGAGGGTATCGACGCGCCGACGCTGCGCGAGGCCGGTATCGATCTGACCTTCACCAACTGGCGTGGAGTGCTTGCGCCACCGGGGATCTCAGAGGAGGACCGGTCACGGTTGGTCACCCTGCTGGAGGAGTTGCACGCCACAGACGCCTGGAAGGAGGCTTTGGTGAAGAACGGCTGGACGGACGCGTTCGCCACCGGTCCGGAGTTCGAGCAGTTCCTGCGGGACCAGGACAACCGGGTGGCCACGACGTTGACCGAGCTGGGGCTGTTGTGAGCAGTCCCGAGCGCGGGAACGAACCCGCGAACAAGCCCGATTACGCGCAGTACGTGGTGGTGGCGGTGCTGGCCGTCGTCGGCGGATTCCTGATCTACACATCGCGCACCCTGCCCGACAGTTTCGCGAAGGTCGACCCCGTCGGTCCCGGGCTGTTCCCGATGATCATCGGTGTCGCGGCGGTGGTGCTGGCGGTGATCCTGGCGATCGCCATCCCGCGCGGCTCCCGCGGTGAGGCCGACGCCGGCGAGGACATCGACCCCGACATGCCCAGCGACTGGCGCACCGTCGGCATGCTGATCGCGCTGTTCGTCGGGATGATCCTGCTGGTGAATCCGCTCGGCTGGGTGATCACCAGCGCGCTGTTCTTCGCCGGTGCCGCAACGGTGCTCGGCAGCGCGCACTATGTGCGCAACCTCGCCATCGGCATCGTGTTGGCGCTGGCGAGCTTCTACGCGTTCTATTCAGGGCTCGGGATCCCGCTGCCCGCAGGCATCTTGGACGGGATTCTGTAGATGAACAACTTCGACTGGTTGTTGCAGGGGTTCGCCGAAGCGGCGACCCCGATGAACCTGCTGTACGCCGTCATCGGTGTGCTGCTGGGTACCGCGGTCGGCGTGCTGCCGGGTATCGGCCCGGCGATGACGGTGGCGCTGCTGCTGCCGATCACTTACAACGTCAGCCCCAGTGCGGCTTTCATCATGTTCGCCGGCATCTTCTACGGCGGTATGTACGGCGGGTCGACGACCTCGATCCTGTTGAACACCCCGGGGGAATCGTCGTCGGTGATCACCGCGATCGAGGGCAACCGGATGGCCAAGGCGGGGCGGGCCGCCCAGGCGCTGGCCACCGCGGCCATCGGCTCGTTCATCGCGGGCAGCATCGGTACCGCGCTGTTGGCGGCCTTCGCACCGACCATCTCGCGGTTCGCGGTGACACTCGGCGCGCCGTCTTACCTGGCGATCATGCTGTTCGCGTTGGTGGCGGTGACCGCGGTGCTCGGCTCGTCGAAGCTGCGCGGGGCGATCTCGCTGGTGCTGGGGTTGGCCATCGGCATCGTCGGCATCGACTTCATGACGGGTCAGACCCGTGCCACCTTCGGGATTCCGCAGCTGTCCGACGGTATCGACATCGTGGTCATCGCAGTCGCGATCTTCGCCCTGGGTGAAGCGCTGTGGGTTGCCGCGCACCTGCGTCGGCGGCCCGCCGATGTCATCCCGGTGGGACGGCCCTGGATGGGCCGCAGCGACTGGAAGCGGTCCTGGAAGCCCTGGTTGCGCGGTACCGCCTACGGTTTCCCGTTCGGCGCGTTGCCCGCCGGCGGCGCCGAGCTGCCGACATTCCTGAGCTATATCACCGAGAAGAAGCTGTCCAAGCATCCCGAGGAGTTCGGTAAGGGTGCCATCGAGGGTGTCGCGGGACCGGAGGCGGCCAACAATGCCTCGGCGGCAGGTACTTTGGTGCCGATGCTGTCGCTGGGTCTGCCGACGAATGCGACCGCCGCAGTCATGCTGACCGCGTTCGTGTCCTATGGGATCCAGCCGGGCCCGACGCTGTTCGAGAAGGAACCGCTGCTGATCTGGACGCTGATCGCCAGCCTGTTCATCGGCAACTTCCTGCTGCTGGCACTCAACCTGCCGCTCGCCCCGCTGTGGGCGAAGCTGCTGCGCACGCCGCGGCCGTATCTGTATGCGGGCATCCTGTTCTTCGCGGTGCTCGGTGCGTTGGCGGTGAATGTGCAGCCGCTGGATCTGGCGTTGCTGCTGATCTTCGGCCTGCTCGGACTGATGATGCGCCGATTCGGACTTCCGGTGCTGCCCTTGATCATCGGTGTCATCCTCGGCCCGCGCATCGAGCGGCAGCTGCGGCAGAGCCTGCAGCTCGGCGGTGGCGAATGGAGCAGCCTGTTCACCGAACCGGTGGCGATCGTCACCTATGTGTTGATGGCGCTGCTGCTGCTGGCACCGCTGGTGCTGCGGTTGATGAACCGCAGTGAGGAGAGTCTGTTGATCGTCGAGGACGACAAGGACCAGAAGACGAAGGCGGGCCAGCTGTGATTGTCATCGGGTACACCGCAGATCAATTCGGGCATGCGGCGCTGGAGCACGGGATCGTCGAGGCCAAGCGCCGCAACACCACGCTGCTGGTGATCAACTCGACATCGGGTGAGGCGTATGTGGATTCGCGTTTCGCGGGAGGTGCGGAGGTCAGCGATGTCCGCGGCCGGCTCGCCGAGTGCGGTGTCGAGTTCGAGCTCCGCCAGCCCGTCGGGGTCGACGCCGTGGACGAACTGCTGACCGCGATGGACCGCCCCGAGGCCGAGCTGTTGGTGGTGGGCATCCGCCATCGCAGCCCGGTGGGCAAGCTGCTGCTCGGCAGTGTCGCGCAGAAACTCATCCTGGAATGCGCGAAACCGGTGCTGGCGGTCAAGCCCTCCGAGTGACACGACGCTCACCCTGATTCCTCCTCGGGATAGTCCTCCCGTTTGAGGAGTTCTTCGGGGTGGAAGTGGTGGTTGATGGTGTCTTGGCCGGTGTCCATCAGCGGTGGTGGGTGCCAGTGCACGCGTCCGGTGGTGGGGTCGATGCGGGTGGTCCAGCCCAGTTCGGCGAGTTGGTTGTCGGGCCCGCAGCCCAGTCCGAGGGTGTCGGCGTCGGTGAGCCCGCCGTTAGCCCAGCTGGGGTCGGCGTGATGGGCCTGGCAGTGGTTGGCGCATTTCGTGCAGCCGGGTCGGGTGCAGCCGCGGTCGCGGTTGTACAGCAGTAGGCGTTGGGCCTTGGTGGCCAGGCGTTTGGTGCGGCCCATGTAGAGCGGTTCGGCGGTGTGTTGTCGATACACCACCAAATAGTGGTGGGCATGCTCGGCCAGCCGAATCAGGTCCGGCATCGGCATCAAGGTGCCGGTCCCGGTGACCGCGATCCCGGCCCCGGACTCCAACTCACCCAGCGTGGTCGACACCACGACGGTGACGGGGAGCCCGTTGTGCTGGCCCAGGCGCCCGGAGGCGAGGATCTCGCGTAGCACGGCTTTGAGGGCGTCGTGTTGGCGCTGGGCTTGGGTGCGGGTGTCGCGGTAGGCGGGGCCGGTCAGCGGCGGCAGCGATGGTGGCGGGGTGGCTGCGGCTGCGGCGGCGGCCTCGACCGCGTCGATCCGCTCGGCGAGCTCGTCGAAGGTGGTGGGCAGCGGTAGCTGTTCCCACACCGACGCCGGATCATCACACGGTGCGGGCGGTGAGGACGGTGGGTTGTGCGGCTCGGGTTGCGCCTCGGCATCGTTCTGCGGCGCCTGCGCTTCAGCGGCAGCCGTCTCTGCGTCCGCTTCCGCGTCGGATGCGGGAGTTGCCTGCGCTTCCGACTCGGCTTCGGCGTCGCTCGCCGGCGGTGCCGGTTCAGTGCCCGGCGCTGCCGGCTCGTCAGCTTCAGCCTCCGGCTCCGGCTCGGGGTTGGCCGGTGAGTCCGGGTCCTCGGGATTGTTGACCCCGGGACGGGCCCAGGTGTCATTCACCGTACCCAGATAGGCCGCCAGCTCCGGATCCACCCAGCCGGTGATCCGGGTCAACCCGTCGGCATCCTGCTGACCGATGCTGATACCGCGCTTGTGGCGCACGATATCGGGGCCCGAGCCATTCTGATTCATCAGATACAGCGCGGACACCGCGGTGGCGTGCACCGTCTCGGGCGGGCTGCTCTGGGCCAGCGGCATCAGGATGGCCTCCAACTCCGCACATTCGGCGGCATCGACATACTTGGCCGCCAGGCGCACCGCCTCGGCGATCACCGCCACATGACCCTCACCGATAGCCCCCTGCGCCAACGCCTGGGCGCACAACCCCAACGCCGGCTCCAGCGTCTGCCCGGTGATCGACTGCCTGGGGGCCAGTTCTTCGGCGCGGCGCACCCGGCGCGCGGCCTCGCGCCCGGACAGTCGCATCCGGGTGCCCAGCACATCGGCCCAGTTCTTGCCGCCGATCTCATGCGCGCTCGCCCGCGCCATCAACGCCGCCAGGATCCGGTGATCGACCGCCTCATCCTGGCGGGCGCGTTCCTCGCGTTCGGACTGCAACGCCAACAACTCGGCGGTGTCGAACACCGAGAAATCAGCATCCAACAACGCCTTCACCGACGCGGCACGATCACAGACCGCGGCGGCCACCGCGTCCCGAGACTGCACCACATCCGACTTCATGACCCGAACATACGTACGACCACCGACAAACCAGGCCGGAATGTGACACGAGATGCCAACGGGGCCAGAGAAATTCGTGTCGCTCGAATGTCGCTCGCCAAGCGGGACAATCCAGCAGCAGCCGGTCCTTCACGCGATAGGTGGGCCGCGCCCGTCGGCAGGCGTCTAGTGTTCGATTGCGTACCCGCCGGCCCCAGCCAGGAGAAGCCTCGATGACCGACACCGATCTGGTCCACGCCACCGCGACCGCGGGGGCATCCATCGAACAGGCAGTCGCCGTCTTCATGCTGCACCCCGAGACCTATCAGGCAAGCGTGGCCAACGGATACCAGAACCCGTTGGCCGGGTATGTCGCCGGTCGCGGTGGCGTGCTCGGTGATGTCACCGGCGCGACCGTCGCCGCGGTGTTCGCGGTATTCGAACCCACCGGCCTCGCGACCATGTGGGACGAGGGTGTCGCCGTGCGCGGCGCCGCCGGCGCCGCCGAGGTGTACTGGGACCAGGCCGCCGATTTCGGGCGCAAGTACCTCGCCGACGCCCACGGTCTGGAACGCATCGCCGAGTTGGGGGAGAAGCTCATCGCGGCGGCGCCGACCGCGGCCTCTCCGTTGTTCACGGGGTGGCGCACGATGCCGCTGGCCGAGGACGCCCCGGCCCGCGTCCTGCAGGTCATGTTCGTGCTGCGCGAACTGCGCGCCGGACTGCATTTCAACGCACTCAGCCTCAGCGATGTCACGCCGATCGAGGCGCACATGCTCAACAAGGGGCCGCAATACGCGGCGATGTTCGGCTGGCCGAAACCGTTCCCCGACGGCGCGGACAAGAAGGACCGCTATGACGAGGCGGAGCAGATGACCAATCGGCGGATGGCCGAACTCGTGCGCGCCGCCCTGGATCCCGCGGAGGCCGAGGAACTGGCCGAGCTCTGCACAGCGGCGCTGGCCACGCTCAAGGCCAATGTGCCCGGCTGATCACAGACGTTCGCGCAGGAATCCCAACAGCCGCCGGCCGACGGCGGAGGCCGCCGTCGGCCCCCACGCCAGCGCGATATCGCGCCGAAATCCGGCCGGACTCAAGGCGACCTCCGCGGTGCCGCCGGCGATGCGGCCGTCATGCGGAAGCAGCGCGACGCCCAGTCCGCGGCCGATCAGCTCGCGGATGGTCGCGAACTCCGTGATCTCCACCGTCACCGCTGGATCGAATCCGGCTGACCTGCACCATTGTTCGGTGAGCTGTCGCAAGTTGTAACTCGCGGGATTGGCGATGAAGGTTTCGTCACGCAACTCCGTCAAGCGAATCCGGCGGCGCGTGCCGAGTCGGTGCCCGGCCGGCAGCACGGCCTGGATCGTCTGTTGGCCGACCACGGTGTGCGGCAGATCGCGGGGCGCGGGAATCAGCACGGCGACGTCCAACTCGCCAGACCGCAGGTCGGCGGCAAGCTGTGAGCCGTGCGCCTGTTTGATCTGCAGTCGGATCCCCGGCACCCGGCGATGAAACTCCGAGATCAGCGTCGGCAACGTGCCCGAGCCCATGGTCAACGGGAATCCGAAGCGCACGACACCGTGTTCGGCGTCGGCCTCACCGGCGATCGATTCCACCGAGAAATCCAACGCGCGCAACGGATCCCTGATCCGATCGGCCAACCGCGTCGCCGCAGACGTCAGGCGTACCGTTCTGCCCTCCTGCACGACAAGTGGCACACCGAGGGTCTTCTCCAGCGCATGGATACGTCGGCTCATCGACGACTGGGGGATTCCCAGCCGCTCGGAGGCCCGGGTCATGTGTCCGTCACAGGCAGCGAGCACGTCGAGTGCCCGCAACTGTGGTGCCAGCAGCGCTGACCATTCATTCATTACTGGATTATATCTGCCCGAACATTCATTGGACGGATCGATATGTGATGCCGATCCTGAAGTCATGGACAGCGTCGACACCCGGCCCACCGTTGACATCGCACTGATAGGCGGCGGCATCATGTCCGCAACGCTGGGTGCGATGCTCTCGATGCTGCAACCGGATTGGCGCATCATTCTCTTGGAACGAGCGGCGGATGTCGCGACCGAGAGCAGCCAGGCATGGAACAACGCGGGTACCGGTCATTCCGGGTATTGCGAACTGAATTACATGCCTGACCCTGCCGACGGCACCACCGCGGCCGCCATCGCGGCGCAGTTCCGGACGTCCCGACGCTGGTGGTCGCACCTTGTCGAGACGGGCCTGCTCGACGACGGCTTCATCAGCGCCGCACCGCACATGGATGTGGTGTTCGGAGAACGCAGTATCGCCTATCTGCGATCCCGATTCGAAACCCTGCGGGTCATGCCCGCGTTCGCCGATCTGCACTATTCCGAGGACCCGGTGACGATCACCGGATGGGCACCACTGGTGATGCAGGGTCGCGACCGCTCCCAGCGGATCGCCGCCACCTGGCATCCGGCCGGCACCGATATCGACTTCGGTGCCCTGACCCACGGTCTGGTGCGCATCATGGCCCGCAGTGGTGCTGCCATCCAGACCGACCACGAGGTGCGCACGCTACGCCGCAACTCCGATGGCAGCTGGCGGGTGGCCGGGAACCGATTCGACCTCAACGCAACCCGGGTGTTCGTCGGTGCCGGCGGCAACGCGCTGCGCCTGTTACAGCGGGCCGGACTGCCCGAGGTCCGCGGCTACGGCGTGCTACCGGTCGGCGCGGCGTTCCTGTGCTGCTCCGCCCCGGAGGTCGTCGCACGCCACGATGCCAAGGTCTACGGCCAGGCGCCGACCGGCGCACCTCCGATGTCGGTGCCGCACTTGGACAGACGCCTCGTCGACGGTCAGGCCCACCTGATGTTCGGGCCCTACGCGACCTTCAGCACCAAACTGCTCAAGCACGGCAGCGTGACGGACTTCTTCGCCACCGTGCACCGCTACAACGTGCGCGCCGTGACCACCGCCGCGCTGCGGAACATGCCACTGGTGCGGTACCTGATCGGCCAACTGCTGACCTCGCGCAAACGAAAACTGGCCCACCTGACCCGTTACTACCCCGACGCGGACGGTGCGGACTGGGAACTGATCCCGGCGGGTCAACGCGCCCAACTCGTGAATCCGGACGGGGTTCTCACGTCCGGTACCGAGCTCATCGTCTCGGCCGACCGCACCATCGCCGGCCTGTTGGGCGCCTCACCCGGAGCATCGACAGCGGTTCCCATCATGATCGAGCTACTGCAACGCTGTTTCCCGGACCGGTGGGAGTCATCGTGGCGTCACCGCGCGGAGTTCGCGGTTCTGGCATCCTGAGGACATGACCGGTCCGCAGTCCTTTCCGTCGTCACCCGACCCGGGCAGCTTCGGTCCGCCGCCCGGCAGCCAGCCGCCGCAGTATCCGCCCCCGCCGCCGCCTGGCGCCTATTACGACCCGATGGCGCCCTACGGTCGACATCCGATGACCGGCGAACCGTATTCGGACAAGTCCAAGGTGATCGCAGGGCTGTTGCAGCTGCTCGGATTGTTCGGCTTCGTGGGCATCGGGCGCATCTATATCGGGCAGACCGGCCTGGGCATCGCCCAGCTGATCGTGGGCTTCGTGACGTGCTTCATCGGTGCGGTCATCTGGGGCATCATCGACGCGATCCTCATCCTGACCGACCGCGTGCGTGATGCGCACGGCCGACCGCTGCGCGATGGCACCTAGCGGCACCGCTACCCGCTGGGGTGTCGTCGGCGCCGGCGTCGGCCTGGCCGGCGCCCTGGCGTATATCGGTCTCGGCGATCCGCACCGGCCCGGCTTCTTCCCGGCCTGTCCGTTCAAGGCGCTGACCGGGCTGGAATGCCCGGCCTGCGGCGGACTGCGGATGACCCACGATGTGCTGAACGCCGATCTGGCCGCGGCGGTCACCGACAACGTCTTTCTGCTGTTCGGCATCCCGACGCTACTGGTGTGGCTCGCCATCCGGTGGCGCCGTGGTCGCACGCTGATGCCGATGGCCGCCACGGTCACGGTGATCCTGGCTCTGGTGGCATGGACGGTGGTGCGGAACTGGCCGGGCTTCCCGCTGGTGCCCACGATTGCCGTCGGGTAGCGAAAACCCCCGCTCGTCGTCCTGCCGAATCGTCATCTGAATCGATCAGGACTATGCTCAGCAGACGTGAGTAGACGCGGAAAGATCGTCTGTACCCTTGGCCCGGCAACTGCCACCGATGAAACGGTCCGCGACCTGGTCGAGGCCGGCATGGATGTGGCTCGGCTGAACTTCAGCCACGGCGAGCACTCCGATCACGAGGAGTCCTACCGGCGTGTGCGCGCGGCATCGGATGCCACCGGCCGTGCCGTCGGTATCCTCGCTGACCTGCAGGGACCCAAGATCCGGCTGGGCCGGTTTGCCACCGGGGCCACGTTGTGGCAGACCGGGGAGACGGTCCGGATCACCGTCGACGACTTCATGGGTACCCACGACCGGGTGTCCACCACCTACAAACAGCTCGCCGTCGACGCGGCGCCGGGCGACCGCCTGCTCGTCGATGACGGCAACGTCGGGCTGGTCGTCGAGCACATCGACGGCAACGATGTCGTGTGCCAGGTCACCGAGGGCGGCCGGGTCAGCAACAACAAGGGTCTGTCGCTGCCCGGGATGAACGTCTCGGTGCCCGCGCTGAGCGAGAAGGACATCGCCGATCTGGAGTTCGCCCTGCGCCTCGGGGTCGACCTGGTCGCGCTGTCGTTCGTCCGCTCGCCGGCCGATATCGAGCTGGTACACGAGGTGATGGACCGTGTCGGTCGCCGGGTCCCGGTGATCGCCAAGCTGGAGAAGCCCGAGGCCGTCGAGAATCTCGAGGCGATCGTGCTGGCCTTCGATGCCATCATGGTGGCCCGCGGCGACCTGGGTGTGGAACTGCCCCTGGAAGAGGTGCCGCTGGTGCAGAAGCGGGCCATCCAGATGGCTCGCGAGAACGCCAAGCCCGTCATCGTCGCCACCCAGATGCTGGAGTCGATGATCGAGAACTCCCGGCCCACCCGGGCCGAGGCCTCCGACGTCGCCAACGCCGTGCTCGACGGTGCCGATGCGGTGATGCTCTCCGGTGAGACCTCGGTGGGCAAGTACGCGCTGGAGGCGGTGCGCACCATGGCGCGCATCGTCTCGGCCGTGGAGTCCAACTCCACCGAGGCGCCGCCGCTGACCCACGTCCCGCGCACCAAGCGTGGCGTCATCTCCTATGCCGCCCGTGATATCGGTGAGCGGCTGGAGGCCAAGGCGCTGGTCGCGTTCACCCAGTCCGGCGACACCGTGCGGCGGCTGGCCCGGCTGCACACCCCGCTACCGCTGCTGGCGTTCACCGCGCTGCCCGAGGTGCGCAGTCAGCTCGCGCTGACGTGGGGCACCGAGACGTTCATCGTGCCGCACATGCAGACCACGGACGGCATGATCCGCCAGGTCGATCAGGCGCTGCTGGATCTAGGCCGCTACAAGCGCGGCGACCTGGTGGTCATCGTCGCAGGTGCGCCCCCGGGCACAGTAGGCTCGACCAACCTGATCCACGTGCACCGGATCGGCGAGGACGACCACTAGGGGGACCAGATTTGTCAGCGGAACATCTCGAAGAACTGCTGACTGTCCTGACCCTCACCCCGGCGGGTGAGGACGCGTTCACCGGAACCCATCCCAGTCGCAATCCGATCCGCACGTTCGGCGGGCAGATGATGGCCCAGGCGTTCGTCGCGGCCAGCCGCACGGTGCCGGCCAAGCTACCGCCGAGCACGCTGTCGATGCACTTCATCGCCGGGGGTGACCCGGCGAAGGACCTGGAGTTCCAGGTCGTGCGGTTGCGGGACGAACGGCGGTTCGCCAATCGGCGGGTGGACGTCACCCAGGACGGCGTGCTGCTGGGCACCGCGTTGGTCTCGCATCTGGCCGGCGGACGCGGGTTGGAGCACAACGTCGCCTTCCCACAGGTGCCGGACCCGGACGGGTTGCCGACCATCGACGAGTTGCTGGTCGGCTACGAGCAGACGGTGCCGTTGTTCGTCGAGGCGCTCAAGCCCATCCAGTGGCGCTACACCAACGACCCGGCCTGGGTGATGCGGGACAAGGGCGAACGGCTGGAGCACAACCGGGTCTGGATGACCGCCGATGCGCCGATGCCCGAGGACCCGGTGCTGCATGCCGCGGCGCTGGTGTATTCCTCGGACACCACGGTGCTGGATTCGATCATCACCACGCACGGGCTGTCCTGGGGCTTCGATCGGATATTCGCGGTCACCATGAACCATTCGGTGTGGTTCCACCGGCCGATCCGGTTCGACGACTGGGTGCTGTATTCGACGTCATCGCCGGTGGCCGCGGATTCCCGTGGGCTGAGCAGCGGGCACTTCTTCAACACGGACGGTCAGGTGCTGGCCACCGTGGTGCAGGAGGGCATCGTCAAGTATTTCCCCGGCGGGAGTTAGCGCCGGGCGGTCCCAAGTCCGGAGATGTCTTCCATCCGATCGCGAAATGCGTTCTCGCACTGTTGCTGTGCGGTGCGATCGGTGCCTGCGGATTCCATACAGCCCAGGTAGTCGCCCACCCCGGCATCGCCCAGGAATCCCGACCACACCCCGACGGCCGCGATGCCGACGGCCACGGCCAACGCACCCAGACCGATCCCGACGTTGGCGATGGGCTCGTTGTCCGCCTCGCCGCGCCGGGCCCGCCCCCGGCCGGACAGCCCGAGCGCGACGGCCACGATGCCACCGGCGATGCCCCCGATGACACTCCACGAAAAGACCAGCGCGCCCAGCGCCGCCACCAGCGCGGCGGTGCCCACACCGTTGCGCGGTCCGGCCGGCGGAAGCGGATGGGCCGGGTACGGCGGCTGAAAGCTCATGGACCCCGAGGTTACCGGTGCGTGTCCAGTCGGAGCGTCCGGCAGTCGAGCCCTTCGGGCAGGTGATGGGTCGCCACCACGACGGTGCGGTCGGCGGCGAACAAGCCGCCGGGGGTGAGCAGTTCGGTGATGAACCGGTCACTGTCGGCGGCGTCGAGATGCTCGGTGGGTTCGTCGAGTAGCACCACGGGGAAGTCGGTGATCAGCGCGCGTGCCAACAGCAGCCGGCGACGTTGCCCGGCCGAGACGGCCGCCGCCCCGCCGACAAGGACGGTGTCCAGGCCGTCGGGCAATCCCGCCAGCCAGTCGTCGAGTCCGACGCGCCGCAGCGCATCGGTCAGTTCCCCATCGCGGGCGTCCCCGCGGCCGACCAGCAGATTGTCGCGCACGGTGGTGTCGAAAAGGTGCGCATCCTCGGCGAAAAACGCTGTGGTGAGCGGGATTTCGGGATACTCGGCGGCCATCGACATGAGCAGGGTGGTCTTGCCGCATCCGCTCGGTCCGACCACGGCGACCCGGTCACCAAGCGCCAACGGCACCGGCGCAATGTGCGGGCGTGACCGTGCCGCCGGATCCGGTGCGCTCAGTTCGGCCAGACGCTGGGCCGCCAGCCCGGTGCGTACCAGCTGCGCGGCGGCGGCCGGCAGGGCCGTCGTGGCCTCGAATGCCGACAGCGGCAACAACATCAGGATGGCCAGCGAGGTCGGCGCGACCTGATCGGCCAACAGGATCCCGATCGCCACGGCACCCACGACCGCGACGCCGATCGCCGCCGTGGACACCGCGGCGGCCGTCGCGGCCGGAGCCGCCGCACGGTCCTGCGCATGTCCAAGTGCGCGGTGCTCGCGCTCGGATGCGGAGATGACATCGTCCAGTCGCCCGGCCACCCGTAGTTCGTCGGCATGTTCCAAGGCCACCAACGTGGCGGTATCGCGCGACGTGTGGTGCTGTGCGGCCAACCTTTCGACGGCCGCCGCCGCCCGGCCGGCGAGCCAGGGCGCCAGCACTCCGGCGACCAGCAGTGCGGCCGCGAGCACGGCTGCCGCGGCGGGTGAGATGACGACGATGATGCCCACCGCCGCCACCGACAACACGCCGGCGACGCACATCGGCAGCACCGCCCGCACCAGCACGTCGGCCAGATCGTCGACCGAACTGCCGACCCGGGTCACCAGATCGCCGCTGTGCAGGCGCAGTACGTCCTCCGGCCGCTGCTCGGCGAGTCTCCGGTAGAGCCCCACCCGGGCATTGCCCGCGGCGCGCAGGGCGGTGTCGTGGATGGCCAACCGCTCGCAGTAGCTGAACACGCCCCGCGAGATGCCCAGCGCACGCACCGCGACCACCGCCACCGTCAGGTCCAGCACCGGGGGCATCTGCCAGGCCCTGGTGATCAACCAGGCCGCCACGGCGGCCAGGGCCAGTGCACTGCCGAGGGCGAGGGTGCCGAACAGCACCGCCAACAGCAGCCGGGGAAGGCGCGGCCGCAGCAGCGCGATGATTTCAGCGGTGGACATCGACCACACCCTCCACGCGGATGACCTGATCGCCGATGTTCAGCACCGGAGCGCGGTGTCCGATCACCACGACGGTGGCGCCGGCCCGTGCCCGGGCCGAGATGGATTCCAGCGCATGTGCTTCGGCATCGAGGTCCAGGTGTGCGGTCGGTTCGTCGAGCAACAGCACCGGCGCGGCCGAGCCCAGCGCCCGGGCCAGTCCCAGCCGTTGCCGCTGCCCGAGGGACAGGCCGGCGCCGCCGCGTCCGATCAGGGTGTCCAGGCCGTCGGGCAGGGTGGCCAGCACCTCGTCGAAACCCGAGGCCCGACAGGCATTTTCGATATCGGTCAGCGGGCCGAACAACTCCAGGTTGTCGCGCACCGTGCCGGGCAGCAGCGCCGGTCGTTGCGGTAACCAGGCCACCCGTGACCACCACTGCGCGCGGTCGACCTCGGTGATGTCGACATCATCGATGAGGACCCGGCCGGCGTCGGGGGAGAGCAAGCCCAGGATGGCGGCCAGCGCGGTGCTCTTACCGGATCCGTTCGGCCCGGTCAGCACGGTGACGCGGCCGGGGCGGATATCGGCGCTCAGACCATCGGGTGCGGCGCCGTCGCGCCCGCGCACCCTCAGCTCGACCAGCCGGATACCGATCGCGGGTGCGCTCACGGTGCGAGTTCCGTTGTGGTGCCCGGGTTGTCCGTCGAGGAGTCGCTGTGCGGCGTCGGCGGCGGCCTTGCCGTCCTGGGCGGCGTGGAACTGCACGCCGACGCGGCGCAGCGGCCAGAACACCTCCGGGGCGAGCAGCAGCGCGGTCAGTGCGGCCACCAGCGTCATCTCGCCGAACACCAACCGCAGCCCGACGTTCACGGCGACGAGCGCGACACCGAGCGTGGCAATCAGTTCCAGTACCGCCGCCGACAGGAAGGCGATGCGCAATGTCTGCATCGCCGATCGGCGATGCGCTGCCGACAGTGTGGCGATGCGATCGGCCGGTCCGCCGGCGCGCCCCAGTGCCCGCAGGGTCGGTATGCCCGCGACCAGATCCAGCAGGCGCGACTGCAGGGTGGTCATCGCGGTCAGCGCGGCGGCCGAGCGGTCGGCGGTGAGCCGGCCGATCAGCACCATGAACAGCGGTATCAGCGGCAACGCGACCGCCACCACCGCGGCGGCCTGCCAATCGGCGATAGCGATGACGACCATCGTGGCCGGGGTGAGGATGCCGGCCAGCACCACCGTCGGCAGATAGCCGGTGAAGTACGGGCGCAGCCCGTCGAGCCCGCGAGTCACGATGACGGTGGCCTCATCGAGCACCTGGCGGCGCCGGTGCGGCGGCATCGCGGTCACGGTGCGCAGCACCTGGGCCGACAGGTCACCGATCGCCGCGGTCGCGGCGCGTTGGCTGAGCCCGCCCTGCAGGCGCTGTGCCATGACGCGGATGATCCACAGCAGCGCCAGCACTCCCAACTGTGCGCTCCAGTGCTGCAGGGAGCGCGATGCCGGATCGGTGATGACACCGGCGACAACCTGGGCCAGCACCACCGCGGCCCCCACGGTCGCGACGGAAATGACGGCCCCGTAGCCGACCATCGCCACCAGGTACCGGCGGATCCCCGGCGTGGGCGGCAGTCCGGGTCCGCGGCCGCCGGTCACGGCACGCGCGGTGACAACCCCGCCGGGTCGGGGATCCGATCGGCCGAGATGCGTTGCCGGAACACCCAGTACGTCCATCCCTGGTACACCAGCACCAACGGGGTCACGATCAGTGCGGCCCACGTCATGATCTTCAGGGTGTACGGCGTCGAGGACGCGTTGTAGATGTTCAGGCTCCACGCCGGGTCGAGGGTCGACGGGATGAGTTCGGGGTACAGGCAGCCGAACACCAGCGTCACCACAGCCATGACGACGGCGGTGGTCATCGCGAAGGACCAGCCGTCGCTGCCGTTGGACAGCACCAACATCACCACGGTGAGTTGGCAGACCACGGCGAATCCGAGTACCAGCCAGGTCCAGTGGGTGCCGTAGGACAGCTGGGTCCATGAGCCGAAGGCGGCCAGCACGACGGTCACCGGCAGCGCCAGGCGGATCGCGAAGTCGCGTGCGTCATCACGCACGGCGCCTTCGGTTTTCAGCGTGATGAACACCGCGCCGTGCAGCAGGAACAGCCCGCAGGTGGCCAGGCCGCCGAGCAGGGTGTAGGCATTGAGCACGTCGGTGATGCCCAGGTCGATCTGGTGGTCGGCGTCCACCGGCAGACCGCGTAGCAGCGCGGCGAACGTCACGCCCCACAGGATGGCCGGCACCCAGGAACCGATCGCGATGGCGATATCGGCCCAGCGCCGCCACTGCGGATCGTCGACCTTGCCGCGCCATTCGATGGCGCAGACGCGCACGATCATGGCGAACAGGATGGCCAGCAGCGGCAGATACAGCCCCGAGAACATGGTGGCGTACATCCCCGGGAAGGCCGCGAACATCGCGCCGCCTGCGGTGATCAGCCACACCTCGTTGCCGTCCCAGACCGGGCCGATGGTGTTGAGCACCGCGCGGCGGTGCTTCTCGGGGTCGCCTTTCCCGACGCGGCCCAACGGTGCCATCAGCATGCCGACGCCGAAGTCGAAGCCCTCCAGCACCAGGAAGCCCACGAACAGCACCGCCAAGATGATGAACCAGAAGATCTGAAGATCCATGGCGCGCCTCCTAATACGCGAACGAGAGCGGTTTGACCTCGTCCTCGCCGGGTGGTGTCGGCGGGATGGGTTCGGTGTCGTGTTCCAGCGGGCCTTCCACCACATACCGGCGGATCAGCCAGAACCAGATGACCGCGAGCACGGCGTAGATCGCGGTGAACACGATCAGTGACGTCAGCACCGTGGCCGTCGAATGGGTCGAGACCCCCTGGGAGACGGTCAATCGCAGGACCGGGTCCCCGGTCGGGTTGGGCGCCACCACCCAGGGTTGGCGACCCATCTCGGTGAACACCCAGCCCGCGCTGTTGGCCAGGAACGGCGTCGGCAGCGTGGCCAGGGCGAACGTAGCGAACCAGCGCTGCCGGGGGATCCGGCCGCCGCGGGTGAGCCACAGCGCCGTGATGGCAAAGAGCATCGGTACCGCCAGGAAGCCGATCATGGCACGGAACGACCAGTAGGTGACGAACAGGTTGGGCCGGTAATCTCCGGGGCCGAACTTCTGCTCGTACTCCGCCTGCAGATCCTGCACGCCCTGCAGTTCGACACCGGTGAACTTGCCCTCGGCCAGGAACGGCAGCACGTAGGGCACCTCGATCAGGTGGGTGACGCTGTCGCAGTTGTTGTGCGTGCCCACGGTCAGGATCGAGAAGTTCGGGTCGGTCTCGGTGTGACACAACGATTCCGCCGAGGCCATCTTCATGGGCTGCTGGGCGAACATCAGCTTGCCCTGCACATCGCCGGTGTAGGTCAGCGCGGCGGCGGACGCGAATGCGACCAGGCAGCCCAGGATCGCGGCCGGACGGTGCATGGTGCGGGCGTCCGCCCCGTCGGGGTTGCGCACCATCCACCAGGCACAGATGCACGCCACGAAGGTGCCCGCCACCAGGAAGGCGCCGGCGACGGCGTGCGGGAACGCGGCCAGCGCGGTGTTGTTGGTGAAGAGTTCGACGATGCTGGTCAATTCGGCGCGTCCGGTCTCGGGGTTGTACCGGGCGCCGACCGGATGCTGCATGAACGAGTTGGCAGCGATGATGAAGTAGGCCGAGGCGTTGACGGCGAAGGCGACGATCCAGATGCAGGCCAGGTGAACCAGTTTGGGCAGTCTGGTCCAGCCGAAGATCCACAGTCCCAGGAACGTCGATTCGAAGAAGAACGCGATCAACCCCTCCATCGCCAGCGGGGCGCCGAACACGTCACCGACGAAGCGCGAGTATTCGCTCCAGTTCATCCCGAACTGGAACTCCTGCACGATGCCGGTGGCCACGCCGAGGGCGAAGTTGATCAGGAACAGTTTGCCGAAGAACCTGGTGAGCCGGTACCAGGCGGTGTTGCCGGTGATCACCCAGATGGTCTGGAACACCGCGATCAGCGGGGCCAGACCGATCGTGAGCGGAACGAAGATGAAGTGATAAACGGTGGTGATCCCGAACTGCCACCGCGCGACGTCCAAAGCGTCCATGTGCACCAACTTCTCGGCTGCGGATCGAGCTCCGTTGCTCGACTACGACAGAGTGTAGTAGCACCGGCGTCCGTGCGCGCCTGATCGTGGCGCGGATAACTCAGCTCATCGGAGGTGGCCCGGACGGCTCAGCCGACTCGGCCGGCTCGGAGGCCGCCGGGGGTGCTGCCGCCGCGGGCGTCGCCGGCGCGGCAGGCGCCGGTGCCGTCGGCGACTTGGAGGCAGACCGGATACCGAATGCCGTCACGACTTCCATTACGCCGATGAAGATCAGCGAGAATCCGGCGACCCAGGCCAGGGTGCCCAGCGAGGGGAACGGAAAGGCCAGCACCACGATGCCGGCGATCAGGCTGAGCACACCGACGAAGATGTTCCAGGCACGTCCGGGAAGGGTGGGATCGCCGACGGCCGACATGGCCGTCGCGACGCCGCGGAAGATGAACCCGACGCCGATCCAGATGGCGAGCAGTAGGACCGCGTCGGTGATGCGCACGATGGCGAGCACGCCGAGCACCACGGACGCGGCACCGCTGATGAAGAGCAGGACCTTTCCGCTCGTCGAGGCTTGCAGGCTGAAGGCCAGCACGATCTGGGCGATACCGGTGATGAGCAGGTAGGCCCCGAAGAAGATTGCCGCGACCAGGATGGAAATACCAGGCCAGACCACCACGGCGATGCCGAGGCCGATCGCCAACACACCAGAGACCAGGGTGGATTTCCACAGGTGCTGCAACAGGCTTGGGGGAGCAAGGGTTTGCATGGGCTGAGTGTTGCACGCCGACGCCGCTCCCGCGCCTGGTATCGACGCCGCACCCGGGTGCGGCGATGGGCGGTAGAACGCCGCGACACGAGTCAGATGTGCGTTCGGCTGCCTCTCACGTTACGGCTCCACTACTGTTCCGTTACCGGCGCTGCGCGCCGGATCATCGGTCGTTAACGTCTTCGGCTGGAGCTGTCGACGGACCAGACCGTGACAGCTCGGCAAGAGAAAGTAGAGGCAAACCGTGTTGGGTGGAATCCAAGACCGCCGGACCAATATCTCGCGCTCCGCGACGTTCCGGCGGCTGGCGGTGGTGCTCGCCGCGTCCGGCGCCCTGGCCCTGTCGGGTTGTTCGAGCTCGGAACCGAGCGGTGGTGAAGAGTCCCCGACGGCGGCCGCACCCGCCGAGAAGGTGGAGGAGATTGCCAACACCGTGCCCGAGGCCATCAAGGCCTCCGGCAAGTTGGTCGTCGGCGTGAACATCCCGTACGCCCCGAACGAGTTCAAGGACGAGACCGGCAAGATCGTCGGCTTCGACGTCGACCTGATGAACGCCGTCGCAGGCACGCTGGGACTGCAGCCCGAATACCGCGAGGCCGATTTCGCGAAGATCATCCCGTCCATCCAGGGCGGCACGTTCAACGTCGGCATGTCCTCGTTCACCGACACCAAGGAACGCGAGCAGCAGGTCGACTTCGTCACCTACTTCTCCGCGGGCACCCTGTGGGCCCAGCCCGCCGGCGGCTCGATCAATCCCGAGGACGCGTGCGGTAAGAAGGTCGCCGTGCAGGCGACCACCTACCAGGAGACCGACGAGCTGCCCGCGCGCAGCAAGAAGTGCGTCGACGAGGGCAAGCCCGCCATCGAGATCGTCCCGTTCGACAGTCAGGACGCCGCCACCAACGCGGTGGTACTCGGCCAGGCCGACGCGATGTCCGCCGATTCGCCGGTGACGCTGTACGCGATCAAGCAGACCAACGGCAAGCTCGAGCAGGCCGGCGAGACATTCGACGCGGCGCCCTACGGCTGGCCGGTGGAGAAGGGCTCGCCGTTGGCGCAGTCGATGCTGCAGGCACTCGAGCACCTGATCGAGTCCGGCAAGTACGAAGAGATCGCCGCGAACTGGGGTCTTGAGGACGGCATGATCGACAAGCCCGTCATCAACGGCGCCGTCTCCTGAAGAAATCCCTGGGAGAAAATCGACAACCATGAATGATGTCGGCTCGCCGCCACAGTCCAGCTCACCGGGATCCGGTTCACCGGCGACCATCGACGCAGTTCCCCTGCGCCACCCGTGGAGGTGGGTGGCGGCGGCCGTCATCATCGTCATCGTCGGGCTGTTCCTATACGGAGCGGCCACCAACCCGGCCTACGGATGGTCGACGTTCCTGGAGTACCTCTTCCACGAGCGCATCCTGCTGGGTGTCTTCAACACGCTGCAGTTGACCGTCTACTCGATGGCCATCGGCATCGTGCTGGGCGTGATCCTGACGATCATGCGGCTGTCGGACAACTTCGTGCTCAGCTCGGTGGCCTGGGTGTTCCTCTGGATCTTCCGGGGCACCCCGGTCTATGTGCAGCTGGCCTTCTGGGGTCTGATGCCGACCATCTACCAGAAGATCCAGCTCGGGGTTCCGTTCGGTCCGTCGTTCTTCCACATCGACCTGCAGAACCTGTCGTTCCCCTTCGCTCTCGCGGTGATCGGCCTGGCCCTCAACGAGGCGGCCTATATGGCCGAGATCGTCCGCGCCGGTATCACCTCGGTGCCCGAGGGGCAGCTGGAAGCGTCGACGGCACTGGGCATGTCGTGGGGACTGGCGATGCGCCGGACCGTGCTGCCGCAGGCCATGCGGGTGATCATCCCGCCGACCGGTAACGAGGTCATCAGCCTGCTGAAGACCACCTCGCTGGTCACCGCGGTGCCGTACGCGTTCGATCTGTACAGCATCGCCACCCGGGAGATCGCCGCCCGCATCTTCGAGCCGGTACCGCTGCTGCTGGTCGCCGCCACCTGGTATCTCGTGGTCACCAGCATCCTGATGGTGGGCCAGTTCTACCTGGAGCGCTATTTCTCCCGGGGTGCCTCGCGCAAGCTGAGTCCCAAACAACTTGAGGCGCTGGCCAAGGCGCAGATGGGTACGGGTGTGTGAGCGTGTCGTCGGAGAACCGCACGCCGATGGTCAAGGCCGAGCTGGTCTGCAAGAACTTCGGCGCGCTCAAGGTGCTCAAGGGCATCACGCTGGAGGTGCACAAGGGGCAGGTGCTGGTGCTGGTCGGGCCATCCGGGTCCGGCAAGTCGACGTTCCTGCGCTGTATCAACCACCTGGAGACGGTCACCGCCGGCCGGCTCTACGTCGACGGCGCGCTGGTCGGCTACCACGAGCGCGGCGGCAAGCTGCACGAGATGAAACCGCGCGAGGTCGCCAGGCAGCGCCGCGATGTGGGCATGGTCTTCCAGCATTTCAATCTGTTCCCGCACCGGACGGCGCTGGGCAATGTCATCGAGGCGCCGACCCAGGTGAAGGGACAGAACAAGAAGCAGGCCACCGAGCGGGCGATGGATCTGCTGGCGCAGGTCGGGTTGTCCGACAAGGCCGGTGCCTATCCGGCGCAGCTGTCCGGTGGTCAGCAGCAGCGCGTCGCGATCGCGCGGGCGTTGGCCATGAGCCCCAAGCTGATGTTGTTCGACGAACCGACCTCGGCGCTTGACCCGGAACTGGTCGGCGAGGTGCTCGCGGTCATGAAGAAGCTTGCCGCCGAGGGTATGACGATGGTGGTGGTGACGCACGAGATGGGATTCGCGCGCGAGGTCGCCGACGAGCTGGTCTTCATGGACGGCGGCGTCGTGGTCGAACGCGGCAATCCCACCGAGGTGATGAGCAATCCGCAGCACGAGCGTACGAAAGCCTTTCTCTCCAAGGTGATGTAACCCGTGCGCACGTCACAGCCCGACCCGGCCGCACCGCTGTGGCGGGCCGCGCAGGTGTTCCGGCTGCTCAGCTGGAGCTATGCGCTGTACTTCCAGGTATCCAAGAACCACGAATTGGACCGGCCGGGGCTCGGTTGGGTCCTGTTCGGAGTGCTGACGGCCTGCAGCGTCGCCTGGGGTCTGGCGTATCTGCGCGGGTTCGGCCGGCGCCGTGCCTGGGTGATCGGTGAGGTCGTGATCGTGGTGGTGCTGATGGGCACCACCGTGATAGTGGCCTCCGAGCAGTGGACGCTGGCCAACCAGTCGTGGCCGACGACGCTGTGGGCGACCAACGCGGTGGTGTCGGCGGCCATCCTGGCGGGCCCGGCCGCGGGTATGGCGATCGGGCTGGCGGTCATGGGTACCGCCGCCGCACTCAAGGGTGCCATCGCCGTGGATCTTGTTCGCAGCCCGACGATCCTGATCGAGCTCGCGGTGGGGCTGGCGGTGGGGATGGCCGCCAACACCGCGCGTCGCGCACACGCCGAACTGGAGCGGGCGACCCGGCTGAGCGCCGCGCTGGCCGAGCGGGAGCGACTCTCGCGCCACGTACACGACGGTGTGTTGCAGGTTCTGGCGATGGTGGCCCGGCGCGGCCGCGAGATCGGCGGCGAGGCGGCGGCGCTGGCGGAGGTGGCCGGCGAGCAGGAGCGTGCGCTGCGACGGCTGATCGCCACCGAGGACGCCGTCGCGGGCGCCGATATGCCCTCGGGCATCAGCGATCTCGGCGCCGTGCTGCGCAGGCATGCGGGTGACAGGGTGTCGGTGAGTGTGCCCGCCGATGCGGTGTTGGTGGACGACACGGTGGCCGCCGAACTCGAGGCGGCGACGGCCAATGCGTTGACCAACGTGCAGCGCCATGCCGGTCCGGACGCGCGGGCCTATGTCCTGTTGGAGGATCTCGGTGCCGAAGTTGTGGTCAGCATTCGCGACGACGGCCCCGGGATCCCGGCGGGGCGGCTCGCCGAGGCCGCGGCGCAGGGCCGGGTCGGGGTGAGCAAGTCGATCCGAGGCAGGCTGGCCGCACTGGGTGGGCAGGCAATACTGACCACACCACCGGGCGGCGGTACCGAGTGGGAACTGAGCGTCCCACGCAGAGCGGAGCAGCGATGAGTGACAAGGCGCCGACGGTCATGGTCGTCGACGACCACCCGATCTGGCGCGATGCGGTGGCGCGAGATCTGGCCTCCGACGGTTTCGAGGTGGTGGCCACCGCGGACGGCGTGGCCTCGGCGCGGCGCCGTGCCGAGGTGGTGCAACCCGAGGTCGTCGTGATGGACATGCGGTTGGCCGACGGCACCGGCGCCCAGGCGTGCGTCGAGGTGCTGGCGGTCTCACCCGCTACGCGCATCCTGGTGCTGTCGGCCTCGGATGAACGGGGTGACGTGCTGAACGCGGTGAAGGCCGGCGCCACCGGATACCTCGTCAAGAGCGCCTCGAAAGCCGAACTGGCCGAAGCGGTCCGGGCCACGGCTGCCGGACGCGCCGTGTTCACGCCCGGCCTGGCCGGATTGGTGCTCGGCGAGTATCGGCGCATCGCCGCCGAACCGGAGGCCGACCGGACCGGCGCACCGAGCCTGACCGAGCGGGAGACCGAGATCCTGCGCCACGTCGCCAAGGGGCTGACGGCCAAGCAGATCGCCGAACGTCTGTCGCTGAGCCACCGCACGGTGGAGAACCATGTGCAGGCGACATTCCGCAAGCTGCAGGTGGGCAACCGCGTCGAACTGGCCCGGTACGCCATCGAGCACGGCCTCGACGAGTAGGGCGAAACGAGTAGTCCTACTCATCTGCCTACACCGCTCCGTGGGTGACGATGTCTGTCATGACCGAACCGCAGCAGGTGATCGCGCGACTGTCCGCCGAATTCGCGGCCATGTCGCACCAGTTGGCCCGGGCATCGGCCGAACTGACCCAGCTCTCCGGAGTCATCGGTCACTCGGCACCAGTGCACGCGCCGCATGCGCCATGGGGTTATCCGAACTACGCCGCGTACCCGCAGTACGCGCCGCCGGCCGCGGCGGCCGCCGTTGCGCCGGCCCCACCGGTGACTCCCGCACCCGGGCACGCGGAGTCGGAGCCCCGGCGTTCGCAGAACTGGATCGGCAAGGCGCTGGCCGCCGCCGGCGTCGCGGTGACGTTGATCGGTGTGGTGTTGCTGGTGGTGCTGGCCGCGCAGGCCGGCCTGCTCGCCCCACCGGTGCGCGTGGCCGCCGGCGCCGTACTGGCCGCCGCACTGCTCGGCGGCGCCTTCTGGCTGAACACCCGGCCGGGCGGACGAGTCGGCGCAATTGCCCTGGCCGCCACCGGTATTGCCGCGGCGTACATCGACGTCGTCGCCGTGACGACGATCTACGGCTGGGTCGGCGCTCCGATCGGGTTGGTGCTGTCCGCGGCGGTCGCCGGTGGCGGCCTGATTTTGGCGCGCCGGTGGGGTTCCGAGCAACTCGGCCTGTTGGTGCTGGTACCGCTGACGGTGCTGGCGCCGGTGGTCGTCGGCGATGTCGACCTGCTGCTCATCGGTTTCATGCTGGCGTTGTCGGCGGCAACTCTGCCGGTGCAACTGGGCCGCGACTGGACCTGGATGTACGCGGCCAGGACCGCGGCCGGCAGCGGGTCGGTTCTCCTGGCGCTCATCGGCGCCGCCTTCGGCTCCGATCAACAGCCGTGGCTGGCCGGGGCCGTGGCGATCGCGGCCGTGCTGGCGCTCGGGTCGGCGCTGATCCTGTTGCCGCACAGCCGACATCGCACGTGGGTCGCGGTGCTTGCCGCCGGAGGTGCAATGCCGGTGCTGGCGGTGTCGGCCGCGGTGGACCGCGCCATCGCGGCGCTGATGATCGCGGCGATGGCGGCCGCAGTGCTGGCCGTCGTGCTGCTCGGCGACCGTATCCCGGGCATCGCCGGTCCGGTACGGCAGGTGTGGTCGGCGCTCGCGGCGGCCGCCGCGCTCGTCGCCGTCGCGGTGGCCTTCGACGGCCGCGTCGGGGGACCGCTGTTGTTCACACTCGCGCTGGTGCTGGCCGTGGCCGGGCGCCGCAGCGCCACGGCTCAGATCACGGCATTCGCCTTCGGTGCCGTCGGCGGTCTGTACTACCTCGACGTTGCCGGTCCGCACACCCTGACGACCGCGACCCGGCTGCCCGGATCGGCGGCGGTCTCCGCATTGATCTGCAGTGTGCTGCTCGTCCTGTACGCGGCCGCCCAGGCTTGGGCCCTGACACACCACAACCGCGACGCCGACACGGGACGGGTCTTGTTGGCCGTGACCGCCGTGCTGAGCGCCTATGCCGTCACGGTGTTCACGGTGACGGCCGGAGTGCTGGTCGGTGGGACGGAAGGCGGCTTCCTGGCCGGGCACATGGCGGCGACTATCTGCTGGATCATGTTGGCGGCCGGCCTGTTCTGGTACGCGGCGCGGCTGGGCAGGGCGGATCGTTCGGTGCCGATCGGCGGAGGTATGGCGTTGGTCGCCGCCGCGGTCGCCAAGCTGTTCCTGTTCGATCTGGGCACCCTGGACGGCATCTTCCGGGTGGCTGTCTTCATCGTCACCGGACTGGTGCTGCTGGGCATCGGCGCGGGCTACGCGAGACTGCTCAGTCAGCAGGATCAACAGCGCGATGACCTTCCCGGCTAATTTGGAATGATTCCAGAAATAACCGCGTTGGAATGAGCATGACGAACATCAACCGCCGCACCGATACCGATATCCAGGGATTCCAGGCCTCAGCCGAGTTGCAGGCCAGCTTGCAACAGGTCCTGGTCGACATGATCGAGCTGCATCTGCAGGGCAAGCAGGCGCACTGGAACGTCGTCGGCACCAACTTCCGGGATCTGCACCTGCAACTCGACGAACTGGTCGACTTCGCCCGTGCCGGCAGCGACACCGTCGCCGAACGGATGCGCACGCTGTACGCGGTCGCCGACGGCCGCTCCGACACGGTGGCCGCAACGACGACGCTGCCCGCATTCCCGCCTTATGAACACAACACCACCGAGGTGGTCGACCTGATCAGCACGCGCATCTACGCCACCGTCGAGACGCTGCGCACCGTGCACGACGGTGTCGACGCCGAGGATCCCAGCACCGCGGACATCCTGCATCAGCTGATCGACGGACTGGAGAAGCTGGCGTGGCTCATCCGGTCGGAGAACCAAAAGGTGTAGTCCCGTCGGGCAGGGTGGTCGGGCCGGCGCCCGGCAGGGCGGGCTGCCGGCGTCCCACCAGATACCAGGTGTGCATGACGCCCTTGCCCTTCACCGCCACCTCGCCGCGCTCTTCGAACAGGTAGGCGTCGTTGATCCGCTCATAGACGTCCTGGGGCACCTGAATGCGCCCCTCTTCGTCGGTGCTCTCCATCCGGGACGCCACATTGACCGCGTCGCCCCACACGTCGTAGAAGAACTTGCGCGATCCGACGACGCCCGCGACCACGGGCCCGGCGGCGATGCCGATCCGCAGCGGCACCTCGCGGCCCTGCGGGTCGCGCAATCCGGCGACCGCATGGGCCATGTCCAGCGCCAGGCACGCCAGCGACTCCAGGTGATCCGGCCGCGGGTTCGGGACGCCGCTGACCACCATGTAGGAGTCACCGCTGGTCTTGATCTTCTCCAGGCCGTGCCGGTCGACCAGGCTGTCGAAATCGGTGTACAGCCGATTCAGGAACATCACCAGGTCGGCCGGGTCGGTATCGCTGGCCCGTTTGGTGTAACCGGCGATGTCGGCGAACAGGATCGATGCGTCCTCGAACCCGTCGGCGATCATCGAGTCCCGCCGGTCCTTGAGGCGGGTGGCGATGGTGTCCGGGAGGATGTTGGCCAGCAGCGCCTCGGATTTGTCGAACTCGGCCTGCAGCGCACTTTCGGCGCGGTCGATGCGGCGCATCGCCGAGGCCACGACGACGATCACCATCAGGCTTGCTGTGGCCACCGTGACGAAGAAGTTGGCGCGCATCGCCGCGTCGGAGAAGACGCCGGTGTTGGGTGGCACCAGCCACTCCAGTGCGATCGCAAGGATCGCTCCCGAGGCCGCCAGTACCGATGCGGCGATGATGTGGTCGGCGCCGACGACGAGGATGATCAGCGCCGCGCCCACGAAGAAATAGAACTGCAATCCGGTGTCCGTGCCGAGTTGGCTGCACAGGTAAGCGGTGCTGGTGTAGGCGATGGTGACGAACACCGTCGAGGCGACCAGCGAGCCGAACCGGTAGAGCATCGGGGTGGCGACAAAAAGCGCAGCGCTGACCAGGTTTACCAGCCCGATATGTGGTACTTCGGGTACCAGGATGATCTCGGCGACCCCGTAGATGGCAACGATCGCGGCCGCGATCCGACTGCTGATGGTCAGTGTTGCCAGCCGCCGACTGGCGGCGTCGTCGTAGTGCCGGCTGCCCTCCGGAAGGTCGGGTAGGCACCGGCCGGGCAGCGTGGCGGCCACCCTCGGAGCGTACTCCGCGGCGGGCTGTCGGAAGGGCCGGATTCGGCGGATCCGCGCAGGCCGCCGGCAAACCTTGTCCAAATTTGTGTGTAGGGGACATGTCCACCGTTCGGGGGACAGCACCGCATATTAGCTGACGTTGTCGTAAATATTCGCTGGCGCGCCGAGTGGATAGCGGCCGCATCTCGCCGGCATCACGAAAAGCTAACGGACGTGGGCAAACTGTTGTGACTCAGGTCACAGTACGGCCGCAATGCGCATTCGATCTTGTCACGGAGTTTCTTTGCCAAATCTCGCGACGCAGAGGCGAATCTTGATTCTGCAGATTCGGACATGAGTTTGCTGAAATCACCTGATCTTGAATGGAAATTGGGCCCTCAAAAGCCGTTTTTTACATATTTGGCAATTTGCTGTCAGGTGCGTTAATTTCATGCACAGTGCGTAGGCAACGCCCGAACGAGCAGGTCTGAGAACAGGAGTCGCCATGTGGGACAAGATGCCCAAGCCGCTCCGGAGAGTTGCCCTCCGGACAGTGGTCAGTCTGATAGCCGCGTCGCTATTCGCGGCGACTTCTAGCTACTTTGTCTTGCCAACGAGCAAACAGCGCTCCTATGACGTGACGCCGGTCGCCACCATCGAGGAGTCTCCTTCGACCATTGGTGTGGCCGATTCCGAGCTCTACATGGCGGCGAGCATGGAGGAGATCAACGAGCGGCTGGATCTCATGCAGTCCCTCGGCGTGACCAACGTCCGCATCATGGTTCCGTGGGCCGGCGTGCAGCCGCTGCATCCCGACACCCCGTTCGGGCTCGGCGCACCCCGCTGGGACCAGCTCGACAAGATCGTCAACGCCGCGGCCGCCCGGGGGATGGGCATCCTCGGCGTCCTGAACTCGACGCCGGTGTGGGCATCGTCGAGTACCCCGCTCAACGGCGAGCCGGCCAACTTCGACAGGTTCGCCGCCTTCGCCAAGTCGGTGGCGCTGCGCTACGGCGACAAGATCTCGGCCTACGAGGTGTGGAACGAGCCCAACTCGATCCAGTTCTGGAACACCCTCGATCCGGCGTCCTACACCGAGATGCTGAAGAAGACCTACACCGCGCTCAAGCAGGCGTCGGCGCAGATCGGCAGCGATATCACCGTCATCGGCGGTGTGATCGGCGCCGGTAAGACGTGGGCGGGCCTGACCCTGAACCCGATCGACTTCGTCCGCGGCATGTACGAGGCCGGCGCGCACGGATTCTTCGATGCGCTGTCGTTCCACCCCTACAACTTCGAGTGGAAGTTCTCCGTGGGCGAGGATCTGGCATGGAAAGAGGGCATGCCGCTGTACCAGCTGAACCGGATCCGCGAGCTGATGGACTCGTTCCTGGAAGAGGGGCAGGAGCAGGTCAAGATCTGGATCACCGAGTACGGCATCCCGACCAACCGCGTCTCGGAGGCCACCCAGGCCGCGTTCGTCCGCGACATCATCGAGTTCTGGCAGACGGTGCAAGGTGCGGGTCCGATGTTCCTGTACACCATCAAGGACTGGCTGAACCCGCCGACCAACAACGACGAGGCCAATCTGGGCATCTTCCGTCCGGACGGCACCATGAAGCCGGTCGGCCAGGTCATCAAGGAACTCATCGAGTTCCTGACCAATCCGTCGAACAATCCCGACCCGGGCACCGATCCCGGCCCCGGCCCGGGCGCCGGTAGCGGATCGTCGTCGGGCAACCCGATCGCGGCGCTGTTCAAGGCGATCTCCCAGGCGTTCTCGAGCATGTTCAACTTCGGCAATCTGTTCAGCGCCGTGGGTGCGATGTTCTCGAACTTCTTCAACGGCATCTTCGGCATCAAGCCCAAGACGGCATCGTCCGCGGCGCTGCGTACCGCCGCGATGACCGTGGACGGCCCCCTCGAGACCGGCCGCGCCGGACTCGATGCCGCGACGCCGGCAGAAGCAGATGAGGTCACCGACAGCGGTGATCAGAAGAATTCGGTGAAGCCGGCCGAGGATGCTCCGGTGTCCGACGCCCCGGTGTCCGAAGTGCCGGCCGAGGCGCCTGCCGAAGAGGCTCCGGTCCAGGAGGTGCCCGTCGAGGAATCGCCGGTTGCCGAGGCGCCGGTGCAGGAGGTTCCCGCCGAAGAGGCGCCCGTGCAGGAGGCTCCCGTCGATGAGGCCCCGGTCGACGAGACCCCGGCCGAGGAGGCCCCCGAGTCGCCGGCGCAGGACGCCGACGATGCGACGCCGACCGAGGACAAGGGTGAGGACACCGAGTCCAAGACCGACGACGAGGCCGACACCGAAGCTCCGAGCAAGGCCGACTTCACGGCGCAGCCCGATGTCGAGGTGGTGCGACCCAACCTCAAGGCGCGTGACGAGGTGACCGTCCGGACCACCAAGGCCGCCCGCACCGGCCTGCGCGCCGCCTCCGAGGCGGGGCAGCGTCCGACGGCTCGCAGCGCCGAGTCCGCCTCTACCGCAACATCTTCGGCTGGCAACAGCTGACCCGCGGTCACGCGAGGGGAATGCCGCTACAGGACGATGTCCTGTAGCGGCATCTTCGTTTCCACGTCAGCGAAACTCGCGTACCCGGGCCAATTCCGGCCGGGTTCACCCCAGAAGCGCGCGTCTCGGCGCGCTCGGCGCGGTGCCGGCATCCGATGAGGTGTGCTCCGACGACGCCTTGTCGCGGGGCGGCGCGGCCGCGTCATTGCTCGGCTCAGCGTCATCGCCATCGGGTCGGGTACCCCTATCGCCGGACTCGGTTGCCGTCTCATCGTGGGCGGCGTGGGCGTCGACATCGTGCGGCGCGGTCCGGTTGGCACCGTCGACGGTGCGGGTACGTTCACACAATCGGCTGACAATGGCATTCCGCTAATGCCGAACGGGTCGCCAGATCAGCGAGTGGTCCGCCCGCGGGCCTGCGGGGCGCGCCACCGAAACCGCAGCGCGAGGACCCGGAAGGTGAACACCGCCGCCGCAACCGCGCCGCCGGCGAGCAAGCTGTAACGCCCGTGCTCGAGCAGTGCCGCGGTGATCACCGCGCCGAAAAGTGCTGGGATGGCGTAGATCTCCTGGTCCGGCCGCAATACGCTGGGGGTCCGTTGCCCAAGTACGTCACGGATCACGCCACCGCCGACCGCCGTGACCACGCCGAGTAGTGCCGACGAGGCGAACCCCAAGCCGTGGTCGTGCGCTGTGACCGTGCCGGCCACGCAGAACGCGCCCAGTCCCAATGCGTCCGCAAGGTCCAGTGGGCGGCCCATCAGCCGCGGCGGGGGAGACCAGATGAAGATCACCAGCGCGCTGATGATGGCCACCGCCAGATATCTGAGATCGACAAAGGCCGTCGGCGGCGTCCTGCCGATGATGAGGTCGCGGATCACCCCGCCGCCGCATGCTGTCATCGCCGCGAGGGTGACCACGCCGACGATGTCGAAGTCACGCCGGATCGCGAGCAAGGCCCCGGAGATCGCGAAGGCCGCGGTGCCGATCAGATCGCCGGCATTCTGGGTCACCAGTACGGCGGAGTCCCAGCTCGCGGCGTAGACCACAGTGCTGTGCATCGGTACTCCGGTCGATGATCGTGGTGCCCTCGGTGAGATTCGAACTCACACTGCACGGGTTTTGAATCCGTTTCCTCTGCCAGTTGGGATACGAGGGCAAGTGTTCCTGCGACCTACCACCTTAAGGGATGCGCCGGGGTGCTTTGACCGCAGGGATGGCCTCATCCGCGATGCTTGTTAACCCCGCAGTCGCTTCGTGTCGACAATCGCGACACAATGGCATCCATGACCGACGCCCCCGCATCCCGCCGCGTGCTCATCGCCGAAGATGAAGCGCTGATCCGAATGGACCTCGCCGAGATGCTTCGCGATGAAGGCTATGAGGTCGTCGGGCAGGCCGGCGACGGTCAGGAAGCGGTCGATCTCGCCGAGACCCTCAAACCCGATCTGGTGATCATGGACGTCAAGATGCCCCGCCGCGACGGGATCGACGCCGCGTCGGAGATCGCATCTAAGCGCATCGCGCCGATCGTCATCCTCACCGCCTTCTCCCAGCGCGAACTCGTCGAACGCGCCCGGGATGCCGGTGCCATGGCCTATCTGGTCAAACCGTTCTCCATCACCGACCTGATCCCGGCGATCGAACTGGCGGTCAGCAGATTCAGCGAGATCGCCGCGCTGGAGACCGAAGTGGCAACGCTGTCGGACCGACTGGAGACCCGCAAGCTGGTGGAGCGGGCCAAGGGTTTGCTGCAATCGAACCAGGGGATGACCGAACCCGAGGCGTTCAAATGGATTCAGCGTGCCGCGATGGATCGGCGCACCACCATGAAGCGCGTCGCCGAAGTGGTGCTGGAGACGCTCGAGGCACCAGGCGGCGACGCCGCGGCAGCCGACAAATAGTCGCGCCCACGCGCCCCAGCGGTTAAGTCTGGGTTTCCGACCCTGCTGTTTGGGCGGTTCATCCGGCCGAACCACGCGACGCGTCGCCGAACATCACGCGACGGCGCGATGTAGTGGCTAAGGTCAGCGGCGAAGCATCGCCGATCCGGCCGTCCGACCGGTACGAAGATGCCGATCAGAACAGGGAACCGGAGGTGAGACGTGCGCGGTCACGTGGCACGCAAGGCATTTGCGCTCGGGGGCGCGGGTTTGATGGCGCTGGCGATTGCCGGCTGCACTCAGAGCACGCCCGAGGAAGAAGCGGCGCAGACGGATTTGAGCATCGTCGAGAAGGTGCAGATCGACGAGAACGGCGGCGAGGTCTCGGCGTCGGGCGCCGCGGAGCCGGCCGATCCGGCCGGTGACGGCAAGGCCACCTGCCCGCCGGTGTCCATCGCCATGGCCGGTGCCCTCAACGGCCCCGACGCGGCCCTGGGCATCAACATCAAGAACGGCGTGCAGCTGGCGATCGACAAGCACAACGAGGCGAACCCCGGCTGCCAGGTGCAGCTCAAACCGTTCGACACCGAGGGCGACCCGCAGAAGGCGTCGAACATCGCACCGCGCATCGTCGAGGACCAGTACACGATCGGCCTGGTCGGCCCTGCCTTCTCCGGCGAGACCAAGGCCACCGGTGACGTGTTCAACCAGGCCGGTCTGGTTGCCACCACGGCATCGGCCACCAACGTCGATCTGTCGAAGAACGGATGGCGCACCTTCTTCCGCGGCCTTGCCAACGACGGCGTGCAGGGACCCTCGGTCGCCAATTATCTGAAGAACACGCTGGGCCACCAGAAGGTCTGCGTCGTCGACGACAGCACCGATTACGGATTGGGTCTGGCCACGGCGGTTCGCGACACACTGGGCCCGGTCGCCGATCCGGCGTGCAACATCTCGGTCAAGAAGGGCGACAAAGACTTCGCCGCGGCCGTCACCCAGATCAACGGCGCCGCACCGGACTCGGTGTTCTTCAGCGGCTACTACGCCGAGGCGGCACCGCTGGTGCAGCAGCTGCGCGACGGCGGCTTCGAGGGCATCTTCGCCAGCGCCGACGGTACGAAGGACCCGGAGTTCGTCAAGCAGGCCGGTGAGTCCGCCAAGGGCTCCGTGCTGGCCTGCCCGTGCGGTCCGGCCACCGGTTCGTTCGCCGAGGAGTACCAGACCAAGTTCGGCCAGGAGGCGGGCACCTACAGTGCCGAGGGTTATGACCTGGGCACCATCCTGCTCAAGGGCATCGACTCGGGTGCCATCACCCGGCCTGCGCTGCTGGACTTCGTGCGCAATTACCAGGGCCAGGGCGTGGCGCGCGAGTACCAGTGGACGCCCGAGGGTGAGCTCACCACAACCCTCATCTGGATCTACGACGTCCAGTAAGCAGTGAGACGAAGCGCGTCCGGGAGCGCCTGGCCCGGACGCGCTTCGGTCGTCTCAGCCTCGTTGTGTCCAAGAATTTCTGAGGAGTCCACCGCCGGATGAACCTGGCCGCCAATATCAACTTCAATGTCGGAGCGCTGGTCGACAGCTTCTGGCAGTTGACGATCGACGGCCTGTCCTGGGGCGCGATCTACGCCCTGGTCGCCGTCGGCTACACCCTGGTCTTCGGCGTGCTGCGCCTGATCAACTTCGCGCATTCCGAGATCTTCATGCTCGGCATGTTCGGCGCATATTTCGCACTGGACTTCATCCTGGGCTTCACCCCGAGTGGCAATGCCTACAACAAGGGCATCGCGCTGACCATCCTGTACCTCGGTGTGGCCATGCTGTTCGCGATGCTGGTCTCCGGTGGTGCCGCGGTCGGTCTGGAGTTCATCGCCTACCGCCCGCTGCGCAAACGCAATGCGCGCGCGCTGACCTTCCTGATCACCGCTATCGGCATGTCGTTCGTGCTGCAGCAGTTCGTGCTGTTCATCCTGCCTTCGCTGATACCGGGATACGGCGGCCCAAACGCCCAGCAGCCAATCGTGCTGGTACAACCGAAGACTCAGTTCGAGCTGTTCGGCGTCGCGATCTCCAACACCACCATCGTCATCATCGGGGCCGCCCTGGTATTGGCGCTGCTGACCGATATCGCGCTCAACCGGACGAAACTCGGACGCGGTGTGCGCGCCGTCGCCCAGGACCCCAACACCGCCACCTTGATGGGGGTGTCGCGCGAACGGGTGATCATGACGACCTTCCTGATCGGTGGTCTGCTGGCCGGCGCGGCGGCGCTGCTGTACACCCTGAAGGTGCCGCAGGGCATCATCTACTCCGGCGGATTCCTGTTGGGCATCAAGGCTTTCTCGGCGGCCGTCCTCGGCGGTATCGGCAATCTGCGGGGAGCGCTGCTCGGAGGTTTGCTGCTCGGCGTAATGGAGAACTACGGCCAGGCCGTCTTCGGCACCCAGTGGCGTGATGTGGTGGCGTTCGTGCTGTTGGTCCTGGTGCTGCTGATCAGACCGACCGGCATTTTGGGCGAGAGCCTGGGGAAGGCACGCGTATGACCGGCGGACAACAGCAGACCGGCGCGGGCGGCAAGGTCTGGGCGCGGGTGATGGATTGGTGGGACGGGCTCAACCGTCCCCAGAAGTGGATCTTCGGCGCCGTCCTGTTCACCGGCCTGGCGCTGTCGCCGCTGTTCACACCCGGATTCATCGACACCCCGGGCATCAGCTTCGGCGGCACCATGGCCCAGTTCGCCATGGTGGCCATCATCGCGATCGGCCTGAATGTCGTTGTGGGTCAAGCCGGTCTGCTCGACCTCGGCTATGTCGGGTTCTACGCCGTGGGCGCATACACGGTGGCCCTGCTGACCAGTCCGGAAAGCCCGTGGAACCAGATGAGCCCGTCGGGGTTCTTCAGCACTCCGTGGGCATGGCTGTCCTGCCTGCCGATCGCGATGGCCATCACCGCGTTGAGCGGGCTGATCCTGGGAACACCGACGCTGCGACTGCGCGGTGACTACCTGGCGATCGTCACGCTGGGCTTCGGCGAGATCATCCGCCTGCTGGCCGACAACCTCTCCGACGTCACCAACGGTCCGCGCGGGCTCAACGAGGTTGCGTTCCCGCACCTGTTGGAGAGCGAGGCGCATCCGCAGGGCGTGTTCTCGGTGTCCAACTCCAGCGGTGACACCAATTACGGCACCTGGTGGTTCTGGCTCGGCCTGATTCTCATCGTCATCATCTTGCTGCTGGTCGGCAACCTGGAACGCAGCCGCGTCGGCCGGGCCTGGATCGCGGTGCGCGAGGACGAGGACGCCGCCGAGGTGATGGGTGTCAACGCCTTCAAGTTCAAACTGTGGGCCTTCACCATCGGGGCGGCCATCGGTGGGTTGTCCGGCGCGCTGTACGCCGGCCAGGTTCAGTACGTCGCGCCGCCGACGTTCAACATCATCAACTCGATGCTGTTCCTGTGCGCGGTGGTCCTCGGCGGGCAGGGCAACAAGCTCGGAGTGATCCTGGGCGCGTTCATCATCGTCTACCTGCCCAACCGCCTACTCGGGGTGCACTTCTTGGGTATCGACATGGGCAACCTGAAATACCTGTTCTTCGGACTGGCGTTGGTGGTGCTGATGATCTTCCGGCCGCAGGGTCTGTTCCCGGCGCGCCAGCACCTGCTCACCTACGCCAAGGCCGCCCGCGACCTGTTGCGCAAGCAGCCGACCGATACGGAGCCGGCGAAATGACCGCACCGGAAGAGTTCGAGGACAACGTCGCCGAGATCGCGAGCGTCCACCGCGAGATCCAGGCCGACGAGGGCGAAGTCCTGCTGCAGACAACCGATCTCACCGTCAAGTTCGGCGGCCTGACCGCGCTGGACGCGGTGACGTTCGACATCAGGCGCGGCGAGATCCTCGGACTCATCGGACCCAACGGCGCCGGCAAGACCACGTGCTTCAACGCGATCACCGGTGTGTACCGGCCGACATCGGGTTCGGTGACGTTCGACGGTTCGGTCATCGGGCGCATCAAACGGCATCAGATCACCCGGCTCGGTATCGCTCGCACGTTCCAGAACATCCGGTTGTTCGGTGAGATGACGGCGTTGGAGAACGTCATGGTCGGCACCGACGCCCGGCACCACACATCGGTGCCCGGTGCGCTGATCCGCTCGCCCCGGCACCGCCGCGAGGAGCGCTCGGCGATCGAACGATCGGCGGCCCTACTGCATTTCGTGGGGATCGCACACCGCGGCGAGGAAAAGGCGAAGAACCTGCCCTACGGTGACCAGCGACGCCTCGAGATCGCGCGCGCGCTCGCCACCGAGCCAAAGCTGTTGTGTCTGGACGAACCCGCGGCCGGATTCAACCCCAGCGAGAAGTCGGCGCTGATCGAACTGATCCAGAAGATCCGCGACGACGGCTACACCGTGCTGCTGATCGAACACGACATGCGACTGGTGATGGGGGTGACCGACCGCATCGTGGTGCTGGAATTCGGTCGCAAGATCGCCGACGGTCTACCGGCCGAGATCCGCGAGAACCCGGCGGTGATCGCCGCCTATCTGGGGGTGCCCGATGACACAGTCCACTGACGTTCCTGAGTTGTCGCGCAAGGTGCTGCTGGAGGTGCGCGATGTCGTCGTGCACTACGGCAGGATC
Organism: Mycobacterium sp. NPDC003323; assembly: GCF_053589535.1. Taxonomy (NCBI): domain Bacteria; kingdom Bacillati; phylum Actinomycetota; class Actinomycetes; order Mycobacteriales; family Mycobacteriaceae; genus Mycobacterium; species Mycobacterium sp. NPDC003323. The sequence continues at coordinate 112,261 of NZ_JBSFSB010000014.1, forward strand.
AAAGCGCTGCACGGGGTTTCGCTCACCGTCCACGAGGGTGAGTTGGTCACCCTGCTGGGCTCCAACGGTGCCGGGAAGACCACGATGATGCGGGCCATCTCCGGTCTGCTGTCGCTCACCTCCGGTTCGGTGTGGTTCGACGGTGTCGACATCAGCAAGGTCAAGGCGCACAAGCGGGTCACCGAAGGGCTGATCCAGGCCCCCGAGGGCCGCGGGGTGTTTCCCGGCATGACCATCATCGAGAACCTCGAAATGGGCTGTTACGGGCGCAAATTCCCGTCGAAGTCCGAGCATGACGAGCGGCTCGATTGGGTGCTGACCACGTTTCCGCGGCTGGCCGAACGGCGCAACCAGGTCGGCGGCACGCTGTCCGGTGGCGAACAGCAGATGCTGGCGATCGGCCGCGCACTGATGGCCCGTCCCAAGGTGCTGCTGCTCGACGAACCGTCGATGGGTCTGGCGCCGATGGTGATCTCCCAGATCTTCCGCATCATCAGCGAGATCAACAGCCAGGGCACCACGGTGCTGTTGGTGGAGCAGAACGCCCAACAGGCGCTGAGCCGGTCCGACCGGGCCTACATCCTGGAGACCGGCGAGGTCACCCGCACCGGCGTGGCGCGGGATCTGCTCGACGACGACAGCATCCGGGCCGCCTACCTGGGTGTGGCCTAGTCACCATCCCTCCTTCCCGGCGAGCGTGCGGGTCTGCACCCGACACGCCGTCGTCCGGACGGAGTTCACGCACCCTCGCGGGGAAGGGGAGCGTCGTGTCAGCGGGCGACGATGACTGAACTGCCGTGGCCGAAGAGGCCTTGGTTGGCGGTGACGCCGAC